>NC_008044.1:2547500-3200938 GCF_000014065.1 Ruegeria sp. TM1040 | reverse complement strand
CGTTTCGTCCCAGTCGGGCTGTTCTGCTCAGAACATCCCGGTGCGATTGGGCACAAAAAGAGCGTTACCAGGCTGCATGCAGACTGATCTCCACGTGTTTCGAAACTCGAAAACAACGTTGTGACATGCGCGGAAAAACACAAACCACCCGCGACGAAAAACGCTCGCCCTTAATTCACTGAAAGAGACAGTTGCCTGACGCCGTGTTCAAAGCGCGTAGCGCTTTGACAACATCAATCGGGTGATGCGCGCAGAGCGCAACACACAGAGAATAACAACCCTAATGCCCGTTAGAGTCGTCGTGAGCAGCCTGTCCCCCCAGCGAATGAATCGCTGAAACATAGGTAGCAATTTCAGGCATGGAGCGGCAACGAAACTATGATGTTGACTCGGACTCCCATGACAAAGAATCCCCGCGACTCGCCGGAAGTGACGGGAATCCCTAAAACAAAAAAGCACCGCGCTTGGCGGTGCTTTTGGGTGTTCAAATCTTCGACCTCGCCGACCTGTGGCGGGAAATCGGAATCATTGCACATGGATCGCAATAGAAGCGTTAGCCGAGTGCTTTTACGCGTGCGGCCAGGCGCGAAATTTTGCGGGAAGCGGTGTTTTTGTGGTAAACGCCGCGGGTCACACCGCGCATCAGTTCAGGCTGTGCGGCACGCAGAGCTGCGGTCGCTGCTTCTTTGTCACCGGATGCGATGGCTTCTTCAACTTTACGCAGGAAAGTGCGGATGCGCGAACGACGAGCTTTGTTGATGGCAAAGCGCTTTTCGTTCTGACGTGCGCGCTTCTTAGCCTGAGGAGAGTTTGCCATGGTATGGTGCCTTATTTTCGAGTTCGTATTTTACAGATATGGCGAATGCCAGCCGAACCCGGATCAGATCACCGGTCGTGATTCTAGCCTGAGCGGGCTGCACGCGCATGTATGACGGCGGTACCTACTGGATTCGCCAGAAAAGCGCAAGTTCTCCTTTCGCGCAGAGGTGCCCCTGCCGAAACGCGCCTTCCAAACATGAAAAACGGACCCGAAGGTCCGTTTTCTGAAAGGCTGTAAGGCACTGTTATTATTGGCAGGATCGCCGGAGTAGAACTATCTATGTGCGAGAGACAAAATTCCGCCGCCCCTCGCCAAATCTGGTTACTTGTCTCGGAACTGGGCTTCGCGTTTTTCTAGAAACGCTGCCATACCTTCCTTTTGGTCTTCCGTCGCAAACATGGAATGGAAGACCCGCCGCTCAAAGAGCATGCCTTCGCTAAGCGGCAATTCATACGCGCGATTGACGGCCTCCTTGGCCGCAATCGAGGTCAGTACTGATTTCTCGGCGATCTTAGAGGCTGCTGCCATCGCCTCTTCGATCAGCTTTTTGGCCGGAACCACGCGCGACACCAGACCTGCCCGCTCTGCCTCATCGGCAGTCATGAAGCGGCCGGTCAGATTCATGTCCATCGACTTCGACTTGCCCACAAAACGGGTGAGGCGTTGCGTGCCGCCCATACCGGCAATGACACCCAGATTGATCTCGGGCTGGCCGAATTTCGCGGTCTCAGCCGCGATGATGAAATCACACATCATGGCCACTTCGCACCCGCCGCCCAGCGCATAGCCAGACACCGCAGCGATGATCGGTTTGCGGATGGCAGCGATCCGGTCATTGGCGTCCGCAAAGAGGTTGGATGTGAACACATCCACATAGCTCATCTCCGACATCTCCTTGATGTCGGCGCCCGCTGCAAATGCCTTTTCCGATCCGGTCAGCACGATGCAGCGCACTTTGTCGCTGGCGTCCGCTTCTTCCAAAGCGGCACACAACTCGCCCAAAAGGACGGAATTGAGCGCGTTCAACGCTTCAGGCCGGTTCAGCTTGATAAGGCAGACGTGGTCCTGAGTATCGACGTTGATCGTCTCATAGGCCATGACAATTCGCTTTCGGTTGTTTCTCCTGAGCCTGAGTCCTTATCACGGCAGCCCTCGCTTTCAAGTTATCTTTGGCACTTGCCACAGTAGAACGACGACCGGCCGGATTGAGTGATTCGAGTGACTGTTCCGGTGCAACCGGCGCGTCGACAGGGTTCTCCTTCGCGCCCGTAGACATCAAAGGTATGCTGAAAATATCCAAGTTCTCCATTAGCTTGGCGGAAATCCTTGAGTGAGGACCCGCCCGCGGCGATCGCATCCTGCAACACTTGACGGATGATCGGAACCAGCGATGTGACGCGCGATGTGCTGATTTTTCCAGCTTCGCGACGTGGCGAAATGCCGGCCCTGAAAAGCGCTTCGCAGACGTAGATATTGCCCAGGCCCGCAATGATTCCCTGATCGAGCAGCGCAGATTTCACCGGCGTCCTGCGCCCTTTGAATGCAGAAACAAGGTGACTTTCATGAAAATCGTTCCCCAAAGGCTCCGGGCCCAGAACTGCCAGCAACTTATGACTGTCGGCCTTGGCTGTCTCCAGAAGATCCATCGCGCCAAACCTGCGTGGATCGTTGAACGTGACGCGTGCGCCATTGTCCATGTGAAAGACCACATGATCATGTTTCTCAAGCTGCGGATGTGAATGCACAAACTGCCCCAGCGGGTCGCCCGACACTGTCATCCGCCCGGACATGCCAAGATGAACCAAAAGCGTCTCGCCGCTGTCGAGATCGGCAAGGATGTATTTTGACCGCCGCCGCATCGAGAGCACCCGCCGCCCAGACAGTCGCTCTGTCATGCGGTCGGGAAAAGGCCAACGCAGATCTGGCCGATTCACATCTGCGCGCGCAATGACGACACCCTCCATGGAAGGCTGCAGACCGCGCATCACCGTCTCGACCTCGGGCAATTCAGGCATTAGAGGACTCCCCTGACAGAAGGGCGCATTGTGCCGCCCCGTGAGCGCTCTATAACAAGGGCGAAACTGCGAGGACGACAAGGCCAATGACCGAGAAATCTGACAGCACCACCCATTTCGGCTTTGAAACCGTGCCAGAGCACGAAAAGGCAGGCCGCGTGCAGGGGGTCTTCAACTCCGTTGCCTCGAAATACGA
Source organism: Ruegeria sp. TM1040 (assembly GCF_000014065.1). Taxonomy (NCBI): domain Bacteria; kingdom Pseudomonadati; phylum Pseudomonadota; class Alphaproteobacteria; order Rhodobacterales; family Roseobacteraceae; genus Ruegeria; species Ruegeria sp. TM1040. The sequence goes on along the minus strand of NC_008044.1, from coordinate 3,197,907 downwards.
CATCATGAACGATGTTATGAGCGTCGGCATCCACCGGATCTGGAAAGATGCGATGATGGACTGGCTCGCCCCGCGCCCCGGTCAGCGCCTTCTCGATGTTGCAGGTGGTACTGGTGACATCTCCTTTCGGTTCCTGAAACGCGCAGGCCATGGCCATTCGACGGTGCTCGATCTCACCACTCCGATGCTCGAGGAAGGGCGCAAACGTGCCGAAGCAGAGCAGATGGCCGAGTGCCTAGATTGGGTGACGGGCGATGCAATGGCGCTGCCGTTCAAAGACAACACCTTTGATGTTTACACAATTTCTTTTGGTATTCGAAATGTGACCCGTCCCCAAGAAGCGCTGAACGAAGCGTACCGCGTCTTGAAGCCAGGCGGTCGCCTTATGGTGCTGGAGTTCAGCCAGCTTCCCAATGACGGACTGCAAAAACTTTACGATCTCTATAGTTTCAATGTGATCCCCCGCATGGGGCAGATGATTGCAGGCGATTATGACAGCTATCAATATCTGGTTGAATCGATCCGCAACTTCCCAGACCAGGAAACCTTCCTCGGGATGGTAAAGAGTGCCGGGTTCGAGAATGCCAAACATCGCAATCTGTCGATGGGCATCGCCGCCCTGCATTCAGGCTGGAAGATCTGATCGATGCGCGGACCTCACAACATCATTCGCCTGATCCGAACGGGAGCCACCTTGGTGCGCACCGGTGCCATGAATGTGGTGCTCGACGCCTTTGATGCACCCGCCCCGTTGCGCATGGTAGCCTATACGCTTGGCTGGCCGTTTCAGTGGCTGGGCTACAAAGGCGACCCGGAGATGCCGCCGGCGACGCGCGCCATCACGGCGCTTGGACCGGCTTACATCAAATTTGGCCAGGTTCTCTCAACCCGCCCGGATGTGGTCGGGGACGATATGGCGCGACAGCTGCGTGTCTTGCAGGACAAGCTCCCGCCCTTCCCGCGCGAAGTCGCAATGGCCGAAGTGGCCAAGGAACTCGGTCGCCCGGTTGACGAGATCTTTTCGGAGTTCTCGGAACCCATCGCCGCCGCTTCGATTGCACAGGTTCACCGGGCACGTCTGAAAGAAACAGGCCAAGATGTCGCGGTCAAAGTCCTGCGCCCCGGCATCGAGCGCGCCTTTCACAAGGATGTCGACGCCTTTTATTTTGCAGCCCGGATCGCGGAACTCTTTGCCCCCGGTGCGAAACGTCTGCGCCCCATGGATGTGATCACCCATTTTGATGGCGTGGTGCGTGGCGAACTGGACCTGCGTCTCGAGAGCGCGGCTGCGTCGGAATTTGCAGACAACACCGCTGAGGATGCAGGATTTCAGCTGCCGCCCGTCCTGTGGGATTACTCCGCGCGTCGCGTCATGACGCTGGGCTGGGCCGACGGGCTCCCGATAGGGGACAATGATGCACTCGACAGTGCTGGCCATGATCGCCGCGCCCTGGGCGAGCGGGTTTTGTCCCTATTCCTGAACCATGCTCTGCGCGATGGTTACTTCCACGCGGATATGCATCAGGGCAATATGAAGGTCGCAGCCAATGGCGATATCATCGCCTATGACTTCGGCATCATGGGGCATATCGACCTCTACACCCGTCGGGTCTATGCAGAAATCCTCTATGGCTTCATCAAGCGCGACTACAAACGTGTGGCCGAGGTGCATTTCGAGGCGGGCTATGTCCCCGCGAGCCAAGACGTTGACGAATTCGCACGCGCTCTGCGCGCCGTGGGCGAACCGATCTTCGGTATGGATGCCACCCATATCTCCATGGGGAGATTGCTGAACTACCTTTTTGAGGTCACAGAGCGTTTTGGAATGGAAACCCGCACCGAGTTGATCCTTTTGCAGCGCACCATGGTGGTGGTGGAGGGCGTCGCCCGCTCGCTGGACCCGCGGATCAATATCTGGGATGTCGCAAAACCCGTAGTCGAAGACTACATCAAAGCCTCCATCGGCCCGCGCGCAATCGCTGCTGATCTGGGCAAGACCGCCCGGGTTCTTGCCAGATTTGGCCCGCGCTTGCCTACTCTTGTCGAACGCGCCTTGATCGCACAAGCGCATGAGCCGGAGCCCCAAAACAAACGGCGGCCGTGGAAGCGCGCCGCTTCGGCAGGTGCCGCCCTTGGGATTCTGGCGACGCTCCTTTTTACCCACCTAACATAAAAGAAGGCACAGAACGGGTCTGTACCTTCTTCTAACTGAAAATATCTTGGGGTGAATGCGCGGACGCGCAAAGGGGCAAAGCCCCTCCACGTTCGCTCGAACCTTCGGGTCAGATCCGTTCGATCGCGAGGGCGATCCCCTGCCCGCCCCCGATACACATGGTGATGATCGCACGGCGCCCGCCAGTGCGCTCCAGCTCATAGAGCGCTTTGACAGTGATGATGGCGCCGGTTGCGCCGACCGGATGGCCCAGGGCAATTGCGCCGCCATTCGGATTTACCTTGGCACTGTCCAACCCAAGTGCCTTGTTGACGGCCAGAGCCTGCGCCGCAAAGGCCTCGTTGGATTCAATGAGGTCAAAGTCACCAACAGTCATATCAATCCGCTTCAGAAGCTGCTCTACAGCCGGAATCGGACCTACGCCCATGACCTCCGGACGAACGCCTGCATGGGCATATCCGAGGATACGGGCCTTGGGTTTCAGACCGGATTTCTCAGCCGCCTCGGCTGTGGCGAGCACCAATGCAGCCGCGCCATCGTTGATTCCCGACGCATTGCCAGCCGTCACACGCCCATCCTTCTTGAACACCGGACGCAGCCCGGAGAGCGCCTCCATCGATGTGCCCTTTGGATGCTCATCGACTTCGAACGGAACCATGTCCCGCTTCACCTTGACATCAACCGGCACGATCTGGCTTTGGAAGTAGCCGGCCTCGATGGCGGCAGCGGCCCGGGTCTGGCTAACCAGCGCGAACTCATCCATCTGAGCGCGCGTGATCTCATGCTCATCTGCGACATTCTCTGCCGTCACTCCCATGTGGCCAGTCCCAAACGGGCAATTCAGAGCGCCCAGCATCATGTCGAGCGATTTCACGTCACCCATCTTTTGCCCCCAGCGGGTCGAAGGCGTGATGAATGGACTGCGCGACATGCTTTCTGCTCCGCCGGTCAGAGCGTATTCAGCATCTCCCAGCATCAAGGCTTGGATTCCTGATACGATGGCTTGCGCGCCGGACCCGCAGAGGCGGTTCACATTCATCGCAGGCGTGCTTTCTGGAATTCCCGCCTGCATCGCTGCCACCCGCGACAGATACATATCACGTGGTTCGGTGTTGATCACATGACCATAGACAACAGTGCCGATCTGAGCAGGATCGACACCAGACCGCTCCATCGCAGCTTTGGCGACCGTCGCTCCAAGATCTATCGGCGCCGTCTGGGCCAGCGCGCCACCAAAGGTTCCGATCGCAGTGCGGGCGCCATCCAGAATCACAATATCTGTCATCTCTCACTCCTCGTGTCCGTTCGCGACAGTATGCACCTGCAGCATGAACCTGTCGCGCAGAACGTCCCGTCATTGACAGGCTTGGAAGGTCGCGCCACTACTTCCGCCATGACGGACACAACAGACGATATCCTGACCCTCCTACCCGCACGCCTTAAAGAGGCACGACGGGCGCAGGGCTTGAGCCTTGAAGCCGTGGCAAACCTCTCGGGGGTCAGCCGTTCGATGGTGAGCCAAATTGAACGTGGCGAAAGTTCACCAACCATCGCAACGCTCTGGAACCTCACTCGTGCCCTCCAGGTGGATTTCGCAGGTCTCCTCGAGGCCGGAGAAGCCGCAGATCGGATCGACGTGCTGCGCGCGCGCGATGTGCCAGTGATCGACAGCAAAGCCGCCCATTGCACGATCGCCATCCTCTCTCCGCCTGAGGATGTGGGAGGTCATGAGGTCTATGACATCAGCTTTGCTTCCGGCGGCGCGCTGATCAGTCAGCCGCATGCGCCCGGCACTCGCGAACAACTGACCGTCCTGGAAGGCCGCGTGGTTTTGACCTCTGGAACCGCCGAGGATCGGCTCGAACCAGGCGACACAGCCCGATATGCAGCGGACGTGGCACATGCCATCGCGGCACCTGACGGGACTGCGCGCGTCTTTCTGATCGTAAAGAACGGCTGAGGGGCGCTGCCCCTCTTGGCCATCCGGCCAATTCACCCCGGGATATTTCCGGTTAGAAGTAGGCAAATCCGCAATCACGGATTTTTTTCCGCAAAACCGAAATTCCACCTTTACGGATGCACGTCCACTATGACAGACTTCGGGAAACAACCGGAGTCGTGCTTATGTCCAATGCTTTTCTCAGCCACATCAGCGAAACCCTGACGCAGATCGAAGCCGATGGTCTCTACAAGCGCGAGCGAATGATCACCTCGCCTCAGGGCGGCGAGATCCGGGTTGGGGACCGCGAAGTTATCAATCTTTGTGCCAATAACTATCTTGGGCTGGCCGACCATCCCGATTTGATCGCCGCCGCAAAATCCGTGATGGACGAAAAAGGTTATGGTATGGCCTCTGTGCGCTTCATCTGCGGGACACAGGATCTGCATCGAACGCTGGAGCAGAAGATAGCAAATTTTCTCGGCAAGGACGATTCGATCCTCTTTGCAGCCTGTTTTGACGCCAATGGCGGGTTGTTCGAGCCGTTGCTCGGCCCTGAAGATGCGATCATTTCCGACAGCCTGAACCACGCCTCGATCATCGACGGCATCCGTCTTTGCAAGGCACAGCGCTATCGCTATGCCAATAATGACATGGAGGATCTCGAGGCGAAGTTGAAGGACGCGCGTGCCAAGGGCGTGCGCCACATCATGATCGCAACCGATGGGGTTTTCTCCATGGATGGCTACCTCGCCAATCTGCCTGCGATCCGGGAGATTGCCGATCGGCATGACGCGATGGTGATGGTAGATGACTGTCATGCAACCGGCTTCATGGGGCCAAAAGGGGCAGGTACGCCGGATCACTTCGGCGTGGACGTCGATATCCTGACCGGCACGCTGGGCAAGGCGCTGGGCGGTGCGATTGGAGGCTACATCGCCGGCCCCCAGCCCGTGATCGATCTGCTGCGCCAACGGGCGCGCCCCTATTTGTTCTCAAACTCCCTACCGCCCGCGGTGGTGGCTGCCGGGCTGGAGGCGATCCGCCTGGTCGAGGAAGGCGAGAGCCTGCGCCGACAACTGTTTGAAAACGCCACGATCTGGCGCGAAGGGCTAACCCGTCTGGGTTTTGACCTGCTGCCCGGAGAGCACCCGATCATCCCGGTGATGCTGGGCGATGCCAAGCTGGCACAGGAAATGGCCAATAAATTGTTTGAAGAGGGCGTCTATGTCTCCGGCTTTTTCTTTCCCGTTGTGCCAAAAGGACAAGCCCGCATCCGCACCCAGATGAACGCCGCCCTGACCCAAGACGAGTTGAACCGAGCCCTGAACGCGTTTGAGCGTGCGGGCAAGGCCTGTGGAGTGATCTGACATGCGGCCCAATACAATGAAAGCCCTAGAGAAATCCAAACCCCAAGAGGGGCTTTGGATGGTCCAGGCCCCAGTGCCCGAAATCGGCCCGGATGAGGTCCTGATCAAGATCAACAAGACCGGCATCTGCGGTACAGATATTCACATCTGGAACTGGGATGATTGGGCTGCGCACACGGTGCCGGTTCCGATGATCACGGGTCATGAGTTTGCTGGCGAGATCGTTGAGCTGGGGCGCAATGTGACCGGTCTCACGGTTGGGCAGCGGTGCTCGGGCGAAGGGCATCTGATTGGTACAGAAAGCCGTCAATCGCGGTCAGGCAAGTTTCACCTTGATCCGGGAACGCGCGGGATTGGGGTCAACGAGCAAGGAGCCTTTGCGCAATACCTGCGCCTGCCCGCTTTTAACGTGGTGCCGCTGCCCGATGACATTCCGGATGACATCGGCGCCATCCTCGACCCACTCGGCAACGCGGTCCACACCGCCTTGAGCTTTGATCTCCTCGGTGAGGATGTGCTCATTACGGGAGCCGGTCCGATCGGGATCATGGCGGCCGCCGTGGCACGACATGCGGGCGCGCGCCATGTGGTGATTACCGATGTAAACGCAGACCGCCTGGCGCTTGCCAGTGAGGTCACACGCGTGCGCACGGTCAACGTCGCCGTCGAGGATCTCAACGATGTGATGCATGAACTTGGCCTCAGGGAAGGGTTTGATGTCGGCCTCGAGATGTCCGGCAATCAACAGGCGCTGGACCAGATGGTCGAAGCGCTGGTGATGGGCGGCAAGATTGCGCTTCTTGGTATTCCCCCGGGCAAATCCCCCGTCGACTGGTCTCGGATCGTCTTCAAGGCCATCACCATCAAAGGCGTCTATGGACGGGAGATGTTCGAGACCTGGTACAAGATGATCGCGATGCTGCAAAACGGCCTGGATGTAAGCGGGGTGATCACCCACCGGTTTGCGGTCGATGAGTTTGAACAAGGCTTTGCCGCCATGAAATCAGGACAAAGCGGCAAGGTTGTACTCGACTGGACTGGAGGCTGAGCACCTTGAAAAGAGGCAGGCGACCCTTTGCGAGGGCGCCTGCCGCAGTAAGGACAACGTGAAGCATAACAAAACGCAACGGACCTCAAGAGATCCTGTTTTGCAGGGGTATGCAAAACCGCAAAGCGTTAGCCATGCAGTCCGTTATACAACTCTTGCGAGCGCCTGAATAACAAATTTCCCGCAAAACTGTCGGCCTTCCTCGATTACGAGCCCGGCGCAAGATGCTGTCGTCCCCCGGGCGTCAGACACCATGCGCGATCTCCTTCGAACACCACTGGCACCAGCGTGCGCCCATAGCCCGCTCCACAATCAATATCGACACGATTGCCATAATGGACCGGGTGCTTTTCAGCCGTGTGGCCGTGGACGATCAGGTGTGGATGTGCCTCGGTATGCTCCAGGAAACCTTGGCGAATCCAGAGCATGTCCTGTTCAGCCTGATCCATCAGGGGAACACCGGGGCGAATGCCGGCGTGGACAAAAAACTGCGCGCCCGTTTGGTGGAACAGCGGCAGCGAGTCGATCCAGCTCAGATGCTGTTGCGGCACGGCTGCCCGTGCCGCTTCATGCACAACGGACGTGCGATCCTCTGGCGCGCAGCTGATGCCGTAGGACGCCAGTGTTTCAGCGCCCCCGATACGCTCCTGCAAGTAGTAAAGCGCCACGGGGAGATGCGGATCTTCTCTTGGGAATTCTTCCAGAAACCAAGAAAACATACGGTCATGGTTGCCCTTTAGGCACGTCCAGTTGCGCCCATCGGCCTGCCCTTGCATGAGGCGGTCGATCACGCCACGGCTGTCAGGACCACGATCCACATAGTCGCCTACAAAGACGATCTCGGCCTCTGCCCCGCCATCACGTTCGATCAGTTCGAGAGCGCGCTCCAGTTGTTCGGTTTGTCCGTGGATGTCACCAATAGCGTAGATGGGCTTGGTCATAAGAAACGTCTTTCATTTATCTTCGGTCAGGGCGCGCGGGCTCGTTACAAATAATGGTGCGCGCAGCTGATCGCACAATGGCGTGCCTGCCTCGTGAGGCAAGAAAAAACAGGGAGTTGGAACAAAAACGGGCCCATCCAATGATGAGCCCGCCGTGTTTTCAAACTATGCCCAATACTCAGGCGACGTCAAAGGCCAGCGGCTTGATCTGGGTGAAGTAACCGGTCTCTGCCAGCTTGGCACGCGCGTCTGCGGGGACCTCCGCATCCACATAAAGGAGCGCGATCGCTTCGCCGCCGACCTCGTTTCGGCCAAGCGTAAAGTTCGCGATGTTGACGTCCATATCGCCCAAAGTCTGACCCAAGGTGCCGATGATACCCGGCACGTCCTGGTTGGTGGTGTAGAGCATATGCGCGCCCACTTCGGCATCGATATTGATGCCCTTGATCTGGATGAAGCGCGGTTTGCCATCCGAGAACACGGTGCCTGCGACAGAGCGCTCGCGTTTTGCCGTGACGACAGTCACCTTGATATAGCCATCAAAAGAGCCGGACTTGTCCTGATTGGTGGTAGAGATCTGGATGCCGCGTTCTTTGGCCACAACGGGTGCCGAGACCATGTTCACATCCGGGTTCACCTTTTTCATGATGCCTGCAACCACCGAGCAGTTCAGCGCGTCGAGGTTCATATCCGCTGCCACACCATCGTAGAGCACATTGATCGCAGTAATCGGCTCGTCGGTCATCTGACCCGCAAAGGCCCCGAGATGATCGGCCAGTTTGATCCACGGCCCCATGATCTTGGCTTCCTCGGCCGTCACCGATGGCATGTTGAGCGCGTTTTCAACGGCACCGGTCAAGAGGTAGTTCGCCATCTGATCTGCGACTTGCAGCGCCACGTTTTCCTGCGCCTCGGTCGTCGCGGCGCCGAGGTGCGGGGTGCAGACCACGTTGGGCAGGTTGAAGAGCGGGTTTTCCTTCGCAGGCTCCACAGAGAATACATCAAATGCCGCGCCAGCCACATGGCCGGAGGTCAGGGCTTCGGCCAGGGCTTCTTCATCCACCAGACCGCCACGGGCACAGTTGATGATGCGCACGCCTTTCTTGGTCTTGGAGATGTTTTCGCGGCTCAGGATATTCTTGGTCTGCTCGGTCAGCGGAACATGAAGCGTGATGAAATCAGCGCGCGCGAGCAGTTCGTCCAGCTCGACCTTTTCGACCTGCATCTTCTTGGCCTTTTCCTCGGATAGGAACGGATCATAGGCCACAACCTTCATCTTCAGCCCACGGGCGCGATCGCAGACGATGCCGCCAATGTTGCCCGCACCAATAACACCGAGGGTCTTGCCGGTCAGCTCAACGCCCATGAATTTGGACTTTTCCCATTTCCCGGCATGGGTCGAGGCAGAGGCCTCGGGGACCTGTCGCGCAACGGCGAACATCATCGCAATCGCATGTTCGGCGGTGGTGATCATGTTGCCGAAGGGAGTGTTCATGACGATCACACCCTTTTTCGACGCGGCTTCCTTGTCGATGTTGTCGGTGCCGATCCCGGCGCGGCCAATCACCTTTAGGTTGGTGGCGTTTTCCAGAATGGTCGGCGTCACTTTGGTGGCGGAGCGGATCGCGAGGCCATCATATTGGCCAATGATCTCAGCCAGCTTTTCCTTGTCCTTGCCCACATCGGGTAGGAAATCCACGTCAATGCCGCGGTCACGGAAGATCTGAACGGCGGCGTCCGAGAGTTTGTCGGAGATGAGTACTTTGGGGGCCATTTGCATTGGTCCTTTGTCTGCGGGGGCCGGGGTGCGGCCTGAAATAGCGGGAGTGGTTGGGCGCAGCCTGGGCTGACGCCCAGACGCTATCCTTTAGCCTTGCGCGGCGATCTCGGCCTCAAAGGCCCATGCTAGCCATGGCAGCATAGCCTCGATATCGGCGGTCTCGACCGTGCCGCCACACCAGATCCGAAGGCCGGCAGGCGCGTCACGGTAAGCACCGATATCATAGGCGATGCCCTCGGCCTCCAGCCGCTTGGCCACAGACTTGGCAAAGCTCGCACCATCCTTGATCCGCTTGTCCGTGAACTTCAGACAGACAGAGGTATTGGAACGCGTCGCCGGATCATTGGCGAGGTTTTCAATCCAGTCGTTGGCATAGGCAAAGGCGTGGATCGCGTTGGCATTGGCATTGGCCCGACCAATCAACCCCTCAACGCCGCCCACCGACCGCGCCCAATCGAGCGCGAACAGATAGTCCTCAACTGCCAGCATCGACGGCGTGTTGATAGTTGCACCGGTAAAGATCCCGTCGATCAGTTTGCCGCCTTTGGTCAGGCGGAAGATCTTCGGCAGAGGCCATGCAGGGGTGTAGCTCTCGAGGCGTTCAACCGCGCGGGGGCTGAGGACGATCACACCATGCGCGGCCTCGCCACCCAGCACCTTCTGCCAGGAGAACGTCGTTACATCGAGTTTCTTCCACGGCAATTCTTGTGCGAAGGCCGCAGAAGTCGCATCGCAAATGATCAGACCTTCGCGGTCGTCTTTGATCCAGTCCCCATTGGGAACCCGAACGCCGGAGGTTGTGCCGTTCCATGTGAAGACCACGTCGTTGTTGGTGTCCACCGTCTGAAGATCAACGATGTCGCCATACTCGGCGGTCTTGACCTCGGCATCGATTTTCAGCTGCTTCACCACATCGGTGACCCAGCCTGCGCCAAAGCTTTCCCAGGCGAGCATCTCGACCTTGCGCGCACCGAGAAGGTTCCACATCGCCATCTCTACAGCGCCGGTGTCGGACGCAGGCACGATGCCGATCTTGTAGTCTGCGGGGATGCCCAGAACCTCGCGGGTGCCTTCGATGGCGGCGAGGAGCTTTTCCTTGCCCACGGCAGCGCGGTGGCTGCGACCCAGAGGCGCGCCAGCGAGTTTGGAAAGATCGTAGGTGGGGGGTTTGGCGCAGGGGCCAGAAGAAAAACGCGGATTGGCCGGCCGCGATGCCGGTTGTGCAATAGCCATAAATGCTACCCTTCCAGATAAGCGCCCCTCGTTGGGGAGGGGTGTCCCACCGACAGCGATATGCGGGAGGATGATTCCGCGCAACCGGGGAAATCGACCATTTGCGCCGCTTTTGGAAATTTTTGCGACCCCATATGACGCCGATCGGAAACTTTGCGCCCCTCAGCCCCTCCGGGCTGGTGCCAGCGGTAAGCGCTCGTTAAGAGAAGTCAGCCCGCCTTGACCGGAGAATACATATGTATGTCGCAACCCTGCTCGTGAACCCTGCCACCCCAACGCTGGAACCTGCGCTGGTCGAATCGCTGAGGAACGCGTGGGGCGGCGGAGAAGCCAATTGGCTCAATCCCGGCATCGCGGCAGAGTTCACGCTTAACGCCCTGCCCGACAACCAGTGGGACGTCTGGAGTGATCTGCAAGGCATGGGGGTCGATCTGGTGCTTCAGCCCGCAGAAGGGCGGCGCAAAAAGATGCTCTTGGCAGATATGGATTCAACCATGATCCAGCAGGAATGCATTGACGAACTGGCAGATGAGGCCGGCGTTGGTGCCCGCGTCAAGGACATCACGGCCCGTGCCATGAATGGCGAACTGGATTTTGAGGGCGCTCTGACCGAGCGGGTCGGGCTTTTGAAGGGACTGCCCGAGGAGGTCATCGCCCAAGTTCTTGATACGCGCATCACCTTGATGCCGGGGGGTGCTGCGCTCTTGGCAACCATGAAGGCACATGGCGCCTACGCGGCGTTGGTTTCGGGCGGCTTCACCGCCTTCACCGCCCGTGTTGCTGGTGAGCTCGGGTTTGACGAGAACCGCGCCAATACGCTGATCGTCGAGGACGGCAAACTGACCGGTGACGTCGCGCGTCCCATTCTCGGTCGCGAGGCCAAAGTCGAGGCACTTGAAGAGATCACCGCCCGCCTTGGCATCTCCGAAGCAGAGGTCATCGCAGTCGGCGACGGGGCGAATGACCTTGGCATGCTGACCCGCGCCGGTGCCGGTGTGGCGCTTCATGCCAAACCCTCTGTTGCCGCAGAGTGTGACATCCGCATCAATCACGGCGACCTCTCGGCACTCTTGTACGTACAGGGCTACAGCCTGGACGACTTCAAAGGATAATTTCACATATGTTCGAGGTAACCTTCGAGGTTCTGCTGCTGTTGATGGCAGCAGGCTTTGCTGCGGGATTTATCGACGCGGTTGCCGGTGGCGGCGGGCTAATTACGGTTCCCGTGCTGTTAATTGCAGGCGCCAACCCGGTGACAGCGCTTGCCACCAACAAGATCCAAGGCCTGTTTGGCGCGGCAACGGCGGCAATCACCTATGCACGCGGCGGCCATGTCAATCTTCGCACTCAGTGGAAATCGGCGGTGATCGCATTCTTTGCCTCCATTGCAGGCGCTCTGCTGGTGTCGGTCCTACCCGTCGAGCTGATCCGTTATGCGCTGCCGGTTCTGTTGATCGGGATCGCGGTTTTCTTTGCCACCAAGAAAGGTCTCAATGACGAAGACCGCGCCCAGCGTCTGACGCCCGCAGTCTTCGCCGCCACCATGGTGCCGCTCTGCGCGGCCTATGACGGGCTTTTGGGTCCCGGTGCAGGCAGTTTCTACATGCTCGCCTTCGTTGGGCTCGCCGGTTACGGCGTGTTGAAGGCGACTGCGCACACGAAGCTCTTGAATTTTGCCTCAAACGCCGGAGCCCTTGCAGCCTTTGCGGTCGTTGCAACGCCTTGGTGGTTGACCGGTCTTGCCATGGGGTTTGCACAAATTGCAGGAGCACGGGTCGGTGCCGGCCTTGCGCAAAAGCAAGGGGCCAAAGTGATCAAACCACTGTTGGTGTTGACCACCGTGAGCCTCGCGATGAAGCTGATCTGGGATATGCTCTGAGAAACTGCGTGCGGGAAACCGTACCTTGCTGATTCCGGTCCGACAGGCTTAGCCTTCGTTCTGTATTTTCAGCAAAGGATAGACGGATGCCTCAGTTCATTTTTGCATATCACGGTGGCAAAGCCGCCGAGACCCCGGAAGAAGAAGAAAAAGAAATGGCCGCCTGGATGGCCTGGTTTCAGGAGATGGGAGACGCCGTAGCCATCCCCGGAAACCCGGTTGGAAAGTCGAAAACGGTCAGCGCCGCTGCCATCACAGATGATGGCGGCTCAAACCCCATCTCGGGCTATACAGTGGTCACTGCGGACACCATCGAAGAGGCTTGCGAGATGGCCAAAGGGTGCCCCAGCGTGACTGATGGCACCGGCACGATCGAAGTGGCCGAAATCATCGAAATGGTGATGTAGCGCGGCCCCTGCCCTAAAAGACCAGCCCTGACGCGGGCCGCATTTCGCCACAGTGAATACCGTTCCAGTTTGTGATCGGCGCGGTCATATACGCCTTTGCCGAGGGGCTGTTGCGATCCAAGGCCCCGAGGCTCACCAATAGCGTCGTGATGGCATTTTCTGCCGCGCGGGTGGTGCCGTCCACGATCTTCAATGCGATGCCAAGTTGCTGCTCTGGCAGGATCGCGACAAAGACTCCTTCCGCGCCGGTCTTCACCGAGACCTTGCCGCCCATGTCGCGCATCAAGGCGGTGCAGGCCCGTCCTTCGCCCGCCACCAGTTCAGGATGGCGGGCCATGGCATCGCGCAGCTGTACTGCGGCATCATCTGCCCGGCCAGAGCGGGTATGAGCCGAGGCGAACCACCCCATCGCACGCGCCAGGCCGGTGATGGAGCAGGCAAAATTCGGAGCGGAGCAGCCGTCGATACCATAAGTCGGGCTGCTTTCCTTCGTGGTTTCCTCAAAAGCCTCCCGGCAGGCTTGCTGCACGGGATGGTCGATCTCGACATACTCGGGTCCTGCGCCCAGATGCTGCGAGAGCGTAAGGAAGCCCGCATGTTTGCCCGAACAATTGTTGTGGATCTGGCAGGGGCTGTCATCGCGCTTGATCAGATCATACAGCACGTCTTTGTCTTTTGGTTTCTGCGCACCACAGCGCAGATCGCCCTCACCAAGGTTGAGCTGGTCGAGCCAGTGGCCAACCCGATCAATGTGGATGTGTGCCCCATTGTGCGATGCACAGGCTAGCGCAAGCTGCTCTGTGCTCAGCCCATAGCGCGCCGCCGCGCCCGAAGTCAGTAGCGGTAGCGCCTGAATCATCTTGCAGGAACTGCGTGGGTAAATGATTTGCTCAGGGTTGCCCCAGGACCGGATCACCTCGCCTTTGCCATTGCAGATCACGGCATGCCCGTGGTGTTGGCTCTCGAGGAGATCACCCCGCCAGAGTTCGGTAAAGGGCGCGGCGGCAATAGGGGTTGTCATGGGCTTGGCTCATCAACTTGAGGGATTTTCGTGTCAACAGACATACAAAACCCCGGCTTTTCAAGGAAAAGACGGCAAAAACCTGCCAAACTTGGCAATTGCGCATGGCCCTTGTTCCGTGAATATGCTTGTGTCAAGCATCATGAGGTGCGGGTATAGACGGTGTGCAAAACACCGCACACGAGGCCCGAATACATTTGAGGACAAGACAGTCTTGGAGGCGGGACATATGGCATTGAAACTCCGTCGTTTGGCAGGCGCGCTATTGCTGGCCGGTATGGCGACCTCAGCAAGCGCGCAGCAGGCAACGACAGATAACCGCGTAGGTGCGCATGTGGATTGGAGCGTCTTTGAGGAGACCTCGCCGCGAGAGTGCATTGGCGTCTCGGCGCCCAAGGAAACCGTGAACACCCGGGACGGTCGCGTGGTCGCCGTTCGCCGCAGTGAAATTCGCCTGTTTGTGTTCTACCGCCCGGACAGCGGAAACAAAGGTCAGGTTACATTCACAGGGGGATATCCCTTTGCGCCCGGCTCGACCGTGAACATGAAAATCGGTGACTCGGAGTTCGAACTCTTTACCGAAGGCGAATGGGCCTGGCCTGCCACGCCAACCGATGACACCAAGATCATCACCGCCATGAAGCGCGGTGCGGACGCGGTGCTGACTGCTCGATCCTCGCGCGGAACGCAGACCAAGGACACGTTTTCCCTGCTGGGCTTTACGGCCGCGATCGAAGACGCCGAGAAACGCTGCGCCGGTTGATCCGCAAGCGAGACGATTTTGAATGATGCGGCGAAGTCCCGGCTTCGCCGTTTTCTTTTGCGAGGCTCTGCCTCGCGCTCCGGGATATTTTTCGTTAGAAGAAAGCGGCGGCGTGCGGGGCTTGCATAGCGGGGTTGAGCGAGAATCCTTTTGATCTTGGTCCGATCTCCTATATAGAGCCGCATCCCGCCCCGTTTTGACACCAGCCAGCGAGACCCGTCTCATGACAGCCTCAGCGCCGATCACCCAAGATGTTTTGACCCTCCCCCGCAAAGAGCCGGAAGGCGGCAAGATCAACCTTGTTGGTCTGACCCGTGACCGCATGCGCGCGGTATTGATCGAAAACGGCACCCCGGAGAAACAGGCCAAGATGCGCGTCGGGCAGATCTGGCAGTGGATCTACCAATGGGGGGTACGAGACTTTGCGGAGATGACAAATCTAGCCAAGGCCTACCGCGCTCAGCTGGAGGAAACATTCGAGATCCGCATCCCCGAGGTGGTCTCAAAACAAGTGTCGACCGATGGCACGCGCAAATATCTGGTGCGGATAAATGGCGGCCATGAGGTTGAGGTGGTCTATATCCCCGAGGACGACCGGGGCACCTTATGCATTTCCTCTCAGGTCGGCTGTACGCTCACCTGTTCGTTTTGCCACACCGGCACGCAAAAGCTGGTGCGCAACCTGACCCCGGCCGAAATCATCGGACAGGTGATGATGGCGCGGGATGACCTGGAAGAATGGCCCACCCCCGGCGCGCCAAAGGATGAAACCCGCCTACTGTCCAACATCGTTCTGATGGGCATGGGGGAGCCGCTTTATAATTTCGACAATGTGCGCGATGCGATGAAGATTGCGATGGACCCGGAGGGGATTTCCCTCTCGCGGCGTCGTATCACGCTCTCGACCTCTGGCGTGGTGCCCGAGATTGCGCGGACGGCTGAGGAAATCGGCTGTCTCCTTGCGATATCCTTTCATGCGACCACCAATGAGGTGCGCGATGTGCTGGTTCCGATCAACCGTCGCTGGAACATCGATGAATTGCTGCAGGCGCTTGCAGATTACCCGAAGGTCTCGAACTCTGAGCGGATCACCTTCGAATATGTGATGCTTGATGGGGTGAACGACTCTGATGAGGACGCACATCGTCTTCTGGATCATATCAAGCGCCACAACATTCCGGCCAAGATCAACCTCATTCCCTTTAATGAGTGGCCGGGGGCGCCCTATAAACGGTCGTCCAACAACCGCATCCGGGCGTTTGCAAATATCATCTATCAGGCTGGCTATGCCTCGCCGATCCGCAAGACCCGCGGCGATGATATCATGGCCGCCTGCGGTCAGCTCAAGTCTGCCACGGAGCGGGCCCGCAAGAGCCGCAAGCAAATCGAAGCCGAGGCCGGAGTGAACAACAGCTGACGCTGAACCGACAACAGAACCGATCTAAGGGCGCTGCGAGAAATCGTGGCGCCTTATTCTTTCCCTATTTTAGTAAAATTTGCGCCATCTGGGGCCGACAATCTCGGAATCAGAAACAGTACACGGAAACAATCTCCGGGCAGCAAACAAAGGTTGAGGGCAGAAAGATGATTGGACAGCAAGTCGGCAAGATGGATGATGGTATTCTCTCTCTGGTGCGAGAAGAACGGCGCAAGGCGCTTAGCCCTCGGGAATGGCAGTTTCGCCTGCGTGGCTATGGCTATGCGATCCGAAACGAGGGAGACACACAGGTGCTGACACGTCTGCCGCGTGGTGAGGCCGTCGGAGTGTTGCCCGCTGACATGAGTTAATCCTCCTAAATTCGGGTCTTTTGGTCATGCGCGGTCCCGACGTTCCCACAAACGTTTCCACCCCACCCACAAGGGAAAACGACATTTGACCATGGACCTCCGTCCTGTCGGGCGGACCCGCGCGCCGGGCCCAAGGGGCCCGACGCGCTACCGTTTAAAGCATGCCGAGGTAAGAAAACGATCTCTGCGCGGGTCCTAACGATCACGACCGGGCAGGTTTTGACGCGCAGGTACAGGGTTCCACGCCTCGATCGCTGCGATTGCCTCATCCGCGCTTTCCACGAACTTGAACAGATCAAGGTCCTGGTCTGAAATTGTTCCCGCGTCGGCCAGGGCCTCCCAATTGATGATCTTCTCCCAGAAACTGCGGCCAAACAGCAAGAATGGGACAGGTTCCATGCGCCCGGTCTGGATCAGCGTCAGGGCCTCAAACAGCTCATCAAGGGTGCCAAAGCCACCAGGGAAAACGCAAATCGCCTCAGCACGCATCAGGAAATGCATCTTGCGGATCGCAAAATAGTGGAAATTGAAACAGAGCTCCGGCGTGACGTATTCGTTGGGCGCCTGTTCGTGCGGCAACACGATATTGAGGCCAATCGACTCGCCGCCCGCATCCACGGCGCCCCGGTTTCCAGCTTCCATGACACCGGGACCGCCACCGGTCACGACGACATGACGCCGACCGCCACTTGCCTTGGATTTTTCGGTCATCTTCTGCGCGAACGTACGCGCTTCGTCGTAGAAATGACTAAGGTCGGCCAGGGTCTGTGTCCGCGCCTTGTCCTTGTCACGCGGGGCGGGGATGCGCGCCCCGCCAAACATCACGACCGTGCTCTCGACGCCTTTTTCGTCCAGCATCAGCTGCGGCTTCAGAAGCTCCAGCTGCAAGCGCACCGGACGCAGTTCTTCTCGGCACAGAAACCCTTCATCGGCAAAAGCAAGCTGGTAGACAGGCGACTGCGTTTGTGGCGTCACGGGAACATGTTCGGCGCGGTATCGATCAGCGCGGGCATCGGGAAAGCGGCTCTTACGGTCGTCACTCATATCAAATCTTGCCTATTCTTCAGTGCAGAAGGTTAGACCCTGTCATAGCCTGCGCACCCCTTTGCGGCCAGTGCTCAAATCGCACCATCAATCCCCTTGCCTCCCGCGTGCAATTCCCTAGGGTTCGCGCAAAAGACACAGTGACGAGGTACCACAATGGATTGGACATCCCAAATTTCCGGCGCGCGCGGGAGAATTGCCCAGCATGTGGTGAAAACGCCAACCGTCTCGGTTCAGAGCTTTGGCCTCGCATTTCCGGTCGAATTGAAGCTCGAGCATCTCCAGCATGCAGGCAGTTTTAAGGCGCGCGGTGCGTTTAACACGCTCCTGTCGACCCCTGTCCCCGAAGCAGGTCTGGTGGCGGCCTCCGGTGGCAATCATGGCGCGGCGGTGGCCTTTGCCGCCCGCGCTTTGGGTCACAACGCCAAGATCTATGTCCCCGAGATTGCAGGCCAGACCAAGATTGACCTGATCCGCTCAACCGGAGCGGAGCTTGAGGTCGTGCCCGGCGCCTATGCCAATGCACTCGAAGCGGCACAGGATTGGGAGCTACAAACGGGTGCCATGCAGATCCATGCCTATGACGCACCCGCAACGGTCGCTGGACAGGGCACTTTGTTTGCTGAATGGGAGGAACAGGGGCTCGAGGCTGACACCATTTTGATCGCAGTGGGCGGCGGTGGTCTCATCGGCGGAGCGCTGGGCTGGTTTGAGGGCCGGCGCAAGGTGGTCGCAGTAGAACCTGCAACCTCTTGCGCGCTGAAAACCGCACTGATGAATGGCAAACCTACCAATGTTGACGTTGGCGGCATCGCTGCCAATGCCTTGGGGGCGCGCCGCATTGGAGACATCTGTTTTGACCTTGCGCATAACGCGCGCACGCCAAGCGTGATTGTCCCAGATGCTGCCATCGAGGCCGCACAACACGCGCTCTGGCGCGATCATCGCCTCCTGGTGGAGCCTGCAGGGGCAACTGCGCTTGCGGCTTTGATGTGCGGGGCCTATCTGCCTGCGCGTGATGAAAAGGTTTCGGTGCTCTTGTGTGGTGGCAACATTGACCCAGAACCGCTGACGGATCCCGCCACACGACTTGATGTCTCGTTCAACTAAGCGTCGGAAATCCTTGCGATGGGCGGCTTTGCCCCCTATCGAACGTTTATGAGCGAAACCGCAGTTGACAAGATTTTTCGCGCGCTGATGGAGCGGATCGTGACCGGCGATCTTCCCGCAGGAGAGAAACTGCGGCAAGACCACATTGCGCGCGACTACGACGTCAGCCACGTTCCCGTGCGCGAGGCCTTTTTGCGGTTGGAAGCCAAGGGACTGGCCAAATCCATACCACACAAAGGCATGCGCGTTACCGCTCTGGAGCCAACGGAAATCCGGGAAGTGATCGAGATGCGTGTGGCGCTGGAAGTTCTAGCGCTCACCCACGCCCTACCCCGACACGACGCCGACACATTGGCTCAGGTAGAGGCCGCGCGACAGGCCTGTGACGCCGCGCAGGATATGGTGCTTTGGGACCGCTGCAACAGGCAGTTTCACACCGCCCTGCTGCAGCCCTGCGAGATGCCACGCCTGCTATCGGCGATTGAAGATCTTCACATCACCGCTGCCAGGCACCTTTTCGTGCATTGGCGCGACCGCTGGACGTCGCGCATCGACAGCGACCACGACGCTCTGCTGGAAGCCGTCACCGCACAGGATCTGCCGCGCGCCTGTGACATTCTGCGGCGACACCTGCGCCGGGTGAGCTGAACCAGCCCGGGGCGCACCCGATGCCGCTTCGCATGTGCCGAGGGGCGCGTTCGGGGCATGACGCTTGGGGCATTTGCGGCTATAAGCGCTCGAATCCAACACAAACCGGAGCCGGAACATATGTCCAACGCGCAGCTGGAAACCGCAATTGAGGCCGCCTGGGAGGCCCGTGACACCATCACACCTGCCACCAAAGGTGAAACCCGCGACGCCATCGAGGCAACCCTCGCCGCGCTCGATAGCGGGAAACTGCGCGTCGCAGAAAAGCAGGACAGCGGTGACTGGCACGTCAACCAATGGGCCAAAAAGGCCGTTTTGCTTGGTTTCCGCCTGAAGGACATGGAAGAGCAATCTGGTGGCCCGCAGGGCTCCGGCTGGTGGGACAAGGTCGACAGCAAGTTCAAAGGCTGGGAAGCCGCTGACTGGAAAACCGCTGGTTTCCGCGCGGTGCCGAACTGCGTTGTCCGCAAATCTGCCTACATCGCACCGGGCGTGGTCTTGATGCCCTCTTTTGTAAACCTCGGCGCCTATGTCGACGAAGGCACTATGGTCGACACTTGGGCCACGGTTGGATCTTGCGCACAGATCGGCAAAGGCGTTCACCTCTCGGGTGGCGTCGGGATCGGCGGCGTTCTGGAGCCGATGCAGGCCGGCCCGACCATCATCGAGGACAATTGCTTTATCGGTGCGCGTTCCGAGGTGGTCGAAGGCGTGATCGTGCGCGAAGGTTCCGTGCTTGGCATGGGCGTGTTCATTGGCCAGTCCACCAAGATCGTCGACCGCGAAACCGGTGAAGTCATGTACGGCGAAGTGCCGCCCTATTCCGTTGTTGTTGCAGGCTCCATGCCCTCGAAAAACGGCATCAACCTCTACTGCGCGGTCATCGTGAAACGCGTGGACGAGAAAACCCGTTCCAAGACAGGCATCAACGAGCTTCTGCGCGATTGATCCTGGGCCTCAGCAGAGGCTGCACACATAAATGTGACAACAGGCGGCTTCGGCTGCCTGTTTTTTTATTTCTCAAATTATTGTTCCTGTGGAATATTCTTAAAGTTACGGTAGATTATTGAGTGGAGCGTCAATAACCGCCCGGCTGAAATAGGCTGAAGGAGGACAGTTCATGAGAGAGTCTTGGAAACCCACAGACTACCCCTCGCTATGCCCTTATCTCATCTGCCATGATCCGGAAGGTACGATCTCATTCCTGCAAACGGTATTTGAGGCGAATTTATTGCAACGCCTTGATCAGGAGGATGGGAGCTTGATGCATGCCGAAGTACGGATTGACGACAGCATCGTCATGATCGGCGGTCTTCCTGGCGCGGACGACAATGACGCGCACGTGCATCTGTATGTTCCCGATGTGCAGGAGGCTTTTGATCGCGCCATTGCGGCAGGTGGAAAGATCGTGCAGGAACCGCTGCGCAAGCGGAACGGCGATGGTGTTTTTGGCGGCGTAAAGGGGCCGAGCGGCACAACCTGGTGGTTGGCCACTCAGACAGATCTGTAACCGCAGAAGCCTTGGGTCCCCCAAGGGAGGCGGGACATGCGCCCCGCCCATCCGGTCATTCCGAGCGCAGGATACCGGGCAGGTTCAATCCGTGCTCTTTGGCGCAGTCCTTCGCGATCTCATAGCCTGCGTCTGCGTGACGCATTACGCCGGTCGCCGGGTCGTTCCACAGAACGCGCCCGATCCGGCGATCTGCATCCTCTGTGCCGTCACAGCAGATCACCACGCCAGAGTGCTGCGAAAACCCCATGCCAACACCGCCGCCATGATGCAGCGAAACCCATGTCGCGCCCGAGGCCGTGTTCAAAAGCGCATTGAGCAATGGCCAGTCAGAGACCGCATCCGATCCATCCATCATCGCTTCGGTTTCACGGTTGGGCGATGCCACGGAACCCGAGTCAAGATGATCTCGGCCAATCACGACCGGCGCCGACAATTCGCCGTTGCGCACCATTTCGTTGAAGGCAAGCCCCGCCTTGTGGCGATCTCCAAGGCCGATCCAGCAGATCCGCGCCGGTAGCCCCTGAAAGGCGATGCGGTCCTGCGCCATGTCGAGCCAGCGGTGCAGGCTCTCGTTCTCCGGGAACAGCTCTTTCATCTTGGCATCGGTCTTGCGGATATCCTCGGGATCCCCCGAGAGCGCACACCAACGGAAGGGACCGATCCCCTTGCAGAACAGCGGGCGAATGTAGGCTGGCACAAATCCGGGGAATGAGAACGCCGTCTCCAGCCCCTCTTCCAGCGCGACTTGACGGATGTTGTTGCCATAATCGACGGTGGGAATCCCCATCTCGTGGAAATCCACCATGGCCTTCACATGAGCCTTCATCGACGCCCGAGAGGCTTTCTCAACCGCCTTTTTGTCCGTTTCGCGCTTCTCTCTCCATTCGGCCATCGTCCAGCCTTGCGGCAGATAACCGTTGACCGGGTCATGCGCTGAGGTCTGATCCGTCACGATGTCGGGGCGCATGCCACCCGCCTTCGCACGCTCCACAAGCTCTGCAAACACATCCGCCGCATTGCCCAAAAGGCCAACGGATTTGGCCTCGCCCGCCTTGGTCCAACGCTCAATCATCTCCAGCGCTTCGTCCAGCGTTTCAGCCTTCTCATCAAGGTATTTGGTGCGCAGGCGGAAATCGATCGAGTCGGGGTTGCACTCCACCGCAAGGCAGCAAGCACCAGCAAAAACCGCAGCCAAAGGCTGCGCCCCCCCCATCCCCCCAAGACCGCCGGTGAGGATCCATTTTCCCGTCAGGTCCCCGCCATAGTGCTGACGGCCCGCCTCGGCAAAGGTCTCATAGGTGCCCTGCACGATGCCCTGGGTGCCGATGTAAATCCACGAACCAGCGGTCATCTGGCCGTACATCATCAGACCCTTCTTATCGAGCTCGTTGAAGTGATCCCAATTGGCCCAATGCGGCACGAGGTTGGAGTTGGCGATCAACACGCGCGGCGCGTCCTTGTGGGTCTGAAAGACGCCGACGGGTTTGCCGGACTGCACCATCAGGGTCTGATCTTCTTCAAGAGTCTTGAGGGTCTCGACGATGAGGTCGAAATCCTGCCACGTGCGTGCCGCCCGGCCAATCCCGCCATAAACCACGAGCTCATGCGGGTTTTCAGCCACATCGGGGTGCAGGTTGTTCATCAGCATCCGCATCGGAGCCTCCGTCAACCAGGACTTCGCAGTGATCTCGGTGCCAGTGGCAGGGAAAATGTCACGGGTATTCTTGCGGGGATCGCTCATGCGGGCCTCCATTCGGTCAGATCGGTGAGGATTTGGGTGAGATGTCCGCGCAACCGGTCGGCGCGGACGGGGTCATACCGCCAGGGCGGCTGCTCGTCGCAATAGGTGGCCTGCGCGAGCTCCATCTGGATGGCATGCCAACCCTGGTCGGGGCGACCGTAATGTCGCGTGGTCCAGCCCCCCTTGAAACGGCCATTCAAGACTGATGTGTAGCCTTCCGCGCGCTGACAACGCTGGAACACCATATCCTCGATGCTTGGCGCGCAGGTCGCGCCGAGATTGGTACCGACGTTAAAATCCGGCAGGCGACCCTCAAACAAGAAGGGAATATCGCCACGGATCGAGTGACAATCATAGAGAATGGCAAACCCGTGGAGTCCGGCCACGCGCTTCATCTCCGCCTCGAGTGCCGCGTGATAAGGCACGTGATAGGTCTCAAGACGGTGGGCCGTTTCGGCCGCATCGGGCTCTTGCTGCCAGATTGGATGACCATCAAAATCGGTGAGCGGCACCAGAGTCGTGGTGTTTTGTCCGGGATAAAGGCTCACGCCCTCGGGATCGCGGTTCACATCGATCACATATCGATGGATCGGCGTGCGTACGGTTGTCACGCCCTCCACCAGTCCGGCGTAGAGGTCGTGAATATGCCAATCCGTATCCGCGAGCGCTTGGCCGCGGTCATTCAAATGTTGTGCCACCTCGGCCGGAACATCGGTGCCCGTATGGGGCAGCCCCAGAACCAGCGGAGAAGACCCCTGCGTGACTTCGATCATGTGCTGACCTCCACGCCTGCGGCCTGCGCCACGCGGCCTGCCCGCACCATCGCGCTGGCGGTTTCGATTTCCGGCGCAAGATAGCGGTCCTCGCCAAGGCTCGGGATCTCGCCGCGCAGCATGTCGAGCAGGTTCTGCAAGCGGCTAGAGGTCTTGAGCGGCGCGCGCGCCTCGACCCCCTGCGCCGCGCAAAGCATCTCGACCCCAAGGATCACCGACAGGTTTGCGTTCATTTTCGCCAGCCGCAGCGCACCGTGCGCCGCCATAGAGACGTGGTCCTCTTGGTTGGCGGAGGTCGGTGTGGAATCCGTAACGCAGGGGTTGGCCAGATGTTTGTTTTCGCTCATGAGCGCCGCAGTCGTGACTTCGGCAATCATGAATCCCGAGTTGAGGCCGGGGTTCGGCGTCAGGAACGGTGGTAGGTCGTGGCTCAGGGTAGGATCCACCATCAGCGCAACCCGGCGCTGCGCAATCGCGCCGATCTCAGCCACGGCGAGCGCGATCTGATCTGCCGCAAAGCCCACATATTCGGCATGGAAGTTGCCCCCGGAGACGATCTGCCCCGCCTCCACCAGTACCAACGGATTGTCGGTGACCGCGTTCGCCTCGATTTCAAGCGTGCGCGCCGCCATGCGCAGCACATCAAGCGCGGCGCCCACCACCTGAGGCTGGCAGCGGATGCAATAGGGATCCTGCACGCGGGTGTCGCCCTCACGGTGGCTCTCGCGAATTTCCGAGCCCGCCATGATGTCGCGCATCGTTGCCGCGACCTCCATCTGCCCAGCATGGCCGCGCAAGCTGTGAATATCCGCCACCAAAGGCGCGGTAGAGCCCATGATAGCGTCGGTTGTCAAAGACGCGATCGCCATGGAGGCCCGCGCCATCTCCAGGGCCTCAAACAACCCGGTGAGCGCGCAAGCGGTGGAAAACTGCGTGCCATTTATCAGGCCAAGCCCTTCTTTCGGGCCCAGCACAATCGGCTCCAACCCGGCACGCCTCAAGGCTTCGGCACCAGGCAGGCGCACGCCGTCGATTGTTGCCTCGCCTTCGCCGATCATGGCCGCAGTCATGTGGGCAAGCGGGGCAAGATCACCAGAGGCGCCAACGGACCCTTGCGACGGCACAACAGGTGTCACCCCGCGTGCCAGCATCTCTTGGATCTGCTCAATGACAGCCCAGCGCACCCCGGAGGCGCCCCGACCCAGCGACAACAGCTTCAGCACCATCATCAACCGGGTTTTGTCTTCGGCCAGCGGCTCGCCCACACCGCAAGAATGGCTCAGGATCAGGTTGCGCTGCAGGGTCGCAGTATCCTCCGGCGCGATCTTGGTCGACGCAAGTTTGCCAAAACCAGTGTTGATGCCATAAACGGGCACTTCACCCGCTGCGGCCTCTGCCACCATCGCGGCAGCGGCCTCGACACCTGCACGCGCGCTATCGGCCAGACGTGCAGGCGTGCCGTGACGCCAGATCCGTTCCAAAGTGTCGAGCGTCACGGCGCCCGGGATCATCTCGATCATGTACGAACCTCCATTTTGCCGCCCATGACACGCGCGTAGAGCGGGTTGAAACCAATGCGATAAGCCAGCTCTGCCGGGCGAGAGACATCCCAGACCGCCAGATCCGCACGAAGCCCGGGGGCGATGCGCCCACGATCCTGCATGCCCAGCGCGCGGGCGGCATTACGGGTCACACCCGCAAGCGCCTCTTCCGGGGTCAGGCGAAACAATGTGCAGCCCATATTGAGCGTCAGCAGAAGCGACGTGAGCGGCGATGATCCGGGGTTGCAGTCTGTCGCCAGTGCCATCGGCACGCCATGCATGCGAAACTCTGCCACGGGCGGGACTTGCGTTTCGCGGATTGTGTAGAACGCGCCGGGCAACAGGACCGCAACGGACCCCGAAGCCGCCATTGCCCGTGCGTCCGCTTCTGTGGCGTATTCCACATGATCCACAGACAGTGCGCCGCGCTCTGCCGCCAATTTGGTGCCGCCCTGATGCGACAGCTGTTCGGCATGGAGCTTCACCGGCAAACCCAACTCTGCTGCCACGTCAAAAACCTTTGCGATCTGCGCCGCCGAAAAAGCGATCCCTTCACAAAAGCCATCTACCGCATCGACCAACCCCTCGGCATGCGCTGCGCGCAGCGTCGGCAGGCAGACCTCATCAAGATAGGCATCTGCCCGACCCGCATACTCTGCAGGGACTGCATGCGCGCCCAGAAAGGTGGTTTTGACCGTAACATCTCTGTGCTCAGCCAGACGACGCGCCGCGCGCAGCATATTGAGCTCGGTCTCGCGGTCGAGCCCGTAGCCGGATTTGACTTCTACCGTGCTCACCCCTTCCGCAATCAGTGCATCCAGCCGCGGCAAGGCCCCGGTCACAAGCGCATCCAGGCTTGCGGCACGCGTGGCCGTGACGGTCGACACAATCCCGCCGCCAGCCTTGGCCACCTCTTCATAGGTTGCCCCCTCGAGGCGCATCTCGAACTCGCCCGCACGGTCTCCGCCAAAAACGATGTGCGTGTGACAATCAATGAAGGCCGGCGTGACCAGACGTCCATTGAGGTCGGTGCTGGGGCAAGCTGCGTAGGTGTCCGGTAGCGCGCCCCGCGCGCCGCACCAGAGAATTTCATCCCCCTGAATGGCGATCGCCCCGTCTTCCACAAGCCCATAAGACCCCTCGGCCTCCATGGTCGCCAACCGAGCACCGCTCAACACGTATGTATCGCGCAT
Organism: Ruegeria sp. TM1040; assembly: GCF_000014065.1. NCBI lineage: Bacteria > Pseudomonadati > Pseudomonadota > Alphaproteobacteria > Rhodobacterales > Roseobacteraceae > Ruegeria > Ruegeria sp. TM1040. The sequence goes on along the minus strand of NC_008044.1, from coordinate 3,172,002 downwards.
TTCGTCCCCCAGAATCCTCTTGCCCCATTAACGGTATGCGCTTATTGTTGTTATGTCTATACATAAGAGGGCCAGATGCAGACAATTTTTGCCGCCACCGCGTGTTTGCCTGAGGGCTGGGCGAAGGATGTCCGCCTCACCATCAAGGACGGCCAAATCTCTCGGATCGAGACCGGCTCAGCGCCCGTGCCCGGCGACACGCGCGTCGATGTGCTCTTGCCAGCGCTTGCCAACCTGCATTCACATTCGTTCCAGCGCGCGATGGCGGGCCGCACCGAATTTCGGGGGGCCGGTCAAGACAGTTTCTGGACCTGGCGAGAGCTGATGTATCGCTTTCTCGACCATCTCACCCCCGATCAATACGAGGCCATTGCGGCACTTACATTCATGGAAATGATGGAGGCCGGGTATGCCTCTGTGGGTGAGTTCCACTATGTTCACCATCAGCCGGGCGGTACCGCCTACCAGAGCCTCAGCGAACTCAGTCAACGCGTGATGGCCGGCGCCCAGCAAACCGGCATTGGCCTCACCCATCTGCCGGTGCTCTACACCTACGGAGGCGCACAACAGCAACCACTTACCGGTGGCCAGATGCGCTTTGGCAATGATGTGGAGCGCTTCTCGCGTCTTGTCACCGAAGCCCGCGATGCGGCGCAAGAGCTTGGGCGCGACACGCGTGTCGGTATCGCGCCGCATTCCCTGCGCGCCACCAGCCCCGAGGACCTCGCCGCCGTATTGCCGCTCGCCGCGGACAGCCCCATCCACATCCATATCGCCGAACAGCCCCGCGAAGTGGCCGAGATCAAGGTCTGGCTGGGAGCGCGCCCCGTAGAGTGGCTGCTCGGGAACGCCCCCGTAGACAATCAATGGTGCCTGATCCACGCCACCCACATGACCGAGACCGAAACCCGGCACATGGCCCATTCCGGCGCGGTTGCCGGGCTTTGCCCCATCACCGAGGCAAACCTCGGAGATGGCCCGTTTAACGGCGCGCACTATCTGCGCGAGGGAGGACGCTTTGGTGTGGGATCGGACTCAAATGTACGGATCTCCCTCGTTGAAGAGCTGCGCACGCTGGAATACTCCCAACGCCTTCGGGATCTCGCCCGCAACGTTCTGGTCCCGGCAGAGGGATCTGTCGGTGAAACCCTCTACCTTGGCGCGGCAAGAGGGGGTGCGCAGGCTTTGGGCCGCGATGCCGGTCGGCTCGAGATTGGCGCCCTTGCTGATCTGGTGGCGATTGATTGCGCACGTCCTGCTCTTTTTGGGCTTCCAGAGCATCAAATCCTGGATGGGCTGTGTTTTGCAGCGGATGATCATAGCGTCACCGACGTCTGGGCCGCAGGGCGTCATATGGTACAAACAGGTCGTCACATCGCGCGAGACAGCATTCTTGCCAGCTATCGCAAGGCGATCACGTCTCTTTTGGCGGAACTCTAATCTCGAAATGAAGCACCGTGCCCTCGACCTCTGCTCGGGCTGGTGCTTCTACCGCGGCCCCCTGCCCGGCGACAAAATTTTTACCACCGAGGGTCAGCGCCCCCCTGATCACAAAGACCAAATCGCCGCGCTGCGCCCGTAAGGACCCATTGCGCACCTCTGCTGTGGCTGCGAGGTGCCGAGGATCATAGATCAGATTGACCGCGCGACATGGCCCCTCAATAAACTGCGCATCAAGCGCGATCCCACCGTCAAACTCCAAGGGCGCAAGCGGCAGGGCCTCAAGCGTTTCCTCAGTGCCCATCAGCCGCAGCCCCTGTCCCGATATGATGGTGTGAATGCGCCATTGGCCCGCAAAGGAAGAAAACGGGCCCTCGCGCGCAATCTCTGCGAGGCTCAAACGCCAGATCTGTCCGCTCACATCCTGGCCTACTGCAAGCTCGCGGGTCGTTCCTCCGCCGTTTTTCCATGGCGCCGGTCTGATCTCAGCAGCGTCAAAGCGCATGCACTCTCCTTTACAACTGCATTTTAATGCAGACATAATATGATTTAGCCAGAGTTATTATTCAGCCCGGAGCCCTGAAGTGCAACAACAGAAGAAAACCAGCTTTCAGGACGTACGGGACGAAGTCATGCGCCGGATCGAAGCGCGCGTCTGGGACCAGGGGGCGCTCTTGCCAACAGAGGCAGATCTCGCCGAGGAATTTGGCTGCGCCCGTGCGACTGTCAACCGTGCGCTGCGTGAACTTGCAGATCGCGGTATCATCGACCGCAAGCGCAAGAGTGGCACCCGCGTCGCCACGCTGCCTGTCAAGCAGGCCAAGCTCGAGATCGCCACCACGCGGCGCCTCGTCGAAGAGCGCAACGCCACCTACCGCTATGCGCTTGTTTCACGCAGCCTGCAACCCGCTCCGGGCTGGCTCAGTTCCCAGATGGGCTTGGCCATCAATGCGCAGGTTCTCCACATGGAGGTGATGCATTATGCGGATGGCCAGCCCTTTCACTTTGAAGATCGCTGGATCAACATCGCGGCAGTGCCTGCAAGCGAAACTGCTGATTTCTCTGAAACCCCTCCGGGAGAATGGTTGCTGGCGGCGGTCCCGTTCTCCAATGCGGAGGTCAGCTTCTTTGCCAGCGCTGCGGATGCCAAGATTGCGGATTATATGGCCTGCCCACCGGGTACAGCCCTGTTCCAGATGGAGCGTTCCACCTGGTTTCAGGATCAACCCGTGACGTTTGCCCGGATGAGCTTTCAGCCGGGCTACCGGATGCGGAGCCGTTACTGAACGGCCCCCAGCAACGCGCGGGTCTCATATGATTTGAGTGTCGGGCGTTTCATATTCTGATAGCTCTGCCAGCTGTCGCCCATCAGATCGAAGAACTCCGCCCGTGTCTCTGCATCCAATCCACCGAGGCTCGCGGCACCCGGATGATAGCTCTCACTCTCAAGCCCATTGCCACGAATGATTTCATGCTGGTCGAACAGCAGGTGGAAATAGGTAACGCGCCGCCCGTCACTGCGACGCCGGATGGTGCTGTCATTTACCAGATGATGCGCCGGGATCAAAACTTCTTCTTGACCAAAGAGCATCTCGGCGGCGGCAGAGCACAATAGCACTCGATGGCTCGGCGAGAGTTCGATCTCCTGGTGCTGGCCCAGAGTGTTTGCGGCAATCCGAACGGGCGCATCATTGCCCGACGCCGTACGAATGCTGCGCCCAATCCAGCGCAGCGGCTGAGCACCGTGGTCACGGGTCACGACGGTCATGCCAATTTCCAACGCCTCGACCGGGCACGGGCCTTCGGTTGTATCGATCAAGGTACCTTCGACAAAGCAGGGCGTGGTGGTCAGATCGACAAAAGCAACGTCGGTATTTCCTTCATCATCGGCCACCGTGTAGGTGAAGACGGACGTCTCATCCGTATCCACGTCGGGCTGGCCTGTGATCTCGAGGGTGCCGTCTTCGTTGAGGGTGATGATTTCGCCATTTGCCAATGTCACCGAACTGCCAGCCGTGACAGGCTGGTTGTTGATATGTGTGATGGTGAGCTGAGCGCCTGACCCTTGCGCATCATTGGCAAGCACGTCAACGGTCGTGGATGAGCCCTCCCAGACCAGCACCTGATCGTTTTCCGCAACCAACGCCGTCTGCACCGAGTCCCCGGCAATCAGCAGGTTGGAATCGTAAGCGGCATCTCCTGTATCGGCGATGGCAATCTTGATGTGGTTGGTTTCGCCTGGGTTGACCGGCGCTGTCAGCTTCAACGTGACGGTAAACCCGTCCATTTCAGTGTTGTAGAGATCACTGTCCGCGGGGTTGTCGACGTAGAGATCCGAATTGGACGTATCATTGATGTTGTCGATGGCGATATTGCCATCGCCCACTACCAGTTCCGCCTCAACACCATTGACCCAGACCGACACCGCATCGTTGAAGCCTGAATTGACGTATTCGAGATACTCTTCGGAGGAAAAGACGAACTGCATCGTCAGTGTGGAGCCTTCGGGCACAAATTCGGCCTCAAAGACGGCGGCATCATAGGTCGTTCCACCTGCGATCGCATCCAGATCCGTATCGCCCGCGGTTCCGTGATTGGTGGATGTCCCGGCAGAGGTATTGGTATCCGTGCTGCCCGAGCTATTGGTGAAATCCGTTGCGTTGCCAGTGGACAGGATAACGCCAGTGTCCGATGGGGTCACACCCGGCGTGATTGAATCACCGCCGCTGTAGATGCCGGACGCACCGTTAGCGCCGGTGTAGGTCGCGGATTGAATCTCGATGCCATTGCCAAAAATGGCTTCCGCCATGTCCTCGGCAGAGGCGGTTGTATCAATCGGTAGTTCCTGAGCCGTCGGCATAACGCTCCCACCCGTAAATTAGAAAATCAAACCCCACGCGCAAATTCTGCGTGAGGCAGATTTGCCCCTCAATGTTGGTCAAATTGTGGCAAATTACTCTACGCATTGTAAACAAATTGGTTTGACCTTCCCCAGCCCTCCCGTCTACTTCAGTCGCATGACACAGAAGAAGCCCTCCCGCCAACAGGTCTATACCCTGATCGTTCAAATCGGTCGCAAAGAGGGGGATGGCCTGCCCAAAGACGCCACCGGCGCCGCCCTGATGGTTTACGCGTCCGGCGTGGATGAGGCAGAGGCCGTGCGTGAGACGGTTGCTATTCTGAAACAGGCCGACACCGCGCCGCTGGATGTCACCGGCTATGGCACGATCGCCGAGCGAGAGGCCGAAGGCCATGAGATTCCGCAAGAGGAGCGCGATCTGATGCAGCGAGCCCTCGACGAAAACGCGGTCATCGTGGCGCAGATGACCCCATTCTTTGGTGATGAATTGAGCGCGGTGGACGAAAACAGCGCCCCGCATTAACCCGCGCTTGCTCAGAAATCGCTGGCGTGGGTCAAAAGATCCAATCAGGGTCTAGAAACTCTGACCAAACCACTTTCGATAGAGCGTCTCGTAGGCGCCGTCTTCCTGCATCTTCAGCAAGGCACGATTGAACGGCTCCACCATGTCGGACCCCTGCGGGAAGATAATCCCGTAGTATTCCGTCAGGAACTTCCGCCCCATCACATGCCCGATCCCCGCACCGTCGGTTTTGACGTAGTGGTTGAGCACCGGCGCATCAAACACGACTATGCGCGTATCGCCGTCTTCAAAGTCCTCGAGCATCTTATCGAGCCCCGGAAACGCCACATAGTCGATTTCACGACGATCCAGAAATCCTGCCGCGGTGGAGCCCTGGATCGTGCCGACGCGCTTGCCGTAGAGGTCGTTCACCGAATTCACCGACCCGTTGATCGCCTCGACGGTCATGGCGGCGGTGATTTTGGCGACAAAGACCGACACCACGAACAATGATGAGAGAACCAGCAGAACACCAAAAACCCGCCCAAGCGCGCTGCGCGGCACCCGCTCTTCAAAACCACCGTTCACCACCAGATTGAGAGCCCACCAGAAAGATGGGAACCACGCATCTTTCAACGGGCGATCAAAATAGGGCTGCGCTCGGCGCTCAAACACCCACATAAGCATGCCGCCCACCAGCAAGAGCACAAATGCGATTGCGATGGCCGCGAAGAGATCCCACGACATCAGCGCCGAAATCAGGCTTGGCTCTGACACATCGTCCTGATGCAGCATGATCTGCAGGCCGCTTTCAAAGATGGGCTGACTGAAATCCATTACCGCTTCACGCCCGGCCGTGATGGAGATGTTTGCCGCCGCCATATCGGCCTCGCCGCGTTCGACCTCTTCGAGCATCTGCGCAAAGTTATCGACCCGATTGATCTGGATGTCCCAACCGAGGCGTTGCGAGACCTCGCGGATCAAATCCATGGTAAAACCCGTCTCATGCTCTCCGACCGGCATTGAAAACGGCGGACGGGTAACCGTGTTGACCACCAGTTCCTGCGCGCGCAGCGGCAAGGCTGGAAGGGTCATCAACACTGTGACAAGACAAAACCAAATAGAGCGCAGGGTCATGGAGCGGTTCTCACTAGAAACGGTGAGACTGCTTAGAAGGGCTACGGGGATTTTTTCAAGTCCTCAGTGCTCAGGCGGTGCGATGTTCTGCAAGGATTGCGGCATCAAACGCGCGCACCACGGGGTAGCGCGGCTGTGCGTGTTCTGGCAGAGAGTTGCGATCTAGCCCTGCAAAGAGGCTGGCCCCAAGTGCGGAACGGTCGCGCCGAATGCGCCCCAGAAAAAGGCTCTCGACCCCGAGCCCCGCCACAACTGGCACCTCATGGCCGGGCAGGATCACCTGCGCATAGGTCGTGATCGGCCCCGCGGGCAAGACCCGACGGGCGGTGCGCGTGGCCGCAAGCATTTCTGCCGGCGCAAGCACAGCCTCACATCCAAAGAGATATTCAACCTCAGACCCGGTGAGCACCATGCGTTGGAAAGGCGCGACGGTAATATCCTGTGTCAGGCCGAAATATGGCGCCCGAAGCTGCACGGGACAAAAGCTGCCCACCGCTGGCACTTCACGTTCGATTTTATGCAAGACGGGGACCAAATCACCACTTGCGCAGCGCAGCAAGTCACCTCGACGCAGGTCCTTGATCGGTCGCGCCCCCGTTTCCGTTTCCACCGGTGTAAACGGCGAGAGGCCGGGCATCGGCCCCACCGGCTCCGGCTGATCAGAAAGTGCAATGTATTCGACGCCGGAGGCGATAAAGCAGTGCGGCCCCCCTTCAATCAAAGCCTCAAGATCCGCAAGCCGCCAGGGGCGTGGGGCATGAATATCCGCGATTTCGGCCCGATCTCCATCAAGCCATTCGAGCGCAAGCTGGCCTTCAAACGCCGGAGCGTCCCAGTTGTAGGTCAGCCGCACCTGATCCGCACGCCCCCGCTTGGTCGGGTTCAGCGTTTGGTGAAACACCGCGCCATATTGCTCCAGCACCAGATTGATACCGCCCCCCGGCACCGCCGAGAGCTGAAATCGCAAAGGCCAGTCGCCTCCACGCTCAAACAGCACCAGGGGTTCGGGTTTGCGCAATTCCGGCAGGCTCACCTCCAGAACCAGCGCGCCCCGCGGCAACAGTGCATCGGCTTCGCGCAACAAGAGACAGCTGCGTTCTACCGACGGGGTGAGTCCAGCGGCGTCGAAATACTGCGCCTCTTTATGCCATAGACCGAGCCAGCTCATCTGCGCGCCTGCCCGGTCGCAACCGTCCGGAGCCCTGTGTTGCCTGCCATGTCGTACTCCACCGCCCGTAAGTGTTTTGCCCCGGGCGGCGCGTTCATCGGCCTTTTGGTGCCCGGGGCGTCCCTCAGTCTCAGTCCCGATGTTCCCGGTGCGGGACGTCGCGCGGCGCAGATGCCGAATACATGCGAAGGAGCTGCCCGGTGGACTCATGGTCCAACAGCCTCATCCTGATTGATGTGATCGTTCTGCTCGTCGCACGTCCGGACGATCTTATCGCCGTCCCGTTACCATGCCTCGGTCTGTTATTACTTTCTTCATAGCACGTCCACATGCCCCTGTCAGGAGCGCGATTGACGCCGGTCAAAAGCCTACGCATTTCGGCCACAGCGTCTGCAACCAAGTGATCGCAATTGCACCTCTGCGCCAATTCGCGCTAGGTCATCAGCGATGATTTCTGGAGGACGCCCCATGACCACAACAGACCCCGTTCAGCTCACCGCAGATCTTGTGCGTTGTCCTTCGGTCACGCCAACCGAGGGTGGTGCGCTGGTCCTTTTGGAGCGCCTTCTGACGGACGCGGGTTTTAGCTGCACACGGGTTGACCGGGGTGAGGTCTGCAATCTCTTTGCCCGCTGGGGCGACAAGGCGCATGCGCGTACCTTTGGGTTCAATGGCCACACTGACGTGGTGCCCATCGGGGACGAAGCGGCCTGGACTCACGATCCCTTTGGCGCCGAGATTGTCGAAGGCGTCATGTATGGCCGTGGGACAACCGACATGAAGTCCGGTGTTGCTGCCTTTGCGGCGGCAGCCATAGACTTTGTTCAGGACACACCACCCGATGGCGCAGTGGTGCTGACCATCACAGGTGATGAGGAAGGCGACGCTGTGGATGGAACCACGGCATTGCTGGACTACATGGACGCAGCGGGCGAGAAGATGTCCGTTTGCCTCGTGGGAGAGCCCACGTGCCCCAATCATATGGGTGAGATGATCAAGATCGGTCGTCGCGGCTCGATGACCGCGTGGTTCACTGTGACCGGCGTGCAGGGACATTCGGCCTATCCGCACCGTGCGAACAACCCGATGAACGGGCTCGCGCGCCTGATGGACCGACTCGGCAGCCATCAACTGGATGAGGGCTCAGAGCACTTCGACGCCTCTACACTGGCAATTGTCACCATCGACACCGGCAACCCGGCAACCAATGTGATCCCGGCGCAGGGCCGTGCCGCGGTGAACATCCGCTTCAATGATCTGCACTCGGGGGCGTCGCTTACAGATTGGCTGCAAGGCGAAGCAGACAAAGTGGCCAAAGAGTTTGGTCTTGAGGTCGATATGAAGGTTCAGATCTCGGGTGAAAGTTTCATCACCCCGCCGGGCGATCTGTCGGATCTGGTCTCTCGGGCCGTGCAGACCGAAACCAACCAAGCACCGGAACTCTCCACCACCGGGGGCACCTCAGACGCGCGATTTGTGAAGTCCCATTGTCCGGTTGTGGAATTTGGCCTCGTCGGCAAGACCATGCACCAGGTGGATGAGAACGTGGATGTGGCCCATATCCACCAACTGAAATCCATCTACTCCCGCATCCTGAAGGACTATTTTTCATGAGCCCCTCGATTGTTGTGACCCGAGACCTCGACACCTGCCTGACGCTCAGATTTGAGGTCTTTGTCGATGAACAGGGTGTCCCTGTCGAAGAAGAGCGCGACGCGCTGGACGACACCGCCACGCATCTCTTGGCCCTGCAAGACGGTGTGCCGGTGGGAACCGCACGCGTGGTGTTTCAGGACGATATCGCCAAGATCGGGCGCGTCTGCGTTGTGAAGTCTGCGCGAGGAACAGGACTTGGCGCCAAACTGATCGAAGCCTGCGTCGCGGCTGCACAGGAACGGGAAGGGATTACAAAAGCCAAGCTCGGCGCGCAGACTCATGCCATCGGCTTTTATGAAAAGCTGGGTTTTGAGGCCTTCGGTCCCGTGTATCTGGATGCAGGGATCGATCACCGTGACATGATGAAACCGCTCTGAGGCGCGCCAACCTCAGGGAAGCTCTGCGGCCCTCGGGCGCGGTGCTCCGCTTTGACCTGTGCTCGGCGACTCTTTTCAGCATGACGTTGCCTGCGCGCCATGCTACGGCAGATCTATGGCGCGTATACCCACAAAGGCCGAGATTCTGGAATGGATCTCCGCCCACCCGACTCAGACTTCTAAACGTGACATTGCCAAAGCCTTTGGCATCAAGGGCGCAGAGCGGATCGATCTCAAGCGCGTCTTGAAGGAGCTGGAGGCAGAAGGGCATCTCGAAAAGCGCAAACGCAGCTACACCGATCCGGACCGTTTGCCGCCAGTCTCAGTCTTGCTGGTCAAAGCGCCTGATGAAAATGGCGATCTCTTTGCGCAGCCACTTGAATGGCATGGCGAAGGGATTGAACCAATCGTAATGGTGATCCCGCGTGCCTCGGACCCGGCGCTTGGAGAAGGCGACCGGATCCTGGCGCGCCTCACGGTGGTGCAGGAAGAAGACCACAATTACGAGGCTCGGCTGATCCGGCGCATCGGAACCAATCCCAAACGCATTCTCGGGATCTTTCGTCAAGGCTCGGAAGGTGGGCGGATTGTGCCCATCGACAAGGCCAGCTCGAACGAATGGCAGGTGCCCGAGGCCAATGTACACGGCGCTAAAGATGGCGAGTTGGTCGAAGCCGAGCTTGCGGGTCCAAAGGCGAGAATGGGACTGCCCAAAGCCCGGATCGTTGAACGTCTGGGCGACCCCTCGGCACCCAAGGCGGTATCGCTGATCGCAATCCATCAGCACGGCATACCAGATCACTTTCCAGATGCGGTGATCGCAGAAGCCGACAGCGCCAAACCTATGGGGCTCAAGGGACGTGAAGACCTGCGGGATCTGCCGCTCATTACCATCGACCCAGCCGATGCACGCGATCATGATGATGCGTGCTTTGCCCATGCCGATGAGGATCCCATGAACCCCGGAGGCCATGTCATATGGGTCGCAATCGCCGATGTTGCCGCCTATGTGACACCCGGCTCAGCATTGGATCGCGAGGCGCGAAAACGGGGCAACTCCAGCTATTTTCCGGACCGGGTGGTGCCTATGCTCCCGGATCGTCTTTCGGGGGATCTGTGCTCGTTGCACGAAGGTGTGCCCCGCCCCTGTCTGGCCGTTCGCCTGCAGATCGACGCAGAGGGACACAAGATAGGCCACCGTTTTGTACGCGGTCTGATGAAATCGCAGGCTTCACTGCACTATGGCGAAGTGCAGGAGGCCATGGATGGTAAGATCACTGAGCGCACGGAACCGTTTCTCGAAGACGTGATCAAACCGCTCTATGCAGCCTATGAAGCCCTCAAGGCCGCCCGCGCCGCGCGTCAGCCGCTTGATCTCGACCTTCCCGAACGCAAAATCGTCCTCGATGACAAGGGTAAGGTCGCCTCCGTCAATTTCCGCGATCGCTTGGATGCTCATCGCCTGATCGAAGAGTTCATGGTGCTTGCAAATGTCGCAGCCGCTGAAACACTGATTAAGAAGCGCCAGCCGCTTTTGTTCCGGGTCCATGAGGAACCCAGCCAGGACAAGCTTGATGCCTTGCGTGACACTGCGCAGGCCGCTGGTCTCAACCTTGCAAAAGGGCAAGTGCTGCAGACCCGACACCTGAACGCCTTGCTGAATGCGGCGGCAGGCACAGATGATGCGGAGCTCATCAATATCTCCACGCTGCGCTCCATGCAGCAGGCCTATTACTATCCAGAGAACTTTGGGCACTTTGGTCTGGCTCTGCGCAATTACGCGCATTTCACCTCGCCCATCCGTCGCTATGCGGACCTGATCGTACACCGCGCCCTGATTACGGCGCATGGCTGGGGCAAAGATGGGCTCTCGGCGGACGAGATTGAGCGATTAGAAGATACAGCAACGCATATCTCGGCGACCGAGCGGCGCTCGATGCTGGCCGAGCGCGACACCACGGACCGCTATCTGGCCTCCTACCTCGCAGAGCGTGTGGGCAATGAGTTCTCCGGCCGGATCTCCGGGATCGCCCGTTTCGGGGCTTTTGTGAAACTGGATGAAACCGGCGCCGATGGGTTGGTGCCCGTTCGGTCGATCGGGCAGGAGTATTTCCATTTTGATGCACAGGCCGGCACATTGATGGGGTCGGATACCGGTCTGTTGATCACCATTGGCCAACGCGTGACCGTGCGCCTCACAGAGGCCGCGCCAGTCACCGGCGGGCTCGAATTGGAACTGCTGGCGCTTGAAGGCGCAGACCTGCCAAAAGGCCGTGGTGGAAGCCGCAAAGGCGGCCGCCGCCGCAGCCCGGCGGGACGCACCATGACCCGGAGCAAGGCCGCGAAATCCAAGACCAAAGCAGACAAGATCAAACGAAAAGTAACACGCAAGCGGAAGTAACTTCGCCACGCGTCCATAGCTTAGAGGGTCTTGCGCGCCGCTTTGCGGCCTGCCCAGCCAAATCGAGGCCCTTGCATCCAGAGTGCAGGAGCCACGGGCGGGAGAGCCCCGCCCATGGGATCAATATTCGCGTCGCATTCCCAACACTTTATGCAGCTTGGGGCAATTCGAGCGCGCCACGATCCAGCACGCGTGTGACATAGGCCAGGAGCTTTCCGTGGCGTCGCGTGACCTCAACCACCTGCGGCGCGGCGGGAGCGCGGGACAGCGCCTCGAGCATCGGTGCCGCAGAACAATCCGCTGCCGTCATATGATCACCGAACAAGAAGTGCTGATCGCCAAGAAAATCTTCGAGCGCGCAAAGATCCTGCTCCAGACGCTGCAGGCGTTCCGCACGATCAAAACGCGAGTGCCCAGTGAAATGAAGCCCTTCAACCACCTTCTCGCGAAAGAGGTTCAGCGGCTCTTCGGGCACCCCTGCAAACACTGACTGCAGCATCCCGGCCCAGCCTTCGTCTTCGAGCCAGCGCGCGCACATCAACTGTGTCCAGAGCGATTCGTCGATCATGCGGATGAGCGCGCGGGACTGGCCCTTTTGAGCGGCGCTAAGACCTTGGTCGAAGTTCGCGCCTTTGGCTTCGAGAAAACGGCGGATGCCTTCGCTGTCGGGGATCAAGGCGTCAGTCTCGTCCCGCACCACCGGAAGCTTTTGGTGCGGCATCGCGTCGAGCTCCGCCGGATCAAAAACATCCTGCCGTTGCCAGGTCGCACCTGACATCTGCAGCAACAGCGCCGCCTTGGTGCAAAACATGCTGTAGCTGTAAAATCCGTCACCGCCGCCATGGGTCATAAGGGTCAACATCGTCTCTCTCCGTTTGGATTATGATGAGACCGTGCTACAAGGCGCTATTGACAGTTTTTGTCATTAGCGGACTCCACACTAGACAGATGACAAAAACCGAACGGCTCTTTCGATTGATGCAAACCCTGCGCCAGCTGCCACCCCCCGTGACAGCAGAGCAGCTTGCTCAGGACCTCGGTGTCTCAGCCAGAACCATTCACCGAGACATCGATGCGCTTCGGGCTCTTGGGGCTGTAATTGATGGCGCGGCCGGATTTGGCTTCACCTTGATCGAGGATGCGACGCTACCCCCACTGGGCTTTGGGGCAACCGAACTCGAAGCGCTGGTGCTGGGCCTTTGCGAGGTCCAACAAAAGGGCGACCCTGATCTTGCCGAGGCAGCCCGCACCGCCCTTCGCAAGCTGCGCGCCCGCCTGCCGCAAAGTCAGGCAAAACGGCTGCAGCACGCAGTATTGTCTGCCCATAGTTTTGCCCCCCCGCTCACTCCAACTGTCGATGCAGCTGAGCTACGGCAAGCCACCTGGGACGAGCGGGAAGTGGGTTTTGACTATGTGGACGTCAAAGGTGCAGTCACACAACGGCATGTCAAACCGCTGGGGCTGGTCTATTTCGACAAGTCCTCAGTGCTGGTGGCCTGGTGCCGACTCAGACAAGACTTCAGGGTCTTCAGACTTGATCGGATGACGTCACTCGAGGTCACGCAGATCTCTTTTCGTCCCCATCGTGTTCGGCTGTACCGTGAGGCACTTGATCATCTGCGCAATCAGTCCCTCGGTTGACCGGCAAGCCTGCGCTGACGGCCGCACCTATTGCGCAGACCGCTTTTGCGCCACAAATTCTCGCGCTAGTGTTTGGTAAACACAAAAAGCAGGCGTTGAGGTTCGAAATGCGCAGTTGGATAAAGACCGCGCTGTGGCTTGGGGTGGTCTTGCCCGCAGGTGCAGCGCTCGCAGCGAGTGAAACAGAGGCTATAAAGGACCGGCTGCGCCCAGAAGAGCGCCCGCAGCAGGCATACGACACCGCCGGATCGCTCGCGCTGGCGTCCCTTACCACAATCCGGCCCATGGCTCGCAAAAGCGTCGCGCCAGCCGCGCAAGACGCACTGGCCCCTGCACGCGAGGTAGACGGTGATGCCAATGCCGGGTTTCAACGCTGGATCACGGCATTCAAGATCCGCGCCCAAACGCAGGGAATCGGAGCGGCGACGCTTCGCGCGGCATTCAACGGCGTCACATATGATGCCTCCGTCATCAAACGTGATCGTAATCAATCCGAATTCACCAAAACGATCTGGGACTACCTCGACAGTGCGGCGTCCGAGAGCCGTGTTCGGAACGGAACCAAGGCTCTGGATGCGCATCGCAACACATTGGAACGCATCGAAAAACATTTTGGTGTCGACAAGGAAATCGTGGTTGCTGTCTGGGGGCTCGAGAGCAGCTACGGTAGCTTTCGGGGCGATATGGATATCATTCGCTCGCTGGCGACGCTTGCCTATGACGGCAGACGCGGCGACTTTTTCGAGGAGCAGCTAATCGCCGCACTCAAGATCATCGAGGCAGGCGATGTGAATCCCCGCACGATGACCGGCAGTTGGGCAGGCGCGATGGGGCACACACAATTCATCCCCACCAGTTATCTGGATTACGCGGTGGACTTTACCGGTGATGGAAAACGCGACATTTGGTCGGACACGCCCACGGACGCGCTGGCCTCTACCGCAGCCTATCTCAAAGCATTCGGATGGGTCACTGGCCAGCCCTGGGGCATCGAAGTTGTCTTGCCGCGTGGCTTTGATTTCACACTGGCCAACCGCAAGATCCAAAAGAGCCCTCGGGAATGGGCAGACCTTGGCGTGCGCGCGACTGACGGCCGCCCGATTAAGGATCATGGCGTCGCGTCGATCCTCTTGCCCGCCGGAGGCACTGGCGCTGCCTTCATGATTTTCAAGAACTTCTCGGTGCTTGAACGGTACAACACTGCGGATGCCTATGTCATCGGGGTGGGTCATCTCAGCGATCGGCTGAAGGGAGGCGAAAAGATCAAAGGGAGTTGGCCGCGCGGTGATCGAGCGCTGACCTTCACGGAACGCAAGGAGCTGCAAGAACGTCTGACCCGCGCCGGGTTCAGCACCGAAGGAATAGATGGTCGAATTGGTCCCAAGACCATCGCTGCCGTGCGCGCCTATCAAAGCGCAAAGGGCCTCATGCCAGATGGGTATGCATCGTTGTCTCTTCTGGAGAAGCTCCGCTAAAACTCACTCACCGAACATCACAACAAAGCCCCGCTGAAGAGCGGGGCTTTGTTGTTCTTGCAGGTTAGCTCGGGCTCATGCCTCGAAGCCGTTCACTCCGCCGCCGCAGCATCTCCACGGTGGTCAGCAGACAGATCGAGATCACCACTAGGATTGTTGCGACTGCAAGGATCGTGGGCGAGATCTGCTCACGTAGGCCAGTAAACATCTGCCATGGTAGCGTTTTCTGACCTGCCGAGCCGACAAAGAGCACCACGACCACTTCGTCGAACGACGTGATGAATGCAAAAAGGCCACCCGAAATCACGCCAGGCAAAATGAGCGGCATCTGCACCCGGAAGAACGTGGTCACAGGACCAGCGCCCATGTTCGCCGCAGCGCGGGTCAAAGAACGGTCAAATCCCACAAGCGTCGCGGTCACGGTGATAATCACAAAGGGAATGCCCAGTGCCGCATGCGCCAGAACCACGCCAAAGTAGGTGCCCTGCAGGCCGATCCGGCTGTAGAAAAAGTACATGCCCGCAGCCGAAATGATCAGCGGCACAATCATCGGCGAAATCAGGATCGCCATGATCGCGCGACGGAAAGGCACATGAGGCTGGCTGAGACCGATTGCGGCCAGCGTTCCAAAACCCACGGACAGGAGCGTCGCCATCGGAGCAATCGAAAGCGAATTCCACAGCGCCTGCTGCCAGTCCGCATTCGTGAAGAAGTCGCGATAGTGCTTGAGTGAGTAGCCTTCGGGATCAAACCGCAGCATTTCCGGCGTGAAGGTAAAGAAGTCTTCCGCGTTGAACGACAGCGGCATCACAACAAGGATCGGCGTGATCAGGAACACAAAGATCGCACCACAGATGACCCGGAACGTATAGTGCCAAAGCACTTGCCCCGGTGTCAGATACGGAACGAGGGTTGCGCGATAGCGCGATGTGGCAAGCCAGAAGATGAACCAGCCAGCGAACCAGCCAAAGAGCGCGCCGATCACCAACGCAGGAAGGCCGCCGAGCACAAAGCCAGCAATCGCAAAAGCGACCAGAACGGCCCAGCGGATCGGTTTTTCCTGCGCTGTCATAGATGCGAACACAAATCCGAGTGCGCCTAGAAGGACCGCTCCGATGACCAGGCCAAGCAGGCCCGATCCCTGAGCTGTACCCACGAAGAGGCCAAAGAAGGCCCCTGCGCCGGCCGACACTGCGGCGGTGAAAGCGGGGGTTTGGTTTTGAACAGGTGTAAGTGCCATGTTTTTCTTATCCCAGCTTCACGTTGTCGATGCCGACGATCTTGTCGTAGGCCCAGTAGAGCACCAGAACCACCACCAGCAGGATTGTCCCGAGTGCCGCCGCAAGACCCCAGTTGAGGGATTGCGAGATGTGGAAGGCGATCCGGTTCGAGATGAATACGCCCTTGGTACCGCCGACGAGTTCCGGCGTGATGTAGTAGCCAATGGCCAGGATGAAGACGAGAATCGAACCCGCGCCGATACCCGGCACCGACTGTGGGAAATACACCCGCCAGAAGGCCGTCCAGTTGGTCGCGCCAAGGGACTTGGCCGCACGCAGGTAGGACGGATTGATCGTCTGCATCACCGAATACATCGGCAGGATCATGAACGGCAGAAGGATGTGCGTCATCGCCACAATTGTACCAAACTGGTTGTTGATCATCACAAGACGCGCGTCGTCAGCGACCAGTCCAAGCCAGACCAGAACATCATTGATGACGCCCTGCTGCTGCAGCATGACTTTCCATGCAGAGGTCCGCACCAGCAGAGAGGTCCAGAACGGCAGCAGGACGAGAATCATCAGGACGTTGGCGGTGCGCGACGGCAGGTTCGCCAGAATCCATGCCACCGGGTAGCCAAGCACGATACAGCTTACGGTGATAGCCAGCGACATGATCATGGTGCGCAGAAAGAGTGTGCCATAGATGCGCTCAAGTTCCGGGCGCAGCTCAGGGCCATCCTCACCTTTCTGGAAGTCGGCCGCGTTCAAGAAGTACCCATTGGTGTATTTACTGGAGTAGGTCTTGATCGTGCGCCAAACTTCGGGGTCGGCCCAGTCGTCATCGATTTTGATGAAAGCATCACGCGTGGACATGGTCTCCCAGTCCGGGGACTGGATGGCTGCTGCTGCTGCTGCAAGCCGCGCGGCAGTTTCACCCTCAAATGCAGATGCCGCATCCGGATTTTTCGCGAGATCCTTGTAGAGCGCCATATAGACCGGGGCCCATGGCTCTTCTTCGGTGGGGCTGTCCTGATCTTCTTCTTGGATCGTGCGCGCCCATGCAGCATAGGCATCCGTCGCTCCCGGCAGCGCCTCGCCAGCCACAGAGGAATACTCAAACCGCGCTTCGTTTTCGCCACCGGCAGAGGCGGCCCAGCTGGGGTCGGCAAAAAGCGCGACCAGTGCCTGAGGGTCTTCCCAAGCGGGGTCAAGGTCGACAAACTGATCGAGATAGACCTCGCCAATGTCATCGACTCGGCGCCCAGCCTTGCGGAACAGCGAAGAAATACCAGCGTTCTCGTAGTTCAGGCGCGAGCCCACGCGTGTGTGGATCTTCTTCTCGGCAGCAACAACCAGATCATAGGCCAGCGCGTCAAATGCATATTCAGGCGGCGCTTCTCCGCTGTCGGCATCATAAGACTGCGCCGCTGCGGTCGTTCGCGGCAACGTCTCCGAAACGATGCTGTTCTCGACCGAGCGAAACAACATGTCGCCGATCGGCAGGATGAATGTCAGTAGAACGAAGAGCAGAAGCGGGGCGATCAATGCCAGCGCGCGCATCTTCTGCATCCGGAGCGCCCGTGCAAGGCTGCGCTTTAGCGGCGTGCCATCTGCAGCAAGGACCGGTCCGGTATCGGTTGTATCGCTCATGTAAAGGAGCCCCCCGGGGTGTTGGTGCGGGTATTATTATTATCTTTGGTGGAGAGAGGGCCAATCGGCTCGGCCCCCTCTCGGATAGTGCTCACATCAGATGCGAGAGATTATTGCGCCAACCACGCCTGGAATTTTGCGTCCAGATCGTCACGGTTGTCCGCCCACCACTCGTAGTCATAGATGTGCACGTTGGTCGCGTTGTTCGGGTCAGTCGGCATGTGCGGCGCCATGTCGATGCCCAGCTCTTCGTGCTTGCCCACCAGCGGTGCGGAAGACGCACGGGCCGGACCGTAGGAGATGTACTTCGCTTGGTCGGCCAGACGCTGCGTGTCGGTTGCGAACTTCAGGAAGTCCAGAACACGGGCTTCGCGATCTGCAGGCAAGTCGGCCGGAACAACCCAACCGTCGAGGTCAAAGGACTGCATGTCCCAGAGCATGCCGATCGGCTGATCCTGCTCTGCGATCGCAGAGAACAGACGACCGTTGTAGGTCGAACCCATCACGACTTCGCCATCGGCGAGCAGCTGCGGGGTTTCCGCGCCAGCAGTCCACCACACGACGCTGTCCTTGATGGTGTCTAGCTTGGCCAGAGCCTGCGCCACACCTTCGTCGGTGCTGAGGGTGTCATAGATCTCGTCTTTGGCGACGCCATCGCAGTAAAGAGCCCACTCCATGTTGTCGATCGGACGCTTCTGCAGCGCGCGCTTGCCCGGATAGGCTTCGAGGTCGAACACGTCACAGACAGAGGACGGCGGCGTGTCGCCGACCAAGTCGGTGCGGTAGCCAAAGGTGGTGGAGTAAACGATCTGCGGCACGAAGCAGTCGGAGACCAGCAGGTCGCCAAAGTCGTCGGACGCGGAGGTGCCATCGGGTGCAGCCGCGAGAACTTCGTCGTGGTCGAGCTCAAGCGCCAGACCTTCGTCGCACAGACGCATCGCGTCGGATGCCACAACGTCGACCAGGTCCCAGGTGATGTTACCTGCTTCGGCCATTGCGCGCATTTTTGCGGTCGCTTCGGCAGAGCTTTCATCCCAAACCACGGTCACGTCGGGGTTCATTTCCAGATAGGGCTCGACATAGGCCTTCAGCTGGCTTTCTTGATAGGCACCACCCCAGGACACCAGGGTCATTTCGTTGGCCATCTCGGTAGCCATTGCCATCGGCGCGCAAAGTGCGGTCGTGGCGGCCAGAGCCGACAGTGTACGCAATTTCATTGTGTATTCTCCTTGTTGAGACACTGAATCTTGTTGTTTGAGTTTCAGGTGTAGGCCCCCGATCCGTTTCGATGCCGGGGGTTCCAAGGCGCAGTGGTACGCGGTTACGCGTCCAGCGCGCGGCAGTCTTCGGGCAGCCAACCGATTTCGATCTGCTGGCCGGGCTGAAGACGAACCTGGTCAGGGGCGTTCCGGGTCTTGATGACGAATTCGTCATTCCCGGCGACACGCAGGCGTGTACGGAAGATGTCACCCATATAGATGAACTCCAGCACCTCTGCCTTGAGTGTATGTGCGCCTTCCTGCAGGCGTTCTTTGTTGTATTCAACGCGCTCGGGGCGGATCGAGACGCGCGTGCGCTGACCCACTTCAGAGACGTTGATCGGCATGGCGTCGATAAGTTCACCGCCATCCAGCTGCACCAGGGCGCTGCCATCACGGATTTCCTTGATCACGCCTTCGAGCGTGTTGTTCTCGCCGATGAACTGCGCAACGAAGCTGTTTGCAGGCTCCTCATAGAGCTGATCCGGCGGCGCAAGCTGCTGAATGCGACCATCGTTGAACACCGCAACCCGATCAGACATCGTCAGGGCTTCGGTCTGGTCGTGGGTCACGTAAACGGTCGTGATCCCCAGCTGGTGCGCCAGATGGGTAATCTCGAACTGCATCTTCTCACGCAGCTGCTTGTCGAGCGCCCCGAGTGGTTCGTCCATCAGAACGAGCTCCGGTTCAAACACCAGTGCGCGGGCAAGTGCCACGCGCTGTTGCTGACCACCGGACAGCTGCGCCGGACGGCGGCCGCCAAAGTCGCCCATCTCGACCATATCGAGCGCGCGCTTCACCTTTGCCTCACGCTCGGACTTGCCCATGTTGCGCACCTCAAGCGGAAAGCTGAGGTTCTCGGCAATCGTCATGTGCGGAAACAATGCATAGTTCTGGAAGACCATGCCGATCCCGCGCTTGTGCGGTGGGATGTTGTTGATCGATACCCCGCCCAGACGAATGTCGCCGTGCGTGGCAGTTTCAAAACCCGCCAGCATCATCAGGCATGTCGTCTTGCCGGACCCGGACGGCCCAAGCATGGTCAGGAATTCGCCCTTGGGCATGGTGAGGTTCAGATCTTTGACGACGAGAGTCTCACCGTCGTAGCTCTTTTGCACGCGTTCGAATTCCACGAACGCGTCAGTGTTCGACGCATCGGCCAAATCAGGCTCCCCGTTTCTGTTCTTTTTTGCGGCGGATTTGTTCCGCTCTTGGTGTCCTAGTGTAAGCACAGTGCCGAACCACTGTGCAACCGGCTCAATTCATCCCGGCTTCGGGTTACTCAACACTCCGGGACGATCACCGAAATCACCCGGTTGTTTTGCGACCCAAACTTGCTCATTTGCGTCATATTGGGATAATTTTACCGGTGAGCACAACCGCTCTTCTGGGATTTTTTTGGGAAATGCTTAAAAAAAGGGCCGTTTCCGGCCCCTTTTGATCAATTCGAATCACCGCCGGAGCCCTTAAGCCGCCGATTTCAACAGCCCTTGTGCCTGCAATTCGGTGTAGCATTCGTCCAAGGATTTGGTCGCACGCGCGATCAGCGTGTCGATCTCCTCCGGGGTGATCACCAGTGGCGGAGAGATGATCATACGGTCGCCGACGTGACGCATTACCAGATTGTTGGCAAAGCAACGCTCGCGGCAGATGAAACCAACGGTTCCCGCCTCAGCCTCAAAGGCTGCGCGAGTCGCCTTGTTAGGCGTCAGAGCGATCGACCCCATCATTCCGACAATCTTCGCTTCCCCCACCAGAGGGTGCGCAGTCAGGGCTTCCCACTTCTCTTTGAGATAGGGTGCGGCCACGTTGCGGACATGATCGAGCACGTTTTCCTCTTCGAGAATGCGCAGGTTCTCCAGCGCCACCGCGGCAGCAACCGGGTGCCCGGAGTAGGTGTAGCCATGGTTGAATTCATCCTGCGCGATCACTGCGGCGACTTCATCCGAGACAATCGAGCCACCAATCGGCGCATAGCCCGAGGACAGCCCCTTGGCGATGGTCATGATGTCGGGACGAATGCCCATGGTTTCAGACCCGAACCAGTTACCCGTGCGCCCAAACCCGCAGATCACCTCATCCGCGATCAGCAGGATCTCGTACTTGTCGCAGATACGCTGAATTTCCGGCCAATAGCTCGCAGGCGGAACGATGACGCCACCGGCACCTTGAACCGGTTCGGCAATAAAGGCGGCGACGCGATCTTCGCCGAGTTCGAGAATCGCCTTTTCCAGTTCCTGAGCGCGCTGAAGCCCAAAGTCTTCGGGATCGGTGTTGCCGCCCTCTGCCCACCAGTTCGGCTGGTTGATGTGGTGAATATCCGGAATCGGCAAACCACCCTGTGCATGCATTGCAGACATACCACCCAGCGAGCCGGACCCGACAGAAGAGCCATGATACGCGTTCTTGCGCGAGATGATCACGGATTTGGTCGGTTTACCCTTCATCGCCCAGTAATGGCGCACCATCCGGATGTTGGTGTCGTTGGCCTCAGAGCCCGAGCCTGCAAAGAACACATTGTTCAGGTTGTCGGGCGCCAATTCGGCAATCTTCGCCGCAAGCGCAATGACCGGTACATGGGTCGTTTGGAAAAACGTATTGTAGTAGGGCAGCTCGCGCATTTGGCGCGCCGCGACCTCTGCCAGTTCATCGCGACCATAGCCGATGTTGACACACCAAAGCCCCGCCATCGCGTCGAGGATCTCATGACCTTCGCTGTCGGTCAGTGTGACGCCTTTGGCACGCGTGATGATACGCGCACCTTTCTGCGCCAATCCGCCATTAGCGGTGAAAGGATGCATATGATGCGCCGCATCCAGCGCCTGCAGTTCTGCGGTTGGCAGATGGTTGGTAATCGTCGTCATGAGTCACTCCTGAACGGAAATCTTTCGCTCAGAATATGATCAAAAAATCGCCTGTCAATCGAATCAGTTGATCGGGGTGAGCCCCGCCCGAACCTGCTCCATGCCCTGCAACACGTCCCGCTCCATCGCCAAAGAGACAAGATCTGCATCTTTTTTACGCAGCCCTTCAAGGATGTCTTTGTGGCGGTCAGGAAAGCTCTGGGTTCCGAAGCGCCCGCAGACCACGCGCAGGGACGGACCAAAGCGCAGCCAAAGACGATCAGCCAGATCCGCGAGGATGGGGGCATCAGCGTATTCGTTCAGCATGCTGTGGAATTCGTAATTGAGACCCAGGTACCCTGCGACATCGCCATTTGCGATGGCCGTATCCAAGCGCAGATCAAGCGCCTCAAGCGCATCGACACTGGCGGAGGGAATCCGTGTGGCTGCGCGACGGGCAAGCTCACACTCCATTGTTTTCCTTGCGTAAATTAACTCATCAACATCCTCGGCACGAAGCTCGGGGACAGAAACACGACGGTTCCCTTGGAACACCAGCGCCCCGTCCGAGATCAGCCTGCGGATCGCTTC
The DNA here is from genome assembly GCF_000014065.1 of Ruegeria sp. TM1040. Taxonomy (NCBI): domain Bacteria; kingdom Pseudomonadati; phylum Pseudomonadota; class Alphaproteobacteria; order Rhodobacterales; family Roseobacteraceae; genus Ruegeria; species Ruegeria sp. TM1040. The sequence continues at coordinate 3,149,779 of NC_008044.1, read as the reverse complement.
GCGCACTGGGGTCATGCCACTGTCCAATGCCTCGACCAGACCCTGTATGGTGACCGCCTGGCCCGGCGCCAGCTCACCAAACAAAATCTGCGCCCGAAGACGTTGATAGACCAGCTCGTGAGCAGGTAGTTTTTGCCCCCCCTCCGCGGGGGTAACAGATGGCGTATTTGGCACATTCACCGGGCTTGGATCCTTCTCATTTTTGGGCAGCTTGCACCAACAGAATGCAGATGAAAACATAAAGTGTCTTGCCGGATGAGGCAAAACTTGATCAAAATAGCCCATAGCCGGACAGGAAGACTCCGGCATGCACAGGGGAGATTCTCATGAAAACCAAAACGGCCACCATCGTGTCCGCCATCGCACTCAGCGCTGCTGCAGCCGCATCAGCCGACGAAGTCCGCGTTTACAACTGGTCCGACTACATCGACGAATCGCTGCTGGCGAAGTTCGAAGAAGAAACCGGCATCGAACTGATCTATGACGTCTTTGACTCCAACGAACTGCTCGAGACAAAAATGCTCGCTGGCGGCTCGGGCTATGACGTCGTGGTTCCCACCGGTTCCTTCCTGCAGCGTCAGATCCAGGCAGGTGTGTTCCAGAAGATCGACCGCGAGAAACTTACCAACTACGGCAACGTCTGGGATGTGATCCAAGAGCGCAACGCGCGCTTTGACCCCGACAACGCCTACTCCATCAACTACATGTGGGGCACCACTGGCCTCGGGACCAACCTTGGCAAGGTTGCCGAAGCACTGGGCGACGATGCCCCGATCGACAGCCTGTCGCTGGTTTTTGACCCGGCCAACATGGAAAAGCTCTCCGAATGTGGTGTGCATTTCCTCGATGCGCCCACAGAGATGATGCCCGCAGCCCTCACGTATCTGGGCCTTGATCCCAACACCGAAGACAAAGCGGAACTGGAGCGGGCGGCAGACGTACTGGAAGCGGTTCGCCCCTACGTGCAGAAGTTCCACTCGTCAGAATACATCAACGCCTTGGCAAATGGTGACATCTGCGTCGCCTTTGGCTGGTCTGGTGACATCCTTCAGGCGCGTGACCGTGCAGCCGAAGCCGATAACGGTGTCGAAATTGCATATAACGCTCCGTCCGAAGGGGCGCTGATGTGGTTTGACCAGATGGCGATCCCGGTTGATGCGCCAAACCCGGAGGCCGCACATAAGTTCCTCGACTTCATGCTGGATGCGCAGAACATGGCGACCGCGTCGAACTACGTGTACTACGCTAACGGCAACAAGGCGTCTCAGGAGTTCCTCGAAGACGATGTGATCAATGATCCAGCGATCTACCCCACGCCGGAAGCCATGGAGAACACCTACATCAAAGCGCCATATTCTCAGAAGGCCCAGCGCGTTGTCACCCGTCTGTGGACCCGCGTGAAGTCCGGCACCTGAGTCGATCCCGCAGTTAAAACAGGCGGGGCGTGAATGCACGCCCCGCCCACCTCACCTACACAAGATGACGGGCCGGTACCAACCGCCCGCATGGGGGAAAACTTGGCAATACCGGTATTCGAACCCTGGACCGACCCACAGGCTAAGCCACTGATTCAGTTCCAGAATGTCACCAAACGCTTTGGCGATTTCACCGCAATCGACGACCTGACAATCGACATCTACGAGCGTGAGTTCTTTGCGCTTCTGGGGCCGTCTGGCTGTGGCAAGACCACGATGATGCGAATGTTGGCCGGGTTTGAAACACCGACAGAGGGAAAGATCTTTCTGGCCGGGCAGGATATCGCCCCCGTCCCCCCCAACCAGCGCGCGGTCAACATGATGTTTCAGTCCTATGCGCTGTTTCCGCATCTCAGCGTTTGGGAGAATATCGCCTTTGGACTCAAGCGCGAAGGCCTGCCCCGCAATGAGATCAACGCACGCGTCGACGAGATGCTGCGCCTGACGCGACTCGAAAAATTTGCACGTCGCAAGCCTCATCAGATCTCGGGAGGTCAGCGGCAGCGGGTTGCTCTGGCCCGCAGTCTGGCAAAGGCACCCAAACTGCTGCTTCTGGATGAGCCCCTCGGGGCGCTCGACAAGAAACTGCGCGAAGAAACGCAGTTCGAGTTGATGGACATCCAGGAAAAGACCGGCACCACATTTGTCATCGTGACCCACGACCAGGAAGAAGCGATGACCGTCGCAAGCCGTGTGGCCGTGATGGACAATGGCAAGGTGATGCAGGTCGCAACCCCCGCCGACATCTACGAAGCCCCGAATTCAGTCTATGTTGCTGATTTTATTGGCGACGTGAACCTTATTGAGGGCAAGGCAACTGCCACGGGCGAAGATAGCTACGCTCTGCATTGGCGTGAGGGCGCAGCCCCGCTCACTGTAAAATCGCCCAACAAGATCTCTGACGGCCAGAAAGCACATCTGGCCATCCGCCCCGAGAAAGTGACCATCAGTTCAGAAAAGCCTGAGGCCGCCGACAATGTTGTTCAGGGCAAGGTCCTCGACATTGCATATCTCGGCAACCTTTCGACATATCACGTCGAGCTACCCACCGGGGATGTCATCAAGGCTCAAACGGCCAATACGCGCCGGATTTCCCGTCGCGCCTACACATGGGAAGACACCGTCTGGCTGTCCTGGACAGCCACCGGCGGTGTCTTGTTGGGGGAATAATGCGCCGTTTTTTCCTGATCGCCGTCCCCTATGCATGGCTTTTGGCCCTGTTTTTGGTGCCGTTCCTGATCGTCCTCAAAATCTCGCTGTCGGATGCAGCCATCGCTCGCCCGCCCTATTTTCCGCAGTTTGACTGGGCAGAGGGGATCCGCGCATTCCTTGCTGAGCTCGATTTTGAGAATTTCACCTGGCTTCTCGAAGACGATCTCTACTGGAAAGCCTACCTGAGCAGCCTTCAGATTGCACTCACCTCAACGCTCTTGACCCTGATCGTCGGCTACCCAATTGCCTATGGCATGGCCCGCGCGCCCGAGGAATGGCGCCCGACGTTGATGATGCTGGTGATCTTGCCGTTCTGGACCTCTTTCCTGATCCGCGTCTACGCTTGGAAGGGCATTCTGTCGAACGAGGGATTTCTCAACCAGTTCCTGATGTGGACCGGACTTGTGTCAGAGCCACTCCAGATCCTGAATACCACAACCGCCGTCTACATCGGCATCGTCTACACCTACCTGCCATTCATGATTCTCCCGATTTACGCCGCGCTCGAGAGAATGGACGACAGCCTAATCGAAGCTGCAGAAGATCTGGGTTGTTCGCGCCTCTCGGCCTTTTGGCTCGTGACGATTCCCCTATCCAAAGGCGGCATCATCGCAGGCTGCTTCCTCGTCTTTATCCCGGCGATGGGCGAGTTCGTGATCCCGTCCCTGCTGGGCGGATCTGACACGCTGATGATCGGTAAAGTGCTCTGGGAGGAGTTCTTCTCCAACCGGGATTGGCCGGTGGCGAGCGCAGTGGCGGTTATCTTGTTGCTGATTCTCGTGGTGCCGATCGTGCTGTTCCAGCGCAACCAGCAAAAAGAGCAGGAGGGTGACACATGAAACGCCTAAGCGCCTTCAATGTGGTCTCGCTGACGCTGGGATTCGCCTTTCTCTATATCCCGATGTTGATCCTGATTCTGTTTTCCTTCAACGAAAGCAAGCTGGTCACCGTCTGGGCGGGGTTCTCGACCAAGTGGTACGGCGAACTGATGCAAAACGAAGCTATGCTTCAAGCAGCATGGGTGACCGTCAAGGTTGCGGTTTTCTCCTCCACGATCGCAACCGTTCTGGGGACCATGGCGGCCTATGTCATGATCCGCGGCGGGCGCTTCATGGGGCGGACCCTGTTCTCGGGCATGATCTACGCGCCCTTGGTAATGCCCGAAGTCATCACCGGCCTGTCGCTCCTGTTGTTGTTCATCGGCATCGGGCTCGATCGCGGGGTGCTCACCATTGTACTGGCACATACCACCTTCTCGATGTGCTACGTGTCTGTCGTCGTGTCTTCACGCCTCGCAACATTTGACCGTTCGCTCGAGGAGGCGGCGCTAGATCTGGGCTGCTCGCAGGCTCAAGCCTTTCGATTGGTGACGCTGCCGATCATCGCACCGGCGGTGGTCTCGGGCTGGCTCCTTGCCTTCACGCTGTCGCTCGATGATCTGGTGATTGCCTCCTTCACCACGGGCCCTGCAGCCACGACCCTGCCGATCAAGATTTTCTCGGCTGTGCGCCTTGGTGTCAGCCCGGAGATCAACGCGCTCTCTACGATCATGATCGCGATTGTGACGGTTGGTGTGATCAGCGCGTCCCTTGTCAGCAAACGCGCATTGGTCAAACAGCGTCGTGAAGAACAAGAAGCCGTGCGCACGACATGATGCGTCGTATCTTCGGCGACTACGCCTATGGGGCAGGTCCTCGCAGCAACTGCTGGTGGGATGAGACCTGCCCCCCCCCCATCTGGCCAGAATTTCAAGGCGCACAGAGCGTCGATGTGGCGATCATTGGCGGCGGCTTCACCGGGCTTTCGGCTGCACTGCATCTCGCCGAGGCGGGGCTGCGCGTTGCCGTACTCGAAGCCGAAACGCCCGGCTGGGGCGCTTCCGGGCGCAATGGCGGATTTTGCTGTCTCGGTGGTGCGAAACTCGGGCCGCGCGCGATGGCACGCCTGCACGGCAGCCGGGAAACGCAGCTCTATCAGGCGAGCGAAGAAGCCGCGGTCCACTTGGTTGAACAGTTGATCGCCCGCCATGGGATCAGTGCCGACACCCACTCCGACGGTGAAACCGTGATGGCGCATTCCGCCAAAGCGCGCAAAGCGCTGATGATGGAGGCCAAGACGTCAGGGGCGACCTTCATAGATGCCCCGGACTTGGCAGAGCGAGGGTTTGGTGGAAATTTCCATGGCGCTTTGACCACGCCGGTCGGCTTTGCTCTCAATCCTCGCAAGTATCTCTTTGGTCTGGCGCGGGCCGCGCAGGCCGCTGGGGCCCTACTTTTTCAAAACAGTCCCGCGCTCGAGGTGACACAACACGGCTCGCATTGGCATGCCGTATGCCCCGGTGGCCGTCTGAGCGCCCCGCAGATGATCATCGCCACAAATGGCTATTCAAGTGAGAATCTGCCCGAATGGCTAGCGGGCCGCTACATGCCTACGCAATCCACTGTCATGGTGACCCGCCCCATTACGGCAGAAGAGCAGGCTACTCAGGGCTGGAACACAGCGCAGATGGCATATGATACGCGCCATATGCTCCATTATTTCAGGCTGATGCCTGACGGACGCTTTCTCTTTGGAATGCGCGGTGGGTTGATGTCCTCTCCGCGGTCCGAGGCCAAAATCCGATCACTGCTGCGTCGCCATTTCGAACGGCTGTTTCCTGCCTGGTCACATATCGAGACGACTCATAGCTGGTCCGGCATGGTGTGCCTTTCCAGAAATCTTGTACCTTTTGTCGGCCCTGTCCCAGAACACAAAGGCCTATTTGCCGGGCTTTGCTATCATGGCAATGGCGTTGCCATGGGCAGCTATTCGGGCGCTTTGTTGGCGCAACTTGTAGAAGGGCGAACACCCGAGATGCCCTATTCAAAGGTGATGCAGCGCATGCCACGCTTTCCACTGGGGCGCGCGAGACGCTTGCTGATGCCACCGGCCTACGGACTGTTGAGTCTTTTGGACTAGATTTCCGCGAGCTCCAGATCCCGCGCGTCCGTCTCACCACGCCACGCGCAGTAGGCCGCCATCCGCCAATGGAACCATGGCTTTAGCGCGTAATACCGCGCAACAACCCGCGGATGCGGATAGGCGGTGACGAATTCCGCCTCCTCTTGCCGAGAGAGGACTCGCCCGCGATACGCGAGCTGCATTGCAGGCGACAAAAACAAGGCCAGATCCTCTGCCGGATCTCCCAGTTGGGGGCATTGCCAGTCAATCAACGCCAGGGTCCCATTGTGCGCCACGATATTCCCCGGCACCGGGTCGCCATGAATGAGACAAAGCTGTGAGGTCGGCGGCACGACGCCTTGGGGCGCCCGGTCCAAAAGCGTAGTGCCCTGCGATGCAGCCGACACAATCTGTCGGGTCTGCTGTGCAAGCGCCTCAGACCCGTTGCATCCAAATGGCAACCCTCGGGGTTTGGCCTGATCGTGTACGATGCTCAAGATCCGCGCGACATGGCTGGGATCGCTCTCCCACCGCGCACCACAGACATGTGTGTACATCAGCCACGCCTGACCTTGCCACAGACCATGCGCCAAAAAACGCGGCGCCATGCCCGTGCCGCTCAGCGCCCGCAACATCGCTCGTTCCCGATCGGGGTCATTTGCGAAAAGCGGGTTATGTGCATCGCTGCGATAGAGCTTTACGACCTTGTCCCCCGCGCGCCAAACGTGATTGCTACGCCCCCCCGCCAGTGGCGTGGGGGCAGACAAACACCAGCCCTGCTGCGCCAGATGGCGAAACAGGGCTGTTTCAATATCATCCTGATCTGGTTTTTGCTCAGGTCCTGACAAAATAGCTCCGCTCACCGGATCCCCCGCTTCCTTGGCGATTACAAGGCCCGGTTAACGTCGCAAATCAGGAATTGCCAGAGGAACTGGTTGGATCACGCAGCGCCGTCACCGAGGTCGCGAGGATTGCGCTTCCGCTCTCAAGGATCAAGGCCACTTCACCGTCGACATTCTGGGTCTCTTCCACGCGTCCGTACACCTCGGCCAATTCGGAAAGGATCACCTCACCATTGGAGGAGCTTTCGATCACAAAGCTGTAGGAGCCCTCAGGCAAGGTGTTGCCATCACCGTCTTCGCCATTCCACTGATAAGGCTCGGCAGAGACCGGCAGATCCACGCGGCCGACTTCTGCTTCCTGGTCGTCATAGATGATCATCTCGACCTTATCCGCGACAGCAGCAGGATTCGGTGCAATCGAAACCGAAGAGCTACCATCAAAATAGCCGGCTGCTTGCGCCCGCACCTCTCTTCCAACCCAGCCGGTCAGCTGAGACATGTTGGAAAGAGAAAGCGCGGTGAGCATGCTTGTCAGGGTTTCATTGGTCAGAACCTGCTGCTCGACAGAGGAGAACTGCGCTAGCTGCGCGGTATAATCTGACGAATCCATCGGCTCGAGCGGGTCCTGGTATTTTGCCTGCGTGGTCATCAGCCTCAGGAAAGTTTCAAAATCCGAGGTGAGCGCGCTTGTCGCCGACTGCGTCCCAGCCGTCCCACCAGCTGTCGTTGTTTGCTGGGTGCCAACACCCGTTACTGCTGTGGTCATGCTCTTAAATCCTCATGTCCAGGCCATCGGCCGAGATGTTCAAGTGTTGTGATATCGGAAGACCGGACTGAGCGGCTTCAAGGGCATCGCCCTCGCCTTGCTGCTCGGATCCGTTGCCCCCAAGACTGCTCTCTCCCTCCCCTGACTGACCGGCGTCGGTGTCAGAGCCAAATTGGAAAGAGATATCGGTGAAGCCCATTTCCTTGAATTCGCGGGCAAGATCCTGGATGTGACGACGCATCAGGTCCTCGGTCTCAGGACGTTCGGCGTTGATGGTGATCGTGACGCCCATTTCTGTTGTCATCACCCGCATGTTCACATGGCCCAGCTCACGCGGGTTCAGTGTGACATCCACATTGCGTTTGCCGCCCGTCGCGACGGCCTCTGCAAGTTGTTGCGCTACATGCCGGGGCGTTTCGGCGCGAAAGCTGGATGCTCCAGATCTGACGGAGGCCTCCGCCAAAAGTTGTGGCAACGCAAAGCTCTCCGCACCGCGTTGCGTCAGAACGTCATCTCCTACGCGTCCTGCATCATTTGCTCCCATCAGGCTGGTCACCACGGCGGAGCTTGACTTGAGGACCGTATCACTCATCTGGAAGCGCGCGGAGGCCAAGGCCTGCGCACTCCCCGAGGCCGCAGGGTGCAAAAGGCGGGTATCACCACTGTTCATTGGCGCGCGCGCAGTCGCTGTGGAAGCCGCGACCTGTGCCTGAGCTGCGGTCAATGGTATATCACGGATGCGCGCTTCAGTGGCTTTCTCCTGTCCCGGAGGAGATGTGGGCGCCCCTGTTTTCAGCGCCTCCAGAGCGGTCTGAGCCTGTGCCTGCGCAGGCGGCTGCGCACCTTTTTCGGCAGCAATCGCGCCGACTGTTCCGGGCACAAGCTGTTGGCGTCGCCCATCTCGATGTGTTTCCAAGAGAACTGATGTGCCGAGACGTTCGTCTTTATCTGACAAGAGCCCCGTACGCGCCGCCTCCATTGAATTCATTTCGGCATCTGCCTCAGCCGAGGCAGCACCTTTTATGGCCACCTCCACCGCTTTGTCAGTGGCAGAGCCATGCGTCACAGGAGCGCCCGCGCGCATCACCTGATCGCCGGAGCCCTTTGCAGATTGATCAGATGACACCTGTGTGGCGCCTGCAGCAGCAACTGCCTGACCCTCTGCCACATCCGCCTGCGCAAAATCCTCTGCGGATGTATCAAGCTCGGGGAGCGCCTCGTCCAGGGCTTCCTCGACGTCGGGCTGTGTTGCGGTGTCGATGACACTTGCCCATTCGCTCTCAGGGTTTTCGTCCGGAGCAACCAGGGACGTTTCACCCGCGTCCTGCTCTGGATGCGATTCCTCACCCTTCGCATGCTGGTCAGCTGCGGTGGCCTTCGCGTTATTCTTAGCGTCAAAAGCCTTGTCGTCATGCTCTGCGCCAGAAGGTGTCTCGACATCCGGAGAGGTCTTGGTTTTGTCTTTTGTTTTTGCCTCGCGGGCAAGAACGGACTCGAATGAATCACCGCCTCGGCGCGCGGGCTCCGTTCGCTTGGACGACTCAGTTGACGTACTGCCAACAGACTGTGTCGTAAGGATTTTATCAATCATGATCCACCGGATGTTCTATCTCGTGTGAACCCTGAATAAATGAAATCAGTTACGGCATTTTTAACCGGTTTTCGTCAAAGTGAGAATTATCGAAGAATTCGACACACTATCAGGACTGAGGCAAAATGCCCGTAACACATGTTTCGACGCCCTCTGCGGCGGCCCCCATTGCGCAGGCCTCCAACCCCAAGGATCAAGCCTTGCGACAGGCTGCGATCGACCTCGAAGCCTCCTTTCTCTCCGAAATGCTCAAAGCGGCCGGGCTTGGCAAAGCGCCCGAAGCCTTTGGCGGTGGATCCGGCGAAGACCAGTTCGCAGGTCTATTGGTCAATGAGCAAGCCCGCGCCATGGCAGAGGCCGGCGGCATCGGACTCGCAGAATCAATCTACAACTCACTGAAGGACTCTCAAGAATGAGCGCACTTACTGATCAGACCCCGCAAGCCATTATCGATGCTCTTGACGTACTCCTCGAAGAGGAACGCGGTGCATTGACGAATGGGGAACTCGATAAACTTGAAGGTATTCTGGCGAGAAAAGAAGACCTCTTCGACCAGCTCAACAGCATGACCGATATCGACCATGGGGCGCTGGACTCGGTGCAATCGAAGGTGTCGCGCAACCAGGCCCTCCTGGGGAGCGCCATGCAGGGCATTAAAGCCGTGGCAAACCGTATGGCTGAGCTCCGCAAGGTTCGAAAGGGTCTGGATGTCTACAATCGTTCGGGTCAGCGGACCAGCTTTGCCACCACGGGCAGCCTCAAACTAGAGAAGCGCGCCTAACGGTTTTGGAGGTCGGGACAATTTTAAAAATGCAAATTGCACCATTAGCACTCTCTTAGCATCTAATACGGCAATGTCACCTTGCATCTCGAGCGAGGTGGCGCGGATACCGCAAGGTGAAGCACGGTCAGAATGACGACAGAGAGAGCTCCGGTATCGGAGCTGGGATTACCAAATCAGGGGCTAAAGCGCTCCAAATCAAAGGAACTCATGCTATGTCCAGCATTCTGACGAACAATGGTGCAATGGTTGCTCTGCAGACTCTGAAGTCTGTGAATAACAATCTGAACGACACCCAGAAAGCCATCTCCACCGGTAAGGAAATCGGAGTTGCAAAAGACAACTCAGCCGTATGGGCGATCTCCAAAACCATGGAATCCGACATTGCGGGCTTCGAAGCGATCGAAGAAGGCCTGTCCATCGGCGAAGCAACCGTCGCGGTTGCCTCTGCAGGTGCCGAGCAAATCGTTGAGAAGCTCACCGAAATCAAAGAGCTGGTTGTTTCCGCTCAATCCGAGAACGTCGACCACGCCAAAATCCAGGACGATATTTCCTCCAAGGTTGATCAGGTGGCTGCGATCATCTCTGCTGCGCAGTTCAATGGTGCGAACCTGCTGGCATTTGATGTGGACGGCAATGGATCGACCGGCGTGGGCGTTCTGGCGTCTCTCGACCGTGAAGGCGCCGGCGGTACCGTTACCGCTGTCGAGATCACCGTCGACTCCGTGAACTTCGAATCCAGCCTGAACCTCTCCGCTTCGCTGACTTCGATCACTGACACGACAACGGCTGCCACAGCCCTTGGTGAAATTGAAGTGCTGCTTCAGGTTGCGATCACTGGTGCTGCTGCTCTGGGTGCTGACTCCGCGCGCCTTGACGACCAGTCCGAGTTTGTAAGCAACCTCGTGGACTCCATGACCATGGGTGTGTCGACCATGACAGATACCGACATGGAAGAAGCCTCCGCACGCCTCTCGGCCCTTCAGACACAGCAGGAACTTGCAGTTCAATCGCTGACGATCGCGAATGAAGCGCCGGGCACGCTGCTGCAGCTCTTCCGCTAACATCGCCTTTGAGCTGGGGCGTCCGATGGCGCCCCGGCCGCCTTACTTCTCTGTGAATCAGTGAAAATAAAACGTTAGGATAACACGTGAATGCCCTTCTAAAGGCGAAGAGCGCCTATGCGGCGGCAAAAGCCCCCACCCGTACAGCACGGAACACCGAATATGAGATCCTAGCCCGCATCACGCATCGTATGATCGTGGCGGATAGCAAGGGCTCGGATGGTTTCAAGGATCTTGTCGCAGCGGTTTCCGATAACCGTAAACTCTGGACTCTCTTCACTTCGGATTTGGCCAAGGAAGGCAACAAGCTGCCAACCGAGCTGAAACAACGTCTGTTTCATCTGGCCCGCTTCACGCGTGAACACACCAGCAAAGTACTGGCCCGTAAGGCGTCAGTTCAGCCGCTGGTAGAAATCAACACGGCCATCATGCGTGGCCTTAGAAGCGGAGCGTCCTGAAAATGAGTGGATTGGTCCTTAAACTCGCCCCCAAAGAGCGTGTTCTGGTCAACGGAGCCGTCATCGAAAACGGAGATCGTCGCAGTCGCTTGTCGATCGTCACCCCTGATGCGCATATCCTGCGCCTCAGAGATGCGATTCATCCAGAACAAGCGAATACGCCGGTGCGCCGGGTCTGCTATGCAGCGCAACTTGTCCTCTCTGGGGACGTCGATCCAGAAGAAGATCGCCTGCCAATGTTGCGCCGCATTGAAGAGCTGAGCCAGGTCTTTACGGATCCGGACAGCCGTGCAGCCCTCTCTGAAGCAACCGAAGCGGTGATCAGCAACAACCATTATCGGTGCCTGAAGGCACTGCGGGCGTTGCTGCCACGGGAGGAACGGCTCATGGCCGTGAGAGCCCAATGACATTTACACCGCTTATTCCATCATCTGGGGTTGCGGGCTGGAATTTTCTGCAATCGACCTATGACCGGCAATACGATGCGTTTGTCCAGTCCGGGAAGTTGAAGAATGACAGTGAGTACTTCGCCGAGAATATCGGCGAAGTCACGTCCAGCGAAGACTTGCTTAATGACCGCCGCCTGCTTCAGGTGGCGGTTAAGGCGTTTGGTCTGGAAGAGGAAATCAACTACCGGGCCTTGCTGCAGCGTGCGCTCAACGAAGGCACCTCTGCCAGCGATGCGCTTGCCAACACAATGAATGACGAGCGCTACGTCGAATTCTCCAACGCCTTTGGATTCGGCCCGGGTCAATCACCGATGACCAGCGACAGCAAAGCAATGCAAGCGGTGATCGACAAGTTCCAGTCTGCCTCCTTCGAGGAAGCGGTGGGAGAAGTCGATGAAACGATGCGCACCGCGCTCTTTGCCAAACGGGCCATGATCGAGGTCTTTGGCGAGCCGGACGAGGATGACGTATCGCAGCTGAGCGTGAGAGAACGCGCCCTTCGCGAGTTTGACCTCGCCATGAAGGAGATCAACGGCAAAGACGATGATGTCCCTGGTGTGACCTCTGTCGAGGACCAGTGGGAAGATATTATCGAGCGCGACACGCTTCGAGAATTCTTTGATACCACGCTCAGAATCTCTGCAGGTGCCGCTGGACTTGAAGACGACGAACGCATCCAGCTTTATCGAGAACGTGCGCAGATTATCTTTGGAACCGACGATCCAACGGTCTTCTTCTCGGCCGAGAACAAAGACACAATCATTTCCGCCTTTAAAACCCGTGCAACCGTGAACGGGGATGATGCAGCTGAAACCGCAAAGACTGCGGAACTGTCAGAACACATCCTGGATCAGATGATCTCTCGCGATGCCGCGCTGAATGAAGAATGGGATTTCATCTCCCGGCAGGAACCCCTGGCGGAGTTTATGAAAACCGCTCTGGAATTGCCTGACGATATCGCGACACGAGAGACCAGCGAAGCCATGCGGATCTATCGTGAAAAAGCCATTGAAGCCTTTGGCACAGATGACCCCAATGTCTTTGCTAGTGCAGCAAACTTGGATGCAACACTCGAAGTTTATCGGGAAAATGCCACGAACGCTGGTCTCTCCAGTAGCGAAATCTCTTCCAATCTGCGCACGGCTGAGACCATCCTAAAATTCTCCTACAATCAGGGGGATGCGATCGATGGTGGTGATGCGGATGCCGCGGCAACCGCGGAAATAGATGCCGGGTGGTACAGTGTCATGGGTCAAACCGGCGTCCCGCGCTTCTTGAACACGGCCCTTGATGTGTCCTCTGCGCTTGCGCCGGGTGAAATCTTTTCGGACCTGACGATCGACGAGCAGCTAACAATCTACAAAGATAAAGCGGTTGAACTGTTTGGGACCGCTGACCTCAAAGAGCTGACCGGCCCGTATCAAATCGGCGCAGTGAACGATGCCTATCGCACCAACGCGGAAGCTGCGGGTGAGAGCGAATTCTTCATTACCTATTATTCCGATATCGCCGAGCGAGAACTAAACACCTTGTTCCAGAGCGACGATACCGATGCTGAAAAAGCGTTTGAAGAAGCTCTCGAAGAACTGCGCACGATGAATGATGAAGACAATGGTCCAAGCGCCAATTCGCAGTGGTTCACGATCATGGGCCAGCAGGCGATGACCGACTTCATGCAAGTCGCGTTGGGCCTGCCCAAAGAGGTTGGTCAAATGGATATTGACCAGGCTGTCGAGGTCTACAAGCGCAAGGCACAACAAGTTCTGGGGACCGACAAACCCTCGGAATTCATCTCTGGCGACAAGATGGATGAGCTGGTCAACATGTATCTCACCCGCTCGCAGATGAACAATCTCAGCAGCGGATATAGCTCCGGCAGCGCCGCCCTCATGATGCTGCGCGGCTAACATCCATCATTTCCCCAAGCGCCCTGATCCGTCTGGGCGCTTGGCGCATCTTCCCAGGCCCCGCGACTACACACTTCATTGGTGGTAGTCTCCAACGAGTGTGAGTAGGTGAGGCGCCTCAGGTCTATGAGGATGATAAATAGCTCAACAGGCAACCGAATTGACCTGCCCCCCGAGGCTCCCTCATTTATAATGAGAGTTTCCGCGGTTCTGATGTGCTACCCAACGTGCCCTCGGCCGTTGTTAGAATTTCCGCGGTTCCATCAGGTTCACGGGCTGGTGTCGTGAACTGATTTCATCAGGTCTGCCGGGACCTTGTTCCCGATAGCCCCGTGCGGGCGTTCTTCATTGTAGTCTCTACGCCAAGCCTCCAACTTTTCGGCTGCATCTTCAAGGCTCATGAACCAGTGCGCGTTCAGGCACTCCGCCCGGAACCGGCCATTGAACGCCTCGATGAAGGCGTTGTCGGTAGGTTTGCCCGGACGGGAGAAGTCCAATGTCACGTCGTTGGCATAGGCCCAAAGGTCCATATCCTTGGAGATGAACTCGCTGCCCTGGTCAACACGGATGGTGGCTGGGTAGCCGGTGCGCTTGCATACTTGCTCAAGCGTCGCGACCACGTCCTCCCCGCGATATGTGAACCGAGCATCAAGCACCGGGACATAGCGTGAGAAGGTGTCGACGACCGTCAGAACCCGAAGTTTCCAGCCTGTAGCCAGCTGATCATGAACAAAGTCCATAGCCCAGACGTCATTGGGGCTGACAGCCTCCTTGCGGTCATCCCGCAGCTTGGCCTTCACCCGGCGCTTAGGTGTCTTGCTCCGAAGTTGCATACCCAACTCCTTGTAAATGCGATAGGTCTTCTTGGCGTTGATCTCCCAGCCCTCCCGGCGCAGCAGCACATGCACGCGCCTGTAGCCGAAGCGCACGCGCGTCTGGCAAATCTCTCGTATCCGCTGTTCCAAAGCGGCCTGCCCAGGCCGGCGGGATTTGTAGCGATAGGTTCTCGGATCGAACCGGATCACCTCGCAGGCCCGGCGGATCGACACCTGCCAATCCGCCCGCATCCCGTCGACCAGCGACCTTTTCCGGGCAGGCCTCAAAGCTTTCGCTTAATGACGTCCTGCAGCATTTCCTTGTCGAGCGCGAGATCCGCGACGATCTTCTTCAGACGCGCGTTCTCCTGCTCGAGTTCCCTGAGCCGTTTCATCTCGGATGGCATCAGGCCAGCATATTTTTTCTTCCAGTTGAAAAATGTCGCCGTGCTGATCCCGGCCTTGCGGCAGACCTCGGCCACCGAGGTGCCGTCCTCCGCCTGCTTGATGATGAACGCCTTCTGCGCGTCCGTGAACTTCGATGCCTTCATGCGTTTCCGCTCCTCTCCCAGCCAGGGTTTCTCTGCGGAAAACTCTAATCAAAAACGGGGGCGTTTTCGGGGATCACATCAGGGTTTGGTCCTTTACTGACCGTTGATGATACTCCCGCGGGGTGAGCCCGTCGATGCTCATGTAGGGGCGGTGGTGATTGTAGTCGGTGTGCCAAGCCGAGATCAGTCCTCTGGCATGGCGCAGGTTGGCAAACAGGTGCTCGTTAAGACACTCGTCCCGTAGGCGGCCGTTGAAGCTTTCCACAAAGCCGTTCTGCATATGCTTTCCAAGCGCAATGTAGTGCCACTCGACCTTTCGATCCTCCTGCCATCTCAGAATGGCGCTCGAAGTCAGTTCCGTTCCGTTGTCGCTGATCACGATGCAGGGATAACCACGCGTTCGGACAGTGCTATCAAGTTCTCGTCCCACGCGCTGCCCTGACAGCGAGGTGTCGACCACGCAGGCCAGGCATTCCCTGCTGAAGTCATCGATGACGCACAGGACACGGAACCGGCGCCCATCTGAAAGGCTGTCTGAGACAAAGTCCAAGGACCATCGGTGGTTCGGCCCCTGCGGGATCGACATGGGCGCGCGCGTTCCAATCGCTACTTTGCGACCACCACGCTTACGCACTGTCAGGCCTTCTTCGCGGTAAATCCGGTAAATCTTCTTCCAATTCACCTGCCAGCCCTCTCGCCCCAGCAGGCGGTGCAGCCGCCGATAGCCCAAGCGCCGACGTTCCCCGGACAGTTCCTTCAGCCTCTCTCGGAGTTCTGTCTCCTCCGGTCTGGATGGTCGTCGCCTATAGACACGCGGATCAATCCCGGCCAAGGCACAGGCCAGCCGCTGGTTGTAGTTTTTTGGCATGGCCCAGTCCACAGCGCGTCGCCTTGAACCGGGCTTCAGAAGGGTCCATAGGCTCACTCGAACGCATGGCGATCGCCTGCTTCCATTCCCTGCATCCCCTTGAGCGTGCCAACGTCAAGCATATGTTCCGCCAGCATCTTCTTGAGCTTCGCGTTCTCGGCTTCGAGCGCCTTCAGCCGATTGGCCTCCGACACTTCCATGCCGCCATACTTTGAGCGCAATTTGTAGAACGTGCCATCACTGATGCCATGCTTCCGGCAAAGCTCCTTGGCGCCTATCCTGGATTGGTGCTCCTTCAGGATGCCAATGATCTGCTCTTCGCTAAAACGGCTCTTTCGCATTCGTTTGCTTCTTCAAAAGGTTGAGCAAACTCTACATCAGAGCGAGGGAAGTTTCGGAAGGCAGATCAATCCTCGCAAGAAAATGCCGCCCGTTGAAGGCGGCATTTTTGTGTGCGCGTCCCCCATGCGGAGTGATGAGGACCAGCCGGTTATGGTGCCCGCTACCGGCCGCCACCTGCGCGTCTGAGCAACAGGGCCAAGCGATTGAAGCTGCCCTTGATTCCATCCAGCTCATTGCGACCAAAGAAAGAATCTAGCTCTGGCCAGATTTTTACAGCTTGGTCGAGTACAAGATCATTGCCTTCAGAATACAGACCCGCACGGATCATAACCTCAGACTGTTCATAGGCCCCGAGGAACTTCCGTACAGCCAGAATCATCTCGTTTTCTTCCTTGGTCGCTGCGGCGGGCAGACTGCGCGAGACTGATCGCGAGACATCAATCGCCGGGAATCGTCCTCGTTCTGCAATTTCGCGATTGAGCACAATATGCCCGTCCAAAACCCCGCGTAGAATGTCTGCAATCGGTTCGTCCATGTCAGAGCCGGCGACCAGAACGCTAAAGACAGCAGTAATGTCTCCCTGACCTTCAAGCCCCGGTCCGGCGCGTTCACAAAGACCCGTAATCAGGGGTGTAACCGACGGCGGAAACCCGCGAAGCGCCGGGGCTTCACCCGAGGCGACAGCAATTTCACGATGCGCTTCTGCAAATCGCGTGATCGAATCGGCCATGAACAGCACATTCAGCCCCTGATCCCGAAAGTGCTCCGCAACAGACATCGCCGCCCATGCGCAGCGTCTACGCACGAGCGCGGATTGGTCTGAGGTCGCAGCGACAACAACTGCGCGTTTCATACCTTCAGGCCCCAGCACTTCCTTCACGAAGTGATTGACCTCGCGCCCGCGTTCCCCGATCAGCGCCATCACGACGACGTCCGCTTCCATGTTCTGCGCCAGCTGCGCCATCAGGGTAGATTTACCCACGCCAGACCCGGCAAAAAGACCGATCCGCTGCCCCGTTACAATCGGAAGCACGGTGTTGAGAATGGCAAGACCCGTCGAGAGCCGTTTACCAAGACCGCGCCGCGCAGCGGCTTTGGGCGGGCTTTCCATCAGGTCCCGGCTCTCGACCCCGCGCAACATGGGCTTGCCATCCAGAGGCTCCCCAAAGGGATCAATGACGCGGCCAACCCAGCTGTCATCCGGGGCGAACTCGGGCGTCTGGAACAAAAGGACCGCATCCCCGATGGAGGCACGCTCGGGGGCAGTATCGGGCAACATACGAATGTGGTCTGAACCAATTGCCAGCACTTCGCCATGCAGATCGTCTTTCTTACCGCGTCTCAGGGTTAGCCGATCGCCGATCCGCGCCTGGCTTTCCAGACCTGAGACTTCGATCTCGCCACCTGAAATCCCTGTCACCCGGCCCATGGGCGCGGCAAGGCGAGTATTGGCCAGTTCTTGGCTGAGCGCCTGGATCGATTTCATCATCTGCGGGTTCTCCAACATTCCTCTGAAAACAATTTCTAAAGGAATCAGGGTTAAGCCTTGATTGAAATTGATCGAGGGAGAAGCCCCGGTGTTCGAAAGACTGAATGTTTTTAATATCGCCTATTCCATGGCGACCCATGCAGGCAAGCGTCAGGCGCTTGTCTCGGAAAATATCGCAAATGCGGATACTCCAGGGTATCACGCAAAGGATATCAAACCTTTCAGAGAGGTCTTTGCTGCGAGCGAAGCGCAGGGCGACATGATCGCTTCACGCGGGTCGCACATCAATGGCGTCAATGGTTCCGGGTTTGATTGGGCCGTCACAACGGACGAGTCGTCCGTAGATCCCAACAACAACTCCGTCTCACTGGAAGAGCAGATCCTGAACGGGATCGAAGCCAAACGGCAGCACGATCGCGCGTTGGCCATCTACCGCTCTTCCATGAACATCCTGCGCGCCAGCCTTGGCCGTAGCTAATCAAGGAGACTGAGATATGAGCGACTTTTCCAAATCCCTCTCCGTTACAGCGAGTGGCCTGCGCGCGCAGGCGGCGCGACTTACCCATGTATCGGAGAACATTTCCAACGCGGACACTCCGGGGTATCGCCGTAAAACGGTGTCCTTCCAGTCCGTGCGTGATCTGGAAACCGATGTGAGCCAAGTCAGAGTTGGTCGGGTGTCACTCGACCGCACCGAACTGGAGCAAGTTTACGATCCCTCCCACCCTTTGGCCGATGAAACCGGTCACTACGAGGGATCGAATGTCGATCTGATGATCGAAATCGCGGACGCGCGCGAAGCGCAGCGTACCTATGAGGCCAACCTGAAAATGTTCGATCAGACGCGACAAATGTCGTCGTCCCTGATGGATCTTTTGCGCCGCTAACCTGAACAGATTGGAGATCCAGAATGGATATTCGTTCGCTTACCGCCACCTCCGGCTATGCCGCTGCACGTCCGGCAACCAAAGTTGACCCGGATTACAATCCGACTTCCCTGCAGGAGCAGGCCAAGACCAGCTTTCAGGATTTCACCAATACACTTGCACACAGCGAGCAAGTGTCGGTGCAAGCGATGACAGGCGGCGCAGATCCGCATCAGCTTGTTCAGGCGCTCGCACAGACCGAGCTGGCCGTTGAGACCGCGGTAACGGTGCGCAACAAGGTCGTTGAAGCCTATCAGGAAATCCTGCGGATGCCGGTCTAAGCCATGCTAACCGAAGGCATTTTCTACGATACTCTGCGCCAGGGAATTTTGGCGGCGATCACTATGTCGCTGCCCATTCTCATCGCAGCTCTGGTGATCGGTCTTACGGTCGGCCTGTTTCAGGCGCTGACATCCATCCAGGAAATGTCGCTGACATTTGTTCCTAAGCTTGCGGGGATTCTTGTCGTTTTCTGGCTGACGATGGCCACGATGACTCAGACGCTCGTCGCCTTCTTTACCGGTCACGTAATTCCCCTGATTCAGGGAACTGGAGGACTGTAATGGGTTCTATCGGCTACACGACTTTATCGCGCCAATCAGGTCTGCTGAACGAGATGCAGGCTGTGGCCAATAACATCGCGAACTCTGCGACGACAGGTTATCGCTCAGAAGGGCTGATCTTCTCGGAATACGTCAAGTCGGCCCCCGGTCAGGAAAGCCTGTCGATGGGGCGCGCGAATATTCGCAACACCTCGCTCGAGCAGGGCACCATGAACCAGACCAACGGCACATTTGATCTTGCGATCGAAGGTGAGGGCTTTTTCATGGTGGAGACCCCAGCTGGCAACAGGCTGACACGCGCGGGGAACTTTACCCCGAACGCCGAAGGCGATCTTGTAACTGCGGACGGATACCGGGTTCTGGACGCCGGGCAGGCACCGATGTTTGTGCCGGGCGGCGCCGAAAGCATTTCATTTGGCGCCGACGGTACCCTTAGCGCCGATGGTCAGCAGCTGGGTCAGATCGGTCTCTTTGTGCCGGATGAAGACGCTCAGATTCTGCGCGAAGACGGTGTGATGTTCCGGGTGGAAGGCGAGACGTTGCCAGCTGCAGGGGCGCAAGTCCTGCAGGGGTTTCTTGAGGGCTCCAACGTCAACACCATTCACCAACTGGCTCGGATGATCGAGGTCCAGCGCGCCTACGAGATGGGGCAGAGTTTCCTCGATCACGAAGACAAGCGCATCCGCTCGGCCATCGACAACTTGATGAAATCATAGGAGATAACCATGCGTGCACTTAAAATTGCCGCCACGGGGATGAGCGCGCAGCAACTGCGTGTTGAAACGATCTCCAACAACCTGGCCAATATGAACACCACCGCCTACAACGCGCGCCGCGCGGAATTTGCGGACCTGCACTATCAGCAGATCTCCCGTGCCGGGACGGTAAATGCCTCCGATGGCACTGTGCTGCCCACGGGGGTTCAGGTTGGCCTCGGCGTCCGGCCGGCTGCGGTTTCTGTTTACCTCAATCAAGGTGCGCTGTCGCAAACCGGCAATGAACTCGATCTCGCGATTGATGGAAACGGCTACTTCGAGGTGACGCTGCCCTCTGGCGAAACCGCCTACACCCGTGACGGGTCTTTCAAACGCTCTGCCGAAGGGTTGATCGTTACCAATGATGGCTACCCGGTCTCACCGGAAATCACCGTTCCTGAGGATGCTAAATCCATCTCCATCAACGGCGAGGGCGAGGTCTACGCATATTTCAACGACACCATCGAAGCGGAGCTTCTGGGCCAGTTCACCCTCTCTGGTTTCACCAATCCCAAGGGACTTGAGGCGATGGGGGGCAACCTCTTCAAGCAGACCGAGGCCTCCGGCCAGCCCAACACCACCGAACCTGGTGCTGATGGGATCGGTTTCCTGCGCCAGAAATACTTGGAAGACAGCTCGGTTGATGCCGTGCGCGAGATCACCGAACTGATCGAAGCCCAGCGCGGATACGAGATGAACTCCAAGGTGATCTCCGCTGTCGATCAGATGATGTCGGCAACCACACAGGTGCGCTAAATGAAACTCCTGCCTTTTCTCATCGGGATTCTCTTTGCCCAATCCGCGCTGGCCGACATTCTCGTGCCGGTCCGGACCATACGGGCAAAGGAAGTGATCACCGCCGACGACCTCGTGTTCAAAAACGTCGAGTCGCCCGGCGCGTTGAGCAGCCCCAACGAGATCATTGGGCAGGAGGCACGCATTGCACTTTATGCCAGCCGCCCGATCCACGCTGGCGATATCGGTCCGCCTGCGCTCGTGGATCGAAACGACTTGGTAAAACTGATCTTCCGCCACGGTGGGCTCGAAATCACAACCGAAGGTCGGTCCCTCGGCCGCGGCGCGAAAGGCGAGCTGATCCGCGTTATGAACCTGTCCTCGCGCACGACGGTCACTGGCCGCATCCGGGCAGACGGAAATATTGAGGTAAATTGATGAAACCCCTTCTCGCAGTCAAATGTGCAGTCCTCGGCCTCAGCCTGGTTGGCGGGTGCGCACGCATGGATCACTTGGGCAAACCCCCGAGTTTCACCCCTGCAAACGAAACCCAGGAACATGTGGCCATGCTTTATCAGGGCCTGCCTGTATCCTCGCAGACGCCGCGGGCGGTTGACAACGCTTCACTCTGGAGTGGGTCTCGCGGCTCGCTGCTGGGGGATCGTCGCGCCACCAAAAAGGGCGATATTCTTACCGTGGTGATCGAAATCAACGAGAAGGCCTCGATCTCCAACGATACACAACGCTCTCGGAACTCCTCCGAAAGCCTGCAGGTGCCACAGCTTCTTGGCCTGCCTCAGCGCCTCGATGAACGGCTGCCTGAAGGCGCAAGCAGCGCAGACCTGGTTGACCTCGGAAGCACGTCTTCTTCGGGTGGGAGCGGCTCTGTCAGCCGCAGTGAAAAACTCGAACTGCGTGTTGCAGCGACAGTTGTGGATGTGCTGCCCAATGGCGTGCTGGCCATCAGCGGATCGCAAGAGCTCCGCGTCAACTTCGAACTGCGCGAGTTGCTAGTGTCTGGCTATGTGCGCCCCGACGACATAAGCCGCCAAAATGAAGTCACCTATGACAAGATTGCCTCGGCTCGTGTGTCCTATGGCGGACGTGGTCAAATCACCGACGTGCAGCAACCGCGCTATGGACAGCAGGTTCTAGACGCCGTTCTGCCGTTCTAAAGGAGGTTATAATGGCGAAATTGCTTCCCATACTCATGCTGATCCTGGGCATCGGCGGTGGCATAGGCGCTGGCATCATGCTGGCGCCCGCACCGGAGATGACAGAGGTCGCCGCGAAGGGTGACGAGCATGATATGGCCACTGATGAGGCTGGCGAAGATCACTCTGAAGCGGAGGAAGAAGAGGACCCGACCGAGCAGAACGAGTTCATCAAGATCAAGAACCAGTTTGTAATCCCAGTGGTCGAACGCGACCAGATGACAGCGATGGTGGTCTTGTCGCTCAGCCTTGAGACCAAGCCTGGGTTGTCGGGCAAAGTACACACATATGAGCCCAAACTGCGCGATGTCTTCCTGCGCGTTTTGTTTGACCATGCGAATATGGGTGGGTTCCGCGGGGCCTTCACCCGATCGGAAATCCTCGACCCCCTGCGCACTTCACTACGAGAAGAAGCGCGCCGCTTCCTCGGTAAAGACGTTGTCGACGTATTGATCCTTGATATCACCCGTCAAGACGTCTGACCCAGAGATCGGCAAGCCCCTCAAACTTTAAGAACCGCGTCCAGTATTGGAGGCGGCTCTTTCTTTGTGTGGTCTTTAAGAACATCAGATCGCCTCTTGAGAGACGCGTTCGAAACTGCAGCGTTCTCCCCCAATGCCGGAAAGTCTGATCTTTTCGCAGGGCCAAGCTGGTCCTGACAAAGAGGTTGTTCTTTGAGGATATTCCTGATCACGCCAGGCAGCGCTTCCGATAACACCTATCAAGGTGGCAATATGCGCTCAGCGCATGAAAGGCAGTCAGTCGAGATCCATCAGTCGATCAAACAACATCTTGTTGCGCCGCTCCTTGGCGTCCGACTTAAACTGTTGCTCCATCGTCTCTACAGCGTGCTTGCGCCCAAAAGCCTGGCGAAGCTTATCCATTGCCCGGAACTTTTGTGCCGTCACCTGCGCGAGATCCTGATTGATATCGCGGCGCGCATTTGTATGCCACTTCTGCCAGTGCAAATCGACACCAAGCGCTTTGATCTCGTGGCTTTGCTCCACAAGCGCCCGAGATTCTTCGACCTGTTGCTTCAGCATTGCAAGATTCCCGCGAAGCTGCGCCTCACGATCTAGAATCGGCTTAATCTTGGCATGTTCGCGCAGATAGACCGCGTTGGTGACAGCTTGCATCTGGGCAAGCATTTTGTCCTGCTTCATAGGATGCTCTCTTTTGCCTTTTTGCGCATTTCTTCTGCAAAACGGATCGCTGCGGCGACCGGTGCATAGTGTTCTTCTGCGATTTCTTCACCCACCTCAACGGTGGCATATAGGGCGCGCGCCGTTGGTGGATCACTGTGAAGGGGCACGCCGTTTTCTTGCGCGATCTCCCGGATCATTGCCGCCACTCCATCGACGCCTTTTGCAACACATTCAGGCGCGCTCCCCGAAACACGGCTCCATTTCAGCGCAACCGCATAGTGGGTCGGGTTCACAATAACCACATCAGCTTCTGGCACCGCGGCCGCAATTTGCTTGCTGACAATCTGGCGTCCTTTTTGTTTCCGTTGCCCTTTTGTGTGAGGATCACCCTCGGAGTTTTTCATCTCATCCATGACATCCTTGCGTGACATCATGTTCTTGCGAATGAACTCAGCCTGCTGAAATGGCGCGTCCACAAGACCGATCGCCAGCGCGATGATCAATGTCAGGATCAGGAATTCCATCGCAAGCTGCACAAGAAACGGCACGACCGTAAAAGGGCTTGTACCCACGGAGGCGATCATCTCTGGCAGGCGCCACGAGAGGTATACGCCCAGCGTGATCGAATACAGCAAGAGCTTGAAAAAGCTCTTGGCGAATTCAAACAAACCGGACCGTCCAAATTTGTTTTTGGCGTTCTTGATGATTGAAAGGCGAGACAGTTTAGGCTGAATTCTCTTGGGTGCAAACACCATCGCTTTTTGAGCGAATACAGCCAAAATCACCAGAGCGGCAGGCACGGCGAACCATGCGATGACAGACGTCAGCGCGTCTGAGATGAACTCCCAAGCCACTGGCGCTGCAATTCCATCTCCGAAAAACACAGGCGCCAACCGGTCAGGTTGGTCAATCATGCTCATCAGAACTGTGCCGAGCTGTTCAATCGACGAACGGCCCGCAGTATAAAATGCAATCAAGAGACCCAAGTAAGACGCCGCCTGCAGGAGGTCGTTCGATTTGGGAACGTCCCCCTCCTGTCGCGCTTTTCGAAGTTTTTCAGGCGTCGGCTCAAATGACTTGTCTGAATCGTCGTTTTCGTCGCTCATGGCATCCCAACTCCGGGATCGGCAAAGAACATCAAAAGTCCGTGCCCCCAGACCTCAAGCATCATCGGCGCACCAATCATCAGGATCGCGAGACCACCAAATGTGATTACGGGAGCACCGACAAATACCACCATTAGTTGCGTCATTGCGCGATTGATGACCCCCAAGGTGAGGTTGTACACAACGGCTGTGATCAGGAACGGCGCAGCCAGTGTAAAGGCCTGCGCAAAAGTCGCCGAGACCCGATGCACTCCCCATTCGGAGAGACCAGAAGCGCTCGGAAAGATACCAACGGGAAACAGGTCGTAGGAACGGATCATCAATTGTGCTGCATGGATGTGAAAATCGAGCATCACCGCCACTGCAATCCCCGAAATCCACAGCACCGCCCCCAGAGCCGGCATCGGATCCGCACCTGCCCCACCGAGAACCTGGCTCAGTGAGGTACATTGCGCGGCAATCGATCCCGCCGTTTGCAGCATATGCATGAACATGCGCAAACCAAGTCCAAGAGCCAGACCAACGACAACTTCTGTCGCCATGAGCCCGGCATATTGCATGACGGTTTGGGGCATCGGCATCTGTGGAAGGGCCGGCGCGACGATTGCGGTGAACACCAATCCGGCGACGAGGCGAATTTGTGTCGGGATCAGCTGTTCGCCAAACCCGAGCATGATCGAGGTCATTGCCCCGATGCGCAGGAACACGATGGCGGCGTGCCAGAAGCCCGCGCCAAACAAGGCCATGAGCTCTGGCGTTATGCCTACGAAATTCATGCCGCGACCATGCCCACCAATGCAGGGCGCGCCTCCAGACCAATCTCTTCGAACGACAAAACCGGGTTCTGGATACCGCGCGAGCGCAGGATAGTGCGCAAATACCGGCGCCGACGCGTCGAGGTGACGATCGCAGCAAAAATCCCCTGTTCGGTGACCTGATTGATCTTTTCGCTCATTGCATCGACAAGCTTGTTGAAGGTGTCAGGCGGCAGCGCGATATCGAGGCCAGATTGGGTCTCCACCTGATAGGTGGTAAAGGCATCTTCCCATTCCGGGGCGAGCTGAACCAGCGGGATGGTTCCGTCTTCGCGCTTCATCTCTGCAACGAGCTGGAATCCGAGGCGCTGTCGAACATGTTCTGTGATCAGTTCAGGCGAGGTTGTTCGCATCCGGGCTTCGGCGATGGACTCGAGGATCAAAGGCATGTTCCGGATCGATACTCGCTCCTCCAAGAGCAGGCGAAGAACCGCATGGAGCGTATCAATCGGCACCTTATCTGGGATCAGTTCATCCAGAAGCTTCTTGTTGGCATTGGCGCGGAATTCATCACTTAGCTCGGTCATTTCACGCAGCAGGCGCCGCAGAGCCTTCAACGTCAGCAGACGCGGGAAGCTCTGCTTCACGACCTCCAGGAGGTGCGTCGCAAGAATTTCCGGCGGCGATACAACCGTCGCCCCCATCAGCGCAGCATCTTCCTGATGTTTGGTAGCAATCCAGCGCGCTGGCGCACCGTAAACAGGTTCCGTCACATCGGTGCCAGAGGGCAATGCCGCGTGATTGTCGGGCATAAGCGCCAACACCATGTCCGGGTGAAGCGTACCACGCGCCTGCTCGACCCCCTGAATACGCACCACATAGGTGCCATTCTCGAGCTCAGCCTCATCCGTGAGCCGGATCTCCGGCAGGATCAGCCCGAAGGTTGTCGCCACATGGGTGCGCATATTCGCGATACGGGCATCAAGCCCGGTGCCGGGATCCAGCACCATTGAAACAAGGTCCTGAGAGAACTCAAGATGCAGATCGTCAAGGTCGAGGATGTCTCCCAGGGCCTTGGTTTTTTCGGGCGATTGCACTTCCTCAACCTTGGCGTCGATCTCTTCCTGGGCGGCTGCGTCGTTGTTTGTCTTGACGCGATACGCGAGATAGCCCAGCGCGCCTCCACCCGCGATAAATGGTACGAAGGGGAGGCCGGGCACCAGCGCGAAGAGCACCATCAGGACCGCAACGGCCCCAATTGCCCCGGGATATTTGGAGAACTGAGAGAAAATCGCGGTGTCTGTCGAGCCGGACGCCCCGCCGCGCGCGAGCAAAAGAGCGGCCGCGATGGAGATGATGACTGAGGGGATCTGCGATACCAGGCCATCCCCCACCGTCAGGATCGCGTAGGTTTCAAATGCAGTGGCGACAGGCATCCCATGGATCAAGATTCCCATGATCAGACCCATGATCAGATTGAGAAGCGTGATGAGAAGGCCCGCGATGGCATCCCCTTTCACAAACTTCGAGGCACCATCCAAGGAGCCAAAGAAGGTGGTTTCCCGCTGTTCTGTTTCGCGCCGTTCCTTGGCTGTTGCATGATCAATCGCACCAGCTGACATATCGCTGTCGATCGCGAGCTGTTTGCCCGGCATCCCATCAAGGGCAAAACGCGCGCCAACCTCTGCCATCCGTGCGGCACCTTTGGTGATCACCATGAAGTTCACGATGAGCAGCACCCCAAAGACCACTAGGCCGAGGAATACACTGCCTCCCATCACAAAATTGGCAAAGCCCTCAATCACGTTCCCTGCCGCATCAGTGCCGGTGTGCCCCTGCCCGATAATAAGCTTGGTCGAAGACACGTTGAGAGACAAACGCAGCATGAGCGAACCAAGCAGGATCGTTGGAAAGGATGAAAAATCCAGTGGCCGTTCAATGAACAAGGTGATGGTGAAGATAAGGATGGCGAGCGCAAACGAAGTTGCAAGACCCACATCCAACACCCAAGCAGGCATCGGAAGGATCATCATCACGATAATCGCCATCAGCGCCATCGCCAAAAGGATGGTCGGACTAAAGAGCTCTTTGACTGACAGATTCGGCACGGATTTTCTCTTATGTGAAAGCGATCAGAAGCGGTCCGGCAGTGCATAAGCACCGGGAGTGAGAGGGGGCTGAAGTCTGATCTAGAGAGGCCGAAATGCCAAAAACTGCAGCAACATGGCCTGTCCCACGTTCTACAGCAAACAAATTCCGCGCGTTGCGCCCGGCGTGTCTATCGTCATGCACTGGCATTCTGCCTGTTCCAGATGAGGATTCTTCCCTAGTCCTCAAGCTAGGCCGCTATGCTTTAAAAAGTGTTATCAGTGCAAAGCGAAATGGCCGAACTCAGAGAGCGCGGCCATTCGTATTCTGTCGCGAAACCAAGTCCGTTGTAGGTCAATCCTCGACTTCATCTGGCGTGCGCTCCACTTTGCGCAACAGCTCCTCAATCGAAGATCTTGCGCCGACACTGCTCTCTACCAGCGCGCGCGCTTCGGCCAAAGGCGGCAAGCCTTCGGGCTCACGCACAGCGGAATCGATCTGCTTGGTCACCTCGGCCACAGACCGAAACGGAGCTGCGTCCTCACTGATGGCCTCCACAGCTTCCAGATCCTCGGACAGCCAGAACCCCCGTGCGGCACCGTCCAGGTCTTGCGCCGACATCATGTATTCGCTTGCGCGTTCATATTCCTTGTTGCGCCAAAGCGCCTCTGCGCGCATGCGATCAGCCTGCTGACCTTCGAGCCCCATCAGTTCCACCAGGGCGCGTTGGGGTTGGTCCAATTGCAGATGCGCCTCTGCACTCATCATGCGGCGGTCTTCATTTTGAGGTTCGAGGCTCATTTTGCGCAGGATCATCTCCGCCTGCTCTGCAAAACCCAGATCAAGCAACCGGCGCGCAATGATGTCCCCAACCTGGCCCGCACGCGTCGCACCTGCCTCGTGAGCAAAGATCAGAGCGTACTTCAAGAAGGTCACGTCATCCGCGTTCTCAGTAAGCAGTGTCATCAGCGGGGTATTTACAGAATCTCGCGCCATGAGCCCATCGCGCTCTTCAAGCTTGGCACTCTTTTTGAATGCCGCGTCAAAACTACCGGTCAGCGCCAACGCCATAACTTCGGCTTTTCGCAGTTCTGCACCCAATGCGGCGTCTCGGTACTCAAGCTCGTAGGAGGCCGTCAGATCCGGAACATCCGGGGAAAGCGCCCGACGTTCCGCATAACTCAATTCGACAAGTTCGATGAGCGCGAGCGGGGTGTTTTGGCTTTGCTCCGCAACTTCTTCTGTGAGGTTGCGAGCCACCGCATCCGTGTCACCGTCAAGCTCCGCAATTGCCGCCTCTGCCAGGTTGCGATCCGGCACCCCTTCGACCCCGGTGCGATCAACAGACCGCAAGGTCGCTTTTGCAACGCTTGGGTCTCCGGCTTCAGCAAAGAGCCTGGTCATGCGCGCACCAAGTTGGACACGCAGATGCGCGGGCAAACGTGCGAAGGTCTGCTGAATTGCGTCAGAGTTTGCCCCCTTTTTAACGACGCCGTCCGCCATCGCAGCCCAGAAGGCCGCGCCGCCACTACAGGTTTGCTGGCCGGAAAAAATCGTATTTACAGGAAGTTCTTCCCCATCGAGGATCTGCGCAATTGTCGTCATGATCTCACGCGAGCGCGGCTTGAGATTGCTCTCGGAGAGCATGTGAAGCGTCGAAACCGCCTCCGCGCCAAAGCCAAAATAGAGGTATGTCCTCGCGAGTTTCAGGGTCGCATCGCGATTGAGTTGATCGAACTCACCGAGAATTTCGTTTCTCAAGGCGCCAATCTGCTCTGCAAATGGTGTTTCCTTACCCCATTTGTAAACCGCTATTTCAAGGTCTGGAATACAATGAGATGCCGCTTCATCACGACCATTGGATACTGCAAAAAGACCTGTTTCACGATCAATTGCAGATGTAACGGACATATTGTCCAGAGGATTGAGAGGCCTATTCTCGTTCCCCAAAGGGTCGAGTTGAAGCGCCGCTTGGCCCTGTTCATTCGGGTTGAGAAGACCCTGATCGCTGGCACGCCCGATTTGTTGTAGCAACCGTGTCTCGGTATCGTTGACCAACGCCGCGCGACGATTCTCCTCAAGATCCATGAGCAGACTTGAATCTGCAGTCAGTGTCTCAGGCGAAGGCTTGTCATCGTCGTCTTTGGTGTCCGGCACGGCGACATCTTCGGCCTTTTGCGCAGGCGCAATACCAGTTTCATCACCGAGCAAAGGGATCTCTACCGGACCCGTATGGAGCGGTTGTCGCTTCGCGGATCCGAATGTCTGCTCAACTGCATCTTCAAGACCCATTGCAACGCGCGCACTGGCCAGATCACGCGAGTCAATGTTGAAGTCACGCCCTGCGCGAGCGCTCGGAAAAGTAAGCGGCAGGCTTGCACGATCGGACGGTTCTGCCAGAGTCAGCGAGCGCCCCTCGCGCACGTCGATCACCAAGTAGCCATCGGACTGCTGGTAATAATCGACGCTACACTCACACCCGAGATCAATGCGCAGTGGTTGACCTGGGGCAGCCTGGCTCACGGAGCGAATGCGGGTACGGGGAATGAGATCGAATACGGATTGCGTGTTAAAGACAGCTGTCGGAGACCCAACATTGACGGTCGCGACGTTTTCATTTTGGGTCAGTGACCACTCGATACCGTCGGGTAGACGCATCACCAAGCGGGTGAATGTGTCGTGCTCTCCCGAGCGTGTTACGATTGTTTGTGCTTCTGCATATCCAGCGACCACTACTGCAGCCGCAAATGCGATTGCTCGCGATATCATGCTGCGCCCTGTTTCACTTCGTTCAAAGCTTCCTCCAGCTCGGAGAACCCGGGCCGAATGTGGGATGGCGTGTTCTGACGCCCCACCTCAATACAAATCGCTGCGGCGTGGTTGTGAAGGTTCGCCACAAGAACCTCGCGGATAAGCTGATAGAAATGCGCGTCTTCTTCGACCACGGATTTCACCTTGCCGGCAAATGGCGCGACCAGACCATAGGACAGGAAAACACCCAGGAACGTCCCAACAAGAGCGCCGCCGATCATCTTGCCCAGAACTTCTGGCGGTTGATCGATCGAGGCCATCGTCTTGATCACGCCCAGAACGGCCGCAACAATCCCAAGCGCGGGCAAACCATCCGCCATCGTCTGCAGTGCGTGGCTGGAATGCAGCGCATGGTGAAGGTTGGCTTCAATCCGTTTTTCGAGAACCTCTTCGACCTGGTGCGGATCGTCATAGTTCATGGAAGCCGAGCGCATTGTATCGCTGATCAGGTTGATCGCTTCTTTGTCCGCAAGGATCTTGGGGTACTTCCCGAACACAGCCGAGTTTTCAGGGTCTTCAATATGTTGCTCCACCTCAACCGGATTTGCACGCGCGATTCGGATGAGGGCAAACAGCAAACACAGAAGATCCTTATAGTCGTCTGGTTTCCATTTGGGCCCCTTGAAGACCTTGCCCATGTCCTTGAGCGTGTGTTTCACACCACCCATGTCATTGCTGATGAGAAACGCGCCAACGGCAGCACCGCCAATCATCATCATCTCGAATGGCAGTGACTTGAGAATGATGCCCAGCTTGCCGCCGGCAAGCAAATAACCACCAAACACCATGGCAAAGATCACAATGATCCCTACAATCCCGATCATAGGTAAGCTCCAAATTCCGTCACTGTCTCAAGAGTAATGCAGTCTTGTTAAAAAAGACTGAGTGAGGGCCCAAGTTACTCCTTGGGCACCTCGCCGTTGCGTCCCGCAAGCACGACACTGATCGTGTATGCAGCCTCGGGGCTCAGCCCTGCCATGATACCCGCCGCGGCTTCCGGTTTCATGCGTGCAAGAAACCCGGCTGCAAACGTAGGGTCCATTTCTTCAAACAGAGCAGAAGCATCCTTAGGCTTCATCTGTTCATAGACTGTTGTCAGCGTGGTGACGTCCTGCTCGGCAGCGCCGTCAGCCAGCGCCAGAGTGGCCAGCAACTTTTGCTCAGCCTCCTCAAGATCCTGCAGCTTTTTATCGATGGCCTGATCGGCGATCTCCAGGGCCCGCATCCGATCTTCCACCTCAGCTTCACGAGCCGCCAGTTTTTCTTCGCGCTTTTGGAACGCAGCAAGCATGGCTTGCATCTCTGCGGAATCGGGCACCGAAGCGAGACCCGTCGCAGCCACCGGTTTTTCGACAGGCGCTTCATCCGATTTGATATCTGCAACCTCCCGCGCAATCGCCGGAGCCGCTTCGAGTGCGATTCGCACCACCGCAGAGCCCATCAGGAAAACAGCCAACAGCATCAAAGTGCCGCGCCGCGCTTTTTCCATCTTTTGAGACTTGTTCGCCTTCGCCATCACGCCACCCGATTCTGACTGCGGCTATGCCGAACAAACATCAGGCCAGCCGGTTTGGCCTCTTCCTGCGCGTCGGCCTGCTCTGCAGCTTCAGCCTGAGCCTCTGCCTGGTAAGCCTCTGCGAGTGCATCGGTTTCCTCGGTGGCCGCAGGTTTTGCCTTGGCGTCCTGCTGAGGCGCGATGTCGTGCATAGACGCCATCATCAGCTCCAGCTTGTGCGCCACAGATTCGGCGCGCCCGGTCAGCTGTTCCAGCGCCTGGCTAGAGCCGTCAGACATTTTTCGAGCCGCAACCAGCGACTTGTTCAGATCGTCCACCTGCGACGAGAGCACCGCCACCGCGCCTCCGACCCCTTTTTCGAGATCGTTAAAGCGTTTCAGTCGGCGCGACAGCACCAGGCAATAAAACCCGGCACCCAGTGCTCCGGCCGCAAGCAGGATATCAGCTATAAGTTCCATCCTGTCCTCCTAGTTGAGTACGAAATCCATGATCAGCAAATCACGCACGCGGCCCTGACCGGTTACGATATTGATTCGCCGTAGCATCTGTGCCCGCAGTTTTGGCAGTGCCATCGGATCGGTAAGATCCTCCAGCTCTAGCGCCCGCAGGTAGCTGTTCAGAACGTCGACAACCCGGGGGAGGACTGTTTCAACCTCATCCTGATCGGCTTGATTGACCTCAAGTTGCGCTCGGAACCGAAGTTGCTGGACCCCACTGGCTCTATTCAGTGTGACAACAATTGGCTCCATTTCAATAAAGGCGAGATTGGCGATCTCTTCCGCCGACTCACCTTTGTCCACGCCTTCTGGCGCCTCTTTGGTGGCCTGCGCCATTTCGGGCGCGGGTGTGTTACCAAAGGGAAGAAGGCCTGACTGGACGGCATAAAAACCGCCTCCTGCGCCTGCGATTCCAAGTACGAGCCCTATGATAAGGGGCATCTTGCTCTTCTTCGCCGGTTGATCCGTTTCTACATCAGCTACAGCGTCTGTCATGGCTATCCCTAAAACGTCGTGCACCCTGTTCATAACCCGACAGGAACTAACCGAATGTTAAGGCCAATCGGAGAAAAGGGTTGCAGGCCGGAGAGAACGCCGGTGCGACGGAGGTTAATGTGCAGCAGATCAAGAATGTCTGGGCAGGTTTGGACAAGCGGAAGCGGATGATGGCGATCGGGGCGACTCTCGCCGTGATCTTTACTTTCTTCCTCATGTCCTTGGTGGCGAACAAGCCATCCATGCAACTATTATATGCTGGGCTCGAAAGCAGCTCAGCCGGAGATGTTGTCAGCGCTTTGGAACAAAGTGGTGTCGACTATGAAGTACGTGGCGGGTCGATTTACGTGCCCTCCAGCAAACGCGACGAGCTGCGAATGACGCTCGCAAGCCAAGGCCTGCCTGCAAACGGCGGCAAAGGCTACGAGCTGCTCGATTCGCTAAGTGGGTTTGGAACCACTTCGCAAATGTTTGACGCGGCCTATTGGCGCGCCAAAGAAGGCGAACTGGCGCGAACAATCGTTGCGAATCCTCATGTAAGCCAGGCACGGGTCCATATTGCCAACACCGGCAGCAACCCGTTCCAAAGGACAATTGAACCGACCGCTTCTGTTTCTGTGACACCGATGGGTTCGCCCATCACACCATCGCAGGCAAACGCGATTCGCTTCCTTGTTGCCTCGGCGGTTGCCGGGCTCGCGGTTGACAATGTCGCTGTGATCGACGCCAACGGCGCGCTTATTGGCTCGCCTGAGGCCGCCGCGGCTGCGGGTGCGGGCACTGACGACAGATCACAAACCCTGCGCGAGCGTGTCCTGCGACTCGTCGAAGCGCGGGTTGGCCAAGGCAATGCTGTTGTGGAAATCAGTGTCGAGACGATCACAGACACCGAATCCATTCGAGAAAAACGAGTCGATCCGCAAAGTCGTGTTGCGATCAGCACCGATGTCGAAGAGCGCATCGACTCCTCTCAAAATCAGGCCGGAGAAGTCACTGTTGCCTCCAATATTCCGGATGGAGACGCCGGCAACGGTGAAGGCTCCAAGGCCAGCACCAATGCAACCCGGGAACGCGTGAACTATGAGATTTCCGAGACAGAAAAGGAAATCGTGCGCGGCCCGGGTGCGATCAAGCGCCTCACCGTCGCGGTGCTGATCAATGGTGTCACGACTGAGACAGCAGAGGGTGAGGCCGCTTTCGAACCTCGCCCCGAAGAAGAGCTCGAAGCGCTGCGTGAATTGATTTCCGCCGCTGTCGGCTTTGACGCAGAGCGCGGTGACGTGATCACGCTGAAGTCCATGGATCTCCCCAACGTGGAGCCGCTGGGCACAGAAGTCACATCCTCGGTTTTCGACAATCTCTACTTTGACGTGATGTCGATCATTCAGATGGCTGCCTTGGCAATCGTCGCTCTGATCCTCGGTCTCTTTGTGGTCCGTCCGATTCTCGCAGGCAATGGCGCATCGGTTCAGGCGCTTCCCTCTCCGGATGGTGTGGCCGCCGGAGGTTTGCCAGAGCTTCCCGACATGAGCGGCGGCGACGCTGGCTTCATGACCAACCCCGACCTTGGCGCAAATATTGCCCTGGATGGGGAAATCGACGGCGGCGACGGCGGGTTCCAGCCTCTGGGTGACCTGCCCGGCATGGGCGATGGCCTGGCAGGCTTTGGCGGCGGTGGCGGCGGGATGAGCGATGACCCCGTGGATCGTCTGCGGTCCATGATCGGCGAGCGCCAAGAAGAAACCGTGCAGATTCTTCGCGGCTGGCTGGAAGAAAACAACGAGGAGCGTGCGTGATGACAATTGCTCATTTGCTGGAGGATTTCGGAGTTAAGACCCCGGTTGAACCCGTCAGCAGCTTTTCCGAGGAACTGGTGGAGGAGGCGAAGCTCGTCTCCTTTGAGAAGGGCTACACAGCCGGATGGGACGATGCGGTCGAGGCCAAAGACAAAGAGGCAACACATGTCTCCGCGACCCTTGCAACCTCGTTGGAGGATCTGAGTTTTACGTATCATGAGGCGCAGTCTCAGTTGATGGAATCGCTCGATCCCATGTTCAAAGTGCTGACTTCCGTGATCCTCCCCGACACGATGGCCGCCACTTTTGGGCACCATGTGATCGACCACCTCAATGAAATGGCCAAAGGCCAGATCAACGAGCCCATGGAGATTGTTGCGGCCGCAGGTGAAGGCAATGCGATTCGCGCGCTCCTTGGTGAAAACCCGGCCTTCAACGTCCGCGTGCGCGAAGATGCGAGTTTCTCTGCCGGTCAAGCACAACTACGCGTTGGCCAAAGCGAGCGCGAACTGAATTCCGAGGCCCTGATCGAATCGATCCGAGATTCAATCGATGCCTTCTCCTATCAATTCAAAGAGGAAAGCCAATATGGATGAGACTGGCGAACTGAACCCCAAAGCGGCCGAAGCAAGCAATCCGTTTGTGTCGGTTCCGGTTGAGGTGATCGTATCGGTGGGCAAAGCACGCCCCCTTATCCGCGATCTCGTCAACCTTGGCGAAAACGCCATCCTCACCCTCGACAAGAAGGTAGAGGATCCGGTGGATCTCTACGTTGGCGACCGGCTGGTGGCACGGGGACAACTTGAAGAAATGGAAGGCGATCAGGCCGGTCAATTGGCCGTGCGCCTGACGGAAATCGCCGATCTGCAAAGCGGTTTGGGATGACACGAAAATTTCTCGCTCTGGGCGTGTTGGCAGTCTTTGCGCTGCTGGCACAGCCCCAGGTAGCGCTGGCGCAAGAATTGAGCCTTAATCTCGCCGATGGTCAATCGATCTCGGCCCGCACCATCCAGCTGATCCTGCTTATCACTGTTCTCAGTGTGGCGCCGGGCTTGCTGGTCATGCTTACCTGTTTTCCCTTCCTGATCACGGTTCTGTCGATCCTGCGTCAGGCGATCGGGTTGCAGCAAGCCCCGCCGAACATGCTCATGATCAGCCTTGCGATGTTCCTGACCTATTTCGTGATGGAACCCGTTTTTACCGAAGCATGGGAGACCGGAATCGCACCACTGATCGACGAGGAACTGGAAGTTGTGCCAGCCCTTGAACGCGCTGTCGAACCTTTCCGAGTCTTCATGGCCAACCGGTTGGATCCAGACACCTACTACGCCATCGCCGATCTGCGCCCAGGCACAGAGGGAAGTGACCCTTCACCTGAATCGCCGCTCTCCGTGTTGATCCCGAGCTTTATGCTTTCCGAGATCACACGCGCATTCGAAATCGGGTTTCTTGTCTTTCTTCCCTTCTTGGTCATCGATCTCGTGACTGCGGCAATCCTGATGTCGATGGGGATGATGATGGTTCCACCGGCACTGGTTTCCTTGCCTTTCAAACTGGCATTCTTTGTCGTCGCGGACGGTTGGAGCCTGATCGCCAGCGCCCTCGTCAGGAGCTATTACCCCTCATAGATCAAGCATCAGAGCATGATTTCATCGCCCCGCCCAGCCTACGCTGCGCGGGGCTTTTTCATACCATGCGCCCCGCTTTCTGCCCTTGTCGAAACAGCTCAACAAGAGCGCAAGAACGCCGACCGCACACCAAAAGCGGATGGCGAGACTGCGTGTTTGTTGGAACAGGCTTTTGAGGATGGACTATCTCGCACGAAGGCATCAGACGGATCCCACTCAGGCATGTCCCAAGACATACGCTGGCTGGGTCAAGATCAGGACCGCCCCAGCAATCGGGCGCATCTCCCGCCGCATGGCGTGGCCCCAAGCAGCGCAACACTGAACTCTCACCCATAAAGTGGCACCCAGCTCTGCCGCTTCAGTTCGCAACACGCACGGATGCCAGCACCTATTGAAAGTCGCTTGCGATGAGTACACAGCTCGGCCCCGCGCGCTCATCCAGGCTAACAAAAAAACACCCCGGGCGGGTCTCCCGGGGTGTTTGGTCAGGGGGCTGATGTCACGCGGGTCAACGCACGACGAACTCCGCATGCAGCGCCCCTGCAGCCTTGAGACTTTTTAGAATGTCGATCATGTCCCTTGGTGAAACGCCCAGCGCATTGAGACCAGAGACAACCTCAGAGAGCGAAGTGGTTTCGGGAACCTCTGCAAGCTGGATACCGTCTTCTTCTTCGATGGCGGCTCCAGTCCGCGGAACCACAACGGTTTCGCCATCAGCAAACGGATTAGGTTGCGAGACCAGCGGAGCTTCCTCGACACGCAGTGTCAGATTCCCCTGGGCGACCGCCACGTTGGAGATGCGCACATCGCTACCCATCACAATGGTACCGGAGCGCTGGTCTACGACCACACGCGCCTTTCGTTGCGGTTCAACCAGCACGTTCTCCATCCGCCCCACGGCATGCGCTGTCGAGCGCGCATTGGTGCGTTGGATGTTGACTTCGACAGTACCTGAATCGCGCATCACCGCGACATTGCGACCAAATTCATTGTTGATCGCTCGCTCGATGCGGCCGGCAGTGGTAAAATCGGGCTCACGCAGCGCAAGTCGCATGGAATTGAGCGACGAGAGATCAAACTCGATCTCACGCTCGACCCGAGCACCTGATGGGATCACACCAGAAGTCGGCACCCCCTGTGTCACGGTCGCGGCATCGCCTTCGGCAACCGCTCCGCCTGCCAGAATGGTGCCCTGCGCGACGGCATAGATTTGGCCATCCGCCGCATTGAGAGGCGTCATGATCAATGTCCCGCCCAGAAGGCTGCTGGAGTCCCCAATTGCAGAAACGGTCGCATCAATCGTGCCCCCAACGCGTGCAAAGGGTGGCAGGGTCGCGGTCACAAAAACTGCCGCGACGTTCTTTGGCCGGAATTGCTCGCCACTTACGTTCACGCCGAGGCGCTCAAGGATGTTGGTCATGATTTCTTCGGTAAAGGGAGAGTTGCGAAGCCCGTCCCCCGTGCCATCAAGACCGACGACCAAGCCGTAACCGACCAGATCATTCCCCCGGACCCCGTCAAACTCGACAAGGTCCTTGAGGCGGATTGCGTTGGCCTGTGCAAGCGTAGGCAGCACTAGGCAGGTGATGAGGATATGAAGAAACTTGCGCATTACATGTAGTTCAACAGATTGAGTTGCGAGGAGCGCACGGTAATCGAATAGAGCGCTTCGAGCTGGAACTGGACTTCTTCCACACGGCTTGCGGTCTCAGCCGGGTCCGCGAGGATGAGATCGTTCAGGGTCGTCCCCATCGTGGTCAGCGCAGCGGTGTTTCGAACCTGCGTTTCCTCGATCCGCGCCTCGACAAACCCGAGGTCGGACTGCACATCTGTCAGCTCTGCCTGGGCATTCATCAGCTCAGTCCCGGCACGTTTCACAAGAGCAGACGCTTCGACGGTGGAGAGGTGGGATAGATAGTCCTCGCTCGCCAGTGCCCCAAGCGCAAAGCTCTGCATGGCTTGTTTCAGCCGCTCATCGTCTGCCCGCAATGCAAAGTTCACCTCTTCATTGGCGCCGATACGAACCGCGCTCATGCTGCTGGTGGACCCATTGTACATGATTGCATCAAAGCCCGCTGGATCGTTGAACCAATCCTCAACAGCCTGAAAAATGTCATCGACATCAGTCAGAGCACCAACTTCCGCCACCAGCGCTGTCATCATCGTGTTTGGGCTCTCCAGCGGCGTGACGCTGGTATCCGTTCCCGCAAAGAGGCTTCGGCCCGAAAACTTCCCGTTCAAATTGGAGATCGTCTCGGTCAGGAAGTTCTCAGACTGCGCCGCCATCTCCTGAGATGTCGTGTCATTTGATGTGCTCGAAAGCGCCAGAATGTCGGAGCCGAGCTTCAGGGCGCTCTCGTTGATCCGCTCCAGATAGCTCTGCGCGGTCGAGGCAAAAAGACCGGCTTCTTGCGCGGCAACCTTATAGCTGTCCATTTTCGAGATGGAACGCTCCAGATCGACCACAAAACCGAGGTCTCCACCTAGCCGCTCTGGCAGGTTTGAGGCGATCCCAGTGCTCATTTCCTGAGTGAGCGTATCAAGGGTCGAGTTCAGCTCGACCGAGCGGCGACGCAGGAAGAGATATTGCGCCATGTCTCCAAAAGATTGTACATGCATTGCTTACAGCCTCATCAATTCCTGCATCATTTCGTCGATCGCCTGGATCATCCGAGCGTTCGCAGCATAGATTGTCTCAACCATCATAAGGGTTTGCAGCTCAGAGTCGGTGTCGACGCCTTGCTCCAGCTCTCGCGACTGAATGTCGCTGAAGATCGCAGACGAATACGCCAGTTCCTGTTCCGCCCAGGTGTTTTCCTGCGTAAAGTTGGTCATCAGATTGGCGGCAATAGCATAGGCACTGTAATCGCCAGACCCGAGCCCCGGAGAGGTGATCGTATTGGTGGCTTCCATCGCCTCGGCGTAATTGTTGAGAATAGTGGTATCCCCACGTTCACCGATTGCAGTCGCATTCAAACCGTCCCGCAAGCGCCAGGTTTCAGCACTGCCGCTCATGGAAATGATCGAATTCAGCTCGATCCGATTGGCCACCCCTAAGGTATTCACCGGATCAAAGAAGGCGCCCTGATCGGTAAAGATCCCCGGATCGGTTGCACCAAGCGTTGGGTCAACTGCCGGGTCCTGGAACCGCTGGATCAGATCCGCGGCCATGGTGTCGAGATCCTCTTGGGCCTGCACCGAGGCCACGTCGCGCACATGGAACTGAGCCGCAAGACTGCCACCGCCGATCTTGCCATTGATTGAGGTATCGATCTGCTTGCCGTCGATCTCAAGGCCCGAGAGCTGCCCGTTTCCAAGCGTCATATATGGGGTCACGAGGCGCGTCTCATCAAAAGAGAACTCCGCAACAGAGCCACCATCAATGAGCTTGATGCCGGAGTTGGTATAGAGCGCAGTCTGATTGTTGTCGCGCTTGTGCACCTGAACCGGGATCACCTCGTTGATCGCGTCAATAAGACTGTCACGCTGATCTTCGAGACCCGAAGGATCCTGACCGCGTACCTCTGCCGCGAGGATCTTTCTGTTGAGGTCGTTCAAGGTCTCGAGATTGGTCTCCAGCCCCTGAACAAGCGCAGCGATTGAGTCCTCTGCTTTGTTGCGCAGGCTCGACACACCCTCGGCAGCATCGCGAATGGACATCGCCAATTCCCCCGCCTGCATCGACAAATCGTTGAGGCGTGCATCCGAGTCTGGCAGCGATGTCGCCTCGATCAGTGCGGTTTCCATGTCGGTCATGCGCTGAGCGATCGAGTAGGCATCATTGACCGTGCCGACCTGCTCAGAAACGCGTGCGTAGAACCCCGCTGTCACCGAAGTGGCAGCGTAGTTGGCTTCTGCGGAGCGAACGCTCTTTTGAATGGCCGGGTCAATCATGCGCTGTACGGAACCGATCCGCACACCACCCGCCGCGCCGTTGGAGCTGAGATCCAGAGTGCGGCGATAATACCCTTCGCTCAGGGCATTCGCGAGGTTGTCGGAGATCACCGACGTCGACCGGCTCGCGGCTGTGATACCGGTCATTGCGCTGCTAAGGGCAGTCGATAGAGACATCCCAAATCACCTTCTGTGACTAAGTTCTAGCTGTGGAAAGCGCTGATTTTATCAGCGCTTAATGTTGGTCGTTTCCTGAAGCATCTCATCCACAGTCTGAATGACCTTTGCGTTCGACGAATAGGCCCGCTGGGTCTGGATCATCGTGGTCAATTCAGAAGCAACATCGGTGCCGGATTCCTCCTGACGGTAGCTGGCCACTGTTCCAGTCGGCCCGGCGCCCGCATCCCAGAGGTAGTACGCACCACTGTCAGGGGAGGGCATGAAGGTCTGGCTGTCCAGAGACCGCATCCCATTGGCATTTGGCATATCCGCAAGCGGGATCTGGTAAACGATGCGACTGCTGCCGTTTTCATAGAGCGCATGCACATAGCCACCCTCGTCCACTTCAACACCCGCAAAGCTTGCCGCTTCATAGCCATCTTTTTCGATGGTCGCGGCAGAGAAAGAGCTGGCAAGCTGCGTCATCACGCCGATTTCAATCTCTATTGGACCGCTATCAGTGGTGACTATTATGGCGCCAGTCGCAGGATCATAGGCGCCACCGGTTGTGGTCGTGACGGTAGAGAGCGTCCCTTTGCCCGTCACGGAGTCGTCAAACGTCAACGTGTAGTCCCCAACCACGGTGCCTGTGACACCATCGGTGAGGGTCATGGTCCACTCGTTGTCCGCAGCCCCGGTTGGGGTGTAGACGATGTTCAGATCCTGTTGACCGCCGAGGTTGTCAAAATATTGGATGGTGTTTTCTTCAGCCGCCCCAGCGGCACCTGTCACAGCGCTGCTTGCAGGCAGGTTTACACCCAGGCTCACTGCAGTGGTCGGGGCCGCACTCAGCTGTGCAGTATCAAATCTGATGGGCTCGAGCGGATCATCCGTGTCGCGCGCGACGCTGGGGAGTGTTCCATCGGAATTCGCGGGCCAACCCAGCAGCACCAGACCGGAGCTTGTTGTCAGATACCCTTCGTCATTGGTGCGGAAGGAGCCGGAGGTGGTCAGAAGCATGTTCGGATCTTCACCTGCCTTCACTTCGGCCAAGCTTGCGACCGGGAGGAAGCCACGGCCTGCAACGGCGAGATCGGTGGCGTTGCTGGTGGAGATCAGGGAGCTGCGCTCGTCAATCATGCGCGTGTTGTTGACGGAGACGCCACCTGCTGCGTAGCGGCCGCCGGATTGGGAAATGACCATGGATTCAAATGAGGTCACAACACGCTTGTAGCCGGCTGTCGAGGAGTTCGCGATGTTATCGGAAATGGCTGCCAAACGAGTTGAATTCGCGGCGAGCCCTGCTACTCCAGCATTCAGCGAGGAGGAAATGGTCATTAGATACGCCTTTCTGCTGCATCTTGATTTATTCTCGCTGAAAGGATTACCGCGGTTGTACTTAACGTGCGGCTAACAGATAAAATCCAATCTATCTGTTAGCCGCATTTGTCTTATTTTTATGGAGCAATCACTTCCGCAGGAGCGTGATGGTGATGCGGTTATTCCGCTCGGACATCGGGTTCTGCGACGCCAGGTCACGATCCGCAAAGCCCGTCACCCGAGAGATTCGCTTGGCTGACATACCGCCCGCTTGCAGCAGTTCCCGCGTTTGGTCAGCGCGTGCATGAGACAGCGCCCAGACCGGGTTGTTCGCAATCACAACCGGGGTCGATGCGACATGTCCGCCGATCGCCACGTTGTTCTCGACCCCAGAGGTCACACGGGCAACCATGCGCAGCAGATCGCGCATCAACACGGTCGGACGCTCGCTGTCAGCCTCAAACAGAGTTGCATCTTCGGTTTCGAACAATTCGATGATCAGACCCTCGTCGGTGACGCGGGTCACGATGTGACGCGCCATGTCGATGCTCACCATGCTCTCGCCACCGCGGCCCATCAGCGCCTCTTCGATCTGGCGGAAGCTCGCCTCTTCGGCTGCGTCGCTCTGCTGGTCATCGGCAACCCCGGTTTCCCCCTGAGCACGCGATGCATCCGTCGGATTCTCTTTGGTGGCGCCAACACCATTCTGCGGCTTCACGTCCTCGGTGAACATCGTGTCCCCCTGGAACGCGCCGTTGCCACCACCGGATACCCGGCTGAGCGGAATCGACGGCGAAAAGTAGTCTGCAAGACCTTTGCGCTGCTTCTCAGTCGTCGCATTGAGAAGCCACATCAGCAGGAAGAAAGCCATCATTGCGGTCACGAAGTCGGCATAGGCGACTTTCCATGCGCCGCCATGGTGACCGTCCCCGCCACCCTTCTT
The DNA here is from genome assembly GCF_000014065.1 of Ruegeria sp. TM1040. NCBI lineage: Bacteria > Pseudomonadati > Pseudomonadota > Alphaproteobacteria > Rhodobacterales > Roseobacteraceae > Ruegeria > Ruegeria sp. TM1040. The sequence goes on along the minus strand of NC_008044.1, from coordinate 3,107,883 downwards.
GACCTTCTTGATAATAATCGGAGCCTGGTTGCTCTGTGCAGTCATGTTCCCACCACCTTTTCTGTTCACCCAAAACCGGGATACAGAGGGCTTTCTTAACTAGGTCTTAACAGATAAAATTGACCCAAGTAACACGCCTAAACCTATGGTTTTCAAGGCAAAATTGGGGCCATCCTGGCTTTTCGGGGGAGAACCTGAGGCGGACCGAAGGCAGCATTGCGACCCAATTGTGGCGGCCTGCAAAGAGGGGCAAATTCCTGCCTTCTTTGCCCGGGCCAGGGCACCAGTTTACTCTACGATTCGCGGGGAATGTTCTTCTGAACCTTGCGGGTTCCACCGAGAGACAACACAATCGAACACATTGACAGTGTCAGCGGCTGTCGCGAGGCCATATTGCCAGCATAGAGTTAAGAACCTCTACTCAACCGTGGCGAGGCGCATATCGTGACAATCACGCGATCTGAACCCGCTGCCCCTCTGCGATATGTTGTGCCCGGATGGCGGGAGTGGGGTTAAGACTCCACACGCCATACGTACATCTGTCGAACTATGGCTTAACTTTATGGCGGTAAGCTGGGCGCAAACGACGATCTACGCGAGGCGCTCTGTCCATGACCTATTCTATCCGAACCGCAATTCTCTCTATTGTAGGTCTGGCCGCAATCGGCATGTGCGCACTCGTTGGCCTGTCCTTTTATACAAACGCTGCACGCGACACGTCGCAACAGGAGATCGAGCAAGTCGAAACGCTGAACGCGACAATCGTCCAGCTCGAAATCGCCTTTCTTCAGGCGCGCCGCGCTGAAAAGGATTTCCTGCTGCGCAGTGATGAGAAATACGTAGGGCGTCACGCCGACATTCTGACGCAACTCAATGCCACTTTGGACTCCGCCCGCGCGCAGACGAACGAGATAGATGGCATGTCCGATGTCTCCGCCAACCTCGATGACCTACAAGTGGCGGTCGCCAGTTACGCCGCAAGTTTCCAAGATGTTGTTTCAAGCTCTCTGGCGCTGGGTCTGAATGAAACCGAAGGGCATCAGGGCAAGCTGCGCGCTGCGGTGCATTCGGTCGAAGAGAGCCTCAAAGACAGCGCCTACCCCGAAATGATGGTCAAGATGTTGATGATGCGCCGGCACGAGAAGGACTTCATCATGCGTCGAAACACCAAATACCTGGGCCGCCTCGAGCAGCGCATCGAAGAATTCCACGCCTTTCCGGACAGCTATTTCAGCAGCGCAGAGCAACAGGCGGAAATCGACGCGCTTCTTGAGACGTATCGCTCGACATTTGCCGCTTTTGTAGACGAGACAATGAAGCTGACAGAGCGGACAGGGATCATGTCAGACCGCTATGCCGCTGCTGAACCTATTCTCGATGAGACGCGGACCCTTATTCGGGATCGCCGGGACATGATCGTCACCTCCGCCAAGGCCGCCCAGCGCGAACTGATGAACCGCTCGTCGATTCTCGCTGGCATCGGGCTTTTGACCTTCATTGCGTTGGGCTTTGCGCTGGCTCAGAAGATTTCCGGGCCTCTGCTGAAAATTCAGCGCGTACTTCAGCAGATGTTCGAAGGAAAATTCGACGCCGAGATCCCGCACTCCCGCATCAACGAAGTCAGCGCCGTGAGCACTGCGATTGAGAACTTCCGCGATGGACAGATCGAACGCGAGCGATTTGCGACCGAAATCAACAAAGTCATCAGCGCTTGCGCCGAGGGCGATTTCTCGCAACGCATCCCAATCGACGATGAAGAGAGCGAGTTTGCGCAGCTTGGTCATGGTGTGAACAGCATCGGGACGGTGGTGGAAAGCGGCCTCGCCGACGTGCGGTTCACCGTGGATGCGCTTGCTGGCGGTGATCTGACGGTACGGATGCCGGATTCGCATCGCGGTGTCTTTGCAGAAATCGCGGCAGCGGTCGATGCGCTAAGCCTTACGCAGACCGAAGTGATCCGCCAGCTGATAGAGAGCAGCGTGACCCTGAACAATACAGCAAATGAAATCGCTGCAGCGACACTTGACGCCTCCAAACGCGGTGAATCGGCAGCGGCCTCGCTTGAGGAGACCACAGGCGCGATCCAGATCCTCAACGACTCCGTGCAGGATACTGCATCGAACTCGCGCCAGGCGCATGAGTATGTGCGCGACGCCCAAAACCGCGTAGCCTCAACGCTGGCGGTGGCGGAGGAAACCACAGCCGCGATCAACCGGGTCCGCGAAGCATCTGAAGCCATTAGCAAGATCACCGATCTGATCGAAGGCGTGTCGTTCCAGACCAATCTTTTGGCGCTCAATGCCGGGGTCGAAGCAGCCCGCGCCGGTGAGGCCGGTGCCGGATTTGCGGTTGTTGCATCAGAAGTGCGCGCTTTGGCGCAGCGCTCTGCGGAGGCGACGCAGGAAATCAATGAACTGATCCGAAACAGTTCCAACGAGGTGCGGCAGGGGGTTGAGCTTGTCAGCCGGACCGGAGGAGAGCTCAATGCCATCAAAGACAGTGTGGCGAGCCTCGTTCAGATGGTGGATCAGATCTCTGTCGCCAACAGTGAGCAGTCGACCAGTATCACCGAGGTCAACACCGCCGTGACGCAGCTCGATGAAAGCTCGCAGAAAAATGCAGCGATGCTCGAGGAGACTGCCGCCTCGACACAGATGCTTCGGGATGAGGCCGCGAAACTGGTCGCCTCGGTCAGTCGTTTCAAGATCGAAGCAACCGATACGCCTCAGAGCGCCAACCTAGATCAGGCCTTTGACGACGCAGATGACGACCACAAGGTCGCCTGACTTCGCTCATCTTCAAAGACACGCAAGGGGTCGGTTCCGTCAAGAACCGGCCCCTCCAGCTTGAGGCTGTGGCCATCGAGCCGCCCGTCTACGCGATAGTGCTGATGGAGAACCTCAGGGGTCAGCACCGCTTGCGGGGGGCCTTCTGCGACCAACTGACCCTCCTGCATCAGATGAACTGTGTCACAGTAGCGCGCCGCCATTCCCAAGTCGTGAAATGACACGATCGCGCTGCGCCCCCTGCGACGCACCTCATCCAACAATCGCAGTTGATAGTGCAGATCCAGGTGATTTGTCGGCTCATCGAGCACATAGACCTCCGGGTCGCAGGCAAGAAGCTGCGCGAAGTAGCAGCGCTGCAGCTCTCCCCCGGACAGGCTCTCGGCGTCTTGTCGGGCCTTGTCCTGCAGACCCACCAAACTGAGCGCATCCTGCACGGCCTCTTTGCGTTTCGCGCTGGGGCGCTCACGCAGGGTGAGGCCGATCTCCACGATGTCTTCGGGTGTCAGACCAGACAAGAGCCCGCCACCCTGGACCAGAGCGCCGACATGCCGCGCCCATTGCGCTGGGCTGAAGTCGGACTGCGGACGCCCATTTAGTCGTACCTCGCCGGATTGCGGCGCGATCGCGCGATAGAGGACACGAAGAAGCGTCGTCTTGCCGGCACCGTTTGGACCAAGAAGACCGTGAAATCGCCCACGCTCCACACAAAGCGAGAGGTCGCGAACATAGGGGAGCCCACCAACTGCCACGGAGAGATCCTGGATTTCGAGAATGGGATCATCGGGCATGGGCCATCCCCCGCAGGATATAGATGAACGGCGGCGCCGCCAGAAGCGCCAGCAACACGCCAAGCGGCAATTCCTCTGGCGCCAGTACGACCCGACACGCCAGATCGACAAGAATCAGTGTGATCGCCCCGAGGATGGCCGCCTGTGGGATCAGGACACGGTGGCGGGCGCCGACCAACAGGCGCGCCATATGGGGCAGGATCAGCCCCACAAAACCAACGATCCCCGCGATCGAAACGGCCACCCCGGTCAGCGCGATTGTGACAAAGAACACCAGCAGTCGCATGCGCCCGACATTGACGCCCAGTGATTGCGCGCGCTCATCCCCGAGCAAAGTTGCATCCAGCTTGGACGACGCGCGCAACGCCAGCACCAGCGACAGGGCGAGGATGGTGCCCAGAAGTGGTAGCTCCTCCCAATCGGTTCCCGCCGCCGTTCCCATCAACCACCCCATCGCATTGCGCGTGGCATGCGGATCACCAACATAGAGGAAGAACGCCGTAAGCGCCTGGAACATAAGAGATACCGCAACACCGGCGAGGATAACCACCAAAGGATCAAGCGCACGCCCTCGCCGGTGCGAGAGCGTGAGCGTCATCAGGAAAGCAGCTGCCGCACCAAGAAAGGCGATCAGAGGGACACCAAGTGTTTCCGTCATCTGCGACGGAAACCAGATGATCGCCCCAACGGCCGCCGCCGACGCTCCTGAGGACACTCCCATCAGATAAGGATCAGCCATCGGGTTGCGCAGCGCGGTCTGCATCAAGAGACCAGCCAACGTCAAACCGGCGCCGATCATTCCGACCGCCAGCACACGCGGAATGCGCCATTGCCAGACGATCATCGACAGCCCACGCGGTGCATCATCGTCATGCATGAGGATCGCCAGCCGATCACCCCAGCTGATGTCAGCAGTGCCCCAGAGCACCCCTGCGGCCATCGCAAGCAACAGCGCCAGACCAGAGGCTGGCAGCAACAGGGGCGATCCGCGACGCATTTACGGCAGCTTTGCAAGTTGATTGTTCACCGTCTCCACGCCATCGGCAAAGCGCATCCCCAACAGCGTTTCCGAGAAGGGGACGGTTACAAAACGCCCCTCTTTGACCGCGCGCAACGCGCTCAATACTGGGTCCGCTTCCATGTGCGCGCGTTTTTCTGCGGCGGTCGACCAATCCGCCTCGATCAACAGGATCACATCCGGGTCTGCGGCAACCACATGCTCCCAAGAGAGATCGACCCAAGTGCCGGGCACATCGCTGCTGATGCTCTGAAGCCCCGTGAGCGACGCCAGCAGCGCAGGCCCGCCACAACACCCGATGGAGAAAGGCGTCTCTGCGCCGCTATCATAGATGAAGGCAGTCTGCCCCGCCCCGGACGGCGCTGCTTTGACAGAGTCCAACCGCTGTTGAAGGGTATCGATCAATGCGTTCGCACGGTCTTCTACGTTGAATATTTTTCCAACAGTTTCAATATCTTCAAAGATCGGGGCAACGGTCAAGGGCACGTCCTGAAGGTGTTTGTCCTTGCAGGAGGCATCCACAAGATAGGTGCCAATCCCGAGGTCGTGCCATTTCTCGGCGGCACCGAGATTGTCCTCAGAAAACGCCGATCCAAAGCCGGCAAACAAAAAGTCCGGTTCCTGCGCCAATACCACCTCTGCGGCTGGGTATTTTTCAGCCAGAACCGGCACGCTCTCGTAGGCGTCGTTCCATTGCGCGGGAATCGCGTCGTCAATGTACGCGGTTCCAACCATCGCTTCCTGCAGGCCCAGCGCCAGCATGACTTCGGTTGCCTGCTGGTTGAGCGTGATCGCGCGGCTCGGCGTTTTATCGAACACTTGAGAGACGCCGCAGCTTTGGATGGTGACGGCATCAGCATGCGCTGCAGATGCCATGAGGCCGAGCAATGGCAAAAGGTTACGCAGTTTCATGGGAGACTCCCGTTTGATGGAAAATGAGATGTTCAAGCCTACCGCCCTGCACAAGGACGGTTTTGACAAAACGCTGGATCTCCGAGAGATCCGGAACCCGATACCAATCCCCGCGCGGATAATGCACGATCACCGGCCCCGCATTGCAGGGAAAGACGCAGCCCGTTGTGGTGACCAGACAGCTGTCCCCAAGCCCCGCGCGCCGGATTTCCGACTTGAGATGATCCGCAAGGTTCGGTGCGTCTTTGAGGTGGCAACGCGGACCGGTACAGACCAGGAGATGGTGCTGATGCGGTGGGGGCAGATCCCAGCCTTTGCCGATCTCGCCTCTGGGCCGATCCACGACCCGCTGCAACGAGACCTCTGCGCTGGCAACCGCCCGGATCACGTCGTCGTCATGCTCGGGGCTGCTCGCAAAGAAAACTTCGGGGGGAACGCCATTCTGCTGCGCGCACCATGCCCCCGCCGCACCCGGTAGCCAGTTTTCCAGTGATTGCGAAAACGGAAGGCCCACAGGACGCAGGTCGATTCGGCGCGCACCACGCGCCCTGAGTGTGTCCAGCGCTTGCCATAGCCCGACCCCGTCTGCCTCCAGCCGAATGGCCATCGCAGGTTTGGGCGCAAGCTCTTCGAGCCGTCTCGAAAGCGCCGCAAACCGCTTTGTGCTGACGTAATTGGCTGAAATCAGATAGAGATAAACGTGCATCCCAACCTCCGACCAAGAGGCGTGCAAGTGTGACTCATCAGAGTTTTGACATCTGGCATCGCGTCCTCCGCGGGCCCACCGCCCGCTTGGTTAAAAAGTCGCGATGGCAGGTCTCCTGACTTGCGGGTTATTGCGCGTCCCTCCCTTCCCGATCCATGAGGATCAGTGGGCTGTGACGGGGCGCTCGCCGCTTACAGTTGCGGGGGCAGTTTCGGATTTGGCGCCCTTTGGCTCCTCCGCACCGAATTCCCTTTTCATCCCACCGGCCTTAGGCGTCGGGGAACCATCGCCCCTCTCATGCGGCAGTCTTTTCGCCTGTGTCAAGCGACGACGGCTGCACATAATCGCAGCTGGCCGTCTGCAGCAGGTGCTTGCATCTGCCCGCATCCGCCCGCATGTTCTGCCATATGACCCAAGACACCACCCGTAAAACGCTGCTTTGCTTTGGCTTTGGCTACACGGCCCGCGCGCTGGCAAAGATCCTGCCGCGCGACGCGTGGCGCATCATCGGAACAACCCGGGATCGCTGCGAGGACCAATCCGAGAGTGGGGTGGAATTGATGACATGGCCCGGACAAGATGTGCCGCTTCGGGATGTAACGCATATTCTGCTCTCCATCAGTCCTTCAGAAGACGGCGATCCCGTCCTAAATGCGCTTGGCGCCGAGATTGCTGCGCTGCCGTCGTTGGAGTGGATCGGCTATCTGTCGACAACTGCCGTATATGGTGATCACGATGGCGGCTGGGTTGACGAGATGACTCCCGCAACCCCGTCGAGCCAGCGCGGAAACTGGCGCGTCCGCGCCGAAGAAGAGTGGAGCAGCCTCGCAGGACTGCCCCTGCATATCTTTCGCCTTGCCGGGATCTATGGCCCGGGTCGTGGACCCTTTGCCAAGCTGATGGCGGGCAAGGCGCGCCGTATCGTCAAACCCGGTCAGGTGTTTTCGCGCGCCCATGTGGAGGACATCGCGCAGGTTCTCAAAGCATCGATCCAGGCGCCAAATCCAGGCGCGATCTACAATGTCTGCGACGATGAACCCGCTCCACCGCAGGATGTTCTGGGCTACGCTGCAGAGCTCCTGGGCCTGCCGATCCCATCCGAGGTTCCCTTTGACGAAGCCGGGATGAGCCCGATGGCGCGCAGTTTTTACGGTGAAAACAAACGTGTGCGCAACGCACGGATCAAGGACGAGCTCGGGGTGAAGTTGCGCTACCCGGATTATCGAAGCGGATTGCAGGCGGTCTTTTCAGCGGAGGACATGGAGAAATTTGTCCCGCCTGCGGATCCACCCGGCGTGTAAACAACACCTTCAATCATGGTCGCCCAAGCACAAGCTATGGTCCCCCAAGGCGCTCAGGACCTGGCACTGACCACCATTGCCACCTTGGCACAGGGTGGTGATCCGCTCCAACTCGGCCTCGAGACGGCGTAAGCGCGCGATCCGCGCCCGCACCTTTTCAAGCTGCGACTGCGCGATGCGATCGGCAGCTCTGCAATCCTGGCCCAGCTGCCCGTTGAGCCCCATCAAGTCCCTGATTTCTTCTAATGTAAAACCGAGATCGCGGGCATGTTTGATAAAGCCAAGCCGCTCCAGCCCCGCCTGATCGTAGCGCCTTTGATTGCCGGCATTTCTACTGGCATGGTCGATCAAACCGATCTCTTCGTAATAGCGAATGGTCGGAACCTTGACCCCGGTGGCCTTGGACAATGCACCAATGGACAGCATCAAATCCCCCTTGAACCTCTAGTCACTAGAGCAATTAAGTTCCTCTCGAATCGAATTCAAGACGAAGCGCAAAGGACCTGACTCATGGCAGGATGCTGCAACCACACCGCCCGCTTTGACGGAGTATCAAAGGAATATAAACGCCGCCTGTGGGCTGTGATCGTGATCAACGCGGCGATGTTCTGTGTTGAAATGGCCGCTGGTCAAGCCGCAGGCAGCCAGGCGCTGAAAGCCGATGCGCTTGATTTTCTAGGGGATGCGCTCACCTACGGGATCTCGCTGGCAGTCATCGGAGCCAGCCTGCGTACGCGGGCGCTGGCCGCAATTGGCAAGGGTGTGAGCCTTCTGCTGATGGGCGGCTGGGTCTTTGGTTCTACAATTTGGAACGTCTTTGTTGTGGGCGTGCCCGAGGCGCAGGTCATGGGCGTGATCGGATTTCTTGCGCTCGCTGCGAACCTGTTGTCCGTGGCCCTGCTGGCCGCCTACAAAGACGGCGACGCCAACGTCCGATCCGTCTGGCTCTGTTCACGCAACGACGCGGTCGGCAATGTTGCGGTCATGATCGCCGCGCTTGGGGTTTGGGGCACCTCAACCGGTTGGCCCGACCTGATTGTGGCAGGCATCATGGCCGGATTGTTCCTCAATTCTGCCCTGCAGATCTTGCGCCAAGCACTCGCCGAATGGCGTAGTGAGGAAAATCAGGCCGAGGCCCATGATCCCGGCCCTGCACACTGATTTTCGGGTGGCTGGGTCGCAAATAATGTATCACTTCTCCCTTGCGTGCTTGCCATTCCCCGGCCAAGCGCGCAGGGTCCGCGCATGGCAAAAAGCTTAACATCGCATCGACCGATTTTGGCAATCACACTAAAAGTGACCGCCATCGGGCTGTTCACCATCATGTCGGGCCTCATCAAGGAAATCACCCAGACGGTGCCCACAGGTCAGGCGGTGTTTTTTCGCTCCTTTTTTGTGTTGCCGGTGATCTTGGTCTGGCTCGCAGCGCGGGGAGATCTGCCCAGCGGGCTGCGCACCCGAAGCCCGATGCTGCATTTCTGGCGAGGCGTCGTCGGCACGACAGCGATGGGGTTGAACTTTGCCGCGCTGGCGATCCTGCCACTGCCAGAAGTCACCGCTCTGGGCTATGCCACCCCGATATTTACGCTGGTATTGGCCGCCTTGCTGCTTGGTGAGCGCATTCGCATCATCCGCATCAGCGCTGTGGCCATCGGACTTGTTGGAGTGTTGATCATGCTCTCACCTCGGCTCGGTGGGGCTGGTTCCTTTCAGGATATGGCCTTTATCGGCGCGATGCTGGTCCTCGCCGCTGCCGCCCTGCGAGGATTTGTGCAGATCCACATTCGCAAGATGGTGCAAAGCGAAGAGACCGCGGCGATCGTGTTTTACTTTTCCGTCACCGCATCGCTTTTGTCGCTACTGACACTGCCCTTTGGCTGGGTGAAGCCCGACATGCCCCTCTTGCTGTTGATGATCAGCACCGGATTCATCGGCGCGATTGCGCAGATCCTGATCACCTCCTCCTATCGCTTCGCGCCGGCGTCGCTGTTGGCACCATATGATTATGTGTCGATGCTTTTTGCGCTGCTTATCGGCTATGTCTGGTTCTCGGAGTGGCCATCTCTGGTAATGCTGCTTGGAGCCGCTCTGGTCATCGTGGCCAATGGTATCGTGATCTGGCGCGAAAGCCGCCTTGGGTTGGAGCGTGGAAAAGCAAAGCCACTCACGGACCCAAAGGGCGGGTAACACGCGCAGATCGTCGGCCTATTCCTGCTCCAGCGTTTTACGCAGGCTGTGCAATCGGTCGCGCAATGCTGCAAGTTCACCGATGTCACCGCCCATCGCCTCCAGCACACAAGCGGTGAGGGTACCGGCCTGTTCTTTGACCTCTCGCCCCTTGTCGGTCAGCGCAACGATCAGTCCGCGCTCATCCGAACTGTCGCGCTGACGTGTCAAGAAGCCCGCCATCTCCATTCGTTTGAGAAGCGGAGTCAGCGTGTTTGTCTCCAGTTGCAGTTCAGACCCCAGATCGCCCACCCGGCGCTGATCCTTGTCCCAGAGCGCTACCAAGACCAGATACTGCGGATAGGTGAGGCCCAGCGGCGCAAGAAGCGGACGATACAAGCGCGAAATCGCATGATTCACCGAGTAGACGGAGAAGCAGAGCAATTCGTCGATTTTCAAAGGCTGGTCCATGTTTCAGATTTAGATCTTGCGCGATCTGATCACAAGCGATTGACTTTTGGATCACGCGCCATAAACATCGTGCACGATATAATCGCTCACGATGAAAGGAGTCGCAGATGTCCGTATCGCCCGTCTACACCGCCCATGGATCCGCAACCGGAGGCCGTGACGGCCAAGCCAAAGTCAAAGGAACCGATCTCGTACTAGATCTTGCCCCCCCAACCGAAATGGGAGGCGACGGAAAAGGATACAATCCAGAGCAACTCTTCGCCGCAGGCTATTCTGCTTGCTACATCGGTGCGATGAAGTTTGCGACAACGCAGGATGACAGCCTGCCGAAGGTTCCGGACAGCGTCGAAGTGGAAACAGCCGTGGGGATCGGTCCGCGCGATGAAGGCGGATTCGGCTTGAAGGTGCACTTGAAAGTGACCCTGCCCGGCGTCGAAAAAGAGGCCGCCGAGCGTCTGACCGAAGCTGGGCACAAGATCTGCCCGTACTCCAACTCCGTGCGTGGCAACGTCGAAGTCACCACCGAGATCGCTTAACCCAGCAGAGCGCCTGCGGCGCACAGTCTTGGTGCCTACGAGGCTCTGCCTCGTGCTCCGACATATTTGGAACAAGGCGAAGGCGCCAGACTGGACCCACGGTGGTTGAATTAAAAAAGCGCGGGGCGTTTCGGCTCCGCGCTTTTTTAATTTTAGAATATCAACGGTTTAGCTGCGCACTAGGGCCTCGTATTCTTCGGCGATTTCGCGTGTGAGCTGACCCACTTCGAATTTGTAAGGCCCGATCTCGCCGACGGGGGTCACTTCGGCGGCGGTGCCTGTCAGCCAGCATTGCTCAAACCCATCCATTTCCTCGGGCATGATATGACGTTCATGCACGGTGATGCCTTTGTCTTTGAGCATCTGGATCACCGTTTGACGGGTAATACCGTTGAGGAAGCAATCAGGTTTGGGCGTATGCACCTCGCCGTCTTTTACGAAGAAGATATTTGCGCCGGTGGCTTCGGCCACATAGCCACGGTAATCCATGAACAAGGCATCAGAGCAGCCCTTGGCTTCGGCCTTGTGCTTGGAGATGGTGCAGATCATGTAGAGGCCTGCCGCCTTCGCATGCACGGGGATCGTTTCCGGCGAGGGACGTTTGAACTCTGCGATGTCGAGTTTCGCGCCCTGCATTTTGGCATCGCCGTAATAGGCACCCCAGCCCCATACCGCGACGGCCATTCTCACAGGGTTTTTCGCCGAGGCGACCCCCATGTCTTCGCCAGAGCCGCGCCACACCACCGCACGCACATACGCATCCTGCAGCCCGGAGGCTTTGAGGGTTTCTTCTTTGGCGCGTTCGATGTCATCGACCGAGTAGGGCATCGGCATGTCCAGTGCCTCTGCCGATGCAATCAGTCGTTCGGAATGGGCGCGGCTTTTAAAGATCTTGCCGTTATAAGCGCGCTCGCCCTCAAAAACGGAAGACGCGTAATGCATCGCATGAGTCAGGATGTGAACCTTGGCATCGCGCCAATTCACCAGTTCGCCATCCATCCAGATCAGACCGTCGCGATCATCATATCCAGCCATTCCGCATTCCCTTTCAGCGCCGTTCAATTTTCGGTTATTGCGCAGCAAGCGGTGTTTTTGCTTACATAATTGCGCCAAACTCGCCACTCGGTACATCTCGGGTCTTGGAATGTCAATAATGCTGACATAAACTGACAGGCAAAACATAGGAGAGGCAACAATGTCTGACGGGCGTTCCGGGACAGGTTTTGGAGGTGAAAGCCTCCTGTTTCTGACCGATGAGCAGCTGCGCCAAGGGATCGAGGCAATGTTCTTTGCCTATCAGGGATTTACCGCAGATCCTGATCGCATCCTCGCGGATCTGGCCTATGGCCGAGCGCATCACCGCGCCTTGCATTTTATCAATCGTTCGCCGGGCACCACCGTCAACAATCTCCTGAGCATCCTCGGGGTGACAAAACAGTCTTTGAACCGGGTCTTGCGGGCGCTGGTGGAGGATGGGCTGGTCGATAGCCGAGTCGGAACCCTCGATAAGCGCGAACGCAATCTCTATTTGACGGAGCGGGGCGTGGATCTGGAGCAGCGCCTCTCTGACGCCCAGCGCGTCCGGATGCGTGCAGCCTACAAACAAGCGGGCCCTGAGGCTGTGCAGGGCTTCAAAAAAGTGCTTGAGGCGATGATGGATGCGGATATGCGTCGAGCCTACACGGAACTGCGGGAGAAATCGCAATGAGCGCCAACAATGATCCACATCTGCTCATTGTCGATGATGACGAGCGCATTCGCGACCTTCTGAAGAAGTTCCTGATCCGCGCCGGATTTCTGGTGACTGCCGCCCGGGATGCAGCTCATGCAAGGCGCGTGCTCTCGGGGTTGGATTTTGACCTGATCGTGCTGGATGTGATGATGCCCGGCGAGGACGGGCTCTCGCTCACGGCAGCATTGCGCGAGACAATGGCGACACCGATCCTGTTGCTGACCGCACGCGGTGAAACGGATGACCGGATCAAGGGGTTGGAGGCCGGCGCCGATGACTATTTGCCCAAACCTTTTGAACCCAAAGAACTCTTGCTGCGCATCAACGCCATTCTGCGGCGCATGCCAGAAAGTCAGCCCGAGGATATTGCGCCGAAGTTCCTGCAACTCGGTGAGATCAGATATGACATCGACCGCGGCGAGATGTGGCAGGGTGAGGATCTGATCCGGCTGACGTCAACTGAAATCCAGTTGATGAAGATCTTTTCGGCTCAACCGGGCGAAGCTGTCAGCCGCGCCAAGCTGGTCGAGGATCTGGGACGTGACCGGGGCCAGGCACAGGAGCGCGCGGTCGATGTTCAGATCACCCGCTTGCGGCGCAAGATTGAACCCAATCCCAAGCAGCCGCAGTATCTTCAGACCGTGCGTGGTGCAGGCTACATGCTGGCGCCGGACTAACCCAGAGCAGGCTGCACAGCACCTTTGTGTATGCAAACACACGCTGTTTTCACGCTGTCTCTCTTGAAACCACCGCGCTGAAGCGAGATCGTCCAGCCAAAGAAAGAGGGAGAGTTACCATGGCCACCGCATTGCTCACTCACGCGGATTGCCTCACGCATGAAACACCGCCGGGGCACCCTGAGCAGGTGGCGCGGCTGGAGCATGTGCTACATGCACTCGCCGGGCTTGATCTTGTACGGGTGACCGCACCGTTGGCAGCCGAAGACGATATCTTGCGCGCCCATCCCGCCACTTACCTTGCGGACCTGCGCCGCGCGTTGCCGACCGAGGGGCGTCGCGCGCTGGATGCGGACACATGGATGTCGGCGGGATCTTTGGATGCTGCCTTCAGGGCCGTTGGCGCGGCCGTGCGTGCCGTCGATATGGTGCTTGCGGGTGACGTGCAGAATGCGTTTTGCGCAACGCGCCCGCCGGGGCATCACGCGGAGACAGACACGCCCATGGGGTTTTGTCTGTTTGGAACAGCTGCGCTTGCGGCCAAGCATGCGCTGGATCATCACGGGCTCAAACGGGTCGCGGTGGTCGATTTTGACGTCCATCACGGAAATGGCACACAGGATTTGCTGTGGGACGAGCGCCGCGCCTTGGTAATTAGCTCCCATCAGATGCCGCTCTGGCCCGGGAGCGGGAACTCGGACGACGATGGTGCTTACGACAATGTGATGAACCTGCCACTGCGCCCCGAAACCGGCGGCGATGAAATGCGGCAAATCTATCAAACGCAGGCCTTTGCACGCCTCAGAGCGTTCAAGCCCGAATTGATCATCCTTTCGGCAGGGTTTGACGCCCACCGTGAAGATCCATTGGCACAGCTCAATTGGAAAACCGATGATTTCCGGTGGCTCACGAGTGAACTGTGCCTGCTTGCACAAGAGTTGTGTCAGGGGCGTATCGTCTCGACTTTGGAAGGCGGATATGATCTGAACGCGCTAGCCGATGCCGCCAAGGCACATGTGGAAGAATTGATAAAGGCCGCGACATGACAACCGAGACCCCCGTCGAAGAGATGAGCTTTGAAACTGCGATGCAGGAGTTGGAACGCGTCGTAGATCAGCTGGAACGCGGTGACGTGGCTTTGGATGCGTCTATTTCGCTATATGAACGGGGAGCAGCGCTGAAGAAACGCTGCGAAGACGAACTCAAACGGGCCGAAGAAAAAGTCGCCGCGATCACGCTTGATGCAAACGGCCAACCCACCGGCACCCAGCCGCTTGATGCCGGATAAGACCGTATGACAGCAGGGTTTACCGCTGCGCTCTTGCAGGCGCAGACGCAGATCTTAAACCATATGGACCGTCGCCTGCCGCAGGCGGACCTGTTGCATCAGGCAATGGATTACGCCTTGCGGGGCGGCAAGATGCTTCGGGGGTTCCTCGTTCTGGAGAGCGCGCGTTTGCATGACGTGCCTGAAACGGCTGCGATCGAAGCGGCACTCGCGATTGAGTGCATTCATGCCTACTCGCTTGTGCATGACGACCTGCCTGCGATGGATGACGATGATCTGCGCCGAGGCCAGCCGACGCTGCATCGCAAATGGGACGAGGCCACCGCCGTGCTTGCCGGGGACAGCCTGCAAACATTGGCGTTTGAACTGCTCGCTCGCGACAGCGTTGGACCCAATGCGCTCAGCCTCATCCGCACCCTTGCCCAAGCGGCGGGCAAGGACGGAATGGTCTCTGGTCAGATGATGGACATCGCGGCTGAAACGGCAGAAACCCCGCTGACGCTTGATGAAATCACGACCCTCCAGGCCCGCAAGACAGGCTGTTTGATCGAATGGTCCGCATGTGCCGGAGCGCGGCTTGCCGGGGCAGATCCGGCGCCACTGCGTCACTATGCCCAAGCACTTGGGCTGGCTTTTCAGATCGCGGACGACATCTTAGATGTAGAAGGCGATGCAGCGACCGTCGGCAAAGCTGTGCGCAAAGATGCTGATGCGGGCAAAGCCACATTCGTGTCGCATCTTGGGCTTGAAGGCGCAAAACACCGCGCTCGAGAGTTGGCTGACCTAGCCTGCGCAGCCCTTGCCCCCTATGGCGCGGCAGGCGACACCTTGAAGGACGCCGCCCGCTTCGTTATCTCGCGCGACAGCTAACGCGCGCGCCCCGAAGGAGCCCAGACCCGCATGACCGACCGGCCACAGACCCCGCTCCTTGATCAGATCGCATCGCCTGCTGATCTGAAACGCCTCTCCGATGCGCAGTTGGAGCAGGTCGCTCATGAGCTACGGCAAGAGACCATCTCTGCGGTCTCCGTCACGGGCGGGCATCTTGGGGCCGGCCTTGGCGTTGTCGAGCTCACCGTGGCGCTGCACTCCGTGTTTGACACGCCCAAGGACAAGGTGATCTGGGACGTCTCGCACCAGTGCTATCCGCACAAGATCCTGACCGGCCGCCGCGACCGCATTCGCACCTTGCGCATGAAGGATGGTCTGTCGGGGTTCACGAAGCGCTCCGAGAGCGCTTTTGACCCCTTTGGCGCAGCGCATAGCTCCACATCGATCTCTGCTGCGCTGGGGTTCTCTGTTGCGCGGGATCTGGGCGGAGTGACCGAAGAAGGCCTCGGTGACGCTATTGCTGTTATCGGCGATGGTGCGATGAGCGCAGGCATGGCGTTTGAGGCGATGAACAATGCTGGCCACCTTGGCAAACGCCTGATCGTGATCCTCAACGACAATGAGATGTCGATTGCTCCGCCGGTTGGTGCGCTCTCCTCCTATCTCAGCCGCCTTTATACAGAGGCGCCGTTTCATGACCTCAAAGCCGCCGCCAAGGGAGCGGTGTCCTTGCTGCCCGAGCCCTTCCGCGAAGGCGCCAAACGCGCCAAGGATATGCTGAAGGGCATGGCTATGGGGGGCACCCTGTTTGAATCCCTGGGCTTTTCTTACATCGGCCCCATTGATGGGCATGACATGGATCAGTTGCTACCGGTGTTGCGCACCGTGAAGGCGCGCGCCGCTGGCCCAATCCTGATCCATGCCGTTACCAAAAAGGGCAAAGGCTATCGCCCGGCGGAAGTGGCGCGCGACAAAGGCCATGCAACTGCAAAGTTCGACATGGTCACTGGCGAGCAGAAAAAAGCACCCTCAAACGCGCCATCCTACACGTCAGTTTTTGGGAAAACGCTGACCGATCTGGCGGCACAGGATTCAAAGATCTGCGCTGTCACTGCCGCCATGCCCGATGGCACCGGCCTCAACCTGATGGCAGAGCGTTATCCGTCGCGCACGTTTGATGTGGGCATTGCAGAACAACATGGTGTGACCTTTGCCGCGGCTCTGGCAGCTGGCGGGATGAAGCCCTTCTGCGCGATGTATTCGACCTTCTTGCAGCGAGGGTACGATCAGGTGGTGCATGATGTGGCCATCCAGCGCCTGCCGGTCCGATTTGCAATTGATCGCGCAGGACTCGTGGGCGCGGATGGCGCCACCCATGCCGGGTCTTTTGACATCGCCTTCATGGCCAACCTGCCCGGTATGGTGGTGATGGCCGCCGCGGATGAGGCAGAGCTCAAGCACATGGTTGCCACTGCCGCGGCCTATGACGCGGGTCCTATCGCCTTTCGGTATCCGCGCGGAGAGGGCGAAGGCGTGGAGATGCCCGAACAACCCGAAGTCCTGGAAATTGGCAAGGGCCGCATCATCGAGGAGGGTTCCCGCGTTGCGCTCCTCTCCTTTGGCACCCGTTTGGGCGAGGTTCGCAAAGCGGCTGAAGCGCTTGCCGCGCGGGGGATCACCCCAACCGTTGCAGATGCGCGCTTCGCCAAGCCCTTGGACCGCGACATGATCCTCTCCCTCGCGGAGAAACACGAGGCGCTCATCACCATCGAGGAAGGCGCAGTTGGCGGTTTTGGCTCTCATGTCGCACAGCTTTTGTCCGAGGAAGCCGTGTTCGACACCGGGCTCAAGTTCCGGTCGATGGTCTTGCCCGACACCTTTATCGATCAGGCCAGCCCCAAAGACATGTATGACAGCGCAGCGATGAATGCAGAGCATATTGAGGCCAAAGTGCTTGATGTTCTGGGTGTTGCCCGCCTTGATGAGCGGCGTCTCCCTGCAAGCTGATCTATTTGCTTGCACAACCCGCCCGATGAGCCCCTCCGCATGGCCTGATGCGCCGCGCAGATACAGCGCATGTGGTTACGCTGAATCGCAGACCTGGCCGCAGACAAACGATACTGCCTCCGTTGGACAGATCGTCATGAAACGCAAAGCGCGTAGGCTTACCTGATCCAGACTTCGACACGCCGGTTGGCTTGTCGACCCCAGGCACTGTCATCGCAGGCAATGGGAAGTGCTTCGCCGTAAGCCGCTGTCTCGATCGAAATGCGATCCAGATTTGCGGTTTCGGCTGCGCGCTCCACGGCGCGGCGCACCGACTCCGCGCGCTTCATCGCGATGGCACGGTTGCCCTCCGCTGGCCCCTCACCGTCTGAGAATCCCACAAAAACCAAGCGCTTACCGTCGTAGACTCCGGCTTCAAGTTCACGCGCGAGCAAATCGATATTGTTGCGGGATTGCGCATCAGGCCTGGACGATCCGGCCTCAAATCGAAATGAGGTGGTCAATCGCTGCAATCCATCGAGCCCCGAAATCAATCGTTGCAGCTCGCTGAGCGGGATGTCTTCCCCTGCAGATCGTATCGCATTGCTGAGCCGTTCCCCCTGAAGACGCAGCGGGATATGCTCCGGTGCCTGATCCACAAACCCTGCGCGACGGATCACGATCTGGGCAGCAGGGCCACGCACATAGGTCAAAAAGTCCCGGGCAATGCGTGGCAGGCGGTGGGCAGGCAGATAGAGAAACATCGGCGCAGTCAGAGGGTAGTCCTCGGTCTTGATACTGCGCCGTCCCGCTGACAGCGAAAACCCACAAGCCCCCGTAAGCGTGAGCATCCGGGTCTGGCCAGTTTCGGCATAGCTCGCGATGCCAATCGCAAACGGGTCGGTGGCGACCGTCCGCACAAGCGTGCTGCCGCGATCATGGCGGCGAATACTCTCGGAGAGTTCGAGCCCGGCAGGTGACAAGAGCTTGTCCTCGACAGCCTGCGCCAACCCTGCCCCAGCAACGGGCAAATGCACCGAAATGGGTGCGTCAGCGCCGCCAAGCTCGGACCAATTGGTGATCTTGCCCGCGTAAATATCCGCAAGTTGAGGCAGCGAGATCCGTCGCACCGGATTCGACGGTGCCACAACAGGCACCATGGCATCCAGGGCCAGCACCCGCCCCCGATTGGACAAAGACATATCGCCAAGACCTGCCTCGGACGCCAATAGGTGCTCGGCTTCCCGGATTTCACGCAATGCCATCACGATGTCGGCCTGGTTGGCCAGGACATCTGCAAAGCCTTCATCCGTATTGCTGACTTGAAAGGTGAACCGCCCCGCAACCCGGCCGTCGCGTGACAGCGTGTATTCAAACTGACGCGAATCCAGTTGCATGCGGGCGGTCTGATATCCGTTGCGCAGAGAGAAACCCTCGATCAGCGCGGGCAGGAGAACCTCTGCCATGGTGGAGGACCCGGCAAAGGTGATCTCGGCAACGAAGTCAGACAGGCTAGGGCAGCCCGGACCCTCACAGCGCACCCCGGAGCCATCCACGGTCAGCTCGCCAAACTGCGTCTCCACACGGTAGAACTCACCATCAAAACCCAGCAGATCTCCACTCACCTCGATGGCGCCATCGGGCGAGGACAGCGTTACATCCTGTCCCAGAACCGGTTGGCCAAAGCTGAAAAAGCAGAGTGCGGCGCAGACCGCCGCACGGTAATAGCTCATGAGAAATCCCGGTGTCGCCCCAGTTAGTTGGAGGCGATTTTCAGGCTTTCGACGAGATTATTCAACACCAGAAAATCACCAACCGCCGAACAATCGGGGATGTTCAACACCAGATCCCGCGTGCGCAGTCTGTCGTCGCGCCGCTCGATCAACTGTGCCGCGACAGCCTGATCACAATTGGCATCGGTAATTTCTGCTTCGACAGAAATGTTGACCGCGCCATACCCGGAGGATTTGGGCAGCGTGTAAACCTGTACAAGATGCGCAGCGACCTGATCCGGGTCACCTAGGAACAGAACCTCGCCCGCGCCTAGCCCCGGTTCGGAGCCTTTCCAGACATGGCCCGCGCTCCCATAGGTCGCGCCAAATTCCAGCGCGTGAAGCTCAAGCCCGCTCCGGCCCTGCCAGTGCATGACGACACGCTCGACCTGTTCGAGATCCTCGACCATCACAGACGCATCAAGGTCGCGCCCTGATGCGAAGTCCGCAATAACAACGGCGCGTTTCGTAAAAGCAGGCAAAACACCGCGAAAATCCCCTTCAGCATCAAGCGCGTAAGTCACCATCACGCCGCCATGGTGCAGCGTAAAACGCTCTCCCGCCCGGCAAGGGGCGGAAAGCTCGACCTGAAGCATCGCGTTGTCGATCGCAGTGAGGTTCAAAGTGCTCGCACATTGCAAGAGCGATGTATCCACGTCCCGCAGCGGCTGACGTCGTCGGTGCGTATCCGGTCTTGCGGAGGTGAACGTCACATCCTGAAGAACAAGTTTTCCGGTTTCAGGTTCCGTCGGAAGCGGTGCGGAGGCCTGCTGCGCGCTCGGCGCACGCTGCAAATCTGCAGTACGCTGCATATAGACGCCCGTGCCCAAGGCGCAGATGACAGTAGCAACCGCAATAAGACCCGTAACTCGAATACCCATAACACCCTCCTTACCCGAAAAGGTTAAGGATTCGTATCCCATCAGGGTGGCCAGACTGTGGCAGAGGCCGGAAAGAAAGACGGCCAGTGTCACAGTCTGCAATGGTTTCGGGCAATTAGATTGCCTGCGCCCGTATTAACCCAGCCGGCCGTGGCAATGCTTAAACTTTTTCCCAGATCCACAGGGGCACTTGTCGTTGCGCGAGGGGTTGCCCCAGGTGGAGGGGTCATCCTCGACAAATCCTTCTTTGGGCGCTTCGACAGGCTCGGCGGCAGGCGCAGCCGCGCGCTGCATGCCCTGACGTGCCGCCATCTGCATCATCATCTCGCGCTGTTCCTCTTCGCTCAGAGGACGCACGCGAGAAAGCTGTTGGGTGACGGTCTCGCGCAAGGAATCCAGCATCGACTCAAACAACTGGAAGCTCTCGTTCTTGTACTCGTTGAGCGGATCACGCTGGGCGTAGCCCCGGAAGCCGACAACGGAGCGCAGATGTTCGAGCGTCAGCAGATGTTCGCGCCATTTGGCGTCGATGGTCTGCAGCAGCACCTGCTTTTCGATGTTGCTCATGCCTTCCTGACCAAAGGCTTCGACCTTCTCGGCCATCAGCTTGTCGGAGGCCTCTACCAGACGTTCGCGGATCTGCTCGTCGTCGACACCCTCTTCTGCGGCCCATTCGACCACAGGAGCATCAATGTTGAGCTTCTCGCGCACGTCGTCCTGCAACCCTTGGGTATCCCATTGGTCGGCATAGGTTTTGGGCGGCATGTAAATATCGATGAGATCATCGATCACCTCATGGCGCATGTCAGTGACGATCTCATGGGTATCGTCAGAGGCCATGATCTCGCGGCGCTGCGCAAAGACCACTTTACGCTGATCATTCATCACGTCGTCGAACTTCAACACGTTCTTGCGCATGTCGAAGTTACGGCCTTCGACCTTGGCCTGCGCGCGCTCAAGCGATTTGTTCACCCACGGGTGAATGATCGCCTCGCCTTCTTTCATGCCCAGACCCGACAACAGCTTGTCCAACCGCTCGGAGCCGAAAATGCGCATCAGATCATCTTCGAGGCTAAGGTAGAAACTGGTGCGGCCCGGGTCCCCCTGACGTCCGGAACGACCGCGCAGCTGGTTGTCGATGCGGCGGCTTTCGTGGCGTTCGGAGGCCATCACATAGAGGCCACCCGCTTCGAGCACTTTCTGCTTTTCCTCGGCGTGTTTGGCTTCTTCCTCAGCACGCAGAACAGCCGGGTCGGCGTCGGGGTTGGCCTCAAGCGCCTCCATCACCTTCAGATCAATGTTGCCGCCAAGCTGAATGTCGGTGCCGCGCCCCGCCATGTTGGTGGCGATGGTCACTGCGCCCAAACGGCCCGCCTCGGCAACGATCTTGGCTTCTTGCTCGTGGTGGCGCGCGTTCAGAACGTTGTGTTCGATGCCTTCCTGCTGAAGGAGCTGACTGAGCAGTTCGGATTTCTCAATCGACGTGGTCCCGAGAAGAACCGGCTGGCCTTTTTCATGGGCAAGCTTGGTCTCCGCGATCATGGCCGCATATTTTTCGTTGGCTGTGCGATAGACCTTGTCGTCCTCGTCGATCCGCGCGATCGGTCTGTTCGTGGGCACCTCGACCACACCCAGTCCATAGATCTCGGCAAATTCTTCAGCTTCGGTCATCGCCGTGCCGGTCATGCCAGAGAGCTTGTCATAAAGGCGGAAGTAGTTCTGGAAGGTCACCGACGCCAGCGTGGTGTTTTCCGGTTGGATATCTGTGCCTTCCTTCGCCTCGATGGCCTGATGCAGCCCCTCGGAGAGACGGCGACCGGGCATCATGCGGCCCGTGAATTCGTCGATCAGAACAACATTGCCGTCGCGCACGATATAGTCCTTGTCGCGCTGGAACAGCTTGTGCGCCCGCAGGGCCTGGTTGACGTGGTGAACAATCGTCGTGCTCTCGGGGTCATAAAGGCTCGCCCCTTCTTCCAGCAGCCCCGCCTTCAGAAGCGACTCTTCGAGGAATTCATTGCCCTCGTCCGTGAAGGTCACACCGCGCGTTTTCTCGTCGATCTCATAGTGACCCTCATCCAGCGTCGGGATCAGCTTGTCGATGGTTTCATAGAGCTCGGAACGATCCTCGGCCGGGCCGGAAATGATCAGCGGCGTGCGCGCCTCGTCGATCAGGATCGAGTCGACCTCATCCACGATCGCAAAGTTGTGCTGCTTCTGGAACACCTGGTCCAGAGAGGGCTTCATGTTGTCGCGCAGGTAATCAAAGCCAAGCTCATTGTTGGTGGCGTAGGTCACGTCACATTGATAGGCGGCCATTTTCTCCGCCTCGGGCTGGTTTGAGTAGATCACGCCGGTGGTCATGCCCAAAGCACCAAAGACCTTGCTCATCCACTCGCTGTCACGCTTGGCGAGGTATTCGTTCACCGTGACGACATGCACCCCTTTGCCGGTCAGCGCGTTGAGGTAAGCTGGGAAGGTCGCCACAAGGGTTTTCCCTTCACCCGTCTTCATCTCGGAGATATTGCCCTGATGCAGGAAGGTTCCGCCCATCAGCTGGGTGTCAAACGCCCGCAGGCCAAGGGCGCGGCGCGCTGCTTCGCGCACGTTGGCAAAGGCTTCGGGCAACAGATCGTCAAGGCTTTCACCCGCAAGCGCCCGTTTGCGCAGGTCTTCGGTCTTGTCTTTGATGCCCTGGTCGCTCAGTGCCTCGAACTCAGGCTCCAGCGCGTTGATCTTTGCAATCAGCGGCCGTGTCGCCTTGATTTTGCGGTCGTTCGGTGTTCCGAAGACCTTTTTGGCGAGAGTTCCGATACCCAGCATGTGCGCTCCAAAAGTCCAGTTCACGGCCTTGTTCAGCGGCAGGCTTGCCCGCCGTGTTCGCAACCCATAAACAAAGGTGGAAAGACGGTCCTGCCGCAGGCCCTATGGCGATGTAAGGGGCAGGAAAATGAGTGTCAACGCCACGACCCGCCGTGGCAGGAATATAGGAAGGTTTCCATGCGCAAAGGTCTCACTTTTTTGCAAGGCGTCGTGTTTGCGACTGCTTTCGGCCTCGCAGCACCTGCATTTGCCGAACTCAACGCCAATACGGTGGTTGCGACGGTCAATGGAGAAGACATCACCGTCGGCAATATGATCGTTGCGCGCGCAAAACTGCCTGCTCAATATCAAAGCCTGCCGGATGATCTGCTGTTCAAAGCCCTCCTCGACCAGCTGATTCAGCAAACTGTGCTGAAACAGCAGCTGCACGGGGACATTCCGGAATATGTGCGTCTCTCTGTCGAACACGAGCAGCGCTCGCTCTTGGCGTCTGATGTGATCGAAGCGGTCATGGAAGGAGCCCAGACCGAGGATGCAATTCGCGATGCCTATGATGCGCGTTACAGCAGCGACGACGGCGGCGATGAGTTCAACGCCTCCCACATTCTGCTAGAAAGCGAAGAAGCCGCGTTGGAAATCAAGAGCCAGCTTGATGAGGGCGCGGATTTCGCTGCATTGGCCAAGGAATCCTCGACCGGCCCCAGTGGCCCGAATGGTGGCGCGCTTGGTTGGTTTGAAAACGGTCGCATGGTTCCGGAGTTCGAGGCCGCCATCTCCGACATGCGCTCTGGCGAAGTATCCGGCCCGGTGCAGACCCAGTTTGGCTGGCACATCATCAAGCTGAATGATCGCCGCAAACTTGAAGCCCCCGAATACGAAGACGTGCGGGATGAAATCGCTCAGGAACTCGCTCAGCAAGCGGTCGAAGATCGAATCAGCCAGCTGACCGCGACGGCGACAATCAATCGGCCAGAGATTGAAAACCTCGAGCCCTCCGTCCTGCGTGACATGAGCCTGATCGAGAACTGATCTCTCCCACTCCCTCATACTGGAAGACCAAAATGGCCAAATCCCTGCCCCGCTCTCCGCTTGCCCCAGCGGCATTTCCTGATCTGCCCGAAATTGGTGGTCTGCGTTTCGCGGCCACCGCAGCCGGAGTGCGCTATCAGGGGCGTACCGATGTGATGTTGGCCGTCATGGATCCCGGCACCTCTGTCGCCGGGGTCTTTACCCGCTCCGCAACCCGGTCAGCCCCAGTTCTGGACTGTCAGGCAAAACTGGGCAGCAACCCCGAACACGGCACCGCAATCCTTGTAAACTCTGGCAATTCGAACGCTTTTACGGGACATTACGGTCAGACCTCAGTGGCGGAGATCACCTCCGCCGTGGCCGCGACGACGGGCCTGCCGCAGGATCGTGTCTTCACCGCATCTACCGGAGTGATTGGCGAGCCCCTGCCCCATGAGCGGATCCTGACAAAGCTGGACGAGCTGAACGGAGCACTCTCGGGCAGCGCGATCAAAGATGCGGCCGAGGCGATCATGACCACGGATACGTTTCCGAAAGGCGCAGCAACCACGATCACGATTGACGGCAAGCCCGTCCAGATCGCGGGGATCGCCAAAGGGTCCGGCATGATCGCGCCGGATATGGCGACCATGTTGGTCTATATTTTTACAGACGCTGCCTATGATCAGGACAAGCTTCAGGCGCTGCTGTCGGCGCAAAATGAGACGTCCTTCAACTGCATCACCGTGGACAGCGACACATCCACCTCGGACAGTCTCATGCTTTGCGCCACGGGGGCCTCTGGTGTGGATGCCACAGACAATGAGGCCTTTGGCGAGGCACTGCGCGAAGTGATGCTTGATCTTGCACATCAGGTTGTGCGGGATGGCGAAGGCGCCACCAAATTCGTCGAGATCCAAATCACCGGCGCCGCCAATGATGCCGAGGCCAAGGTGCATGGGCTTGCGATTGCAAACTCACCATTGGTCAAAACGGCGATTGCGGGCGAGGATCCCAACTGGGGTCGCGTTGTCATGGCAATCGGCAAGTCTGGAGCCCAAGCGGATCGCGACCGCCTGTCGATCTCGTTTGGCGATGTTCTGGTCGCCGAAAAAGGCTGGGTTGCCCCCTCTTACAAAGAGGACCTCGGCGCCGCAGAAATGAAGAAAGACGAAATCACCCTGAAGGTCGATCTTGGCATCGGAACCGGTGTCGCAACCGTATGGACCTGCGATCTGACCCATCAGTACATCACCATCAACGCGGACTATCGCTCATGAGCACTGACAAAAAAGTCGTTCTGGTCTCAGCCGTTGCGCTAATTGATGTGGAGGGGCGCATTCTTCTGGCGCAACGTCCCGAAGGCAAATCCATGGCTGGGCTCTGGGAATTTCCGGGTGGCAAAGTCGAAGCTGGCGAAACTCCGGAGGTCGCTCTGATCCGGGAGCTGCAAGAAGAGCTGGGGATCAACACCTGGTCGAGCTGCCTTGCTCCTCTGACCTTTGCCAGCCACTCTTATGAGAAGTTTCACCTGCTGATGCCACTCTTTGCCTGCCGCAAGTGGGAGGGCATACCGCAAGCGCGTGAAGGTCAGGTGCTAAAATGGGTGCGCCCACAAGAGCTGCGGGACTACCCCATGCCGCCAGCGGATATCCCACTGATCACGATCCTACGCGACTGGCTGTAAGCGCTCTCAAGATCGTTAATTCTCCATCAGAGCCCCAGATCTATGTGCGTAGATCTGGGGTTTTCCATATGTTGTTCCCCTTCGCTTGCGACGAAACCTTTTGTTAACCACCTTCCTGCATCCTGGGGGTGATTTCACCGGGATGGCAGGATCAATCAGAACAACAAGAAAGCCCTCGTGATTTCGGCATTGAGACAGGTGTGGCAGCGCCGGAACTTGATGCCGCAAATGTGCCTGAACACCATGTTCACCGCTTCCCGCGGGGCACTTATCAGCAGCTGCATTGTCAGGGCAGACAATGCACCCGGTCCCGGCTCAACGGCTATGGCAGCTTTATAACCGGGACCATCAACTTTGGACCGGAGACGAGGCTGGCAGCATCGTCTTCGGTTTTTTTATCTTCTGGCCAGTGCCATCAACCGTGAGACGTCAGCGCTGACAGCGCGTATCCCGCGCTCGCCTCTGAAACGTAAAACCCCGGCCACAGCGGACCGGGGTTTTCTATCTTGGCGATGATCCGGAGATTAGATCAGTCGAGTGTGCGGGTGACTTCCTCGCGCTCAAAGATCTCGATGACATCCTTGGGCCGGATATCGTCGTAGTTCTCAAACGCCATACCGCATTCCTGACCAGATTGAACCTCAGCAACTTCGTCCTTAAAGCGCTTGAGAGTCTTCAGCGTACCTTCGTGGATCACCACGTTATCGCGCAGCAGACGCACACCGGCAGAGCGGCGCGCCACACCTTCGGTGACCAGACAGCCAGCGACCTTGCCGACGTTGGACACTTTGAACACGTCCTTGATTTCCGCGTAACCGATGAAGTTCTCTTTGATCTCTGCCGAGAGCAGACCCGAGGCCGCAGCTTTCACGTCATCCACGAGGTCGTAGATCACCGAGTAGTAGCGGATCTCCACGCCTTTTTGGTTGGCAGTGTTGCGCGCGGAAGCATTCGCACGGACGTTGAAGCCCATGACCGGAGCACCCGACGCTTCTGCCAGACCAATGTCGGTTTCGGTGATCGCGCCCACACCGGAGTGCAGCACGCGCACGCGCACCTCGTCGTTGCCGATCTTTTCCATCGCCTGAACGATCGCTTCGGCAGAGCCCTGCACGTCCGCTTTGACGAGGATCGGCAGCTCGGAGACGTTTTCGTCTTCTTTGGCCTTCTGCATAAGCTGTTCGAGCGTGGTGGCGGCACCCGCAGCGGCACGCTTATCCTTGGCAGCTTGCTCGCGGTATTCTGCGATCTCACGGGCCTGTGCTTCGGTTTCCGTGACGTTGAGAACGTCACCTGCCTCTGGCGTGCCATTGAGACCCAGAACCTCGACCGGAACCGACGGACCAGCTTCTTTGACGCGCTCGCCCTTGTCGTTGATCAGCGCACGGACTTTACCGTACTGCTCACCGACAACAAAGATGTCGCCCTGACGCAGCGTGCCGGTCTGAACCAGAACCGTTGCGACCGGACCGCGACCCACGTCGAGCTGTGCTTCGATCACAGCACCTTGGGCTGCACGGTTCGGGTTGGCTTTCAGTTCGAGGATTTCCGCCTGCAGCGCGATAGCTTCAAGCAGTTCATCCAGACCCTGGCCCGTGTGGGCAGAGACTTCGACGTCCTGAACTTCACCAGACATCGCTTCGACGATAACCTCGTGCTGCAGCAATTCTGCGCGCACCTTGTTCGGGTCAGCAGCAGGTTTGTCGATCTTGTTGATCGCAACAATCATCGGCACACCCGCCGCCTTGGCGTGGTTGATCGCCTCGACAGTCTGCGGCATCACCGAATCGTCTGCGGCAACGACCAGCACCACAATGTCGGTTACCTGAGCACCACGAGAGCGCATCGAGGTGAAGGCCGCGTGGCCGGGCGTGTCGAGGAACGACAGAACCGCACCGCTATCGGTCGTCACCTGGTAAGCACCGATATGCTGGGTGATCCCGCCCGCTTCGCCGGCGACAACCTTGGCGTCGCGAATCGCATCCAGAAGCGAGGTCTTCCCATGGTCAACGTGACCCATGATGGTAATGACTGGCGGACGCGGCTGCAGATCTTCTTCTTTGTCTTCGATTTCCTTGATGACGTCCTCGACGTCCGCATCGGAAACACGCACCACGTTGTGGCCGAATTCTTCGATGATGAGTTCCGCGGTATCGGCATCGATGGTCTGATTCTGCGTCACCATCATGCCCATGTTCATGAGCGCCTTCACAACGTCAGCCACACGTTCTGCCATACGGTTGGCCAGCTCCGACACCACGATGGCTTCGGGCAGCTGGACGTCACGAATGATCTTTTCGCGTTCGACCTGACCCATGGCTTTTTGACGCGCACGCTCTTGCTTGCGCTTCATGGACGCGACAGAGCGCTGACGCCCGCCTTCGCCACCGGTGGCCTGGCTCAGGGTCAGTTTGCCGGAGCGGCGACCACCATCATTGCGGCCCTTGGCACCACGACCGCGCTCTTCGCGTTCACGCTCGGCCTTGCGCGGGCCAGCGGCAGGTTTCGGCGCCCCACCAGGAGCCGGACGCGCAGGCGCAACGCCTGCGTCAGACTTGGGTGCGGCAGCAGCGGCCTTGTCAGCAGCGGCGCGCTTCTTGGCGGCTTCTGCTTCTTCCTGGCGCTTGCGCTCTTCTTCTTCGGCCTTTTGACGTGCCTTTTCTTCGGCCTCGCGCTGTTCACGCTCCTTGGCCTCTTGTTCGGCACGGCGGCGCTCACGCTCTTCGGCGCGGGCTTTTTCCTCGGCCTCACGCTGGGCGGCCTCTTCGGCCTCACGGGCCTTGGCTGCCTGAAGCGCCTTCAGGCGGCGGTCCATTTCCGCATCAGAAATACCAGCAGGGCGCCGCGAAGCATCGCCGGCAGCAACGCCACCGGCGCCGCCTTTGCCTGCGCCCGGCTTGGGGACAACCACGCGCTTGCGCTTGGTTTCCACCACAACATTCTTGGTCCGACCGTGGCTGAAGCTCTGTTTCACATTGCCGGGCCGAGACCCGCTACCACGAAGACCCAATGTCTTTTTGCCGTCACTATCGCTCATAAAGCTCTTTATCCTTCCGTGCGGCCGATGCCGCCCATTTCGCGCAAACCCTGCAATCGCTGGGCTTCCTCTACAACACGTTGGCTGAGTCCACCAGAGGCGAGCGCGGCATGTATGACAGTTTCACGCCCAAAAGCCATCCCAAGCTCGTCTGCCGTCATGCATCCGATGTATTTTCCGCGATGCGGCGTGCTCAGTTTCGACTTTCCTCGCCCGGACCCATCAGAGGCTTGGATCAAAACCCGCGCCTCTTCCTTGTCCAACCAATCCTTGACCTTCTCATAGCCACCCACGGCGTCGCCCGACTTTCGAGCCAGTCTGATCAGGTCGACAGTGCGGCGCAACACTTGGCGCTCCACCTCGTCGGCCAGATCATCCCGAACCGCGACCTGCGCCTTGAAACCGCGGGCAAAGAGTTTCTTCTTTACCGCCTGTTCCAGCGCAGAACGCGTGGCTGAGATGTAAACACCGCGTCCCGGCAGTTTACCCATCACATCCGGGTAGACCTGATTGTCAGGCCCCAGCACGAAACGGACCAACCCAGCCTTGGGCTGTGTCTCGCCGGTGGCGAGACATTTACGTTCCGGCCCGTCGTTACGGGATTTTTCTGCACCACCACGGGTCATTCACATCTCCTGGGAGTTTGGGAAGCAGGTCAGGCTTCCGCTTCCCCTTCGGCTTCTTCCTCGAGATCATCAGCATCGGATTCAAGTTCTGCCGGGTCGACCCAGCCGAGCATAATCCGCGCCGTCATCACCAGATTTTGCGCCTCTTCGAGGCTCACATCGAAGGGCTCGAGAATCCCTTCATCCTTGACACGCTCGCCGTTGACGGTGGTCCAGCCACCCGCAAGCTCCCAGTCCGCACAGGTTGCGAAGTCTTCAAGCGATTTCACATCATCCTTCGCCAGTGCCTCAACCATCTGGGGTGTCAGGCCGTCAAAGTCAATAAGGCTGTCCTCGACGCCCATGCTGCGGGCGTTGTCGAGCGCGGCCTTGGCCTTGGCTTCGAGATAATCGCGCGCGCGGGCCTGCAGTTCTTCGGCGGTGCCTTCGTCGACGCCATCGATCACCAAGAGTTCGTCGAGTTCGACATAGGCGACCTCTTCGAGGTTGGTGAAGCCTTCAGAAACCAGAAGCTGTGCAAAGAACTCGTCGAGATCGAGCGTTTCCATGAACAGTGCGGTGCGCGCCTCGAATTCCTTCTGACGGCGTGCGGATTCTTCCTCTTCCGTCATGATGTCGATGTCGAGGTTGGTCAGCTGAGACGCCAGACGTACGTTCTGACCGCGACGGCCAATCGCCAGAGAAAGCTGCTCGTCGGGCACAACCACTTCGATCTTGCCGGCTTCTTCGTCCAAGACAACCTTGGAGACCTCTGCGGGCTGCAGCGCGTTCACAAGGAAGGTCGGCTGATCTTCGTTCCAAGGGATGATGTCGATCTTTTCGCCCTGCAGTTCGTTCACGACCGCCTGCACGCGGGAGCCACGCATACCGACACAGGCGCCAACCGGATCGATCGACCCGTCATAGGACACAACAGCGATCTTTGCACGCGAACCGGGGTCACGGGCCACAGCCTTGATCTCGATGATGCCGTCATAGATTTCAGGCACTTCCATCTTGAAGAGCTCGGCCATGAACTCCGGCGCGGTGCGGCTGAGGAAGATCTGCGGGCCACGGGGTTCGCGGCGTACGTCCTTGATGAAGCAGCGAATACGGTCGTTCGGGCGATAGCTCTCACGGCCGATTTTCTCGTTGCGACGCAGAATGCCTTCGCCAGATCCGATATCGACGATGACGTTGCCGTATTCCTCTCGCTTGACGACGCCATTGATGATGGTGCCGTTGCGATCCTTGAACTCTTCGTACTGACGATCCCGCTCTGCTTCGCGCACTTTCTGCAGGATCACCTGCTTGGCGGATTGTGCCGCGATCCGGCCCATCTCGACCGGGGGAACCTCATCAACGATGGTGTCGCCGACCTTGGGGTCTTCCATATACTGCTTGGCCTGCGCGACGGTCAGCTCGGACTGGTAGTTTTCGAGCTCTTCGTCTTCGACCACGGTGCGCACACGAGTGAAAGTCGCCTTACCGGTCTTGCGGTCAATGGAGACACGAATGTCCATCTCGCTGCCGTAGCGGCTCTTGGCGGCGCGGGCGAGGGATTCTTCCATCGCTTCGACCACCAGACCGGGATCGATCATTTTCTCACGCGCCACGGCCTCGGCGGTTTGCAACAGCTCCAGCTGGTTTGCAGAGGTGATAGCCATTACTTGTTCTCCTCTTCGGACCCTGTGGTCCCTTCTGCGGACCCTTCGGTCTCGATGTCGTCAAAGGCGTCTTCGTTCAGAACACCAGCGGCCTTCCGCTGGCGCAGCATTTCCTTGATCAGGTCATCGGTCAGCACCAGCTTTGCATCGCTCAGCCAGTCGAATTTGAGACCGATGGTCACGGTCTCGCCGTGTTCCTCAATATTGATGAGTACTTCGTCGTCCTCGATGCCTGCCAGCTCGCCCTTAAAGCGGCGACGGCCGTCGATGAGATCTGCGGTCTCCAGCTTGGCCTCGTAGCCTTCGAACATGTCGAAGTCCTTGAGACGCGTCAGCGGCCGGTCAATTCCGGGGCTCGACACCTCAAGCGTGTAGGCGTCAAGGATCGGATCTTCGACGTCGAGTGTGGCGCTCACAGCGTTTGAGATCGCGGCACAATCATCAACCTCGATCCCCCCATCGGGGCGATCTGCCATGATCTGCAGCGTCGTGGTTTTGCCAGACATCAGCCGGATACGGACCAGCTCGTAACCCAGATCCTCGATCACCGGGGTGATGATCTCGGCCAGGCGACGGTCAATCGCAGCTTTGGCAATCAGGTCGTTGGTCATCTGACCTCCAAACACAAAAAAACGGGCCGCGGCCCGTCGAAATCAATCAAAGGTGCCTCAAGACCAGAGCCCGACGCGCCGCTGTTGTGCGAGGATATACGCGCGTGCGCCGCGTTTGGCAAGCCTTTCCTAAATCGGAGCAAAAGCGCCAAGGTTTTGCCGCCGCTTCACAGGGTTGTATGTCAGCACCGGTGTCACGTCACGCAGCGCAGACGATCAGTCTGGATGCTGTCGAATCACACCATCCACCACCGTTCCGCAATGCGGTGGTCATCAAGGGGCGCGCGCGACGAAATGCGCGACGGCAGGGCCACATGCTCTGCCGCGGCCAGGGCGATCTCCTGATCGGACGGATAGAATTGAAACCGCCCCTGGAGCCCTTCCGCCGTTGGCAAGGCTGCGACGTCCACAAAGCCATCGCGCAGTGCCTCGGCCCGCACTTGCGCATCGGGAATAACGATCAGGTCCAGCGCATCGAGCCAGCCCGCGACCTCATCGCGGTAGTTCTGCGCCACCCGGCGCGCTCGGAAATGACGATCTTCCTGCGCGCGGTCCACCTGATAGAGACCCGTCCCATTCAGATCGCCCAGCACAGCATCAACAGCACCATCCGGCGCAATCACCAAACCAGTATCCGCCAACCGATACGGCAGATGAGGATTGCTCTCCGCGAGATCAATGACGACTGCCCCGTCTGACGAGAGATCGAGATTTTTCACCCCTTCCAGCCGGAGGGCGCCCGACTTCAGATGCGCCTCAAGGGAGGCAATGACATCTGCGCCGGTCATCATTCGTCCGTCGTGAAACGGGATATCTGTACGCAAATTGAGTTTCCAATGCCGCGCCGTCTCATCACTGCGCCATGCGGATGCAAGCTCTGCACGCAGCACACCATCGGGGGCTACCTCTGTCAGTTGGTCGTAAACGGCCGCGCGCGCAAGCCGCGCCAGAAACGCATCTTCACGCGGGATCGCAATCCGCAGTGTCCCACCCCGACGCGGCGTCTGCGCAAGCCCCGCGCCGGTTGCTGCCAACAAAGCCGCAGCCGCACCGCTTGCAAACAAAGCACGACGATCCAGGCGCTTCATTGGGTCATTTCCTCTGCCAGCTGATCCATACATCTGACCAAAGCCGCGCTGATTCCCGGCTCCGAAAGCGCGTGTCCCGCGTTTCGTACCATGATCAGATCGGAGTTCGGCCAAGCCTGATGAATGCTGTAGGCCGCTTGCGGCGGGCAAATCATATCATACCGCCCCTGCACGATCACGCCAGGGATGTGGGCAATGCGCCCCATGTTGGCAAGGATCTGTCCATCCATATGCAGGAAGCCACCATTGGAGAAATAGTGGTTCTCAAGCCGCGCAAAAGCCCGCGCGTAATCTCCAGGACTCTCACCCGACAAACCGTTGGAATAAACCGACGCCAAGGCATTTTCCCAGGCCGACCAAGCACGACCAAAGCGGATTTCCTCGTCGCGATCACCAGAGAACAGCCGCTTGTGGTAAGCCGCAATCAGATCGTCCCGTTCGTCCTTGGGCACGAGATCGGTGAACTTGGCCCAGGTTTCCGGCCAGAATTTCCCTGCACCCCCACCATAGAACCAGTCGAGTTCAGCTTCGGTCATCAAGAACACCCCGCGCAGGATCAACTGCGTTGTGCGCTCAGGATGAGTCTGCGCATAGATCAGCGCCAATGTTGCACCCCAGCTGCCGCCAAACAGCATCCAAGAGTCGATCTCCAAAAGCTCGCGGATCAGTTCCATATCCGCGACCAGATGCCATGTCGTGTTGTCTTCGCAGGACGCATAAGGTCTGGAGCGACCGCACCCACGCTGATCAAACAGAATGATACGATAGACCTTTGGATCAAAATACCGACGCATCGCCGGGCTGGTACCACCACCGGGGCCGCCATGGCAGACAATGACCGGCACCCCATCGGGATTTCCGCATTGCTCCATGTAGATCCTGTGACCTTGCCCCACATCCAGCATGCGCTGATCGAAAGGCTCGATCGGCGGATAAAGAAACTGCACTGCGCGCTTTTGATCCGGGTATTTGTCCATTACTGACCTAAGTTGTCCTCTGAACACACAAGAAAACACACGGAGACAGGAATGCAAGCGCAACAGTCCACGGTAGACCCCTCCGAGATCGCGAAGTTCGAGGCGATGGCGGCAGAATGGTGGGATCCAAACGGGAAGTTTAAGCCTCTGCACATGCTAAACCCCTGTCGTCTGGACTATATTACGTCTCAGATTGCAGGTGAATTTGACCGAGACCTGAAAACAGATGCCCCTTTTGCGGGCTTGCGCATTCTCGATATCGGGTGCGGCGGCGGCCTTTTGAGCGAACCCATGGCACGGCTCGGCGCCGAGGTGGTTGGTGCAGACGCAGCGGAAGGCAATCTGCCGGTCGCGCGAATCCATGCCGAGCAATCGGGGCTCGAGATCGACTATCGCCATACCACAGCCGAAGCCATGGCCGAAGCTGGCGAACAGTTCGACGTCGTTCTCAATATGGAAGTGGTGGAGCACGTGGCGGATCCGCTCAGTTATCTGACCGCTACACAGCAGCTCTTGAAATCGGGCGGGCTACAGATCTGCTCGACCATCAATCGAAACCCCAAAAGCTATGCGATGGCGATCTTCGGTGCCGAGGTGGTCATGCGCTGGTTGCCGCGCGGGACGCATGAATGGTCCAAATTCATCACCCCTGATGAACTGTTCGCACTGTTGGAACAGGCCGGCCTCAATCCGGTGGATCGCAAAGGGTTCGTGTTCAATCCGATCCTGTGGAAATGGTCGATCTCCGACCGTGATCTGAGCGTGAACTATGTCACTGCGAGCACAAAATCCTAGGTGATTCATAAAATCAGCAACGATATATGGTAAAATGGCGCTTCTGTCGCTTGTGCGGAATCGGGCCATATACTTTAGTATAGTTGCGCATCCCATCGCGTCGTTGTGCAGGCTTTGATAGGCGGATAATGTCGTCTGCATGACGCGTCACTGGCTCGGACACCCAGCTCCACAAGCATATCGGCCCGGTGCAGCGTATAAATTGGAGACTCACTCACACCACTCACGGCCCCTCCAGAAAAAAGAGCGTCGGAATTACCCGACGCTCTTTTTGTTTGGTCCGAGGAGAATGTGCGTTTCAGGACGTCACTCTCCGACCTCAAGCTTGCCACGAAACTCGCGCAAGATAGGAAGCGCAGCGCGCACACGGTCTCCGCCCAATTCGCTCACGACTTCGGAAATCATCGGAATGATCGAGGCAAGCGCAGCATCCCGCGCTTTGCGGCCTGCGGGGCTGATGGCCACCATTTTACGGCGCGCATCATCCCAATCCGGGCGCACATGCACAAACCCTGCAACTTCGAGCTTGTAGATCGTGTTGGTCATCGCGCCGCGAGTCACATGAAATGTTTTCGCCAACTGCGCCGGAGAACGCTCAAGTCCCGCGCGTGTCAGATGATTGAGTACAGAAAAATGCGAAAGCTCCATCCCTTTGGGCAGAGCCTTGCTCAGCCGAGCACGGGCCAATTGGTCCGCCATAAGAATCTCGCTGAAGAGCGAAATCGCAAGGGAATGCTTCTCATCCATCAGGGTCCGTCAAACTCCCGGTCGTGCGTCAGAGACGGGACGCGTTTGCGCGCCTTTTTCACCGCTTCGAGATCGAGGTCAACGCAGGTAATTCCAGTTTCGGTGCCAGCATCCGCCAAAATCTCGCCCCAAGGGGCAACGGCAAGCGAATGCCCATAGGTCTGGCGGGCAGCGCCACGACTGGTGTCGTGAACCCCCGTCTGCGCAGCGGCAAGCACGAAACACCCGGTTTCAATCGCCCGCGCCCGCAGGAGGCTGTGCCAATGCGCTGCTCCCGTCACATGACTGAAGGCAGCCGGCGCCGTGATGATTTCTGCCCCGGCTTGGGCAAGACGACGATGCAACGCAGGAAAGCGCACATCGTAACAGATCGTCATACCGATCTTTGCAAATCCAGCGTCCGCAAGCACGGCGCGGGTTCCAGGGCGGTAGCCATCGGATTCGCGATAGGTCTCTTCAGGCGTGACCTCCACATCAAACATGTGGATCTTGTCATAGCGCGCCTTGATCTCGCCATCGGGGGAAATCAGAAACTGCCGGTTGGCAAACCGGCCGTCCGCATCGGTGGTTTTCACCCCAAGAGAGCCGATCGACAGCCAAACCCCATGCTGCCGAGCCGCATCACGCAGACCGGCAAGGGTGGGGTCGTTCTCTTCGGGATGCAAAACAGCCTGTTGCTGTGTCCGGCTGGTCGAGAGGCAATTGGTGACCTCTGGCGTCAACACAAACTGCGCCCCTGCAGCGGCCGTGCGCGCGATCATTTCGCGCGCCGCTGCAAGGTTCTCTTCCGGCAAGTCGGAAGACGTCATCTGCAGGAGCGCAATCCGAACCATCGGATCAGGACGCCAGCAGCGAGTCGAGCTTCCCTGCCCGGTCCAGAGCGTGAAGCTCGTCACAACCGCCCACGTGAATGTCGCCAACAAAGATCTGCGGCACCGTGCGACCGCCATTGGCGCGCTGGATCATCTCAGACTTGCGGTCAGGATTTGCCAGAACGTCGACCTCGGAAAAGCTCACACCTTTCTGGTTCAAAAGGCGTTTCGCGGCGTGACAAAAACCGCAGAGGGGAGAAGTGTAGATTTCGACCGGTTTCATGTGGGTCTCCATAGGCGTTGCTTGTGGGTTTTGCGCCATGTGGGCACCTTTATCAAGCTTTGCCAGAGTTTTCACGAGCCCGTGACCCGGGCGAGAACAGCGACATTTGTGCTTTTTGCGCCTGCATCCATACAGGCGCGCGCACAAGCCGAAAGCGTCGATCCGCTGGTCATGACATCATCCACGAGCAGCACCCGCCTGCCCTTTAATCGCGACGCCATCCGGGGATTGGGACGTATGGCGTCACTCAGGAGCGCGCGACGCTCCGAGCGCGAGTACCCTTCGAGCATGGGCGTTTTTGCAACACGGATCAGCGCATCGGGACAACAGTCGCATTCCTCACGTGCCGCGATCGCCTGGGCCAGCAAGGCGGATTGATTGTACCGGCGGTGCAGCAGCCGCGTCCAATGAAGCGGAACCGGCACCAGTAGGGGCTTTGGGCTCAAGAGCACGCGTGCAGCCCGCGCCATCCACGCAGACGCAGGGCGCACCAGGTCGGTTCGGTCACCGTGTTTCAGTGCCAGCACCAACCGGCGACCCTGTCCCGTGTAAACCAGAGCCGCCCGCCCCCGGTCCCATTCACCCGGCGCACGCAGGCAAGCGTCGCAATGAACCATCTGTCCGTCATCCTCGCCCGGGAGCGGCGCACCGCATCCTTCGCATACGAGCCCTGAAATAAAGGTGGTGTCACGCCAACACGCGCCACACAGGCCAAAGTCGCTCTCGACCAGCCCGCCGCAGTTCAGGCAGCGTGCAGGGTAGACGAGTGAAACTGCTGTTTGAATCCGTGCCCGCAACGTCATAGGTACACCTCATGACAAAAGAACCGATGGCTCATCCCCAGATCTTTGACCGTGATGCACTTCGACTGCGTCGCGCCCGGCGCAAACCGGAGGCGATGTTCCTGCACGACATGGCCAGAGACGAAATCGAGGATCGGCTCAGCATGGTTAAGAGAGTCTTTACCAAGCCCGCGATTATCGCGCCTTTTGCGGAGCCTTGGAAAGATCTGCTGCCCGGCGCCAAAATAGTCGAAGATCATGATGTTCTGGATCTGGAGCCACAGGCGCATGATCTGGTGATTCATGTGATGGCACTGCACTGCGCCAATGATCCCGTCGGACAGCTGATCCAATGCCGCCGCGCCTTGCAGGAAGACGGGCTGCTGCTGGTTGTCACGCTTGGCGGCCAAACCCTGCACGAATTGCGCAGTGCGCTCGCCGAAGCGGAGACCTATGTGAGTGGGGGCCTTTCCCCGAGGGTGGCCCCGATGGGCGAGATCCGTGATCTCGGCGCCTTGCTGCAACGCGCAGGCTTTGCGCTCCCCGTGGCGGATCTGGTGCCCTTGACGGTGCATTACCGTGATCTCACTCATCTGATGCATGACCTGCGCGCCATGGGCGAAACCAACACGATGTCAGACAGGCTCCGCACACCGACGCGCCGGAGCCTGTTTCACCTTGCGGATCACATCTACGCGCAAAATTTTGCCGCTGACGATGGCAAGCGCATGGCGACCTTCGAGCTGGTATGCCTCACCGGATGGTCCCCTGCCGACAGCCAACCGCAACCCCTGCGACCGGGATCTGCAAAAACCCGGCTCGCGGACGCGCTGAAAGTGCCCGAAGTCAAACTGCCAGATAGCGAGCGATAAGCGGAGCCAATAGCCGCAGTGAGGTGATCTAATTGGCCTTTCCGCTCGTAAAGACTTAGACACAGACAGATATTCATTCGATACCACACAGGACACTGCCCATGCTGGATGCGACCTCAACTGCGACCCGCCCTGACAATGCCCCTGCGGATCATCCGCCGGTCAAGGCGGAAAAGGTCGGGATCCTGCTCGCAAACCTCGGCACCCCGGATCACTACAGCTATTGGCCGATGCGGCGCTATCTGAACGAGTTTCTCTCGGACAAACGTGTGATCGACTACCCGTCCTGGAAATGGCAGCCGCTCCTGCAGCTGATCATCCTGACCAAACGCCCCTTTGCCTCTGGCGAAGCGTACAAGTCGATCTGGAACCATGAGCGGGGCGAAAGCCCATTGATGACGATCACCAAGGATCAGACCAACGCCATGGCCAAGGCGATGGAAGAGCTCTATGGCGATCAGGTCATGGTCGATTTCTGCATGCGCTACGGCAATCCCTCCACCAAATCCAAGGTAGAGAAGATGATTGCCGCTGGCTGCCGCAAGATCCTCTTTGTTCCGCTTTATCCGCACTATGCGGGGGCGACCTCTGCAACTGCAAATGATCAGTTCTTCCGTGTGCTGATGGAGCAGCCCTGGCAACCCGCCGTACGTACGATCGAGCCCTACTTCGACCAACCCGAATACATTGATGCGCTCGCCAGATCCGTGGAAGACGCCTATGCCAAACTGGACAAGACCCCGGATATCCTGGTCTGTTCCTATCATGGCATGCCAAAGCGCTACCTGATGCAGGGCGATCCCTATCACTGCCAGTGCCAAAAGACGACGCGCCTGCTGCGCGAGCGCCTGGGTTGGGACGAATCGAAGATCATGACCACGTTCCAGTCTGTCTTTGGTCCAGAGGAATGGCTGCGCCCCTACACGGTTGAGCATGTCGCCGAACTGGCGAAACAGGGCAAGAAGAACATCGCCGTGATCGCTCCGGCCTTCTCGGCGGATTGCATCGAGACTCTGGAGGAGATCAATGAGGAGATTTTCGAGAGTTTTGAACACGCGGGCGGCGAAGAATTCACCTACATTCCTTGCCTGAACGACAGCGAAGCGCATATTGCCGCGCTTTCAAGCGTGATCCGCAACAACCTCAAAGGATGGCTTGAGGCGTAACCCCCAAGCAACGCCCGACCACAAACCTGTGGACACAAAAAAAGGCGGCTGGGGTTCCAGCCGCCTCTTTTATTCTTTTGGCAACGATTAGTTGCTTGCAGCAGCAGCGGCCACGATGACCAGCAGCAGCAGCGGCAGGAGCATGCCGGAAGAAGAACCGGTTGCTTCTTCGATGATGACCGGTGCTTCAACAATCGGCTCTGCCAGGTTGCCAGCGGATGCGGCGGAAGCGGCAGCGACCAGAGCGGCAGCGATAACGAGTTTCTTCATATTATAACCTCCAGAATACGCGCACAGCACACATATATGATGTGCGCACTCAAGACTTACCTCGTAAGTTTTACTAAGCGGGTTTCCAACCGGATTGCAATTGCTTGTTAATTCTCACTGTTCCAGCTTGCGCTTGTTGTCGTCAAATTAGCAACACCTGCGTGCCCGAACGGGTAAGTTTATAAAGCTCTGCGATATGCTCATTGTAGAGACCGATGCAGCCGTTCGAAGACTTTCGCCCGATCTTGCGCGTGTCGTGGGTGCCGTGGATTCGGTAGTACTGCCAACTGAGGTAGAGCGCGTGTGATCCAAGCGGATTGTCCGGCCCCGGGGGAATGTAGGCGGGCCATTCGGGGTTGCGCTTGCGCATGTTGGGGGTCGGCGCCCAGCTTGGCCCTTCGACCTTGCGCACGACGCGTGTGCGGCCACGGCGGGTCAGATCATCGCTGAGCGGTACCGAAGAGGGGAAAAGCTTGTAAACGCTCTGATCCTCGGACCAGAAATGCAGTGCACGGCTGTCGATATCCACAAGGATCGCTCCGCGACGCAGGTTGTCAAAATAGGGTTTCCAGCTTTTGGCGCGGAAAGAGGAAATATTCCGCTTCACATTGGGTTCCGGCTCCGGCGGGGGGCGCAGCGGATCAAATGCCGGCTCTTCTACATCAGGAAGCGACTGGCCAAGCGCAGGAGAGGCCAGAAGCGATGCGGACCCGGCAAGAAACTGCCGGCGCGACGTTAAAAATGGGATTTTACGTGTCATCAGAAGGTACTCTCTGGCTGAGGGGCTCTGGATCTGAGCAGTCTATGGCTGGAATGCCGCAGTCGCAATTCAATCCCCCGAAATCTCGCGAATGTGACCCCGCCGGGTTTGCCTATAAGTCACAGGAAAGTTATGGGACGCTCTCATCGAACACTTTTAGGATTTAGAATGACACGCGTATTCCTGATTCTGGCGACATTGACGAGCTTTGTCCTTGCGGCATGTACGACCGGCAACGATGGCAGTGCAACCGGATCCGGTGTCTACAAGATTCGCAACGAAGAGCGCACGCAGTTTCGTATGCTCGATTCGGTGAACGCACTGCGCGAAGCTGCAGGAAACCCGCCGGTACAACTCGATAGCAAGTTGAACGCCGCCGCCGCGACGCATTCGCGAGATATGTCAGTGCAAAACCGCCCTTGGCACTTTGGCTCCGATGGCTCGTCACCGCTCGATCGCGTGGCACGCGTTGGCTATGAGGGCACGCTCCTTGGCGAAAACATCTCGGAAACCTACGAGAACGAAGTTCAAACCCTTACCGCTTGGATGGAAGACGGCGGCACTCGCGCCGTGATCATGGATCCCAACGCGCGCAATATGGGGTTCTCTTGGTTCCAAGAGCAAAACGGCAAGATCTGGTGGACCCTGCTGATGGCTCAATAAGCCAGAGCATCAACTCACACCACCAAGGTTCCAAATCCAAAAGGCCGCCTCACTTCGAGAGCGGCCTTTGTGTTTCTTCTGTGAGGTTGAGCCTGTCTAAACCCTGTCAGGCCCGGAGCGTGATCAGGGTCCCATTGTTGACCATCGACCAGATTTCTTCGATCTCATCGTTGGTTACGGCGATGCAACCTGCCGTCCAGTCGCGCACCCGTGCCGCGCGGCGGCGATCTGCGCGGTCATTGGGCTCGCCATGGATAAAAATATCACCGCCGGGGCTGGCGCCCAGAGATCTGGCATGAGCCCGGTCGGCCGAATTGGGATAGGAGATCCCGAGCGACAGGTAGAACTGGCTGCGCGGATTGCGTCGGTCGATGAGGTAAGTTCCTTCTGGGGTGCGCCCATCGCCTTCGACCTGTTTGTGCCCAACCGGTGCGAACCCCAGCCCAACCTTATACTCTGTGAGTACCTTGCTCTCATTCAGCAGGTACATCTTGCGGCTGCCCTTGTTGACTACGATCGAAGTCACCGGTGGGCCGTTATACCGCCGTATTTGGGGGCCGCTCGAACAGCCTGCTGCTCCGAGCGTTGCGAGCATGCCTGCCCCGAATGTGCGCCTGTGCATCGTCTAATCTGTCCACTCGTTTAGTTTTGAGCTCTTGCCTTAAT
The DNA here is from genome assembly GCF_000014065.1 of Ruegeria sp. TM1040. Lineage (NCBI taxonomy): Bacteria > Pseudomonadati > Pseudomonadota > Alphaproteobacteria > Rhodobacterales > Roseobacteraceae > Ruegeria > Ruegeria sp. TM1040. Next base: position 3,066,710 of record NC_008044.1, on the reverse strand, counting down.
GTTAGAGCAAACTTGGTTAACAAATGATAATCACTTTTGCGTCTTGTCGTCCTGCAACCGAGCAAGACTCGCCTCGATGGCCTCGAGCCGCGACAGGACCTGATCGCGATAGGCATCGGTGCGCTCGCCCTCTTCTTCGGAATGGGCATCCTGCATCGAGTTCACGATCAAACCCACAAGCAAGTTCACCACCGCAAAGGTCGTGACCATAATGAAGGGCACAAAGAACGCCCAGGCATAGGGGTAGATGTCCATCACCGGGCGCACGATTCCCATCGACCAGCTCTCAAGCGTCATGATCTGGAACAGCGAATAAGCCGAAAGCGCAAGACTGCCGAACCAGTCTGGAAAGCTGTCTCCAAAGAGCTTCGTCGCCATGACGGCACCAATGTAGAAGATGATCGCCATCAGCAGGAACACCGATCCCATACCCGGCAAGGCAGTGATGAACCCCTCCACCACGCGGCGCAAACGGGGCGCGACCGAAATCACGCGCAGCACGCGCAGGATACGCAGCGCCCGAAGCACAGAGAACCCTTGCGCGCCCGGCACAAGCGCAACGCCGACAATCAGGAAATCAAAGATGTTCCAGCCGCTCAAAAAGAACCTGTGTCGGCGCACCAAAAGCTTGGCAGCGATCTCTGTCACAAAGATGATCAGGCAGACCTTGTCGATCAACAAAACCAGCTGTCCCATGCGCTGCATGATCGTATCGGAGGTCTCCATCCCCAATGTCACCGCGTTGACAAGGATGACCGCGGTGATGAAGCGGCTGAATCCATCGCTGTCCAATACGGATTTCAATCGATCAATCATGTAAACTGCGCTCCTTTTGGTTTGCGGTCAGGTCAGGCTGAATGAGGCTGCCAGCTCCGTATGCGATGACCAACGAAACTGGTCAACAACCTGCACCCAATTCAATTTGTAGCCTGCCGCAACCAGAACTTCGGCATCGCGCGCAAATGTGACCGGATTGCAGGACACATAAGAGATCAGAGGCAGTTTTGCTTTGGCCAGCTGCGCGATCTGAGCTTCTGCGCCTGCGCGGGGCGGGTCGATGACAACCGCATCATAGACCTTTCCAAATTGGCGTAGATCCTCCACCAAAAGCGGATTGCGAAACAGGTCGCGGGTCTCGGTCGTGACTTTCTTAAGACCTTGCGCCTTGCGCCAGCCTAGTTCCAGCGCCTGCATCATCTCGCGCTCACCCTCGACCGCGTGAACCTCGGCGGTTTGCGCCAAGGGGAGCGAGAACGTGCCCGCCCCGGCAAAAAGGTCGACAATACGCCGCGCGTCACCGACGCCTTCGCGTACCGCAGCCACAAGCGCCGATTCACCTTCGGGTGTGGCTTGCAGAAAAGCACCCGGTGGCGGGCAGACATTCGCACCACCAAAGGCTTGCGTTGGTGACTGCTCCATCGCCAACAGCTCGTCATCCCATGTGAGACGGGCAAGGCTGTGACGGTCCACCGCCTGCGCCAGCTGAATGCGCAGGGGACCGTCGAGCGGCTTGCCATTTTTGACCAAAACATCGAGTCCGGCCTGCGATGTTGTGATGGTGACCGACAGCGGCGCCTTGCGGCTTGCACCGATCAGCGCGAGATCTTCGGCCATCGGCAGGGCGGCGATCAGTTCGGGTGCAAGCAGGTGACAGTCGGGGATGGCCGTAATGACGTCCGATGCACGTCCGTGAAACCCTGCCATTGCGCCTTTTTTGGTGCGCTTCACAGTCAGGGTTGCGCGCCGGCGCGAGTGCGTGGGCGAGGTTTGGATCGGGCGAAAATCAGTCTCTAACTTGCGCGAAAGCAGCGCATTTCGAACGATCTCGACCTTCCACTGCGCCACAAACTCATCACTCACATGCTGAAGTTGGCAGCCTCCGCAGGATTTGTAATGGCGACACGGGGCCTGGACCCGGTGCTCGGAGGGATCCTCGATCCGAATATCGGTCATGTTCTGCCCCTCAAGAACGCCGGTGACGCGCTCTCCTGGGAGGGTTCGGGGCACATAGATAGGCCCAGGAGCAATTCCGTCGCCCTGGTGTCCCAAACGTTCGATCGTGGCTGTGGTTCTGGCTGCGTCTGTCATGGGTCTGCCTTACCGCGCGCGCAGCTTTGGCAAAAGTCCGAAAACGCGCGGATCCAAATTACTGTGCGGCGGCGCTTGGCGCGTCTTGGGTGCGAATGAAACCGCCAGACTGCCGGTTCCAGAACTGCGCATAGAGCCCGTTGCGCTCCAGCAGCTGCTCGTGGCTGCCCTGCTCGATGATGCGCCCCTGATCCATAACAACAATTCGATCCATTTCCGTCAGCGTTGACAGGCGGTGCGCGATCGCTAGCACGGTTTTGCCATCCATCACCCGCGTCAGAGCAGATTGGATGGATGCCTCAACCTCCGAATCGAGCGCAGATGTCGCCTCGTCGAGGACCAGGATGGGCGCATCTTTCAGAATGGCACGGGCAAGCGCGATCCTTTGGCGCTGCCCACCAGAAAGCTTCACACCGCGCTCGCCGAGAAAGGCGTCATACCCGGTGCGGCCCTGTGCGTCTTCGAGATCCGCGATGAAGGCATCCGCTTCGGCCGCCTTGGCAGCGGCAATCACATCGTCGCGGCTTGCATCCGGACGGCCATAGAGAATGTTGTCGAGCGCCGAGCGATTGAACATCGCCGTTTCCTGCGTGACCATACCGATCTGGCTGCGAAGCGAATCCTGGCTCACTCTGGAGATATCCGCGCCATCAATCAGGATATGGCCCTTTTCCGCCTCATAGAGCCGCAAAAGAAGCGAAACCAGTGTCGATTTTCCAGCTCCGGACGCGCCAACAATACCGAGTTTTTCGCCCGGTTGTATCGCCAGTGACAGATCGGAGATCCCTCCGATGTCGCGCCCATAGCGAAAGCCCAGATCCTCGATCACGATCTGTCCCGATGTCACCCGAAGTCCTTCGGCGTCCTGCCGATCCTCGATGCGATCCGGGCGCGTCAGAGTCTTCATACCGTTCTCGACCTCTCCGACGTTGGAGTAGATCGCCATCAAGGTGAAGCTCACCCAGCCCGTCATTTGCGCAATACGGATAGAGACAGCGCCAGCCGCAACGATATCCCCTTCGCTGGCGCTTCCGTTTTGCCACAGCCACAGCGCAGCACCGATCAAAAGCACGGGCAAGACCCCGGCAAGGGTCATCAGACAGAATCGGAAAGCGGCCGACAGATACCCAAATTCGAGCGCCCGGTCGCGAAATGTCACCATGGCATCCTGGGCGCTGCGTTCCTCATGCGCAGAATGCGCAAATAGCTGTACCGTCTTGATGTTGGTGATGGTGTCGACCACCTGCCCGGACACATTGGCACGCGCGCCCGCACGATGGGCCGACTTTTTCCGGATGCGCGGCAAAAACCAGCGGATCAGGGCAAAATACGCAACCAACCAGACCACAAACAGCAGGGTGATGCGCAGATCGACGGAACCGAGCAACACCATCGCCCCCACAAGCGACGCCAATGCAAAGGCGACCACATTGATGACTTCGGTCACAACGGAGGTCACGGCGCTGGCGGTCTGCATCTGCTTTTGTGCGATACGACCAGCGAAATCATCGTCGAAGAAACGGACGGACTGCCCCAATGTCCAACGATTGAGGCGCGATAGAACCAATGGATTGACGTTCGGCTGCAAAATGATCGCGTTGGTCGCCGCAGAGAGGCCAAAGAGCAGAGGCCTGAGGAGCAAGAAAAACGCCAAAGCTGCGAAAATGACCCCAATATTGGCACCAAAGAACCCCTCCGGCCCGCTGGCAATCGCTGTGTCGATCACCTTGCCGAGGATAAAGGCCGTTCCCGCCTCCATCCCGCCCGCAAGCGCAGAGCAGATCGCCGCAATTACCAGCATTGGCCAAGCGCCGGAGAGACACCAGCGCAAGAACGCCCCCAATGTCTGTGGCGGCGGACCATCAGCGGGTTGAAATGCGTCGATCAGGTTTCCAAGCTTCATTCTGCGGCCTCTATATTCAGGAACCCGCCCGATTGGCGCGCCCAGAACTGTGCATATAGGCCACCCTCTGACAAAAGCGCTTCGTGTGTACCCTGTTCGACGATTTTTCCCTCATTGAGCACCAAAATCCGGTCCATCTGCGCGATGGTCGAAAGTCGATGCGCGATGGCGATCACCGTTTTGCCCTCCATCATGCCATAGAGCGTCTCCTGGATGGCGGCCTCGACCTCTGAGTCGAGCGCAGAGGTCGCCTCGTCCAGCAAAAGGATGGGTGCATCTTTCAAAATTACACGCGCCAGCGTCACCCGCTGTCTCTGCCCACCGGAGAGCTTCACCCCACGTTCGCCGACATGGGCGTCATATCCCTTGCGCCCCTGGGGGTCTTCGAGATCAAGAATGAAGTCATGCGCGTGAGCCTTCTGGGCAGCTGCGATCATCTCTTCTTCGGATGCATCGGGGCGACCATAGAGAAGATTATCGCAGACCGAGCGATGCAGGAGCGAGCTGTCTTGCTGCACCATCCCGATATGCTGGCGCAGGCTATCCTGAAGCACCTGCGATATATCCTGCCCGTCGATCAGAATGCGCCCTTCCTCGGGGTCATAGAACCTGAGCAGCAGCATCACGAGGGTGGACTTGCCAGCACCAGAGCGCCCAACAAGGCCGACCTTTTCTCCCGGGTGGATCGTAAGGTTAAGCCGATCAAGCCCGCCCGCGCCCCGCCCGTAGTGATGAGACAGCGCGTCAAAGGTGATCTCTCCTTTACTGAGATGCAAAGGTTTGGCATCCTCGGTGTCCACCAACTCGATGGGTTGCGCAATCGTTTCCATGCCTTCGGCCACGACCCCGAGTTGACGGAAGAAGCTGGTAAGTGCCCACATGATCCATCCGGTCATCGCGTTCAGCCGCAGCGTCAAGGCGGTTGCAGCTGCCACAACTCCCACCGAAGCCAGTCCCTGCATCCAGAGCGCAATGCCCCAACCCACAACCCCGACAATCAGGAGGCCATTCAACAACACAAGAACGCCATCCATGATCGTAAAGATCCGCATTTCCGCCTGAAAGGTGCGGCGCGTGTTCTCGATGGCATCTTTGGCGTAGTCGAGCTCGCGGCTGTGGTGGGCAAACATTTTCACTGAATGAATGTTGGAATAGCTGTCCACAACCCGCCCGGTCACAGTGGAACGCGCATCCGATGCGGCCTGGCTCGCCGGTCCCACCCGCTTGATGGTCCAACGGATCAGGGCTGCATATAGCACAAACCAGATGATGAGCGGCATCAACAGACGTGGATCAGCACCCCAGAGCAATACCGCCGCACCGATCAGATAAGCCAGCGCAAAGGTGATCGCATCAAAGACCTGAAATACGACCTCGCCCGCAGCGGGCGGCGTTTGCATGATACGGTTGGCGATGCGCCCTGCAAAATCGTTTTCAAACCAACCCACGGACTGCCGCAGGACATGTTTATGCGCGCGCCAGCGGATCAGCGTGCCGAAGTTCGGCAAAATCGTATTGTTGAGCAGCAACACATCCACCAGCTGCAACACCGGTCGCACCAAGAGGATGAACAGGGCCATCCCGATCAGCTCTGTGCCATGCGTGGCCCAGACTTCCTCCGGGGGGCCTGCAAGGATGTCCACAACCCGCCCCATATAAGAGATCAAGCCAACTTCGATTGCGGCGACAACAATGGACATCAGCCCCGCCATCCAAAAGACAGACCGGAAAGGACGGGCGTACTCTCGCATGAATGGCCAGAGCCGGGTCGGTGGAACATCCGTTTCCGGATAGTCGCAATAGGGGTTTATGAGATTTTCAAAGAAGCGAAACATGGGGCTGCTCCATCAAATTGAGCAAGTCTGGAAGAATGCGATAGGCATGGTAAAAGGCGGCGACCGAAGTCCCCGATTCACCCTACGGGCAGGACTCGGACGTTAAATGTCGTTCCAGATCCCGTAATACATCAGCATTCCTCCTGCCATGTGTGTTCCACGCTTTATGGGTAGCGTGACCCGCGCGCTTTGTCACGCGTTTCAATCCATGGCATCGTTCAAGGCACTTAGTTGAGATCCGGCAGCCGCTTCAAAAGCGTTTCCCTGTCGCTTTGAAAACCACTCCTGATCCACTCTGCTTCGAGCGTTCTAAGCGCTCGTCCAAGTGCTGCACCCTGCACATGAGGCATCAGATCTTTGGCTGAAATCGGGAACTCAGCGACTGCACCAAGTGCAATATCAGACTCTAGATCGGGCAAAACTGGCATCTCAAACAATGCCGACCGCAACATCATGGCGCGTTTTGCCGTGTCGACACCTTGACGATAGGCAATCTCTGCCGCAGTGGCGGTCCCGGTCGCAAGCGTCCGTAAGAGCGTGACGCGCGCCGCGCTCGCCTTGCTCAGTCGAAGGGTATTTTGAAGATCTTCTCCACCAAGTGCTGCAAGGCGCGTTTCCGCCTCTGCTGGCAGATCTGCCTCGAGATGAATAAGGGGGGCAAGCGCACGGTCATCCGCACCAGGCAAGACATGCGCCAGCACACCGATCTGACGCATGGTCGCGACCGAGGGCGCTGGGTTGGACGAAGACAGAAGCTTCATGATCTCTGCGCCAACCCGCTCACGCGATAGATGATCCAGCCCCTCCTGCGTAGCGGCGATCGCAGCCAATGCCTCGGGGTCAAACCCGGCCTCGGCATCGCCATACCAGCTGTGAAAACGGAAATATCGCAGGATGCGCAGGTAGTCCTCTTGGATCCGTCGCGTGGCGTCCCCGATAAACCGCACCCGGCGCGCCCTGAGGTCTTCGAACCCCGAGAGAGGGTCGACAATTTCGCCAGTGGGGCGCGCATAGAGGGCGTTCATTGTGAAGTCGCGCCGTCGCGCGTCCTCTAAGATCTCCGTGGCAAATGCTACGACCGCCCGGCGCCCATCGGTCGCGACATCCCTGCGAAAGGTAGTAATTTCAAAGGGGTCTCCATCCACCACCACCGTGACAGTGCCGTGCTCGATCCCAGTTGGTATGACCTTAAGACCCGCTTGCTCCGCAGCCTCGGTGACATATTGCGGTGTCGCGCTGGTGGAAAGGTCGAGATCCGAAACAGGCTCCCCAAGGAGGGCATTGCGCACGCAACCGCCGACGAAATAGATTTCCGCTCCGGCAGAGGTCAGCGCATCGCAGAGTTTGCGCGTCGCAGGAGAATGGAGCCAGGGTTCATCAATCTTCATCGAGTGTCCATGATCGCAGCAAATCCGCGCAACATACGCGCGGTTGCCCCCCAGATGTAATAGGGGCCAAATGGCACCGCAAAGTAGAACCGTTTTGTGCCGCGCCAGCGTCGAGATTGTATCTGATATCGTTCAATATCAAGAACATGAGAAAGCGGCACCCGAAAGACCTCTGCCACTTCGCCCGCCTCGGCACGAGCCTCGAACGGCTGATCTATGACCGCAACCACGGGGGTCACTTGAAACCCTGTCACGGTTTCGTGGCAGGGCAAATGACCGAGGATTCGAGGCAGCTCTCGCGGCAACGCGATTTCTTCCCACGCTTCCCTTAGGGCGGCAGCAGTCGCGTCATTGTCCGTTGGGTCCACTTTGCCACCGGGAAAGGCAATCTGGCCGGGGTGGTGTTTGAGCACGGAGGAGCGCTTTGTCAGGACGACCTGTGGCACTGCGCCGTAGGTCTCAATTCCGACGAGCACACCCGCGGGGCGCAACTTCCGCCCCGCAGGCAGCACGGTTTCCGGGTTTAGATCGAAATCCGACGTTTCCGTGCGAGCGCGTGTCAGCGCCTTGGCGATGGTCTCCGCAAGCGCGCTCAACGGGATCAGTCCCCTGCCGCGTCGAAACCAACCGTCGCCGGATCAAGATCGTAATGCGCGCCGCAGAACTGACAATCCGCGGTGACGCGCCCGTCCTCGGTGGTCATTGTTCCGATATCCTTTGCGGAATAGATCGACAGGCTCTGTCGCACCCGTTCTTCGGAGCATGTGCAGCCGAAACGGACAGATTGCGCGTCATAAACCCGTGGCCGCTCCTCATGGAACAGCCTCAAAAGCAGCTCGCTGGGCGATACCGAGGGGCCGATCAGCTCAAGATCTTCGACCGTTTCCAGCAAGATGTTGACGCGATTCCAGTTTTCTTCTTCTTCGCCGGAGACCAGATCAGAGGCGGTCAAGACATCCCCAGTGCCACTGGCCTCAGCGGCGAACGGAGAGGCCTTGGGCATATGCTGCAGCATGATGCCACCTGCGCGCCAGTGCTCGGGCTTGCCCGGCTCGGAGGACTTGCCAAAGCTGAGCGAAAAACGCGTCGGCAGCTGTTCGGACTGCGCAAAATAGGCCTGCGCACATTCCGACAAAGACGTTGCCGCCAGCGGCGTAATCCCTTGATAGGGCTTCGTTCCTCCACCCTGATCGATCAGGATTGCGAAGTAGCCATCGCCCAGTTGGGCAAAAGGAGCGCCATCCGTGATACGATCAGCGTCAAAACTCGCATAGGCGCGAATTCGGGCAGGCTCGCCTTCCTTTTCGGGGGCGTAGTAATCGGTAGCAATCATCCGCACCGCTCCCTTGGACTGAACTTGCAAAGACAGCTTCCAACGCAGGCTCATGGTCTGACCGATCAGCGCAGTAAGCAGCGCCATCTCAGCCACCAGTGCCTCGACCGGTTGCGGATAATTGTGTTGTTTCAGGATACCATCCAACACACCGTCCAGCCGCGCCACGCGGCCACGCATGTCGGATGCATCAAGCTGGAAGGGCAGGACGGTGTCGTCCCACGCGATTTTTGAACCAAGTGTCATGGGGTTTCCTTAACGGCCGGCTGTTGGCATACCGACGCTATATAGGCTTTTCAGCATCAGAGTGAAGGGGAGAGAGGTGATCAGACGTTTTGGAGAGGTGCCGCGCAGGGATCAAACCTATCGGCTGCGCCCCGGCGCGTATGCTCTGCTGCCCCGCGATGGTCAGTTGCTGTTGACCTGCCAGTATAGTCCGGCGCCCGATATCCAGCTTCCTGGCGGCGGGATCGATCCGGGCGAATCGCCGCTGCCTGCGCTCCATCGCGAGGTCTATGAAGAGACGGGTTGGGCCATCGCCAGTCCCCGACGCATCGGCGCATTTCGTCGGTTCGTCTACATGCCGGAGTATGACCTCTGGGCCGAAAAACTGTGTCATATTTATTGCGCCCGCCCCGTCCTGCAGCGCAGCGCCCCCGTTGAAGCGGGTCACCGCGCATTGTGGATGCCGGTCAATGACGCAGTTTCGGTTCTGGGTAACGCGGGGGATCGACATTTTGCGGCGCTGCTGGCGCGGTATGTTTGACTGCCCCTAAGGGCCTTGAAACTCAAACAGGGTGGCAGAAATATCGTCCTCCAGCCCTTTGTCATCGCCCATCACTTGCGTGAGGTGCCAATAGAGGTCGTCGAGGAATTCCTTGCCGCTGCGCCTTGGGTCACAGCGGTTGACCAACTCGACCAGGCCTTCGGTGTCGAGCATAGATCCGTCTTTGAGATGCGCTTCTGTGAAACCATCTGAATAGAGAAGCAGCCTGTCACCCTTCTCCATCACAAATTCTTCTTGCTCATAGGCAACATCGGGCACGAGCCCGACCGGCACCCCGCCTTTGCCAATGAACTCCATCGAGCCATCCGCGCGCAAAAGCAGTGGGTGAGGATGGCCGGCCTGAACCATCTTGATGACGCCCGTGCGCAGGTCCGCGATGCAGTAGGCCATCGTGAAATACTCTTCGATCCCGGTGTCGGCAATCAAACGGGCATTCAGGACACTCGCAACCTCTTCCGGGGGGCGCAGAGCGTAGAAACGGTTGAATTTCTTTTCCATTCCGACGTTCTGGTCGAAATAGGTCGAGGACAGATAGCCCCCCAGCCGTGCGGTCATCATCGCGGAGGTGATGCCATGTCCCGAAACATCGATGGAGTAAAAGCCGAGGCGATTGATCCCCGGCGAGAACATTCCGACCAGATCACCACCGATATGTCCACAGGGCTTCAGCAGCAGGTTTACCTCTGACGCGCCGAAAGCACGGGTCAGCTCCGGAACCAGAGATTCCTGGATCTTGCGGGCCTGAATAAGGTCCTTGTCGATCGCATCATATACGGTCTGCAACTCATCCAGCGTTTCCGACACAATCCGGTTTTTCTCAAAGAGTTCGCGCTGCATACGCAGGATCCGCTCCCCCGCAGAGATACGGGCGCGCAGCTCGTCCGAGCTTACAGGCTTGGTCAGAAAATCATCCGCGCCGGCATCAAGCCCCTCTGCTACTTCGTTTTTCTCGCTCTTTGAGGTCAGCAGAATAAAGTAGCTATAGGTTTCATGCGAGTCGGCGCGAAAGGCGCGGCAAAATTCAATGCCGTTCATCCCCGGCATCATCCAGTCACTCAGGATGAGATCAGGCGGATCGGCGCGGCAGATGTCCATCGCATCCTCGCCGCTCTCGGCTTCGACGACGTCAAAGCCCCACTTCTTGAGGGAAGCGACAAGGATTCGACGCTGCAAGCGGCTATCGTCCACCACCAACACTCGTCGGATGGACCCGCTTACAGGCACGTCTTCACCTTCAATTGAATGCTCTGGCAGCACCGACAATCCCTCATTAACGCGGCGTGTCCCCTTGTGACCTTCTTAGAAAACACCTGATCAACTTAATAGCTGATGAAAAATAAACTTTTAGTCGATTTTTTGTTCTTTACTATACTTTTACTCGCTTTGACATAGGCTAGATGTGTCTCGCCCGAAGCTGCTGGAAGAAGACAATGATTGATTGGCCACGCGTACGTGAGTTGAAAGAAGAAGTCGGAGACGACGGCTTTGAGGAGGTGATCGAACTCTTTCTCGAAGAAGTTGAGGACGTCATAAACAAGCTGAAATCCGGCGACCGATCCCAGCTGGAGCAGGATCTGCATTTCCTCAAGGGCAGTGCACTCAACCTTGGGTTCCAAGAGTTCTCTGATCTTTGCTTTCAGGGTGAGCGGATGGCAGCTACCGGTCAGGCCGATGCGGTCGACCTGACCCGGGTGATGTCGAGCTATACAGCTTCCAAGACGAGCTTCCTCCAAAACGTCCGAGAACTGGCATAGACGACGCGGCGCAACGTGTTGCTTCATCTTCTCAGATCACGAACTGCGCCAGTGTCTCGTCATTTGTGATGTCGGTGTAGGTGAAACCCGCCGCATCCAGTTGCGCAAACAGCGGCGCGAAGTTCTCTGGGCGCTTGGTCTCGATCCCGATCAGGACCGAGCCGAAGTTGCGCGCAGACTTCTTCATGTATTCAAAACGTGCGATGTCATCATCCGGCCCAAGAATGTTCAGGAATTCCTTGAGCGCGCCGGGACGTTGCGGCAGGCGCAGCAGGAAGTATTTCTTCACCCCGGAATAGCGCTGCGCCCGTTCCTTGACCTCTGGCAGTCGCTCGAAATCAAAGTTCCCGCCGGAAGTCAGACAAACCACGGTCTTACCCTTAATCCATGTGCGCAGGTCGCCCAGCGCCTCGACGGCGAGCGCGCCTGCAGGTTCCAGAACGATACCTTCGACATTGAGCATCTCGAGGATGGTGGTGCAGATCCGGTCCTCTGACACAGTCAGGACATCCGGCAACGGCACGCTGCGCAAAATATCAAAAGGCCGCTCGCCAATTTTGCCAACGGCGGCGCCGTCCACAAAGGTATCCACCCGGTTGAGCGGTGTGGGATGACCTGCCTCAAGCGCCGCCTTCAGGCAGGCGCCGCCCTCAGGCTCCACAAGAAGCGCATGCACATCCTCGCCAAAATACCGAACCACGCCAGAGGACATACCCCCGCCGCCCACCGGTAGAACGATATGATCCGGCGCCTTGCCGAGTTGCGCCTCGATTTCCACTGCGATTGATGCCTGACCTTCGATGACATCCGCGTCGTCAAAAGGAGAGAGGAAATACCCTCCTTTTTCTGCGCACCACGCCTGCGCGGCGGACAATGTATCGTCGAAGTAATCCCCGATCAGATGCACCTCGACGTTGTCACCGCCAAACATGCGGGTCTTCTGGATCTTCTGCTGAGGTGTGGTCACCGGCATAAAGATCACACCCCGTTTGTCCATTTGCCGACACATGTAAGCCATGCCCTGCGCGTGATTTCCCGCCGAAGCACAGACAAACAGATCCTTGCTGGTCTGCTTTCGCATCGCGTTGAGCGCGCCGCGAATCTTGTAGGAGCGCACCGGGCTGAGATCCTCGCGTTTGAGGTAAATCTCCGCACCAAAGCGCTGCGACAGGAGTTCGTTGCGTTGCAGCGGCGTGGGCGGGAAGACATCGCGCATCGCCGCCTCGGCCGCTTTGGCCTGGGTTCTGAAGTTGGTCATATGGATTTCGTGACCCAAAGCCACGCCCAAGGCAAGAGGGCGCAGCGTTTCACGCATGATGTTGGAGCCGTTTCAGATAGAACGACCCTGGACGTAGTGGCCATAAACAGTGGTCAAGATCGACACGTTGACCAGTGTCATGATCAATGCAGAGACAAGTGCGAACACGAGGCCAAGAGGCGCAAAGATGTAAATCGACAAATTTGTAACGGCCTGGAGTACTATCTGAATCCCGACCAGCACGATAAACAGGACGACAGCCGTTCCTGCAGTTCCCTTCGTCGCCTCCCACGACTCGCGCAAACTCAGAGTGTTACCAATTGCTGCAGCAGGAAGAGTTGGCATCAACCTGAAGAAAAGAAGTCCTACCCCGACCATGACAATGAACAGAATTAAGAGGCTGATCACGGGTGAGCCGAGTACCGAACCCACCGAGGAAAAGATACCCCCTGCAATCCAAGCGAGCGCCATGATGAGACCGAGCAAAAGACCTGTTCCAAAATAGGCGAGCATGCGGTCTCCGTGAATAGTTGGAAACCAGCTCGTTGGATATTCTTCCAGCAACACAAAGCGGTGCCAATTCACAAACACCCAAAGCTGCGCCATGATGAAAATGGCGACGCTAAGCAAGATTGAGGTGATGAAAGCACCGCTGGGAACATAGCCCTGCCGTCCCATACTAGCGATGAGCTCTCCGACATGCGTCCACAATAGGGCCGCGATGCAGACGACAGCTATCAAAACCGGGACCAAGGCAATCTGCACGGCCCAGCCCAGATTCCGCAGTACCATACCCAAAGAATGAGAAAATATTTTCCAACCAGTCACTTAAATATCCTCGGTATCAATAGACTTACTTCCCACAGTATCACCTTGAGCAGTTCAGAAAAGCCGTAAACCTTGCAACCTCCGGCAAAAGGCGCTACGGCCCTTGGCGTTCTGACCAAGAGGAAAACCCATGTCCGCGCCCAAGAAAGTTGTGCTGGCCTACTCCGGTGGCCTTGATACTTCGATCATCCTGAAATGGTTGCAGACCGAATACGGCTGCGAGGTTGTCACCTTTACTGCCGATCTCGGCCAGGGCGAGGAACTGGAGCCTGCACGAAAAAAAGCAGAGCTTCTCGGCATTAAACCCGAAAACATCTTTATCGAGGACATCCGCGAGGAGTTCGTCCGCGATTTCGTCTTCCCGATGTTCCGTGCCAATGCGGTCTACGAAGGTCTCTACCTGCTGGGCACCTCGATTGCGCGCCCGCTGATCTCCAAACGTCTTGTCGAGATCGCAGAGGCAACTGGCGCTGATGCCGTGTCCCATGGTGCAACCGGCAAGGGCAACGACCAGGTCCGGTTCGAGCTGTCCGCCTATGCTCTGAACCCCGACATTAAGGTGATTGCACCTTGGCGCGAGTGGGATCTGACCTCGCGCACCAAACTGCTGGAATTTGCCGAGGCAAACCAGATCCCGATTGCAAAGGACAAGCGTGGCGAGGCGCCTTTCTCGGTCGACGCAAACCTGCTGCACACCTCCTCTGAGGGTAAGGTTCTGGAAGATCCGGCAGAAATGGCGCCCGATTACGTCTATCAGCGTACCGTAAACCCGGAAGATGCGCCCAACGAGCCCGAGTTCATCGAAATCACCTTTGAAAAAGGCGATGCGGTTGCGATCAACGGCGAGGCCATGTCGCCTGCGACGATCCTGACCAAGCTCAACGAATATGGCCGCAAGCACGGCATTGGCCGTCTGGATTTCGTCGAGAACCGCTTTGTCGGCATGAAATCCCGCGGCATCTACGAGGCCCCGGGCGGCGACATCCTGCTCGAAGCACACCGTGGCATTGAACAGATCACCCTCGATAGCGGCGCGGGCCATCTCAAGGACTCGATCATGCCGCGTTATGCAGAGCTGATCTATAATGGCTTCTGGTACTCTCCGGAGCGTGAAATGCTGCAGGCCCTGATTGATGAGAGCCAGAAGCACGTCACCGGCACCGTACGCGTAAAGCTTTACAAAGGCTCCGCAAAAACGGTTGGTCGCTGGTCCGAACACTCGCTCTATTCCGAGGCACATGTGACCTTTGAAGAAGACGCGGGCGCCTACGATCAAAAAGACGCGCAGGGCTTCATCCAGCTCAACGCATTGCGTCTGAAGCTTTTGGCAGCGCGCAACCGTCGAGTAAAATAATGAGCATGGATGACGACTTCGAAGAAGAGTTCTTAGAAGAGGATCTGGAAGAAGAGCTCGACATGTTTGTCGAAGCTCAGGATGCTGTCTGGACTGATGTCGTCACCGAACTCAAAGCCGGGAAAAAGACGAGCCACTGGATGTGGTTCGTCTTTCCCCAGTTGGCCAGCCTCGGCCAATCTCATATGTCGCAGCTCTATGGGCTCGAGGATCTGAACGAAGCGCAGGCCTACCTCGCGCATCCTGTCCTGCGGGAGCGACTGATTGCGGCATGCGACCTGATGCTCGCGCGCAATGGCACCACCGCAGCAGAGATCCTCGGCGAGATCGACGCCAAAAAACTACGCTCCTCGATGACGCTCTTTGGTGCCGTAACAGATGCGCCCAAACAATGCGGCGAAATCATCAAAGTGTTCTTTGAAGGGACTCCCTGCCCTCTGACCCTCGGTGAAATTGGCTGATTCTCCTGATACTGGGAAATTTATGTCCAAAAAGACCTGTCGCACTCTGCCTCAAATTTGCTAGGTTTGAAGTGGCATGAAACCTATGTTCGGAGGGCAAAATGAAGCCTTTACTCGTCAGCGCCCTGATGGTGGTCTGTGGCTCAGCTGCCCTGGCTGATTTCGAGATCTGCAACGAAACAGGCAACGAGGCCTTCGCCTCAATCGGCTACAAAGACGGTGAAGAATGGGTCTCCGAAGGTTGGTGGACCTTGCAACCCGGGGAATGTGCAATTCCGATCGTTGGCGATCTGAAGAACCGCTACTACTATATCCGCGCTGAGAGTAAGACCGGAAACTGGACCGGGGATTACTCGTTTTGCTACATCAACGACGTCTTTACGATCCGCGGCGATGAAAATTGCACCGCACGCGGGTACAAGACCGGCGGCTTTTTTGAGGTCGATACCGGCAATTCGCTCGACTGGACGCAAAACCTGACAGACTAGCAAATCCCGGTCCTTCCCCTTGGTCACGCTTGTCACATCCCCGGCCCTGAACCTATGGCTGTGAGAAACACGTGATGGGGAGGGAAACTCATGCTGGAACAGATCGCGACAGACATCCGCAAGGGTCTGGATGGCAAGAGCTTTGATGGCTCCTTGAAGTTCGACTGCGGTTCAGACGGGGTGATTGTTCTCGACAATGGTCGCGTGACGACAGACGAGCTTTCAACCGATTGCACCTTGCGGCTCTCGACCGAAAATCTGAAAAAGCTGCTGCGCGGGCAGCTCAACCCGATGACGGCAGTGATGATGGGCAAGATCAAGATCTCTGGCGATATGGGGGTTGCGATGAAGCTTGGAAAGCTCATCGGCTGAAACATTGGCTCTGATCTCTTGGTATGACGGTAAATTGCCGTCACCGATGCGTGACTTCTGATGTCATCATCTTGGCGGAGTTTTTCCCATCAGGCATCCTGACTTTACCGGCAAAGGCCGGCGCTTCAGGAGGATGCCATGGGACGTCTGGACACACTCAAACATTTCACATTGGCGGCGCTGATCATCGTTGGCGTCCTGACCAAAGGCAGCGCGTTGCGCGCGCAAACTCAGGACACGCTCATTGTTGCAGGCGGATGCTTCTGGTGTGTCGAGAGCGATTTTGAATCCGTGCGGGGCGTGTCAGAGGCGATTTCCGGCTACACTGGTGGTACCACTGAGAACCCGACCTACAAACAGATCGGCAGTGGGCGCACAGGACATTACGAAGCAGTCAAAATCCTCTTCGATCCGACCATCGTCAGCCGCGAGAGCCTTTTGGACCTGTTTTTCCGATCCATTGATCCTACGGATACAGGGGGTCAATTCTGCGATCGCGGCGCCCCGTATAGGACTGCTGTTTTTGTCTCTAACGAAGACGAAAAGGCCATTGCACAAGCCGTAAAAGCAGAGGCAGAGGCGGAGCTTGGGCAGCAGATTGTAACGCCAATTCTTGAAGCCTCGCCTTTCTATGAGGCCGAAGCCTACCATCAGGACTACTACAAGGGAGAGGGTCTGGTTCTGACCCGTTTTGGACCCTTACGCCAGTCAAAGGCCTATGTCCGCTATCGCAAAGCCTGTGGGCGCGACGCGCGAATTGCAGAGCTTTGGGGGCGCGATGCGCCTTTCATTGGAAGCTACGGGTTTTGATAACTCATAAAAAAGGGGCCGCTAGGGCCCCCTTCTTGGTGGTTCTGTAGAACAGGGACGTCAGAATTTGGCGTCCTGAACCTCTTTGAGGTCCGGGATAACATCTGCCGCTCCGTGACGTGTAACCATCAAGGCTCCGGCCCGCGAGGCCTGCGCCATGGCCTGCGCCATCGGTAATCCGCGATCCAGCGCAGCCAGAACATATCCGGTGAATGTGTCCCCCGCCCCGGTGGTATCCACTGCAGTCACCTTCTGCGCAGCCACATCGCTCACAGCGCCGGTGCGACCGTCAAAATGGCGCGCGCCTTCAGCCCCGAGTGTCACGATCACATCGTCGACACCCAGATCCTGAGGTGGTTTTCCTGTGGCGTCCTGAAGCTGTGCCGCCTCGACCTCGTTGAGAAACAAGAGATCCACAAAGGGCAAAACCGCCTGAACCGCTGCCGCATCAAAAGGCGCCGCCGCATATGCGACGCGCAGCCCCAGTTTGCGCCCCATCTCTGCGGCCTCGGCCTGCATGTTGGTCTCATTCTGCATCAGCAGAATATCCCCTGCGTTTGCCGCGCTGAGTGCTTGGCCGATCTGATCGGCACCAAGCCCACGGTTAGCACCGGGATAGAGGATGATCTGATTTTCACCGGCCGGATCCACAGCGATGATGGCATGACCGGTCGCGGTATCGCTTTGCACGATATGGCGCGTATCGACACCGTACTCCATCAACCGATCCACACACCATTTCCCCTCTGGACCAATGGCCCCGATATGGCAGGCATGCGCCCCAGCGCGGGCGGCGGCAACCGACATATTTGCGCCCTTGCCGCCCAGACCCTGATCAAAGGAAGTGGCTGCCAGCGTCTCGCCCGGCTGCGGCATATGCGGCAGCGAATAGACCATGTCGATGTTGATCGACCCAAGGTTCCAGATCGCCATGAGCAGCCTCCCTTCTGGTTCAACCGATGTTGCAGGCCGCAAGAACGGCCATGTTCAGCACGTCATTTGCGGTCGAGGTGGTGGAGCAGATCTGGATCGGTTTGTCGACACCCGAAAGGATCGGACCCACAACCGTGGCACCACCCATCTCCTGCATCAGCTTCACCGAGATCGATGCCGAGTGACGCGCCGGAACCACCAGGATATTGGCCGGACCAGACAGGCGCTGGAACGGATAATGCTCCTGCGCCTTGGCGTTGAGGGCGACATCTACGGTCATTTCGCCTTCGTATTCAAAATCTACACCGCGTTTATCAAGCACGGTTGGCGCAATATGCATCTTCTCCGCCCGCTCCGAGACCGGATAGCCGAAGGTCGAAAAACTGACGAAGGCCACACGCGGATCAAGACCCATGTGGCGCGCCACACCAGCTGCACGCTCTGCAATGGTGGCTAGGTCATTCTCGTCAGGCCATTCATGAACGAGCGTGTCTCCGATCAAGACAATGCGACCCTTGTGAAGCAATGCCGTGACCCCAGCGGCACCATGTTCCGCATCTGCGTCGAACACATGGTTGATCCGGTCGAGCACATGCGCAGACTTGCGAGTCGCGCCCGAAACCAGACCGTCGCCATGTCCATGTGCAAGCATCAGCGCAGAGAACACATGTCTATCACGCCCCACCAGACGGTGAATATCCTTGCGATCAAACCCTTTGCGGTTCAGTCTCTCGTAAAGGAAATCCTTATAGGTTTCAAAGTGATGCGTATTGGCGGCGTTCACGACCTCCAGCTCACGCACGGCATCGCCCAGACCCGCTTCTTCAAGTTTGGCTTTGACGTCGTCCTGACGTCCCACGACCAGAGCCTTGCCAAATCCTGAGCGCTGATAGGTGACGGCTGCACGCAGAACGCGTGGATCATCACCTTCGGCGAAGATCATCCGCGACTGCGCTGCACGCGCGCGTGCATTGAGACCGCGCAAGATCGATTGCGTCGGGTCCATACGTCCGCGCAGACCGTGTTCGTAGGCGTCCATATCGATGATCGGACGACGGGCTACACCAGTATCCATGCCGGCCTTGGCAACCGCTGGCGGAATGCGGTGGATCAGGCGTGGATCAAAGGGCGTCGGGATGATGTAGTCGCGACCAAAGGACAGGGATTTACCATAGGCCAGCGCGACCTCATCCGGCACATCCTCGCGCGCAAGGCGCGCCAAAGCATGCGCGCAGGCGATCTTCATCTCATCATTGATGGCCCGGGCATGAATATCGAGCGCTCCGCGGAAGAGATAAGGAAAGCCGAGAACGTTGTTTACCTGGTTCGGATAGTCCGAACGTCCCGTCGCCACGATCGCATCCACGCGAACCTCATGCGCCTCTTCGGGCGTAATTTCCGGATCGGGGTTTGCCATCGCAAAGATAACCGGGTTGTCGGCCATGGATTTTACCATGTCCTGCGTCACCGCACCTTTGACCGAAACGCCAAGGAATACATCCGCGCCATTCATGGCTTCTTCGAGCGAGCGCAGTTCTGTCTTCACCGCATGCGCTGACTTCCACTGGTTCATCCCCTCGGTACGGCCCTGATAGATCACGCCCTTGGTGTCGCAGACGATGCAGTTTTCGTGCCGCGCGCCCATGGATTTCAAGAGCTCAATACAAGCAATGCCCGCCGCCCCTGCCCCATTGAGGACAATCCGCACATCTTCGATCTTCTTGCCCGATAAATGCAGCGCGTTGATCAGACCGGCGGCGCAGATCACGGCGGTGCCATGCTGGTCGTCATGGAAGACCGGAATGTCCATCTCTTCCTTGAGCTTCTGTTCGATGATGAAACACTCGGGCGCCTTGATGTCCTCAAGGTTGATGCCGCCAAAGGTCGGCCCCATCAGTCTAACCGCCTTGATGAATTCGTCCGGGTCCTCGGTGTCGAGTTCGATGTCGATCGAGTTCACATCTGCAAAGCGTTTGAAGAGGACCGATTTCCCTTCCATCACGGGCTTTGAACCCAGCGCGCCGAGGTTGCCAAGACCCAGAACGGCGGTCCCATTGGAGATCACCGCAACAAGATTGCCCTTGTTTGTGTAGTCATAGGCGGTTTCGGGGTTTTCAGCGATGGCTTCGCAAGGCACCGCAACACCGGGGCTATAGGCCAAGGACAGATCCCGCTGCGTGGTCATCGGAACCGTCGCGGTGACCTCCCATTTACCGGGGCTGGGTTCCAAGTGAAAGGCCAGTGCCTCTTCATCGGTAATCTTGGCTTTGGGCATGTCGGTCTTCGTCCTCTCCTAGTCGAAAACTGTCATATCTCAGCCAGCCAAACCTCTCAATGCACGGCTTTCACAATTCACTATTTTGCATTTCTTTCAAATCCTGACTTAAAATCGTAAGGGTTTGTCAAATTTCAGCCCCAATTCAGACGCGGCTTTGCTACAGTTGTATTGTGTTAATTCACTGCACTTGCTGCCCAAGTGGCGCGGCGTCCTAACGTGCGACCGCATTTGTCAGAACGGCATCCCCCGTCCGGACGGGATCATCCCGCACGGTCCAACGAAGCATGCATACCAGGTATTAAGCTATTAAAGGGGTGCGCAAATGACGAGTATCAACACAAATCCGGGCGCGGAGATCGCGCTTCGGGTCCTATCCGACAGACAGGTGGAGAAAGAGGAGGTCCAGGAAGACGTCTCCACCGGCAAGGAAGTCGACAAAGCCAAAGATTCTGCTGCAATCTGGGCAATCTCAGAGATCATGGGATCCGATCTGGCAGGCTTTGAAGCCACATCCAAAGGATTGAATATCGGAGAAGCCACAGTCGCTGTCGCTTCCGCTGGCGCTGAGCAGATCACATCGCTGTTGACAGATATGAAAGAGTTGACGATCCAAGCCAACTCCGGTGTCAGTGATTACAGCAAGATCGAAGAGCAGCTTGCTCAGAAGACCGAGCAGATCAACACGATCATTTCTTCGTCCGGTTTCAACGGCGTCAACCTGTTGGCGACAGACACTGACGGCAATGGTGGCACAAGCCTCACCGTTGCAGCCTCTCAGGATCGTTCAGGCGATGATGCGCCGACGCTGTCCAGTATCACCGTGGACAGTGTGGATTTTGAAGGCAGCGCCAGCTTTGACATCAACAACCGCACGACGGTGACGGATGCTGCCTCGGCGCGTACCGCACTTGGCGAGATCGAGGGGTTCTTGCGGTATGCCACCGAAGGTGCCGCTTCGCTTGGGGCCGGAGCACAGCAGATGGCCGAGCAGGACGTGTTCCTCGACAAATTGAGCGATGCGGTTAGGCTCGGCATCAGCGAGCTCACAGACACGGACATGGAAGATGCCGCAACCCGCTATGAAGCCCTGAGCGTGCAAGAGCAATTGAGCGGCCTGTCGCTCTCGATTGCCAATGCGTCACCGGGTTCTTTGCGGTCTCTCTACTCCTGAACGTGAAACCATCCCATCAAGCCGAGTTCCGCACAGGCGGGGCTCGGCATTTTGTTTGCCGGGTTTTCCTCACGACTCGAGCCATGTAAACGTCGTGCGACCTGACAAATGGGGGCTCGCATGTCTGTCACGCCGATGATGGCGCAATATCTCGAGATCAAGGCGCAATACCCGGATGCGCTCCTGTTTTATCGCATGGGCGATTTCTACGAGATGTTCTTTGAGGATGCGGTCAACGCGGCCGAGGCGCTTGATATCGCGCTCACAAAACGGGGCAAACACGAAGGCGAGGATATTCCCATGTGCGGCGTTCCCGTGCATGCCGCCGAAGGGTATCTTTTGACCCTGATCCGCAAAGGGTTTCGCGTTGCCGTGGGCGAGCAGCTTGAAAGCCCCGCAGAAGCCAAGAAACGTGGTTCCAAATCCGTTGTGAAACGTGACGTGGTACGCCTGGTGACGCCCGGCACGCTTACCGAGGATTCCCTGCTCGAAGCGCGTCGCCATAACTTCCTGGTGGCCTATTCCGAACTGCGTGACCAGGCCGCCCTGGCTTGGGCCGATATATCAACCGGCGCGTTTCACGTCATGCCCGTCGCCCGCGTGCGTCTCAGTCCAGAGCTTGCTCGTCTTGCCCCATCAGAGCTGATCGTTGCAGATGGCCCCATCTTTGACGCCACATTGCCTTTGGCAGAGGAGTACAAAATCCCGCTCACGCCTCTTGGGAAGGCAAGCTTTGACAGTACCGCTGCAGAAAAACGTCTCTGCCATCTGTTCAATGTGAGCGCGCTCGATGGTTTTGGCACCTTCAACAGGGCCGAAATCTCGGCCATGGGCGCTGTCGTGGACTATCTGGAGATCACGCAGAAAGGCAAACTGCCCCTGTTGCAGCCTCCACTCCAGGAATCCGAGGATCGGACAGTCCAGATCGACGCCTCAACCCGGCGTAACCTCGAACTCACCCGCTCGCTATCTGGCGGACGTGCTGGATCTCTTTTGTCTGTTGTGGATCGCACCGTCACTCCGGGCGGCGCCCGACTGCTCGAACAACGCCTTTCCAGCCCCTCTCGCAATCTCGACGTGATTTCCGCGCGCCTCGAGGCTCTGGATACGATCGTCGAAGACCCCATTCGCTGTGATACGTTGCGTGGCCTTCTCCGCAAAACACCTGATATCGACCGCGCGCTTTCGCGCCTTGCGCTTGATCGGGGCGGACCACGCGACCTCGCTGCCATTCGCAACGCCCTGAGCCAAGGCGAAGACATCGAACGGGCACTACAGGATCCGGATCTGCCGACCCTGCTGCGCGATGCGGCACACTCCCTCGAAGGGTTCCAAGATCTGCTCTCCCTCCTCGATGCCGCCTTGATCGCCGAGCCCCCCCTGCTGGCCCGTGATGGCGGCTTTATCGCAGCAGGCTATGATCGCGAACTCGATGAAGCGCGCACCCTCAGAGATGAGGGCCGCTCTGTCATCGCAGGTCTGCAGAAAAAATATGCAGAGCATACGGGAATCAGCTCACTCAAGATCAAGCACAACAATGTGCTTGGCTATTTCATTGAAACCACATCGACGCACGCCGCAAAGATGCAGTCAGCGCCGATGTCAGACACCTATATTCATCGTCAAACCACCGCAAACCAAGTCCGTTTCACAACCGTGGAACTAAGCGAAATCGAGACCAAGATTCTGAACGCCGGAAATCTGGCGCTTGAGATCGAAAAACGGCTCTATCAAAGGCTTTCTGGCGCTATTCTAGACAGCGCTGCGCGGCTCAATCAGGCCGCGCGCGGGTTTGCCGAGATCGATTTGGTCACCGCATTGGCAGATCTTGCACGCGCGGAAAACTGGACCCGACCGCGCGTTGATACATCTCGTGCGTTTCACGTGGACGGCGGACGTCATCCGGTTGTGGAACAAGCGTTGCGCCATCAAGGCGGTGACAGCTTTGTGGCGAATGACTGTGATCTCAGCCCTCAAGACGGAGCAGCGATCTGGCTTCTCACCGGGCCCAACATGGCCGGTAAATCGACCTTCTTGCGTCAGAACGCCCTGATTGCCGTGCTTGCTCAAATGGGCAGCTATGTCCCCGCAGAAGCAGCTCATATCGGCATGATCAGCCAGTTGTTCAGCCGCGTTGGCGCATCAGACGATCTCGCGCGTGGACGCTCGACCTTTATGGTGGAAATGGTAGAGACCGCTGCCATTCTGAATCAGGCCGATGATCGCGCACTGGTGATCCTTGATGAAATCGGGCGTGGCACGGCAACCTACGATGGCCTATCGATCGCCTGGGCGACGCTCGAACATCTGCATGAGGTCAACCGCTCCCGGGCGCTCTTTGCAACGCACTATCACGAATTGACGCAACTCGCGACAAAACTCACCGGTGTCGAGAATGCAACCGTCTCGGTCAAAGAGTGGGAAGGCGAAGTCATCTTCCTGCATGAGGTCAAAAAGGGCGCAGCGGATCGTTCCTATGGTGTGCAGGTGGCACAGCTTGCCGGTCTACCTGCCTCGGTCGTGGCACGGGCGCGCAGCGTCCTCGATATGCTGGAGAAAAGCAGCCGCGAAGGTGGCGGTGCCGGAAAGGTACAAATCGATGACCTGCCGTTGTTTGCAGCCGCGCCAGCGCCGCAGCCCAAACCCGCCCAAGGCCCCTCGCCGGTAGAAAAGCTCCTCGAAGAGATCTTTCCCGATGACCTCACCCCACGTGAAGCACTCGAAACACTCTATCGGCTCAAGGACGTAAGCAAGGGTTAAGAAGAAAGGCGGTCCGAAACGGCCGCCCTTTCATCTTTTTCTAAATACCTCCGCCGGAGGCATGGGCCCGTCAGGGCCCATTTCTTTTAGGATGCGGGTGTTGACGACACACCAACCTGAGCAGGCCGGAGCAGGCGGTCATGCAACATGAAGCCTTCGGCTGACACCTGAATAATGTCACCGGCCTTTGTGCCTGGAACCGGCGCTTCGAACATGGCCTCATGCACCTGCGGGTCAAATCGGTCTCCGACCTCGGGCGAAACCACTTGGATGCCATGTTTCTGGAACACGTCCAGAAGCGCGCGCATGGTCAACTCGACCCCTTCGATGAGCGCCGCTGAGACAGCCTTTTGCTCTTCTGTAGCCGCCTCAACCGCACGCTTCATGTTGTCGTAGACCGGCAGCATGTCACGGGCCAGCTTGGAGCCGCCGTATTGCTCTGCTTCGCGCCGCGCCTTGTCGCCGCGTTTACGCGCGTTTTCGGCGTCCGCAAGCGCCCGCATAAAGCGATCCTTATAATCGTCACGCTCCGCACGCAGGCTGTCCAGCTCCAGCGCTTCGTCGTCAAATTCCTCGGTCTGAGCCGACAGCTCCTCGGCTTCGGCCGCCTCGATATCGTCCAAAAAGTCTTCGTTCTTGGGCTCTGCCATAATCCACCTCTAGCTCCGGTCGGATACCATTTTCCCGACCAGTTGTGCCGTATAGTCCACGATCGGCACAATCCGTCCGTAGTTCAGGCGCGTGGGGCCGATCACCCCGACCGCACCGATGATCTTTCGATCAGCGTTCATATAAGGAGACACCACCAAAGAGGAACCCGAAAGTGAGAAAAGTTTGTTCTCTGAGCCGATAAAAATGCGCACACCGTCACCTTCTTCGGTCAGTTCGAGAAATTCGGCAATGTCTCGCTTGCGCTCCAGGTCATCAAACAGGCTGCGGATCTTTTCCAATTCATCCGGCGCGCCGTCCTCTGACAAGAGATTCGCCCGCCCGCGCACGATCAAGCGCGCCTGATCGCTGCCCTCGTCTTCCCAGGCAGCGAGCCCGCTTTCGATCATTTCGTGCGCGAGGGAATCGATCTCCTGACGCCTCCGTTCGATTTCCCCCTGAACATCCTTGCGCACGTCGCTCAGGGTCCGCCCTTCGATCAGGGCATTGAGGAAATTCGCAGCCTCGCGCATCGAGCTCGGAGTCTGTCCGGGAGGTGGCGTAAACAAACGGTTCTCCACATGCCCGTCGGAAAACACCAGTACCACCAGCGCGCGGTCCTGAGCCAAAGACACAAATTCGATATGGCGCAGCTCTGCTTCGTGTTTGGGAGTCAACACAAGCGATGCCCCATGCGTGACACCTGAAAGAGCCGCCCCAACCCGGTCGAGCATCCCACCAACATCGCTTGAATTGTCCCCAAGCGTGCGGTCGATCATCTCCCGATCCTGGCGGCTCGGGTCTCCCATTTGCAATAGACCATCGACAAACAGACGCAGCCCCATCTGCGTCGGAATACGTCCCGCGCTGACATGCGGACTGTCCAGAAGACCAAGATATTCCAAGTCCTGCATGACATTTCGAACGGTAGCCGCGCTCACCTTCTCGCTCAGAGAGCGCGTCAACGTGCGGCTACCAACCGGACCACCCGTATCAAGGTAGTTTTCAACCAGGATCCGAAACACCTCTCGAGAGCGGTCGTTCATGTCCTGAAGAATTGAGTTCGCGTCCGTCATCTCTTACCCGATGCTGTCGGCCAATCGCCGTAGTCCCTCTCATTTGTCACTAAAGCGCATCTCTAGATATGGTCAATGACCCTTGCATCGCCAACCCCACGAGCGGTATCGACGGGGCAACAACAAAAGGATATCCACATGCGACCCTCTGGACGTGCCCTGAATGAAATGCGCAGCGTTTCCATTGAAACCGGCTTTACCAAACATGCAGAAGGTTCCTGCCTGATCAAGATGGGTGACACGCACGTTTTGTGTACCGCAACCATCGAAGACCGTGTTCCGCCGTTCATCAAAGGCTCTGGCCTTGGTTGGGTTACAGCAGAATACGGCATGCTGCCCCGCGCCACCAATACCCGGATGCGGCGTGAAGCGGCGTCGGGCAAGCAAGGTGGCCGCACCGTCGAGATCCAGCGTCTCATTGGACGCGCCCTGCGCGCAGGCGTCGACCGCGTGGCCTTGGGTGAACGTCAGATCACCGTCGACTGCGACGTGCTCCAGGCCGATGGCGGTACGCGCTGTGCCTCGATCACCGGTGGTTGGGTTGCGCTGCGTCTGGCTGTCAACAAGCTGATGAAGGCCGGCGATGTTACCATGGATCCTCTTGTCGATCCCGTCTCCGCAATCTCCTGCGGGATCTACGCTGGCCAACCCGTGCTTGATCTTGATTACCCCGAAGATTCCGAAGCGGGCGTTGACGGCAACTTTATCATGACTGGATCCGGCAAACTTATCGAGGTCCAGATGAGCGCCGAGGGGTCTGTTTTCTCTCGCGATCAGATGAACGAACTAATGGATCTCGCGGCTAAAGGAACATCCGAGCTGGCGGAAATGCAAAAGGCCGCCTGCGCATGACCCGGAAATTTAACGGCGACACTCTGCTCGTCGCCACCCACAACGAAGGCAAACTAGGCGAGATCACCGAGATCCTCGCCCCCTTCGGTGTCAAGGTTGTGGGTGCCGGCGAGTTGAACTTGCCCGAACCCGAGGAAACCGAGGACACCTTTGTCGGGAACGCCCGCATCAAGGCACATGCTGCAGCCAAGGCAACGGGCCTCCCGGCGCTGTCGGATGACAGTGGGATCACCATCGACGCTTTGGACGGAGCGCCCGGGGTATACACCGCTGACTGGGCCGAGACCAACAACGGGCGCGATTTCATGAAGGCGATGACCCGCGCCAATGATGAAATTACCGCAAAAGGTCCCGATGCCCCGCGCACGGCGCAGTTCCGTTGCACCTTGGTCCTCGCATGGCCTGATGGTCATGACGAAGTCTTCGAGGGCGTCATGGCCGGAAGCCTCGTCTGGCCGATCCGAGGCGAAGGTGGCTTTGGCTATGATCCGATGTTCATGCCCGAAGGCTACGATGTGACCTGCGCACAACTCGACAAAGACGAGAAAAACCGCATAAGCCACCGCGGTCGGGCCCTCGCAAAATTTGTGCAGGGTTGCTTTGGTGGATGATTGGCGGAATGGGGGCTTTGGTCTCTATGTGCATTGGCCGTTCTGTCAGGCCAAATGCCCCTACTGCGATTTCAACAGCCATGTGGTTTCCCAGATCGACCAATCAGCCTGGGTGACCGCCTATCAGGCCGAGCTGCGCCGCATGGGAGAATTGCTCCCCGATCGCCTCCTGAACTCGATCTTCTTTGGTGGCGGGACGCCATCCCTTATGCATCCAGATACCGTCGCCGCTGTCATCGAAGCTGCACGCGAGAACTGGACCTTTGCAAATGACATTGAAATATCCTTGGAGGCCAATCCAGGATCGGTAGAAGCCGGTCGTTTTGCGGGTTACCGAGATGCGGGCGTCAACCGGATCTCAATGGGGATCCAAGCGCTCAATGATGAGGATCTGCGGCGTCTCGGACGCATCCACTCCGTTGAAGAGGCCCGCAAAGCCTTCGACGTTGCGCGAAACTGTTTTGATCGTGTGAGCTTTGATCTCATTTATGCGCGCCAGGGCCAGACATTGAACGCATGGAAGGCCGAGCTTTCAGAGGCCTTGAGCATGGCGATTGATCATCTCTCGCTCTATCAGCTCACGATCGAAGACGGCACCGCCTTTGGGGATCGCTATGCCCGCGGCAAGCTGCGGGATCTGCCCACCGATGATCACGCCGCAGATATGTATCTCGCGACCCAAGAGATCTGTGAATTGTATGGATTGCCTGGCTATGAGATTTCCAACCACGCCCGTCCGGGCGCAGAAAGCCGCCACAATCTGATCTACTGGCGATATGGCGACTACGTTGGGATCGGTCCGGGCGCTCACGGTCGCATCACGTTGAACGGAACCCGTTTCGCCACAGAGGCACCCCGCGCACCTGGCGCATGGCTCTCTGCAGTGGAACAAGGCAATGGGCTATTGCCCTTTGATGCTTTGAACTCAGAAGATCAGGTGAATGAACACATGATGATGGGGCTGCGTCTGTTCGAAGGTGTAGATCTGGATCGGCATACTGCCCTCGCTCAAAAGCCGCTCTCGCCATCCAAAATTCAAGAGCTTTGTAACCTCGGCATGTTAGATCTGGACGGGTCACGGCTACGGGCTACGTCTCAAGGGCGCGCGGTACTCAACGCGGTCCTGCGAGAGCTGCTAACGGATTGATATATGAGATTTATTTACCTCTGCCTTGGTCTGACGAGCGTTCTTTTGGCAGGGGTTGGAGTCGTGCTGCCGCTGTTGCCAACCGTGCCCTTCTTGTTACTGGCAGCTTTCTTTTTTGCAAGATCGTCAGAACGTCTGCATGACTGGTTGCTCTCACATGCAACATTTGGCCCGATGATCCTAGATTGGAACGAACGTGGCGCCATCGGTCCATCCGCAAAAAAAGCGGCCACCCTTTCGGTCGCCGCTGTTTTTTCTATTTCGATCATCCTGAATGTCCCGACACATGTCCTGCTTATTCAGGGCCTTACGCTTGGAGGGGTCATGATCTTCATTTGGTCACGCCCTAACGGCTGAGCAGATTACACAGATCATCCAACTGATCCAAAGTCTCGTAGGAAATCGTCACAACCCCAGATTCGCCACCGGGTTTGTGGTCAATCGATACCTTCATACGGATCATCGCTGACAAGTCATTCTCCAGCGCTCGCGTATCCGCGTCCTTGTCTGCCTGCGGTTTTGCTTTGCGTGAATTAGACGAAGATGTAGTCCCTGCCGCATCTTTCTTTACAAGCGACTCCGTGGCCCGCACAGACAGACCGCCCTTTACGATTTTCTTTGCGAGCTCCGAGGCATTGTCAGAAGTAATCAACGCTCTGGCGTGGCCGGCAGACAACTTGCGATCCAGAACAAGTGACTGAACATCCTCAGGCAAATGCAGTAGGCGAACCAAGTTCGCAATGTGGCTGCGGCTCTTCCCGAGCGCCTCCGCCATCTTTTCCTGCGTATGGCCGAACTTGTCCATCAGTTGCTTATAGCTCTGGGCCTCTTCAAGTGCATTTAGGTCAGACCGCTGAATGTTCTCGATAATGGCAACTTCGAGCATCTCAACATCCGAGTAATCTCGGATGAGCACAGGCACCTCATGGAGTTGAGCAGCTTGCGCCGCTCTCCAGCGGCGCTCACCAGCTACGATTTCATAGATGCCACCATCACGCGGGCGAACAATGAGCGGCTGGAGAACACCCTTCTCCTTGATGGATGCGGTAAGATCATCCAGGTCCTCTTGGAGGAATTGGCGACGCGGCTGATCCGGATTCGCCTGCACTTTTTCGATAGGAACGAGGATTTCAGCATTTCGGGGCTGTCGTCCTCCTTCAGTGCTCACCGGATCCGCATTTACGTCTGCCATCAACGCCGACAAGCCACGACCCAAGCCACGCGGTTTAGTCTTTTTATCTGCCATTGTTCGCCCCTCTTTTTCTTATTGTGCCGCGATGTCTTGGTGGTTGGCAATAATCTCACCAGCTAATTGACGATAAGCTTTTGCTCCAAGAGAGCTTGGATCGTAATTCAGTACCGGCATCGCGTAGGATGGTGACTCGCTTACCCGCACATTTCTTGGGATCTTTGTCCGAAACACGAGATCCCCGAGATTATCCCGTGCATCCTGTTCAACCTGCTGGGACAGGTTATTTCGACGATCATACATCGTCAAAACGACACCTTCGATGCGCAACTGAGGATTAGCAGCTTGTCGGACCTCACGGATCGTGAGCATGAGTTGGGACAAACCTTCGAGAGCAAAGAACTCACTCTGTAGCGGAATCAGCACTGAATGTGCGGCAACCATTGCGTTCACAGTCAGGAGATTGAGCGACGGCGGGCAATCAATCAGGATATAGTCCCAATCATATTCCGTCATAGCTGGTTGACGCAGGGCGTCGTGGAGAAGAAAGCTCCGTTTTTCGTTAGAAAATAACTCGATGTCAGCAGAGCTTAGATCTACGTTTGCCGGGACAATGCAAAGATCCTCTAGATCTGTCTCGCGGATCACCTGTGAGAGTTCTGCTTCCTCAACCAGCAGATCATAAGTCGTGTGCTCTCTGTCATCAACTTCGACGCCCAGTCCTGTCGACGCGTTCCCTTGGGGATCGAGATCAACCAGCAAAACACGCATCCCCTCCTCTACCAAAGCGGCGGCGAGGTTAATCGCAGTAGTCGTTTTTCCCACGCCCCCCTTTTGGTTAGCGATCGCAATGATCCGGGGGACTCCAAAACGGGAAAAGTCAGACACGCTCTACTCCCTTTATCTTGAGGATGACAGCACCAGGCTCAGTTACACTTGTAATCTCATCGCACTCAAACCGCCATCTCTTGCGCGCGTTATCCACCTCTTTTTTCCAGTTCGCGCCCTTCGGAAACATCGCTGTACCATTTTCGGCGAGATGACGTTCAGCAAACCCCAAGAGATTATCAAGATCGGCCAACGCGCGTGCAGATAAGACGTCACAATTTTCTTCTGGGGCACTCTCGATACGTTTCGACTTAACCGTTACTGACACACCGCACTCTCGTGCTGCATTACGCAGGAAAGCACATTTTCTCAGATCACTCTCCATTAGCGTAATCCGAGTATCCGGTGACTTTTCCGCTGCCAAAATCGCGACAATAATGCCAGGAAGTCCACCACCGCTCCCGATATCTAGCCAAGCCCCGCCCTCTGGAGCGGCATCAAAGACTTGAATGCTATCCAGAATGTGACGGGTCCAAAGATCGTCGATGCTCTTTCTAGAAACCAGGTTGATCTTCGGGTTCCACTTTTTAAGGACCTCTGAGAAGACCATCAGTCGTTCTAATGTTTCACGTGAAACATCAAGTTCCAAGTTTCCTCGACCATCGCTCATGATGCTTTGCTTTCGCCCCTGGAAAGCTTCTTCAAACTTCCAAGCATCAGCGCCAGTGCGGCTGGGGTCATACCATCAATTCGAGCGGCTTGCGCTAAGCTCTCAGGTCTCGAACGTTCAAGCTTTTGCCGTAACTCCATGGACAGCCCATCGATCTCATAGCTGAAATCACGGGGAATTCTGTATTGTTCATCCCGCTTCAATGACGCGACTTCCTTCTCCTGTCGCGCGATATAGTTCGCATACAGAGAATCCCGCGTCACCTGTTCGCGGATACTAGTCTCAGTATCAGCTAGTTCTGGAAAAAGAGGCAGAATGTCATCAAATTCGACTTTTGGAAAAGCGAGAACATCTAGCCCGTTCCGCTTGTTCCCATCCTGATTCACCTGGATACCAGCCTCGAGAAGTTGTTTGGGTGTAAGAAGTACAGAGGTAAGCGCGCTCTTAGTTCGTGTTATCGCATCCATTTTGCGATCAAATTCACTTCTCCTTACCTCAGAAATACAACCAAGGTCATACCCGATAGGCGTCAATCTTTGGTCTGCATTGTCGGCTCTCAGGGACAATCTAAACTCCGCACGAGACGTAAACATACGATAGGGTTCCGTCACCCCATTTGTGATGAGATCGTCAATCATCACTCCGATGTAGCTGTTCGAACGTCCAAACACTATTTCCTGTTGTTTCAATCTATGGGACGCGGCGTTGAGTCCAGCCACCAAACCCTGAGCTGCGGCTTCTTCATACCCAGTGGTGCCATTGATCTGACCCGCCAAATAGAGCCCTTCGACATCGCGAAGTTCTAGCGTTGATCTAAGCGCGCGCGGATCAACGTAGTCGTATTCAATCGCATAGCCAGGTTGCAATACTTCAGCATTTTCCAGGCCGACTATTGATCGGACGTAGTCCACTTGTACATCTTCAGGTAAACTCGTTGATATGCCGTTTGGGTAAACCGTATGATCGTTCACGCCTTCGGGTTCCAGAAAGATCTGATGCGAAGTCTTATCCGCAAAACGAACGATTTTGTCTTCGATAGACGGGCAGTAGCGAGGCCCGACGCCTTCTATATGCCCACCATACATAGCTGACAGCTCGAGATTATCTCTGATAATTTCGTGAGTTTTCTCGTTCGTATGGGTAATACCGCAGGCGATTTGGGGTGCCGATGTATTTGTGCTCAGAAATGAGAAGAGAGTAGGATCTTCATCACCTGGTTGACTATCAAGTATATCCCAGTTGATCGTCCTCCCGTCCAGCCGCGGAGGTGTGCCGGTCTTGAGCCGACCTAAAGGCAGTTCAAAGGATTTCAAGCGCTCGGCAAGTTTGATCGAGGGCCTGTCTCCCATGCGACCACCTGACGATGACTTATTCCCAATATGGATAACTCCATTCAAGAAGGTACCTGACGTAAGAACTACGCATTCTGCACGAATTTCACTTTGATCGTCGAGTATGATGCCGCGGACCCTAGTCGGAGATTCCATCAGGAAATCAACGACCTCACCTTCGATAATGTCCAGATTTGATTGTGCCTCTGTCGCACGCAACATTTCCTTGCGATAGATCGAGCGATCGGCCTGGGCGCGCGGCCCTTGGACCGCTGGCCCCTTGCGTCGGTTGAGAAGCCTGAATTGAATACCAGCGAGGTCGGCTACGCGCCCCATGACGCCGTCGAGGGCGTCAATTTCTCGAACCAGGTGACCTTTTCCAAGACCGCCAATCGCCGGGTTGCAAGACATGACGCCGATACCATCACGTCGCAAAGTCACCAGTGCGGTGCGCACGCCCATCCTCGCGGACGCGTGAGCCGCTTCGGTTCCAGCATGTCCACCACCAACTACAACCACGTCATAATGTGAATGTTTCACGTGAAACACTCCTTACTTTCCCAAACAGAAACTCGAGAAAATCTCATCCAGAAGATTCTCTACATTTATCCGACCCACTAGCAACTCTAGCGCTCGGATCGCCGATCTCATGTCCTCAGCTGCCAGGTCATAAAACTCGGGCCCCTGTTCAACGACTTCAATCGCTTGGCGCAAACTCAGCACAGCACGGTTCATCGTCTCCCGATGCCGTGCTCTTGTCGCAATACCATCATGGGCAGTCCGATTTCTAAGGGTATCCGATATACGCGATACCAAGTCATCTACGCCCTGCCCTGTTCTGCCAGAAATCGCGCCCTTCGCAGACCGTCGCTCATCCGCCTTCGGAAGCAGTCGGAGATCCCCTTCTCGCATCTGAATTGAGAAACTCTCATCCTCTTCGGCCAGGAATACGCGGATGTCAGCCCTTTCTGCGCGCTCCTGCGCGAGACGGATACCAATCCCCTCAACATGATCGTCAGTCTCTCTCAGTCCGGCCGTATCCAATAAGGTAACTGGTAGGCCAGCGAGGTCCATTCGAACCTCGATCACATCGCGCGTTGTTCCCGCATACTCAGATGTGATCGCTGCGGTGCGCCCAGCAAGCGCATTGAGGAGCGTCGACTTTCCGACATTGGGCGAGCCGACAATAGCCACTTCAAAACCCTCGCGAATGCGCTCGGCAATAGCAACGCCATCGACCTCTTTTTCAATGTCGTGCAATACGCCAGAAAGAAGCTGCTTTACCTCTGGCGTGACATCCACAGGTACTTCTTCGTCCGCGAAATCGATTGTAACCTCAATCAGGGACGCCGCACGAATAAGATCTGTTCGCCAACGGTCTGCCAGATCCCCCAGTGTGCCTGCAAGGATGACCTGCGCCTGTTTTCTTTGAGCTTCCGTCTCCGCATCAATAAGATCAGCAAGGCCCTCAACCTGAGTTAGATCGAGCTTTCCGTTGTCCAACGCCCGGCGGGTAAACTCTCCGGGGTCCGCAAGACGCGCAACACCGGTTTCCTCAATCGCAGACATCACTGCAGATACGACAGCTATGCTGCCATGTAATTGAAACTCTACGATATTTTCGCCGGTGAAGCTGTCAGGTGACGTAAACGACAAGACCAGAGCCTCATCAAGGATCTCACCTGCGCTATCTTTCAATTTTGAAAATATCATACCTCGCGCAGGTAGCGTCCTGCGCGTTAGTTTTTCGCCGATCTCGATCGCATGCGGACCGGATACACGTATAACGGCGACACCGGCCTTTCCTTGGGCGGTGGCCAACGCAAAGATCGTCTCCATGGGATGGCCTCTTTCTCCGCCCTACCCCGTTTAGGTGTTCATCGAGTCAAAAAACTCTGAGTTTGTCTTTGTTTGCTTCAACTTAGACAGCAGGAACTCAATTGCGTCGGTGGTCCCCATCGGATTCAGGATGCGACGCAACACAAAGGTTTTTGCCAGATCGCCTTTGTCGACCAGGAGGTCTTCCTTCCGCGTTCCCGACTTGAGAATGTCGATCGCAGGGAAGACCCTCTTGTCTGCAATCTTGCGATCCAGAACGATCTCAGAGTTACCCGTACCCTTGAATTCTTCAAAGATAACCTCGTCCATACGGCTGCCCGTGTCGATAAGCGCGGTCGCGATGATCGTCAAAGAGCCACCTTCTTCGATATTCCGCGCAGCCCCAAAGAAGCGCTTGGGACGTTGCAGAGCGTTTGCATCCACACCACCAGTCAGAACCTTGCCTGACGATGGAACAACCGTGTTGAAAGCACGGCCGAGACGCGTGATCGAGTCGAGCAAGATCACAACGTCACGTTTATGTTCGACCAGACGCTTGGCTTTTTCAATGACCATCTCGGAAACCGCCACGTGGCGCGCTGCGGGTTCGTCAAACGTGGAGGACACGACCTCGCCTTTGACGGAGCGCTGCATGTCGGTGACTTCTTCAGGGCGCTCGTCGATCAGAAGCACGATCAGATAGCACTCAGGGTGGTTCTGCTCGATCGAATGGGCGATGTTTTGCAGTAGAACTGTCTTACCGGTTCGCGGCGGCGCTACAATAAGCGAACGCTGGCCCTTGCCGATCGGCGAGACAAGGTCAATCACGCGTGCTGAGCGATCCTTAACCGTCGGATCCTCGATTTCCATCTGCAGACGCTCGTCCGGATAGAGCGGTGTCAGATTGTCGAATGCAATCTTGTGACGGGCCTTTTCGGGCTCTTCAAAGTTGATCTTTGTCACCGTGGTCAGCGCAAAGTAGCGCTCATTTTCCAGTGGTGCCTTGATCTGCCCCTCTACCGTATCCCCAGTGCGTAGCGAAAACTGGCGGATCATGTCAGGAGAGACATAGATATCGTCTGGACCCGGCAGATAGTTTGCTTCGGGCGAGCGCAAGAAGCCAAATCCGTCCTGCAGGACCTCGAGAACCCCGTCCCCTCCGATGTTCCAGCCTTCATCCGCGCGTTCACGCAGGATTTGGAACATCATCTCGCCTTTCCGCATAGTGGAGGCGTTTTCGATCTCCAGCTCCTCAGCCATAGCCAACAGGGCCTTCGGGCTTTGCGCCTTGAGATCAGAAAGGTTCAGAGATTGCTCGGTCATATGCACACGGCCCTTGTTCCCTCTGCGTTGAGAGGGGATCACAGTATAAAATACGGAAATAGCGGGAATCCCCGGTCGGGGCCGCTTTCTCGCTAGATAGTGGGTCTGTGGAAGTGAGTCAAACCCCGCTTCAGAACTTGAAGATCACCGAGACCACGATCACGACCATCAAGAGCGTTGGGACCTCGTTCATCAGGCGATACTGGCGGCCTGTGATGGTGTTTTTGCCCTCTTTGAAGTCCTTGTGTCGAAACATCAGCCAATGATGAAACCACGTCATTGCAAGCACCGAGGCACCCTTGGTCCAGGGCCAGACGTAAGACCAGTCCACCAAGCCCGGTGTGAACACCATAAAGAGCCCTGCGATCCACGTGACTACGCTTGCAGGCCCCATGATCACTCTGAGGAGCTTGTGTTCCATAGTGAGAAAGATCGGTGCCACATCCTTCACCTTCTCAGCTTCTTCCACGTGATACACGAACAGACGGGGAAGATAGAAAAGCCCTGCCATCCAACTGATCACTGCCATGATGTGAAGCGATTTCACGTATGGATAGAGCGTGAACATCAGATCGGTGAGATCCATGACTGGTTTCCTCAAGTACGGAGGGTCGTTGGGCCACCCTAATATAATTAATAAGTTTTATAAGGATGATGTTTTTGTAGTGCACCCCTAAACCAGTGGATTATCGAGTCATCAGTACGGTTCTGCACAACGTGGACAAAGTGGCTGCCTCATTTCCGCCTTCTTGGTGAATAACTTCTTAATAGCCTTAAAAACATAGCCGTTAAGAAATCCTTTACGAAGGTGAATCTGGGGATAACCGGAGGACAAGCTGGGAGAAGAGAAGTTATCCACTCCCCCAAAGTTATCCCAATCCCCCATGGAGGAATCGCGGAGGAATCACCCCAGAATTCGGAACTTCTCCCGCCCTTGCGTTGAGGGTGCAAAATCATACAAAACGTCCCAGAATGATCAGACGTTTTCCCATAGGGTTTTCCACATGAGTACCCACATCCTGCTCGCTTCTGGATCTGAGATCCGCGCAAAACTGCTCCGTCAGGCGGGGGTCGACTTTCGAGTAGAAGTCGCACGCGTGGATGAAGACGCCATTAAGACGGCGCTCGAAGCGGACGGGGCGTCTCCAAGAGATATAGCGGACACACTTGCCGAAGCCAAAGCCCGCAAGGTGTCGGGAAAGTTCCCTGAGGAGATGGTTCTGGGCTGCGATCAGGTGCTCGATTTTGAAGGCACGCTCCTGTCAAAACCCAAAGACAAAAACCAGGCGTTGCAGCAGTTGAAAGCGATGCGCGGAAAGCGTCATATGCTTTTGTCGGCTGCGGTGATCTATTGCGATGCCAAGCCCCTCTGGCGTCACGTTGGACAGGTGCGGCTGGTGATGCGCATGGCCAGCGATGCCTATCTGGAGAGCTATGTGGAGCGTAACTGGGAGAGCATCCGTCATGCGGTTGGAGCGTACAAACTCGAAGAAGAGGGCGTGCGGCTGTTTACAACCATTGACGGCAGCTACTTTAATGTCTTGGGTTTGCCGATGTTGGAGCTCATGAACTATCTAGGACTGCAGGGGATTATTGAACAATGACAGAGAACAGGATCCCGCTTGCTGGTGTGATTGGCTGCCCGATTGCCCATTCAAAGTCTCCTCAGTTGCACCGTCACTGGCTCAAGACTTATGGAGTCGACGGACATTACATGCCGATGCACGTGGAACCAGAGGATCTGGAGTCCGTTGTCCGCATGATGCCACGAATGGGATTTGTAGGCGCGAATGTGACAATCCCGCACAAGCAGTCGATCATGGAAATCGCCGACAAGGTGACGGATCGTGCAAAATTGATGGGCGCGGCGAACACTCTGATTTTTCACGAAGATGGCGCCATCGTTGCCGACAACACGGATGGATATGGTTTTATTACCAACCTCCATGAAGGCGCGCCAGATTGGGACGCAAAATCGGGGCCTGCGACCGTTTTTGGCGCGGGAGGTGCCAGCCGCGCCGTGATCGCATCGCTGATTGAGGCCGGCGTTCCCGAGATCCGGCTCACCAATCGAACCCGCTCCCGCGCTAAAGAAGTGGCGCAGACATTTGGGTCGAAGGTCACTGCCGTGGACTGGGTGGAGGCCGGGAATGTGATCGAGGATGCAAGTCTCGTAGTGAACACCACGTCTCTTGGAATGACAGGCCAGCGTCGTTTGCGGGTGCCACTGGATGGGTTGCACTCTGGTATTGTGGTCACGGATCTTGTCTATAACCCCCTCAAAACGGAGCTTCTGCAGGCCGCCGAAGAGGCTGGGTGTACTGTGGTTGATGGTCTGGGCATGTTGTTGCATCAGGCCGTACCGGGCTTTGAACGCTGGTTTGGTCAACGCCCTGAGGTCAACAGCGCCGCGCGTGACGCTATTCTTTGATGGTTTTTTCGCTTGGACTGACCGGATCGATCGGGATGGGCAAATCCACGACAGCTGCCCTCTTTAAGGAGGCAGGCTGTGCGGTTTGGGACGCGGATGCAGCCGTCCACGCGCTCTATGCAAAAGGCGGGGCCGCCGTCACGCCTATCGGGGATGCCTTCCCAGAGGTGACGGCAGCGGGATTCGTGGATCGCGATATCCTGAAAGAACTGATTTCATTAAATAAATCAGTCTTAAAGGTGCTCGAGGATATCGTTCATCCGCTGGTCCAGGCCGACCGGCAGAGATTTCGTATAGCTGCGGAGGCAGACATTCTCGTTTTCGACATCCCACTTTTGTTTGAAACCGGTTCTCAGGCGGAAATGGATGCGGTGGCCTGCGTGTTTGTCTCGCCCGAGATGCAGCGTCAGAGGGTTCTTGCGCGCGGGACCATGACGGAGCCGCAGTTCGAGCAGATCCTTGCAAAGCAGATGCCGATTGAGGAAAAGCTGGCGCGCAGCGACTTCAGGATCGAAACCGACACAATGGAACATGCCCGCGCGCAGGTCACAGCGGTCGTAGAGGATATCAAACGGAGAATGGCGCATGCGTGAAATCGTACTCGATACGGAAACCACAGGCTTTGACCCGTTTTCTGGCGACCGAATTGTCGAAATCGGGGCTGTGGA
The DNA here is from genome assembly GCF_000014065.1 of Ruegeria sp. TM1040. Classification (NCBI taxonomy): domain Bacteria; kingdom Pseudomonadati; phylum Pseudomonadota; class Alphaproteobacteria; order Rhodobacterales; family Roseobacteraceae; genus Ruegeria; species Ruegeria sp. TM1040. The sequence continues at coordinate 3,028,317 of NC_008044.1, read as the reverse complement.
GCTCCTGAATCATATGCCAACCGGTGAGACATTCCACGTCTACATCAACCCGCAGCGATCGATGCCGCACGAGGCCTTTGGCGTGCATGGTATTGGTCCCGATCTGTTGGAACCACCGCAACCGCCTGCCCCCGGTCAGGTGATCCTGAAGGACAAGCCACTCTTTGCCGAGGTAGGCCAGGCGTTCCTGGACTTTGTGCGTGATTCAAAGATGGTCATTCACAATGCCAGCTTTGATATGAAGTTCCTGAACGCGGAGCTTGGGTGGATGAACCTGCCGCAGCTTCCGATGGATCAGGCTATTGATACTCTGGCCATGGCGCGCAAGCGATTTCCCGGATCTCCGGCAACGCTGGATGCGCTATGCCGACGCTTTGGGATCGACAATTCCAACCGGACGCTGCATGGCGCGCTCTTGGACTCCGAGATCCTCGCAGATGTGTACCTCGAGCTGATCGGAGGCCGGCAGCCGGATTTTGGGCTTTCAGCACAATCAAGCGGTGGACAAAACGCAGTTGATACCAATTGGCGCCCCGCGCCGCGTGAGACGCCCCTGCCCTCTCGGCTGACGGCCGAGGAAAAAGCGGCCCACGACGAGTTTGTGGGCAAACTTGGCGAGGATGCTTTGTGGGCTGTTACCTCGGAATGAAAAAGCGCCGCGATCTTTGATCGCAGCGCCAGAGCTTTAATTGACCAGAACGCGAGGGCTCAGTTGGTCACTTCGGCAGGGGCTTCTGCCTGACGACGGGCCAGCTCGTTGCGATAAATTGCAACAAAATCGATGTTGTCGAGGTTCAGCGGCGGGAAACCACCGTCGCGGCTGATGTCGGAAACAATACGACGCAGGAACGGGAACAGCATCCGCGGGCATTCGATCAGCAGGAACGGGTGAAGCTGATCCTCGGGCACGCCTGCGATGTTGAAGATGCCGACATATTCCAGCTCAAGCACAAACAGAACTTCGCCACCGGCTTTGTTCTTGGACTCGATGTTCAGCTTGGTGATGACTTCGTACTGGTTCTCGGTGCTGCGCTTTTTGGCGTCGAGAGCAACCTGCACGTTCACGTCAGGCTGCACTTCGCCCCCCACGCCTTTCTGCGCCATCACATTTTCAAAGGACAGATCGCGGATGAACTGTCCGAGGATGTTCATCTGGACTTGCGGCTGCTGAGCAGTGCCTTCGGCTGCGCCATTTTCGGCCATGGAAATCTCCTGAATTTAACGTGTCGCAGCGTGCTTATCAGCTTGGAGAGCCATGCTCAAAGTCTTATTTCGGACCTTCCACCCAACCTGATGGCCCCTCATTGCGCGGACGCGGCGTTACATCCTCGTAATCGCCGTCAATGACGTCACCCTGCGGACTTTTGCGAGGGTGTTGAGGATGCTGGCGCGGATCTTGCCCCATCTGAAAGGAGGCGACGGTCACCTTGGTTCTCAGGTAGGCAAAGGCGCGGGTCCTAAAACCGGGAACCAGAAGCAAAAAGCCGAAAGCGTCGGTAAAAAAACCAGGCGTGAGCAAAAGCGCACCGGCAAGCAGGATCATTGCGCCATGCGCGAGCGGCTCCGTCGGGTCGGAAAGACGTTCAAACGACCCACGCAGCTGTCCAAGCGCCAGCCGACCCTGGGTTTTCACCAGCCAGGTCCCCAAAAATGCCGTCAAAACGACGATCCCGAGCGTTGGCCAAAGACCAATCAGACCGCCAACCTGTATAAACAGGGCGATTTCAATGATTGGAACCAGCAGAAAAGCCAGAAAAAGTGGCATGATGGGCGTCCTCTCCTTGGGGCTGAACGGTGGACTTGGTCCCGCCTGTCACCTACATAAGAGCAGAACACGTTGGTTTCAAACCGACAGGTCCTATTGGACGATGAGGTATAAATGGAGTCGCCCTTGATTGAGCTTTTGGTCCTAGCTGGCATCGCGGTTTTTCTGATCCTGCGCCTAAAAAGCGTTCTGGGCACACGTGAAGGGTTTGAAAAGCCCCCGCTTGCCAGCAGCGAAACACGCGCCCCGCAGCGCAAGTTTGAGGTGATCGAGGGCAGCCCCGACGATGACATCATCGCGTATGTCGACGAAGGCAGCCCGCAGTCAAAGGCGCTGAGCGATATGAAACGCTCGGATTCTTCCTTCCAGGTGGCCGAGTTCGTGCAGGGTGCCCGTGGCGCCTATGAGATGATCTTGATGGGGTTCGAAACCGGTGAGCTAGACGGTATTCAGCCGTTTATTTCTGATGATATCTTCCAGAGCTTTGTTGACGCAGTGTCCGCGCGTGAAGATCAGGGGTTGACCATCGAGGCAGAATTCATCGGTGTGCGCGAGACGAGCATCATCGACGCCACCTTTGACACAGCGACCTCTACAGCAGAAATCACTGTGCGCTTTGTCGGTGAGCTGACCTCGGCCGTGCGCAACCGCGCGGGTGAAATCGTGGAAGGTGACCCCAAAGCCGTGAAGCGGCAGAAGGACACTTGGACCTTCTCGCGCCAGATGGGCACCGGCGACCCGAATTGGCTGCTGGTGGCAACGGACGCATGACGGAGACGCTTCGGCATGGACTTGGCGCGGCGTTATTAACCGCAGCCCTTTTTTCCGGCGCCGGAGCGCAATCCGAGACGGGGCCGTCTCTTCGCATACTTGAGTTCACAGAGCTCTCTGATTGGGACCTCGACAACCATGTCGAGGCCCTTCGCGTTTTTCGGGAAACCTGCATGGACATGGACGGGGCAGACTGGCAATCGCTTTGCGCCATGGCCCAGAACGCAGATGACAGCGGTGCGCGCGCGTTCTTTGAGCTGTTTTTTCGTCCGGTTCTGATCGAAGACGGAAAAGAAGGTCTGTTCACCGGCTATTTCGAACCTGAACTCAACGGAGCGCGCCAGCGAGGTGGGCGGTTCCAGTATCCGGTCTATCGGATGCCCCCAGAGGCCCGCCAGTCGTCGACCTGGTTGTCTAGACGCGACATTCTTACGTCTGGCGTCATGGACGGGCGGGGATTGGAAATCGCCTGGGTCGATGATCCGGTTGAGTTGTTTTTCCTGCAAATTCAAGGATCTGGTCGGATCAAACTCCAAGATGGATCTGTGATACGTCTTGGGTATGGCGGCGCAAACGGGCATCCCTATCGCTCAATCGGGCAGGAAATGGTCCGGCGTGGGATCTACAACCTGCATCAAGTGAGCGCAGGTGTGATCCAGAACTGGGTTCGCCGTAATCCGGGACCGGGGATGGAGCTGTTGATGCACAACCCCTCATATGTGTTCTTTCGCGAGGTGCGCAAAGTGCCCTCCAACCGGGGACCATTGGGCGCCATGAACAGATCGATCACGCCGATGCGTTCGATAGCGGTTGATCCGGCTTATACGCCGCTGGGCGCCCCCGTTTGGATCGAGAAGAATGGGCAGACCAAGATGCGGCGGCTGATGATTGCACAGGACACCGGCTCTGCCATCAAAGGCGCGCAGCGTGCCGATATTTTCTTTGGGCCCGGTGACGAGGCCGGGCGTCAGGCCGGGCAACTGCGCGATCCGGGGCGGATGATGGTGCTTATGCCCATTCAACGCGCCTATGCCATGTTGCCGGATGATCTGTGATGACCCGGCGCAAACTGACAGAAGATGAGATCGACCTTTGGCAACAGGTTGTGAAACACGCTGAACGGCTGCATGCCAACCGCGAAAAAAAGGGCGGAGACCATGCAGACCCCCCTACACCTTTGCCAAAACCCAAACCGCGACGCAGCGCGCCAGCACCCCTGCCCCAGTTCGAGGTAGGCAGCAAAGCCCGTGCGAAACTGCCCGGTCATGATCTAAAAGCCTCACCGGCGCGCAAACTCGCCACTGATCCCTTGCGGATGGATGAAAAAGCTTTTCGCCGGATGAAGCGCGGGAAGCTCAAACCCGAAGGCAAGCTTGACCTGCACGGGATGCGTATGGACTCCGCCCATGGTGCTTTGACCCGCTTTATCCTGTCGGCGCAGGCCTCGAACAAGCGGCTGGTGCTGGTGATCACTGGCAAGGGCAAGGACCGCGATGAGCCGGGTCCGATGCCAGTGCCGCGCGGAGTTCTGCGACATCAGGTACCGCAATGGCTCACCCTGCAACCTCTCGCACAGGCGGTGCTGCAGGTGACGCCTGCGCATATCAGTCATGGAGGCGAAGGCGCATATTACGTCTATTTGAGACGCACGCGCTGACGTGTCCTCAGCGCTCTTCCTGCCGTTGCTGCCTGGCGAGCATGAGTTTCCCATGGTCGGTTACGATGGTTTGAGACTGCGGTAGGATCTGTTGAAACAGCGTCGGATCAACTGGGCCGAACAGGCGACTGACGTTGCTGGCGGATCGTATGACCGCCAGCAAACTAGGCGATGTCGCCGCCACAAAATGCCCAGAGGCTGCATCCGCATTAAATGCTGTCAGGTCGATCACCTCAATGGGCCATTTCATCAGCCGCTCTGCTGATTTGATATTTCCAAGACGCTCCCCCTCGCTTGTGCCACGCAGTCGACCGGAAATATTGAGGATATGATCTTTCTCCGAGACCATCACACCAAATGGCTGCGGAACCTGTTTGAGATCCATCATCTGGCTCTCAAATACATCCACATCGAGATCGGGTGAGATCAGGATGACCCCACCGTTGAGCGTGCGGGCCGCCCAGCCGGGATTTCGCAGATCGGCCTGGCGCAACATCTCCATCGCAAGCGCGGTTCCCATGGAATGCGCTACCAGAATGATGCGCTCTGCCCCCGCCTGTTTGACGCGCCGCACGGTCTCCTCAAGCCCGTCGCGGGCAAAGAGCATGCTGTCGATGTCATAGGCATAGCCGAAAGCACGTCCACGGCTGGGCCATGAATACATCACCAGGGATCCGGGAAGTTCTACGTCATGCGCCATTTGCGCCGAGCGATAGGCGGTTTCCGGGTGCGTGCTGTTATAGCCATGCACAAAGATTGTCACCTCGCGCAGAGGCCAGTTGTTTTCCCGCTGCTCGCGCAGAAACCGGGCCCGAAGGTCACTGACACTCGCGACCGGTAGCTCTTCGGCAATTGCAAAATTCTTGTGTGGGTCCGGGTTCTTGTAGCGATAGGAGAGCTCTCCCGGGCTGTGATTTGGCGGGATGGTCACGGTCATTTCCATCATCCGCAGCTGCTCGGAGCGCCTAAAACCATAGGTGCCATCCGCTTCTTGTGCGCGGGTGGTGGTGGAGAACACGGTATAGGGTGTGCCGATTTCAACGGCCTCCGGCACAATTGGCATGAGGTCGCGATCTGCACAGGCCGAAAGCCCCAGAAAGACGCAGAGCACCAGCATGGCGTTCTTCATGTTGGCCCCTTTTTTGCGCCTCGGATGAGCCTTGCCCGGCGGTGTTGTCGGGCAAGGCATAGATATACGCGTTCCGATTTCAGAGCACGTAGCGGCTGAGATCGGTGGATTTGGTCAATTCGCCCAAATTCTTGGTCACAAAGGGCTCATCTACGATGATCTCTTCACCGGATCGATCCGGCGCAGCAAAGGACATCTCCTCAAAGACCCGCTCCATTACCGTGTAGAGACGCCGCGCGCCGATGTTCTCCACCGTGTGGTTCACTTCGGCGGCAATCTGCGCAAGGGCGTGGATCCCGTCCTTGGTGAAGGTCACTTTGACTTTTTCTGTGCCCAAGAGCGCCTCGTACTGGCGTGTCAGCGCATTGTCGGTTTCGGTCAGGATGCGCACAAAATCCTCTTCACTGAGGGCGCGCAGGTTTACGCGGATCGGCAAACGTCCTTGCAGCTCGGGCAGGAGATCAGAAGGCTTGGCGATGTGGAACGCACCGGACGCTATGAACAGGATATGGTCGGTTTTGACTGGGCCATGTTTGGTGCTGACAGTGGTGCCTTCGATCAGCGGCAGCAAGTCCCGCTGCACGCCCTCACGGCTGACGTCGCCACCACGCGCATCGGAACGGGCGCAGACCTTGTCGATCTCATCAAGGAACACGATCCCGTTCTGCTCTACTGCTTCCAATGCAGCCTTGTTTACGGTTTCATCATCCAGAAGCTTGTCCGCTTCTTCCCCGATCAACACGTCATAGCTCTCTGCAACGGTGAGCTTTTTGCGTGTGGTACGCCCGCCCATGGCTTTTCCGAAGAGATCACCGAGGTTCATCATCCCCATGTTTGCACCTGGCTGACCCGGAATTTCAAACATACCGCCCATGGGGTTGGAGGTATCGGCGATGTCCAACTCGATCACCGTGTCATCAAGCTCACCTGCCTTGAGCTTTTTGCGGAACATCTCGAGCGTGCTCTCGCGGGCATCGGTTCCGGCGATCGCTTCGAGCACACGGTCCTCGGCGGCTTTATGCGCCTTGGCTTTGACGTCCTCTCGCATGTGCTCGCGGGTTTGCACGATTGCGGTATCCACAAGATCACGCACGATTTGTTCCACGTCGCGGCCGACATAGCCAACCTCGGTGAATTTGGTAGCTTCGACCTTGATGAAAGGCGCGCGCGCCAGCTTCGCCAAGCGGCGCGAAATTTCGGTCTTGCCGACGCCAGTGGGGCCGATCATCAGGATGTTCTTTGGATGCACTTCGTCGCGCAGGTCATCCGGTAGCTGTTTGCGGCGCCAGCGATTGCGCAACGCTACAGCGACAGCGCGTTTGGCATCCTTTTGGCCAATGATGAACCGGTCGAGTTCAGAAACGATTTCGCGGGGGGTCAGATCTGTCATGTCTATCCCTTGAGGTCAGTGAGAAGGTGGCAGCCGATGAAGCGGCAGCACACCAGAAAGGAGTGAAAGCAGCGCGGCGCGGATCCGGGCCCAGAAGGCGCCAAGGATCACCAGAACCACGCCAAGCGCCAGGATGCTGATCCCGGTGCCCTCGCTGTCGAAAACCGTTGTACTCAGCGCCACGATATAGCCGATTGCGGTGATCAGGAACGATCGCCTGTCAATGACGATGGCAATGAGCGCAAAGCAGCCAAGAACCAGTGCCAGTAGCACGCCCTGATCGGATGTGAGCAGCGACAGGGCGATTGTGTTCACTAGCGCGGGAGCCGCAACCACATGTAGCCAGAACCCCTGTGCTGAGCGCCGTGTCACGCGATGAGGATCGCTCAGGTCGAAGGCCATGGCGACGGCAAAGACCAACAGACCAACCACAAGCGTAATCCAGGCAAAAGGACCATTGGCGCTCAGAAGGAAGAGATCACCGAGTTCTGTTGGCACACCGGATTGATCTGCCGCAACGATCAGCGCTACGGCAAAGAGACCGAGCGCAATCAGCGCCATGGCAAATGGCACGCGGAAGCGCCCCCAGAATACAAACAGCGCAAGTGTTGACAGCCCGAGTGCCATTGGCAGCGAAGAGTAGTCTTGCTGGGCGATCATGAAGGGCTGTGCATACTGAGCGACAAAGCCCATTGCGGCATTACCGGCAAACATGACCGATAGGGCAATGGCAGGCGCTACCATGCGACGACGGCGGATAAAATATTCGGACAGGCCCCAAAGGATTGCCGCGCCAAAAAGCGCAGCTGTGGTGGCCTGCGTGCGGTAATTGACGATCTCGGTGAACATCGAGGCGGTATTGACTGCAATCCAGCCCATCGCGAGGATCACAAGGCCGATGACTATGAAAATCTCGTTGAAACCCTTGAACAACTCAAAAGGTTCATCGCCGGGTGCCAGACCCTCGCGCGCGCCGCGGCGGCTGTCCGCGAGGGCCGACAAGGACGCGGCCTGTGCTTCGGTCAGAAGGCCAGACCCGACCGCGGCCCTGAGGTCATCGCGCGATATCATTTGCCGATGCGCTCCACCGTGAGGTTGCCGTTGGTGTAGACGCAGATGTCAGAGGCGATCGCCATTGCGTCACGGGCCACTGTTTCTGCGTCGCGGTCGCTGTCCATCATGCCGCGCGCCGCTGCCAGGGCAAAGTTGCCGCCAGACCCGATGGCGGCCACATCATGTTCTGGTTCCAACACATCGCCAGCGCCGGTGATGACATAGAGATCCTTGCCATCGGTGACGATCAGCATTGCCTCTAGTTTTTGCAGGTATTTGTCGGTGCGCCAGTCCTTGGCGAGCTCGACACTCGCGCGCTGAAGCTGTCCTGGCGTTGCCTCCAGTTTGGCTTCGAGCCGCTCAAGGAGGGTGAAGGCATCCGCCGTCGATCCGGCAAAGCCTGCCACCACGTCATATCCGCCGGGCGACAGGCGGCGCACCTTGCGGGCACTGCCCTTGATCACGGTCTGACCGAGCGAGACTTGACCGTCCCCTGCGACGACTACCTCGTCCCCTTTGCGCACCCCGATGATGGTTGTGCCATGCCAGCCGGGGAATTGATCCTCTGCCATAAAAGCCTCCGTTTCTTTGCTGACCTATATGGAAGTATCCCCCACGCGGCACAAGGGCAGGGTCGGGGATGATCCCTCGGGGAGGACGCGAGGCAAAGTTTAAATTCTGCCTAATTGCTATGCGCTGGATGCAATACGGGGCTGAAAAATGGGCAATTGTGAGACTCAGAAAGCAAACCTAAATACGCATCAACAACCGACATGAAGTCGGCTGGATCTATCAAGGAACACGATCATGGCAAACGCAAGCAACATCATTGCACCGGCCGGCTCTGTCGCAGTTCTGCGCGCAGTCGATTTCTTCTTCAACCTGCGCAGCAACTTTGCTGACTGGAACGAAGCCCGCATTACCCGCAAAGCTCTGTCGCAGCTGAGCGACGCGCAACTGGAAGACATCGGCCTGACCCGTGCCGACATCGCAGCACTGTAACGCTCGATGACATATCTGGTGAAGTAAGAGCCGTCCTGACGCAGGGCGGCTTTTCCTTTTGTGGGGTGGCTCTCCACATTCTCATGAAAAAAGGCGCCTCCCGAGGGACGCGCCTTTTCTATGTTTATCTGGGTCTCAGATCAGATGGATTCGTCGATCCAGCTCTTGAGCGCGGCCTTGGGAGCGGCGCCGGCGCGGTTGGAAACCACCTGACCATCCTTGAACACGAACAGAGCTGGAATGCCGCGCACACCCATGGCAGCAGCGGCATTCGGGTTGCTGTCGACATCAACCTTGGCGATTTTTACCTTGTCGCCATACTCGGCTGCCAGCTCTTCCAGAGCGGGGCCGATCTGTTTGCACGGGCCACACCATTCGGCCCAGAAGTCCACCACAACGGGGACATCGGAATTCTTGACTTCGGCGTCGAAGGTGGCGTCGGTAACGGCTACGGTGGACATGGATATGTCTCCTGAGAAGATTGGCAACTGGAGCGAAACCTATGGACGCTCAGACATGGCGTCAAGGTTCCAGTCGCTGGAAACCCGCCCGTTCACGGGCCTGTGTAATCAAGGTGACCGGTAGTGACATGAGCGTCGCCGTGCGCGTCCAGAGGATTGCAGTCTCGATCTGGCGATCTGGATAGATCTGGCGCAGGGCGACATCATAGGCACCCATCTGACGCAGCAGACCTTCTGGACAGGCTTCGGCGCTTTGCGGGACCACGGCGTTTGACTTGAAATCGACCGCAAGCACGCGATCCGGGGTAATTACCAGCCTGTCAATGATACCGTGCAGCCGAACTGTGCCCAGATCGGCAGAGACCGGCACCTCTGCGAGCGTACCGGGGGCAAAGATATCTGCGCAGTCATCTGAGCAAAGCACCTGGCGGGCCTCTGCCAAGAGGGCCTTCCAATCCTCATGCTGCGCAATGGCTTCGGCGCGGTTGTCCCAGTCCTCTTCTGGAAGCTTGGGCAGATGCTCCAGCAAGAGGTGCAATGCAGTGCCCCGCGCTTTGGCGTCCTCTTCGCTCAGGCCGCTGTCGCCAGGCAGAGCCTTTGCACCGCCCAGATCCTCCGAGGGACGCAGGGTGGCCGCTGGCGCGACATAGGCAGGGGCGGCGCGACGAAAGACCTCTGGCAACGTGATTTCGTCTTCTTCGGTCAAATCCGATGGCACAAAGACGGGGGCTTCCCAGTCGCCATGAGCCCAGCGTAAGCCTTCTCCGCCGGGCGCGTCATAGGGCAGGGCTCCCATGGTTTTCATGGCGGCCTCAACCCGCTGGTACCAGCTGTCACCCCCCTTATCGAGATCACCAGCCCCAGCCACGATGAGCCATTTTTCCGCGCGCGTCAGCGCCACATACAAGAGGCGGAGACGCTCGTTGGCCTGCTTTTCCTGTGCAAAGACGCGTGCGGCATCCATGGCGGGGGGCATCTGATCGCTGCTCATACGCCAGAGAGGGGTGCCGTCGACCTCCATCACCTCGGCTGCGGGGGACGGACGGCGTTTGGTGGTATCAGGCAGGATCACAATCGGTGCTTCCAACCCTTTGGATCCATGCACCGACATTACACGGATCATCGAACTTGCGGCCCCCATTTGTCGTTTGATCTCAAGATCATCGGTCTGCATCCAGACAAGGAACCCGGTGAGGCTTGGCACTTCGGTCCGTTCATAGGCCAAGGCCTGCGACAACAGCGCGTTGATCCCGTCTTCGGCCTCCGTTCCAAGGCGGCCAAGGATCTTGGCGCGCCCCAGATGACGGGTCAGGATGCGCTCAATAAGATCATAGGGCCTAAGAAAGTCTGCCTGGCGGCGTAGATCATTGAGGATTTCCATGGTCTGGGGAAATTCCTCGGAACGTGCTCGCAGCGCAGGCCAGAGGTGCATTTCACTCCGCCGATGTGCGAGGTCAAAGAGCTGCTGCTCGCTCCAGCCGAAGATCGGGGATTTCAGGGCCTCGGCAAGCGACAGGGAGTCCTCGGGCAATGCGAGAAACCGCAATAGCGCTGCAATGTCTTTGACCGCCAGTTCCGCGCCCACCTTCAGGCGGTCCGCGCCCGCAATCGGCAGGCCCGCGGCCTTGCAGGCGCGAATGATCTCGGAAAAGAGATCCGAACGTCGCTGCACAAGGATCAGGAAATCGCCTGCATGCACGGGGCGGCGCTGAAACGTACCACGCTCGGGGCCGTCTTCGGGGATCGTCACACCTTGCGCAATCATCTCTTTGATGTGATTGGCAATCCGCTCTGCAAGGATTACGGAATGGTGGCGAGGGCTGGGACGATCAACGGGATCGGTCCAATCGCGCTCTTCTTCGTCATCGGTTTTTTCCACCAAAGGCCACAGATCGACACGCCCCGGCAAATCGGACTTGAATGCCTGATGCTTGGCATCGTCGGCAAACCCCGCACGGTGTTCTCCGTCAAAGACGACATCCACAAGGCCAAGAATTGCCGCCGAGGATCGAAAGGAAAATGCGAGGCTGGCGTTTTGCAAACCTTCGCCGGTGTCCTTGAGCCTGTTCCCAAACTCCGCCTGCATGCGGTCAAAGGCGTCCGGGTCGGCGCCCTGAAAGGAATAAATCGACTGTTTCTTGTCACCGACCACAAAGATCGTGCGCTCCACATCGGCGCGCGCGCCTTCACCTGCGGTGAACTCCTGTGCGAGCTTTTCAACCACATCCCACTGCACTGGGCTTGTGTCCTGCGCTTCGTCCACAAGGATGTGGTCGATGCCGCCATCCAGACGATAGAGCACCCAGGCTGCAACCGCGGGATCATTCAAAAGATTTCGGGCTTTGACGATCAGGTCATCAAAGTCCAACCAACCACGCAGCTGTTTGCGTCGCTCGTATTCGGGCAGAAAAACCCGGGCAAAATCATGCAGAACGATGGATTTTTCCATCGCATCCAGTGCGAGCCGCTTGGGGCGGGCAGCTTCGACCCGCGCCATGAAAGGCTCAAGCTGATCCATCAGGACACCGTTGCTTTCGCGCAGTTTCTTGGTGGGAAAGCTGCCTATCTTGGCGCTGAAGGGATCTTTGGCGCTTTTGCCGGTAAGGAACACATCTTCCAGAAGGGGGAGCACATCCGGGGTGACCGCAGTGATCCGGGCAAGTTTGTCAGCGTTCTTGGTGTCCGTCGCTCCGCCCGATTTCAGCATCTCGATGGTACGCGACAGGATCTCTTCCTCATTGCCTAGGAAAACCTCGGCTTGCAGCGCGCTACGGTCATACCCGGCTGGAAGATCAAAAACCTCACCCAGTCTGTTGTGGTCCAGCGCCGGGTCGAACCCGGCTTGGCGGCGGCAGATCTCGGCCGTCAGGGTCTCAAAATCCAGGCCACCGATATGGAAGGAGGCCGCTTCTACAACATGTGCGTCCGGGCCTTGCGCCATATCCTCTGCGATCTCGGCGCGCAGCATGGCGGCCGCGCGGTCTTCCATTTCGGTAAACTGTGGGCTGACACCGGCCTCAAGCGGGAAACGGCGCAGGAGTGATGAACAAAAAGAGTGAATGGTCTGGATCTTGAGACCACCGGGAGTCTCGATCGCGCGCGCAAACAGGGTTCTGGCCTGCGCCAGCCCATCGCCTATGGCTGCGTCCTCAGCACCGAGATCCACCAATGCTGCGCGCAGTTTGGCATCGGGCAGCATCGCCCATTCCCCAAGACGTTGAAACAAGCGGTTCTGCATCTCGCTCGCCGCCGCCTTGGTATAGGTCAGGCAGAGAATATGCTGCGGCTCAACGCCGCGCAGCAACAGCCGCGCGACGCGATCCGTGAGCACCTTGGTCTTGCCCGAGCCGGCATTGGCGGCAAGCCAAGTAGAGGCATCTGGGCGGGCGGCGCGAAACTGTGCCTCTGAGGCGGCGTTGCGGCTCATGTCAAATCCTCCGGCACCGGATCCGAACTGCGATCCCATTCGCCATAGCGGGCAAGGTGATCGTAATCCCCGGCAAAATCATCCCGGTGTACCATTCGGCGGCTGCTAAAGCCTTGCTCTGCGTCGAAATACGCCTCAACCAGACTGCGCAACTCCGCCCACACCTTTGCGGGTGGCTCGTCCAGAATGGGTGCGGCAACCTCCTTCACCGGAGGCTTTAACCCGATATAGAGCGCACGCTCCACCCGCGCCGCACCATAGTCTGAAAACGCGCCCTGTTCGGCCATGGCGGTCTCGATCAGAAGCTGTTTTTCAAAGGATTTCTGCTGTTTTTCCGAAGGCGGGTCGCCCGTCTTGTAATCATACAGATGGAGCAAGCCACGCTCGTCCACATCGATCCGGTCCGCCTTGGCCGCGATTTCGAAATCAAGTGGATCAAGACGGACCTGGCCAGATTTCTCAAACCCTGATGGGCGCGCCCGCGACTGACGTTGTCGTTCACCGGTGACAAAATCTTCGGCCACTTTCTTTAGGCGGGTTAGCCAAAGCGTGCGCGCAACGGGCCAGGGCACCTCGGTTTCGAGGACGCGTCGAGCGTGGTCGATGAAGTGACGGGCCGAGAGATTTTCCGGCTGCTCTTGAGCGGATTTTATAAAGTCTTCCAAAACCTTGTGGATGATTGTGCCGCGCAGCAGTGCATCAGGTTCCTGCAGCAGCGGATCCACGGGTTTCAGGCGCAGTACATGTTTGGCGTAGATCGCATAAGGATCACGGATCAGTTTTGGAATTTCTGTCACCGTCAATCTACGGGGCCGTGCTGCAACTGGCGGGCGCGGCGAGGGGCGTGGGCTCAGAGGGGTTGGCACTGGCGCATCAAGAACGCTTGCCCAATCCAGCCAGACCTGGCCGCGCATTCGCATGGCCGACAGCGCGGCTTGTCCGCCCTGATCCGGTAGACCTCCCAGAAGGTTAGTCATACGGTTGAGCCAGCGCGACGGGACCGTGTCGGCCTCTTCGGAGCGGACAGCACGCGTGAGCCAGACTTCGGGCGCTGCGACAGCCTGCTGAAAATCATGTGCGGATAGGCCAATGCGCCGCTCTGGCAGCAAAAGGCCTGCCTCGTGGCGCAATTTACGATTGAGCCAGGGATCAGGACGCGCGGCTTCTGGCCAGCTCCCCTCGTTGAGACCACCGAGGATAACAAGATCGGCGCCTTGCACGCGGGCCTCGAGCGTGCCCCAGATCATAATGGATCCATATGGCGCATCGCGATCCCGCACCTCGCCCTGCGACAAGAGTGCGCCCAGGAGGTCTGCAAAATCGCGCGCGGTCATGTCGCCACCGTGAGGTGATTGTGCCTGCAATTCCTCAAGAACGTCGCGCGCTGCGTTCCCTGCTTTTTTGTCCCAGAGCTCGCCCGTGCCGCCGACCTGCGATCCTGCTGCGATCCCTTCGGCGGTCTCACGCAAATCTGACACCCAGTCACTCAGGGCGCGCGTGCCCGTCCGATCTCGACCGGCAAAGCTCTGCGCTAGCCAATCTGACCAACCCGGCTGCAAATCGCGCGTGCTCCCAAAGGCACTGAGGCTCTCGCAGTCCGGGAAGGGCGGTCCGTTGCGGCGCATATGGAGCTCCAGATCACGGGTGTGCAGCAAATGCAGACCTCGCTCCGCGCCGGAATGGGTGAGCGGATGCTTGAGAAGCGTGAGCAACATATCGGCCTGAAGAGGGCGACAAAACAGATCGGCCACATGTCGCAGAAACCGTCCAGGGGGCGACAATTGAAGCGGCAATCCCGCAGAATCGTCTGGCAGAATGTCCCAGCGATCCAGCGCGGCAGAGACCTGGCGTGTCAGCATGCGGTCGGGCGTGATCAGGGCTGCGGTCTGACCGTCCTCGGCTGCCTGACGCAGGCGCAAAGCGATAGCCAAGGCTTCGCTTCGGGGATTTGCGGCCTCCACCAGCGTCAGCGCCTCTGTGGCTTGGTCCAGATCTTTGAGGTAGGGGCCTTCACTCATCCAGGCATCCGTCACCGGAGCTGGGCGAAGTGCGAGAGAAATCAACCGATTGCGAGCAGGAGATTGGGGCGTTGTATCAACCCAGCGGCAAATATCCGAGGGGCGTAGATCAAGGTCGCGCATCAGTTTGTGAAACCGGTATTGCGGATGATCTTCCGCAACCAACCCATCTGTCAGGCTCTCCCAGACGGGTTCTGGCTGGTCAAAATCAAATCCCGGCAAGACGACCGCGCCCTGTGGTAGGCGAGCAATCGCCTCCATCAGAAGAAGCGTCGTGCCCCGAGACCCGGTTGAGCCTGCCAAAATGATGGGATGCGTTGGTGGCGTCTGTTCCCATTCTGCGATCAGATCCATCACAACCTGCCGCTGCCGGGCATTCACGTCGAGCGCACCTTCGTGCATGTCCACAAATTGATCCGCGATGCCGATGAAGTCCTGCGCCCGTTTCCAGTGCCCGGACATATCAGACACATCAAGCGCGCGGATCTGATCGGTGCTCACGCCTTCACTCTGCATCTCGTCGATCAATTCGGCCAGGCTGTCGGAAAGATCGTAAAGCGAGGCGCGAGCAGCCAAATCGGGCTGCGCATCCAGTAGCTTTGCGATCAACTGCGAAAGCTCCAGACGGCGGCGCAGCGGAGGCAGTGCAGGTGGCAGGCCACGTAGATTTGCTTCTTTGTTCAATCCCGACAGGAGCGAGATGCGAGGCAAGAGACGCGCTGGTCCTGCGTCAAACAACTGCCGCACGCGGCGTTGCATGCGTTCCGTGTTGAGGATCAACTCGACCCGTGCCAACTCTTCCGGGAGGGCATCGGCAAAACGGGCAGTGAGTCCGTCATAAAGTGCGCGTGGGAAATCTACACCACAAGGGACCGCAAACAGCCTGGGTTTGGTTTGAGACGGATCAAACATCTTATTCTGCAATCATTTCTTCAGCCAACTTGAGCCCTTCAGGGCGGCCAACGTCACACCAGTGGCCCGGATATTCCACGGCGGTTGCTCGGCCCTCTGGAATCAGCTGATCCCATATCGCATTGAGAGAAAAGGCGCTTTCTGACACCCGATCCAATGTGTCGAGCGATATGATCTGTGCACCGGTATAGACCATATCTCCGCCGCGTCGGATACAACCCCGCGAGTCTGTTGAAAAATCACCCGAACCCAAGCGTCCAACGGCACGCGCGGTCGGCACACACAGCAACAGTGCATCCATGTCTGCCGGGCGCCATGCGTCGCGGAGCACGCTGAGCGGGTTTGGTCCGCGCCATGCGACATCCGGGTTCAACGTATAGCTGACGGAGGCATCAAGCAGCGCGCGCGCCAGTTTGAGCCCGCCTCCAGTGTCGAGAATCTCCTTGTCCTCATGACTGATGAGCACATCACGGCCCTCAAGGTGACGCTCGAGAACCTCAGCCTTGTAATGCGTGTTGATTACCACCCGTTCGGGATTGAGCGCGTGTGCCAGTGTCAGCGCATGATCTATCAGCGGGCGTCCGCAAAGGTCGATCATAGGCTTGGGCTTATCGGCCGTAAGCGCCCCCATGCGGGTCCCAAAACCGGCGGCAAAGATCATAACGACATTGGGAGCGGTCATGCGCGGAGCCTTTCTAGGACCTCGGGCGCCGGTGCGGGCAGGGCATTCAGGATCTCTTCTGCCGCGCTCGCAAGGGCAGGGTGGGCCAACCCGCGTTCAAAATGCGCCCAGACCCGGGGCACGAACTCGATGTAGTGACGCTTGCCAAAGCGTTGCGATAGCCGCGCAAAAATCCCGAGAATGCGCATGTTCCTCTGCACTGCGATGACCGCGTAGGCGCTGCGAAAATGGCTCTCATCGACGCCTGTGGCTTGAATATAGTGGTCTATCATCTGTGCTTCGACTTGGGCAGGAACATCGCGGCGCGCATCCTGCAAAAGTGAGACGAGATCATAGGCACGGTGGCCGAGTTTGGCATCCTGGAAATCGATCACTCCGACGCGAGCGAGGCCTTCGCGCTCCGGCAACCACAGCAGGTTTTGGGCGTGAAAGTCGCGGTGGACAAAGACCATGTCGCCCTCAAGTTGCGCGCTCAGGATTTGCGCAAACCGGTGTTCAAATCGCTTCCGATTGTCTTCTGCCGCATCTCCGAGGATTGCATAGCGATACTCGCTGAAAGCAAGGCGGGTCATCTCGCTCAGGGTCTCTGGGTCAAGTCGCGCCAGCTCCGGAGTTTGCGCGTCGTGCAGATGTATCAGCAGATCTACAGCAGCGCGATAGAGCGGCATTTCCTGCGCCGGGTCGTTGTTAATGACCTCCGTAAACAAGGCGTCGCCCAGGTCCTCAATCAACAGCAAGCCCCTCGCGTGTTCCTCGGCATAAATCTCTGGAGCGGAGATATCGAGATTGCGCAGGTATTGGGCGAGATCCACAAACGGTTGCGTGTCGCCGCCTTCCTCTGGGGACCAGTCCATCAAGACCGCCTTGGCCCCAGTTGGAGAGCGCAGCCGCTGGTAGCGACGGCTGGAGGCATCTCCGGCCAGTGGGGTGCGGTTCCAGTCCGCATAGCCATGGGTGGCCAGAAAATCTCTGATTTCGTCCTCGCGAGATGTCATGGCGCAATTCCTTCCAGTCGCGCGTCCCAAGAGGCGTCAGTCCACATGAGTTCGGCCATCCGGGCGTCGTCATGGTCCTCGTCTAAAGAGAGCTCCATTGTCAGTGCTGACGCGGGGCGCAGATCTTCGAGTTTCTCGGGCCATTCAATCAGGCAGATCGCGTCCTCAAATGCCGCCAAAAGCCCTAGCTCCTCGACCTCATCTACATGCGAGAGCCGGTAGAGATCGGCATGCCAAAGCTCTCCTGTGGCGACATTGTAGACTTGCACCAGCGTGAACGTAGGGGAGGGGACGTCTTCTGGCACCTCCATCAGAGATTGGATCAGGCTGCGGGCGAAATGCGTTTTTCCGGCGCCGATTGGGCCCTGGAGCAAGACAACATCGCCCGGAACGAGGATCCGGGCGATGTGTCGAGCCAATTCTGTGGTTGCGTCGCTGCTGGGCAGCCTGAAAGTCGCAGAGCGTTGTGTCATGGCGCCACAATGACGTTCAGCGCGAGGCTCCGCAAGCGGGTTCAGCTATCCTTGAGGACGGCGAAACGCTCTTGTTCTGGCGGCGCCAGCGGCAGGTCGATCTGCTGGAAACGGACCATAACGGAGCCGTTCTGGAGCGACTGCACGCGGCAGAGCAACTGCTCACCGTTGCGCATGTCCACGCGAGACCACCAATCAGAACGATCACTGGTGCCACCGGCTACAAAGTCGCGCACTTCACCCCAGGTTGGGGTTGGTCCCGAGAGCTCCTGCCAGGTGCGGCAGGCATCGGTGATGGTGATTTTGGCAAAGCTTGCGTCGGGGTCGGTTTTCCACATCGTGTGGTAGGCGGTGTTGGAATAGACCATGCTACCGTCGGCGCCGAAGACCGCAAAGGCGTCGTCGATATGATCGAGGATCGACTGGCCTAACTCCAGTTCAGAGCGGAACTGACGGGTCAGAGTGATTTCGGCGGTGATGTCTTCAAACAGAAAGGCGATGGCCCCATCAGGATGTGGACGGCCAGAGACCGAATAGACCGACCCGGAGGGCAAAGACCATGTTTCCTGATAGCGGCCCTCGGCGGCAGCCTCCAGGAGATCCGCCATCTGGTGACGCCAGCTCGAGTAGTTCTTTGGTTCCGGCATCATGCGTTGGTCGCGCAGGCGGTCAAAGAAGGACATCATGTTGGGGCGCGAGCTCAGAAAACTCGCCGGCAGGGCGGTGAGGTCGATCAAGACGGGGTTGAACAGGACCAGTTGGCGGTTGCGGTCAAAGATCGCAAGGCCGATGGAAAGCTGCGCAAAGGTTTTTGCCAGCGTCTGCACAAAGTTGCGTTGCGCGATCTCAGCATCCACCACGGCGTTGACGTCCATGGCATGACAGAGCCAACCGGCTTCGGTCTCGGTGGTGGAGACATTATACCAGAGCTTCTTGTCGGTTTCCGGCAGCTCGATGGAGATCCGTTCCGCGCGACCGCTGTTCATCGGCGCGTCGAGGTTTGGAAACAGAGGTGCAGAGGTATCATTGCCGCGGCCACGGATTTTCTGGTTCAGACGATCGTAGGCAAGGTTGGTCCAGGTGACGCGGGCATCATCGGATTGCAGCCAAACGGGGTAGGGGGCCTGATGCACGGCTGCACGCAGGGTGGTCAGTTCCTGATCATCGCCGACGTGGCCGATGTCCGAGGCGGCGCGGCGCAGCTGAATACGGGTAACGCCGTCGATCCATTCGCAATGGGCCTCGCGGTTGTCTGCCTCTGCAGTGCCAGATAGTGTCAGGGAGCCGACATCGCGCAGGAAACCGGGTGACTGCGGTAGGCCCGGGTAGGAGCGCGACAGCTTGTCCCGCAGCTTGCCCCAACTGAAATCTTCGGCATTGTCATCGAGGAACTTGCGCGCGCCCGATGACCAGGCAATCAGCGTCTGGTCGTCAAATAGGAAAACCGCATCCGTGCGGCCATCGGCGATCAGCAATTCGTGCTCCATCCCCTTGGCCTCGGCCTTGGGGTTCAGAAACCAGACCGCAACCGCTGCGCTGGCGATGCAGAGGGTCACCAGAATGAACCACTCGACGGACATCAATTCTTGCATGGACACAGCCTCGCTATTTCTCCTTGCGTTGAGTTTCCATGACAATGGTTAAGTGAAGTTTAACTGGTTTCCCAAAAGTGAATAGTTAAAACTGTATCGGAATATTTTCTCCGGTCGGCACAGGGGTGTCACCGCTTACGGCATCGATCTTGCGCCGGGGCCATGTCACGATCACCAGAGCGCCCCTTTGTGCCGGCGAGAGGTCCGGCGACATGGCGACATCACGACCGTTCAGGAATTTCAGCCGTGCCCCTGTGCGCTCCAGCAGGGTCTTGGCGATAAACAGGCCAAGCCCCATGCCTTCGTACTCCGGGCGGTTGCCGCGCTCTGCGTGGGGGGCGCGGCGGCGCATGAAAGGGTCCCCCAAACGCCCGATCAAATGTCCCGGGAACCCGTTGCCATCATCGCTGATCCGCACGGTGATGGTCTCTGCGCTCCAGTGCAGTTCGATCCAGACTTTTGACTGCGCAAAATCAACGGCGTTTTGTACGAGGTTGCGCAGCCCGTGAATGATCTCGGGTTTGCGCAGAACACTTGGCTGGTTCAGAGCGTCACCCTCGGCGGGGTGCTCGCTCAGTCGGATTTCCTTGCCACGCTCAAAATGTGGTTCGGCCGCTTCATGTACCAGTGCTGACAGAGGCGTCTGGCGCAGGTGCAGGTCATCCTTGCCTGCCCGTCCCATGCTGCGCAGGATATCGCGGCAGCGGTCGGCCTGTTCGCGGATGAGGCGCGCGTCGTCTTGTAGTTCCGGATTTTGGTCCAGCTCTTCGATAAGTTCTGAACTCGTTAGCTTAATAGTGGCCAAAGGGGTGCCCAACTCATGCGCGGCGGCGGCAACGACTCCACCGAGGTCTGTCAGTTTCTGCTCGCGAGAGAGTGCCAGCTGCGTCGCGGCAAGCGCATCGGACATGGAGCGAATTTCTGCACTGATGCGATAGGAATAGGCCCCCATGAACAGGATCGCGATGACCAAAGCACACCAGTGACCAAACACAAAAAGCACGGGCATCTTCAGGATTTCACCTGCGGCTGTTTGAAGCGGCACATGCCACGGAACCAATAGCGTCACGAGAATGACGGCGCTTGTCCCGATAATCAGCGTCGAGCGCAATCGCATCACCGAGGCGGAAACGGTCACAGGCCCCAGCACCAGAAGGGCAAATGGATTGTTGAGCCCTCCGGTCATGTACAGCAGAAAGCACAGCTGCAGCAGATCAAAGAGAACCATCAGGAAGTTTTGAAATTCCGTCAGACGCTTGTTTTCAGGAAAAACGATCCATGCCACCAGGTTGGCCAGGGCGGAAACGCCGATTGCAAGATAGCAAGGCCAGAGCGAAAGCTGCAGGTCATATTGGGTCTGGGCAACACCAATTGCGGTGGCCTGGCCAATGATTGCAACCCAGCGCAAAACGATCAGAGTACGCAGGCGCACCCAATGGCTGCGTTTCTGGCCGCTCATCAACCCAAGGGTGGTCTCGCTCATGTGACGTTTGCTCCCGTTGCATCACCGGTAATTGTTGATAGGTCTAGCGCCAACCGGGATCAACAGAGGTGCGACTTCCCTGTGCCTCGACCCGTTCAGGTCTGTGAGGAAACGAGACATGATGAGAAATATCGCAATTCTGGCGTTTGCCAGTGTCGCGGCTCTTTTGGGCGGCGTTTGGTATTTGACCCTGCGGGGCGGCGCATCTGACGATGCATTTGCGCAGTGCCGAGCCAGTGCTGTTGCAGGCGGCAGCGCGGCGATCGGGGGGCCGTTTGAGCTGGTGAACGCCAAAGGTGAGACCGTGACCGACAAGGATGTGATCACCGAGCCTTCGATTCTGTATTTTGGCTACACGTTCTGCCCTGATGTTTGCCCGCTGGACACCGCGCGTAACGCCGAGGCTGTGGATGTACTGGCGGATCGGGGCTATTCGACGACCCCGGTGTTCATTTCGATCGATCCCAAGCGCGACACCCCCGAAGTGGTCGGTGACTTTGCCTTTAACCTGCATGAGAAGATGATCGGTCTCACCGGATCCCCCGAGCAGGTCAAGGCCGCAAGCCAGGCTTACAAGACCTATTACAAGGCGCAGGAAGGGGACGAGGACTACTATCTCGTAGATCACACCACCATGTCCTACCTCGTGTTGCCCGAACACGGTTTTGTGGACTTTTTCCGCCGGGACGTGTCGCCAGAGCAGATGGCGGACCGTGTCGCCTGTTTTATCGACAACAGCTGAGATCTGGCAGAGGTTTGACGTTTCCGTCACGGGGCGTATATCTCTGAACACAAATGCGCTTGACGCTGGAAGGAAAGTGAATGGCCGAAGCAGTTCAGTCCGAGATCGGACCTGATCCCTCGCTCCTCTTGGTGGATGACGATGAACCGTTTCTGCGCCGCCTTGCAAAAGCGATGGAGAAACGCGGCTTTGCAGTGGAGACAGCCGATTGCGTTGCTGCGGGTCAGGCTATTGTCTCGGCACGTCCGCCAGCATATGCGGTTGTGGATCTGCGGCTTGAGGATGGCAATGGGCTCGATGTCGTCGAAGTCCTGCGGGAAAAACGCCCCGACAGCCGCATCGTCGTCCTGACCGGGTATGGCGCAATTGCAACGGCTGTTGCTGCAGTCAAGATTGGTGCGACCGATTATCTGTCGAAGCCCGCGGATGCGACGGACATTACCAATGCTCTTCTGGCTGGTGATGACGCATTGCCCCCGCCCCCTGAAAACCCGATGAGCGCTGATCGTGTCCGCTGGGAACATATCCAGCGCGTGTATGAGCTCTGCGATCGGAACGTGTCTGAAACAGCGCGGCGTTTGAATATGCACCGTCGGACCCTGCAACGCATCCTAGCCAAGCGCAGCCCAAGGTAAGCCACCGGATGTGCGCAACTGAACACCCGGCACCGACCACGCCTCCCTCGCCGGAGGGCGGCTGGTCGGAAAGCATCTCGGTGCTGCGCAATGTGACGGTGGTGCCTCCGGTCGAGAGCAACCTCGTGCAGGCCGCCGGTCTTTTGCGCGAGGACGGCAGCTATTGTGCTGAGGGTGCCTTGTGGCGCAGGCATCGACCCATCACGACAGAACCTCCAAAACCCTCGGAGTTTGCGGAAAAAATCTCTGGACGTTGGCTGTGGGGTGGCGTGCTATGGGCGCATTTCGGGCACTTTCTGGTCGAAAGCACCGCCCGTCTCTGGGCGCTGTCAGAACTGGATGCGCCGGTGGATGGGGTGTTGTTCATTCCAAAACGCCCCGCCGTCAGAGATCAGGTGCGCGGGTTTCAGGCCGAATTCGTCGATCTCATGCAGAGGGACCTGCCAATCCGCGTTGCAGCGGATCCGTCTCTGGTTGAGGAACTTGTGATCCCCGGGCAGGGGTTTGGCCTTGGGAGGATTACCGAGGCAACGCCCAAGTACCGCAACGCGATCCATGCCCGTTTTGCGCGCGACATCAAACCCGAGGGGCCGGAGAAGATCTACATCTCACGCTCCAAGCTGGGGCTCGGCAAGGGCGGGCTGTTGGGCGAAGAGCAGATGGAAGCCTTCCTCGCGGCGGAGGGCTACGAGATTTTCCACCCACAGGAACATACCCTGTCGGAGCAGCTGGCGCGCTACAAGGCGGCGCGCAAGGTGATCGCGGCTGATGGTTCCGCGCTGCATCTTTATGCAATGGTGGGGCGGCCCGATCAGAAGGTTGCGATGGTTCTGCGGCGCAAATCCACCGCGCATACGCTGTTGACCGACAACGTACGTTACTTCTGCAAGTGCGACCCCTTGGTGATTGGTGCATTACGCACGGAATGGGTGCCCAAGAACAATCAACGCTCCAGCCGTCTGAGCTTTGGGGAACTGGATCATTCTGTTATCGGCCGGGCGCTCCACGAGGCAGGCTTTATTTCGGGTGGGAAAAACTGGCCGGTGCTGGATGACGCCGCGCGCAATCAGGTGCTCAAAGACAAAGGCATTAAAAGTGATCGCTTTGTCGAGTCCCCCGCGTTTCGCAAGGCGCGCGAGGAAAAGGAACGGGCGGAGCGTCGCGCCCGTCGCGCAGCAAGACACGCCCGCAGGCAGGCTCGCGCCGCTGCGCAAAACGACGGCTAACTTTACAACAGCTTCAGCAAGGCTTCGTGGCGACTGACAAAATCCCGGCGCACCTCCACAGGCGGGCGCAAATGGATATCAAGCCCTTCGATCAAGTCTGGATTGGGTCTGCCAAAGAACTTTGTCGCCTCGGCTTCGGAAAACCCCGCGATCTGAACTGCTTCCATCCATGCTGAGACTTTGTCCGCGCGTTTGATTTGCGCTTTCACAGTCTTGGGAAGCGAAGCGGGCAGGCCAAAGCGGATGTGGATCGCGGAAGTCAGGCGGTCATCAAGCTCCCCGTAGCCCGGGCCAACAGCGGCTTTGACAGGGGAGATCATATCGCCGATCACATACTCTGGCGCGTCATGCAGGAGGGCTGCGAGTTTCCACTTGATCGGGGCTTTGGGAAACATGCGACCGTGCAGTTCCTCAACAAGCAGCGAGTGCTCTGCCACCGAATAGGCAAAATCGCCTCGCGTCTGTCCGTTCCAGCGCGCCACAAAGGCCAGCCCATGCGCAATGTCCTCGATTTCTATGTCGACTGGCGTGGGATCCAGCAAATCAAGACGTCGCCCGGAAAGCATACGTTGCCAGGCGCGGGGGGATTTTGCAGGCATGATCTGGTCCATGTTTGTCTTGCTGGGCTCTAGCTACTCTTCCTGCCGTGTGGTTGCAAACCTGCAGTCCAAGGTAGAGGTAGGTCCTGATGCAGCTCGCTAGCCCCGGATGCAGAGTTTGAGCTTTCAAGGTCAGGCAAGCCAAAAAAACAACAGCGAAAGCTGCGCGATGATCCACCGGGGTGTAGGTCCCCCAGCCCCATCTTCGTTGCTTATCAACCTTTGCGGTGTTACCTCCACACCCAAGAATCCTGTGGAAATCTCAAACGGAGCAAAAAATGGCCGGAGACTATATCGTCAAGGACATCTCGCTGGCGGGCTTTGGCCGCAAAGAGCTGGACATTGCAGAAACTGAAATGCCGGGCCTGATGGCGTTGCGCAAGGAATATGGTGAAGAAAAGCCGCTGAAAGGCTCCCGTATCGTTGGCTCGCTGCACATGACGATTCAGACGGCCGTCCTGATTGAGACGCTGGTGGCGCTGGGCGCAGATGTGCGCTGGGCATCCTGCAATATCTTCTCGACCCAAGACCACGCAGCCGCGGTGATCGCCGAGGCAGGTATTCCGGTCTTTGCAATCAAAGGCCAGAGCCTCGAAGAGCATTGGGACTACCTCGACAGGTCTTTCCAATTCCCCGAAGGCCCGAACCTGATCCTCGATGACGGCGGCGACGCGACGCTCTATATCCTGCTGGGCGCACGGGCAGAGGCCGGAGAAGACATCATTTCGGTTCCCACCTCCGAAGAAGAAGAAGTCATCAAGGCGCAGATCAAAAAGCGGATGGAGCAGTCTCCGGGCTGGTTCACCAAGATGCGCGACCAGATCAAAGGCGTTTCCGAGGAGACAACCACCGGCGTTCACCGTCTTTACGAGCTTGTCAAACAGGGCCAACTTCCCTTCCCGGCGATCAACGTAAACGACTCCGTTACCAAGTCGAAATTTGACAACAAATACGGCTGCAAAGAGAGCCTCGTGGACGGTATCCGTCGCGCCACCGATACCATGATGGCGGGCAAGGTTGCCGTTGTCTGTGGTTACGGTGACGTGGGCAAAGGTTCTGCGGCGTCCCTCAGCGGTGCTGGTGCACGCGTGAAAGTAACCGAAGCAGATCCTATCTGTGCCCTTCAGGCGGCCATGGACGGTTACGAGGTGGTACTCTTGGAGGAGGCGCTGGACGCCGACATCTTCATCACCACCACCGGCAACAAAGACATCCTGCGCATCGAGCATATGCGCGAGATGAAGGATATGGCCATCGTCGGCAACATCGGTCACTTCGACAATGAAATTCAGGTCGCAAACCTGAAGAACCACAAGTGGACCAACATTAAAGATCAGGTGGATATGGTCGAGATGCCCTCGGGCAATCGGATCATTCTCCTCTCTGAGGGGCGTCTGCTGAACCTCGGGAATGCAACCGGGCATCCGTCGTTTGTGATGTCTGCATCCTTCACCAATCAGGTGCTGGCGCAGATCGAGCTTTGGACCCGTGGCGATCAATATGACAACAAGGTCTATATTCTGCCCAAGCACCTCGACGAGAAAGTGGCAGCCCTCCATCTGGAGCGCGTCGGTGCAAAGCTGACCAAGCTGACACCCGAACAAGCGGCTTACATCGGTGTGAAGCCCGAAGGTCCGTTCAAGCCGGAGCACTATCGTTACTGATCGTGTCTCATTTGATGATTTGGAAAACCCCGGCCTGTGTGCCGGGTTTTTCTTGGTAACGGCTTGAGGATAATTTGTCGAGATGCGCTCTCGTGACGTGAGCCGGAGCTCATTTTTGATGTTTTGGGCGCAGAAATACCCTTTGTCGCATGTCAAAACCTGCCTACCGTAAAAATTCAGTAATGCTGAATGTAAGAACACGTCCAGAATGGGAGAGTGAAGCGATGGGCAAACGAGATGAGCTGATTGCGCAATATGCGGCTGATCTGCAGAACAAATGTGGCGTGACGCCAGACATGGATCTTTTGACCAAGGTGACAATCGGCTGTGGTCCGGCGATCTACAATGCGGACGCCTCCACCGTTGCCGCCAGTCAACCCGAAGAGCTGGAAACCGTGAAGAACAACTTCTTGATCAAGAAGCTGGGTCTAAGCGATGGGCCGGAGCTGATGGAGGCGATCAACCTGGTCGTGGAGACTTACGGAAAATCAGAACGCAACAAGTATCGCGCAGTTGTGTACTACATGCTGACCAAGCATTTTGGAAAAGAATCGGTCTACAGCTAAACAAAGCGCAGCTCCGTACTTCGCTTGCGTTTTAAAAAGATTTTAAAATCATGAGCGTTGCCTGTGTGGCCGTCGATTGGATACACAAAGGTAAGCGCAACTATTGCGAGTATCACTGGCGATCGCTTTGGGAGTGGGCGTTGAGTGGGAAAAGGCCGCGGCATCAGCAGCGGCCTTTTGCTTTGGTACAACACTCAGAGTCATATCAGCGCCAGAACCGCTCCCATGATGCTGCAGGCGAGGCTTGCATATCCACCGTCGATAATGGTCAGCTGACGTGGCCTCATGCCGTAGAGATTGTTAAGCGCGATCCAGGGGGTGATGAAGAACAGCCCCACGCCCATTCCAGCGAGAAGCCCTGCACCGAGTGTTTCAATCCCAGAGAGGCTGAAGACATGGCGCATCATGCCCGCAACAACCAGTTGGCAAAGGAAGGCAAAGGCAAAAACACTTGGATTCTGGCCGCCTTTGGGTTTGCCGTTTTCATCTCGTTCGACGCCTGATGCCGCCATCCAAGGCTCAGCCAGCGCACCATAATAGGCCGCGCCCGCAACAAAGGCCGCGATGGTCGCGGCAATTACGCTGAGAATTTCCATGCCATTCCTCGCAGACATTTGTCAGAGTCAGCATGCCAGTTTTGCTCGCCGGGTCAATCTGCAGGTGTATCCCCCATCTTGCAGATCTCTTGCCACTCCGCATCTGTCACCGGTTGCACCGAGAGCCTCGAGTTTTTGACAAGAACCATGTTCTCAAGCATCGGGTTCGACTTGATCTGATCAAGGGAGACCGGTTTTACAAACGGGCGAATGGCTTTGATGTCCACGCAGTCCCAACGCGGATCATCTGTTGTGCTGTCCGGGTGGGATTTGGCGCAGACCTCGACAATGCCAACCACGGATTTTTCTTTCAATGAGTGATAGAAGAATCCGCGGTCGCCCAGTTTCATTTCCCGCATGAAGTTGCGGGCCTGGTAGTTGCGCACGCCGTCCCATTCCTCACCAGCTTCCCCTTTGGCGACTTGATCGTCCCAGCCCCAGGTGTTTGGTTCGGATTTGAACAGCCAATACGCCATCAGCCGATCACCTTCTTCCAGGTGATAAGTTCAACGGCCTCAAAGAGTCCGGCCTTGTTGTAGGGGTCGTTTGCGGCCCAGGCTTCACCGGCGGCCATGTCCTCCACGTCGAGGATCACCAGAGAGCCAACCATCTCGCCGTTTTGGTCCAAAAGCGGGCCCGCCTGCGCAACAACGCCGGTCTCTTCGATATAGGCGAGATGCGCCGCACGATTGTCGAGGCGCGTCTGCAGATGGTCGGGTTTGTCGCGGGCAATCAATGCAATGAGCATTTTATTCCTCTTTTAATGGCCTTTTAAGCAATTGATCCGCCGCGTCGGAGATCGTCAACCTTTGATCCAACAAATTGGTTACCGTTTGCGTGATTGGCATCTCCAATCCCATCTCTTGGGCCGTTTTGGCGGTGGCACGTGCCGTTGCTGCGCCCTCCACCGTAATAGAGGGATCAAAGGCCTCTCCACGGCCGAGGCTCAGACCGAGGCGAAAATTGCGCGACAGTTCCGAACCGCATGTGAGGGTGAGGTCACCAAACCCCGAAAGCCCTGCCAGCGTTTCCGGCCGGGCACCGCGGGCCAGTGCCAAGCGCTGCATCTCTGCATAGCCACGTGTCATGAGCGCCGCGCGGGCACTGTCACCGAGCCTTGCGCCGATCACTGCTCCGCAGGCGATGGCGATGACGTTCTTCAGTGCGCCGCCGATCTCCGCTCCGGTCAGGTCGGTGGTGCGATAGAGGCGCAGGTTATCGGTGGACAAGGTGGCTTGCAGGGCTTTCCCGGTCTCATCCGGATCGCAGGCCAGCGTCAATGCGGTTGGCAGGCCGAGGGCAATGTCTGCCGCGAAACTTGGGCCCGTCAGCAGGGCTGCAGTTGCGTCAGGCACCGTGTCGCGCAGAACCGCCACCGGGCCAAGACCACTGTCGAGCTCGATGCCTTTGCAGCAGGCTACCAATGTCTTGCCGGAAAGCGCTGCGTGATGCGCGGTCAGGAAACCGCGCATTTTTTGCATCGGAACAGCAAGCAGGATCACGTCATGGGCGCCAAGACAGGCAATATCCGACGTGACGGCCAGAGCATCGGGCAAGGGCGCGCCCGGCAGGCGACGGGTGTTTTCACGCGTGCTGCGTATCTCGTCTGCATGGTCTTTGCTGCGGCACCAGAGCGTTGTCGGCGCCTTGCGCGCGAGGGAGATGGCCAATGCCGTGCCAAAAGCGCCCGCGCCGAGGACCGCGACGCTCATGCCTTGGCCCCTTTCTTGCCGCTGCCGATCAGCGCTGGGCTGGTTTTATCCAGCGGCCAGCGCGGACGTGCCGAAAGCGACATGCCATCACGCGCTCCGGTTTTGTAGCGCTCCAGTCCTGCATAGGCGATCATCGCTGCGTTATCGGTGCAAAGCGCCAAAGGGGGTGCGAGAAAATCAGTCTCTAACTCAAAGCATAGAGCCATCAATCCGTTCCGGATTTCAGTATTGGCAGCGACACCTCCGGCCACGGCCAACGTTGGGTGCTGGGGCTTATCCTCGAGATAGAGCCGGAGGGCGCGACGGGTTTTTTCCACAAGTGTGTCAACGATTGCCGCCTGAAAACCAGCACAGAGATCGGCGCGATCCTGACGTGTCAGGCCTCCCTTTTCTGCGATGATCTGGTCCCGCATTCGCATCAAGGCGGTTTTCAACCCCGAAAAAGACAGGTTGCAATCAGGGCGATCAAGCAGAGGGCGTGGAAAGCGGAACCGCTCCGGATCGCCATGCTCTGCCTCCGCCTGTACAGACGGTCCTCCGGGTTGTGGCAACCCAAGAAGTCGCGCGGTCTTGTCAAAGGCTTCGCCGGGTGCATCGTCTATTGTGCCGCCAAGGCGCGAGAACGTCTCTGGCCCGCGTGCGATCAGATATTGGCAATGGCCACCTGACACCAGCAGCATCAAGTAGGGATAGGTGATATCGTCAGTCAGGCGCGGCGTCAGAGCATGCCCGGCAAGGTGATTCACTCCGATCAGTGGCAGTCCGGTGGCAGCAGAGATCCCTTTTGCGCACATCACGCCAGACATCACGCCCCCGATCAGCCCTGGGCCTGCGGTGACGGCGATGGCATCCAGGTCGCCTAGGGTGAGGCCGGCCTCGGCGAGAGCGTCGCGCACGCAACTGTCGAGTTTTTCAGCATGGGCGCGCGCGGCGATCTCGGGCACCACGCCGCCATACGCGCTGTGAAGCTCGGTCTGGCCGAACACGATCGACGACAGGATTTCCGCCTTGGCGCCTGTCGTCTGTCGTACAACGGCGGCTGCTGTGTCGTCGCAACTGCTTTCCAGTCCAAGAAGTGTGAGCGTCTGAGTCATGGCCCTACCGTTGCATCCTTTGTACTGCGCAGCTACCACCATGAGGTGAGGCAAACAATCCCGGGAGCGCCGAGGTGAACAGGAAGGGCCTATCTCTGTTGATGACCCGCCCGCTTTCCGCGGCGCAGCGGTTTGTTGATCTTCTGCCATCTGAGATGTGTCGTGAGCTGCCGATTATCTATTCGCCGTTGATGGAGATCGCGCCGCTGCAAGGCCTCATCGACCTTGGCGGCATCGATGCGGTGATCTTCACCTCGGGTGAGGGCGTGCGGGTCGCGTCAGCGGCGCAACCTCTGCGTCTCAGGGCCTATTGCGTTGGGGAACGCACTGCCAGCGCCGCGTGCGAGGCAGGCTGGTCGGCGCAATTTGTGGGCGATACGGCCGACACTTTGGTGGAGGCCCTGTTGGCGTCCCGGCCATCTGGAAAATTGCTGCATCTGCACGGCGAGTACACCCGTGGCGCGGTTGCCGAGCGTCTCAGCGAAGGCGGTGTGTCCTGCAGTGGGCAAGCGATATACCGTCAGGCTTTATGCCCTCTGAGTGCTGAGGCAGAGGCTGCGCTGACGGCGCAGATCCCCTTGATCGTGCCGCTTTTTTCACCGCGCACCGCTGCCCATTTTGACAGCCTGTGTCCAGAAAAGGCGCATTTGTCATTGATTGCAATGAGTGACGCTGTGGCAGAGGCGATGCCGCGCTTGCAAAGTCGCGTGCGACACGTAAGTAAGTTCCCAACGGCCGAGGCGATGGCGGAACTGGTCTGTGATGTCGCAGCAGCCTTGCTTCGGGTTGAGACCAAGCCGCCCGAGGACTAGGGTCTGTCCTTAGGGTGTTGAGTACGTTTGGGAATCGGGGGAGGCCAAAGTGGCAGTCGACAAGAAAACTGAGAACGCGGCGAAACCGGACCCAGAGGACGTCAAAGAAACCGAGGTGGCCGATCAGCCACAGGAGCCGGACGCCGTTGCCTCGGATCTAGAGGCAAATCACGGCGAGACAGCGGAGCTTGACCCATCTGTGGTGCCCGAAGAGGCTGATTCCGAGACCGAGACCGAGACCGAGACCGAGACCGAGACCGAGACCGAGACCGAGACCGAGACCGAGACCGAGACCGAGACCGAGACCGAGACCGAGACCGAGACCGGAGAGCAGGAGAGCCAAACACCGCCTGCACCGGTGATCGAAGAACGCATCATTGAGAAGCGTGGTAGTTTTGGATCCGCGGTTCTGGGCGGCGTGGTTGCGGCATTGATCGGCTTTGTCGCTGGTAAAGGTGGTGTTCTTGATAATTTCCTGCCGCCATCGTGGCGCGATAGTAGTGTTGACATCGCGCCTTTGCGTACGGCTCAGGCTGAACTGCAATCGCAGGTGACGGATCTGCGAGGGAGTGTCGCTGAGATCGAAATACCTGATCTTGGGCCTCTCACGACCCGCCTGAAGGATCTTGAAGAGGCGCAATCTCAGTTCAATCAGCCCAGCTCTGACACAAGCGAGGAGCTGGCCCAAGCACTGCAACGCCTCACGGATCGCGTTGCAGCGCTGGAGGCGCGTCCCATCACCGAAGGCGCCCCCGCTGATGCCGTGGAGGCCTTCGAAGCAGAACTGCAGCGCGTACGAGAGAGCCTCAGCACCCAGCAGGCCGAAGTGGAGCGGATGGTGTCCGAAGC
Source organism: Ruegeria sp. TM1040 (assembly GCF_000014065.1). Lineage (NCBI taxonomy): Bacteria > Pseudomonadati > Pseudomonadota > Alphaproteobacteria > Rhodobacterales > Roseobacteraceae > Ruegeria > Ruegeria sp. TM1040. Next base: position 2,997,012 of record NC_008044.1, on the reverse strand, counting down.
CCAGGAGATGGAGCGCGCGAGTGCAGAGGCTGCCAGGGTTGCCGCCGCACAATCCGTGGTGTCACGACTGCGCTCAGCCCTGGATGCAGGCGCGCCCTATGCTGATCTGCTTTCGGAGTTGCGCAGCCTTGGCGTTGAGGCGCCCGAGGCGATCACAAGCGCTGCCGATACCGGCGTTGCGACGCTGACGGGGTTGCGCGATGGGTTTGCCCCGGCGGCTCGGGCTGCATTGGCTGCCGCGCGTGAAGAAACCAAGGGCAGCGGTGGCCTCATGGCCTACGTATACCGCCACCTCGGAGCGCGTTCTGTTCAGCCGCGTGACGGGGATGATCCCGACGCGATTCTGTCACGTGCCGGTGCCGCTGTGGATGGCGGAGATATTGCCGCCGCTCTCGAGGAACTCGCCGCTCTGCCCGAGAGTGCAAAGGCAGAACTTGAGGCCTGGCAGATCGCGGCCCGCACCCGTCTAGAAGCCGAAGCCGCCACCGACGCGCTGTCGCAAAGCCTGAACGCCAATTAAGGACGTCGCCATGCTCTGGTCATTGTTGAAGATTCTCGTATTTGTCGCGATCGTTGCGCTTCTGGCCTTCGGTGCGGGTGTCCTGATGGAAACCGCCGGTGGCGTGCAGATCACTGTTGCTGGCACCGAATATACACTTGGTGCGCTTCAGTCGGTGATGGCGCTTCTGGCGCTCATGCTCCTGACGTGGTTGTTCTTTAAGCTTCTATCGCTGCTTCTTGCGACGCTGCGGTTCCTGAATGGCGATGAAACCGCTTTGTCGCGGTACTTTGACAAGGGGCGCGAGCGGCGCGGGTATCAGGCGCTTTCGGATAGTCTTATGGCACTGGCAGTTGGCGAAGGTCGCACGGCGCTGACCAAGGCTGCAAAGGCGGAGCGCTATCTGCAGGACCCGGCGCTGACCGATCTCGTGGTGGCGCAAGCGGCCGAGATGGCAGGTGACACCCACAAGGCTGCAGAGGCCTATAAGCGCCTGCTTTCAGACCAGTCGACCCGCTTTGTCGGTGTGCGCGGGATCATGAAACAGAAACTGTCCGAGGGTGACACCGAGACGGCTCGGCAGCTGGCTGAAAAGGCGCTCGCCCTGCGTCCCAAGCACGAAGAAGTACAAGATACGCTCCTGAAGCTCCAAGCTCAGGCCGAGGATTGGGCGGGGGCGCGTCAGACTTTGGCGACAAAACTCAAGACTGGAACCCTGCCGCGTGAGGTGTTCAAGCGCCGGGATGCGGTGCTGGCCCTGTCGTCCTCCAAGGCGCTCTTGGCCGAAGAAGCCACTCCCGAGCAGCAGGAGCAGGCGATCGAGGCGAACCGCCTGTCGCCCGACCTGGTTCCGGCGGCTGCGCTTGCGGCCCGCAGCTATATCGCCAAGGGCAAGCCTCGCAATGCGGTGCGGATTCTCAAGAAAGCATGGGAAGCACAGCCGCATCCGGATCTCGCCCACGCCTTCGCCGAAATCGAGCCCAATGAGACGGCTGAAGCGCGCGTGAAGCGGTTCGAGCCGCTGTTGCGGCTGAAGCCAGATCACGATGAAACCCGCTTGGTGCGGGCTGAGTTGTTGATCGTGGCCGAGGATTTCCCCGAAGCCCGCCGCGCGCTGGGCGACCTCGTGGATCGCGCACCAGATGCGCGCGCGCTGACCTTGATGGCGGCCATTGAGAAAGGCGAGGGCGGTCCGGATGCGATGGTTCAAGGTTGGCTTACCAAGGCCCTGACCGCTCCGCGTGGACCGCAGTGGGTCTGTGAAAGTTGCAACCACATTCACGCGGAGTGGGCGCCGACCTGTGAAAACTGCGCCAGCTTTGACACGTTGACCTGGAAACGTCCCGAAACACCGGAGTATCATTCGGCAACAGGGGCTGCGATGCTCCCCTTGTTGGCGGGACGCCAAGATGACAACGGCACAGGTGCCCTCACCATCATTGATCCCGAGCCCAGCGATGTTCGTGAGGATGGAGACCAAACTCAGCGCACGGATAATCCTGACGACAAACGCTGATCTCTCGGGAGCCACAAGCGGCCGTGGTCCGGTCGCTTGTGGAGAGACCCGTTGATGCTTCGGGCCGGTTTGAGGTTCAGATTGCGGGGATGCATGTCTGGCACCCTGAGAAATCTTGCGATCCCTGTCTAAGCGTCTGAACTGGGGAAAAAGAAATGGTGCCTCAAGAGGGACTCGAACCCCCGACCTTGTCCTTACGAAGGACCTGCTCTACCAGCTGAGCTATTGAGGCGAAGCGCTGCCGGGGATACCCTCATCCCGTGGATCAATCAAGGATGAATTGCGCGCGCGGCGTGGTTTCAGAAGTCCAGATCGGCGTAGTGCGAAGGGGGGCGGAACCCCGGAACCTGATCGGCCAGAATGGAGCGGAACGCGGGCCTCGATTTGATTTTCGCGTACCAATCCTTCACCACTGCAGAGCGGTTCCAATCCACATCTGAGATATAGTCCAGAGAAGACAGATGTGCTGCGGCGGCAAAATCTGCAAGCGTCATCGAATCCCCTGCAAGCCAGCGGCGGTGGTCCAGCAGCCAGGACAGGTAATCGATGTGGTATTTGATCGCCTTCGCCCCTGATTTCACGTTGCCGCTGTCAGGATATCCCTCGCCAGTCATCTTTTTGTTGACGCGCTCGTAGAGCAGCTTTGAGGTGACTTCATGGTGAAACTTGTCGTCAAACCAGCTCACCAGACGGCGCACTTCCAGCCGTTCGGCTGGCTTCTTCGGCATCAGGGATGGGTCTGGGCGAGTTTCTTCGATATATTCACAGATCGCCGCGCTTTCTGCCATGAGAATCCCATCGAGGCGCAAGACAGGGACCTTTGCGGCTGGGTTGCGGCGCAAAAAGTCCGCATCCTGCTCCCAGTAGCGCTCCTCGACAAGCTCCACCTCAATCTTCTTCTCCGCCAGAGACAGACGCACTTTGCGACAGAAGGGCGACAGGGGGACATGATAGAGACGAGCCATGGGCGTCCTCGGTTCTCCGGGTGTTGTGATATCGTGGTGCACCAGCAATGCCTTGCCGGAGCAGAAACTTCAATGCTCGAAACAGGCAGAGCGTCCGTCGCGTTCAATTGTGGCGGCTCCATCCATGATCTGCCGCGCTCTTTTGCGCATGAAATTGCCGGGATCGGCGGCGGAGCGCTCCTTTGGGTTGGGCAAAAGGGCTGCGATCAGGGCGGCTTGCTGTGCGCTGAGCTGATCTGGGCCCACGCCAAAATAATGCCGCGCGGCTGCATCGGCGCCAAAGATGCCCTCGCCCATCTCGGCAACGTTCAGGTAGACCTCGACAATGCGTTCCTTGCTCCAGGTGGCCTCGACGACCGGCGTGATAAAGGTCTCGAGCGCCTTGCGAAACCAGCTACGCCCCTGCCAGAGAAAGACGTTTTTCACCACCTGTTGCGTTAGGGTGGAGGCTCCGCGATTGGCGCCCGATTCCAGCGCGCTGCGAATCGCATGAACGTCAAAACCCCAGTGTTCACAGAATCTTGCATCCTCTGCGGCGACCACTGAACGGGCCATGTGGGGCGAGATATGCTCGATCGGCACCCATTCACGATCCACATCGCCCAAGCGGCGTTTCTCAACCCAAATCGTATGGGTGATCGGGGGATTCACGACAGAGTAGAGCAGGATCAGCGCCAAGAAGGCCGCAAGGCCGCCAAAGACGACCCGCAACACCGAACGGCGCAGTCGCCGATACAGCGCACGCGGCGAAAAGCGCGCGAGCCCGGATGGAGATTTCGGTGCTGATTTCTTTTTGCGTGCAGCCTTTGCCATGCCCCTCTATAGGCCGGAGCACCCCGGCTCTCCAACAGGGAAAAGCATGATGCAGCGCCTTCGTGCTCAGCAAAAAAAGCCCCACAGAAATGATCTGCGGGGCTCAGGGAATAAGACGTTCATCTTATTCGCGGGGATTATGAATTATTCAGCCGGGATCGCCGAGGTCTCGACCGAAATGGGGTGCGGCAGCTTGTTCAGCATTTCCTTTGGGCAGACCTGAAGGAAATGGGTTTTTTCGCTGTCCCAGTGCTGCAGGATTTCGGCAGCCTTGCGGCTTCCGGTTTCTGCGACATGGCGTTCGATCAGATCTTTGAGCTGCGCTTCCCAATGGTCCACTGTCACCGGGCAGGTGACGATGCTTTCCATGTTCATCAGGGTCTCGGCATTCCCATCAGGATCATAGAGATAGGCCATCCCGCCAGTCATCCCGGCACCGAAGTTTGCTCCGATGCTGCCGAGGATCACCGCGACACCGCCGGTCATATATTCACAGCCGTTGGTGCCGCAGCCCTCGATGACGACCTTGGCGCCGGAGTTGCGCACCGCAAAGCGTTCACCAGCGCGGCCCGCTGCAAAGAGGTAACCATCGGTCGCACCATAAAGCACGGTATTGCCGACGATGGTGTTTTCAGCGGCGTTGAGCGGCGATGCCATCGGCGGACGTACCACGATCGTGCCGCCCGAGAGGCCTTTACCGACATAGTCGTTGGCATCGCCTGAAACTTCGAGTTTCAAGCCAGGTGCCGCAAAGGCGCCGAGCGACTGACCTGCCGAACCCTGAAGTTTCACGGTCAGGTGGTCCGGCTGCAGCGTGTTGCGCATGCCAAAGTTCTGCACGATATGGCTCGAGGTGCGCGTGCCCACGGTGCGATGTGTGTTCTGCACCGCGTAAGAGAGCTGCATTTTCTCACCGTCCTTCAGGAACCGGGCAGCGTCACGCACAATCTCGGCATCCAGCGTGTCCGGCACCGCGTTGCGATCTTTGTCGCGATTGTAAACGATGCTGGCGGAGCCATCGACGGTGATCAGGAGCGGGTTCAGGTCGAGGTCATCAAGGTGGGCGGAGCCACGCGATACCTGCGCCAGAAGATCCGCGCGACCGATCACCTCATCGAGGCTGCGTGCCCCGATGGAAGCAAGGATCTCGCGCACTTCCTGTGCGTAGAAGGTGATGAGGTTCACGACTTTGTCGGCGTTGCCGGTGAACTTGCCACGCAGGGCCTCGTCCTGAGTGCAGACGCCCACCGGGCAGGTGTTCGACTGGCATTGGCGCACCATGATACAGCCCATGGCGATCAGCGCGGCGGTGCCAATGCCGTATTCCTCGGCCCCCATCATCGCGGCCATGACGATGTCACGTCCGGTCCGCAGGCCGCCGTCGGTCCGCAGGGTGACGCGGTCGCGCAGATTGTTCATCGCCAGAACCTGATGCGCCTCGGTCAGACCCATCTCCCATGGCAGACCGCAGTATTTGATCGAGGTCGCGGGAGAGGCCCCGGTGCCGCCGTTGTGGCCCGAGATCAGGATGATGTCGGCTTTGGCCTTGGCAACGCCCGCGGCAATGGTGCCAACACCAGAAGAGGCCACCAGCTTCACCGTCACTTTGCAGCGCGGGTTGATCTGCTTCAGGTCGTAGATGAGCTGCGCCAGATCCTCGATCGAGTAGATATCGTGGTGCGGCGGCGGGGAAATCAGGGTCACGCCCTTGGTCGAATGGCGCAGGCGCGCAATCAGGTCGGTGACTTTCATGCCCGGCAACTGGCCACCCTCGCCGGGCTTTGCACCCTGCGCGACCTTGATCTCCAGCTCTTCGCATTGGTTCAGGTATTCGGCGGTCACACCAAACCGGCCCGACGCCACCTGCTTGATCTTCGCAGAGGGGTTGTCGCCGTTGGGCTCTGGCACGAAATGCGCCGGATCTTCACCGCCTTCGCCAGAGTCGGATTTGGCACCGATCCGGTTCATCGCCACGTTCAGCGTCTTATGTGCCTCCGGAGAGAGCGCACCCAGAGACATGCCCGGTGTCACAAAGCGCTTGCGGATTGCGGTGATGCTTTCCACCTCCTCGAGCGGGACAGGTTTGCCGAGCGGCTTGATGTCCAGAAGGTCGCGCAAATGGATCGGCGGGTTCGATTGCATCTTGGCCGAATACTGCTTCCACAGCTCGAACGAGGCCTTGTTGCAGGCCATCTGCATCATATGCATCGAGGTTGCTTCCCAGGCGTGGGTCTCGCCGGACTTGCGCGCCTTGTAGAAGCCACCGATGGGCAGCACGTTTTCCTGAGTGTTCCAGCCTTTTGCGTGGATTTCTTCGGCCTTCACCTGAATGCCGTGCACACCGATGCCGGAGATCCGCGAGGTCATGCCGGGGAAGTACTCGGCGACCATCGCGCGTGAGAGGCCAACAGCCTCAAAGTTCAGACCCCCGCGATAGGAGGAAATCACCGAGATCCCCATCTTCGCCATGATTTTCAGCAGACCTTGGTCAATCGCCTCGCGGTAACGCGCGACGTTTTCGGTGAGGCTGCCGTCGAGAAGGCCGCGCTCGATACGGTCTGCGAGCGAATCTTCGGCCAGGTAGGCGTTCACCACCGTTGCGCCACAGCCGATCAGCACTGCAAAGTAATGGGGGTCGATACATTCGGCAGAACGCACGTTCAGCGAGCAGAAGGTCCGAAGGCCCTGGCGGGTCAGATGCGAGTGCACCGCAGATGTCGCGAGGATCATCGGCATCGCAACTTTGTCCGCGCCGGAGTGCTGGTCGGTCAAAACGATGTGACCTGCGCCAGAGCGCACGGCTTCTTCGGCTTCGGCACGAATGCGGGCCAGAGCTGCGTTCAGGGCGCCCCGACCGGGGGCAAAGCTGCAGTCGATTTCGGCCAGTTTGGACCCAAGGTTCTCGACCAGCTTATCCCATTGGGAATTGCCGACGAAGGGGCTCTCGAGGACAACGATTTCGGTCTGGGAGCTATCCTCATCCAGCACGTTCTTGAGGTTCCCGAACCGGGTTTTGAGGCTCATGACGCGGAATTCGCGCAAGCTGTCGATCGGCGGGTTGGTCACCTGGCTGAAGTTCTGGCGGAAGAAATGGCTCAGCGGGCGATACTGTTTGGACAGAACCGCAGAGGGCGTGTCATCGCCCATGGAAGCAAGGCTTTCTTTGCCGTCCTCGGCCATGGGCGCAAGGATCTGCTCCAGTTCTTCAATGGTGTAGCCAGCGGCGACCTGACGGCGGCGCAGTTCTTCACCGGAAAACAGCGGCGTTTCCTGCACGCCACCCAGAACCTCATCGAGATCGGTGACCTTCTCAACCCACTCGCCAAAGGGCAGGGCGCGGGCGAGTTTGTCCTTGATTTCGACGTCGTGATATAGCTGGCCTTTGGCCATATCCACGGCCAGCATCTGACCCGGACCTAGCGCGCCTTTTTCCACAACGGAGGCTTCGTCGATCGGAACCATACCGGCCTCTGAACCCGCGATCACCAGACCATCGCCAGTCACCACATAGCGCATCGGGCGCAGGCCGTTGCGATCAAGACCTGCACACACCCAGCGACCGTCGGTCATCGCAAGTGCGGCCGGACCATCCCAGGGCTCCATCACGGCGTTGCAATAGGAGTACATGTCGCGCCAGGCCTGCGGCAGTTCCTCGGCCTGTTTGGACCAGCTCTCCGGCACCAGCATGGTTTTCGCCATCGGTGCGGAGCGACCTGCGCGCACCAGAACCTCGAACACCGAATCCAGCGCGGCAGAGTCGGAGGACCCCGACGCCACGATGGGTTTGATGTCTTCGGCGTGGTCGCCAAAGGTCGAAGAGGCCATGCGGATTTCATGGCTCTTCATCCAGTTGACGTTGCCCTTGAGGGTGTTGATTTCGCCGTTGTGCGCCAGCATGCGGAACGGTTGCGCCAGCCACCACTGCGGGAAGGTGTTGGTCGAGTACCGCTGGTGATAGATCGCAAAGGCGCTCTCAAAGCGCTCATCCATCAGGTCGGGATAGAAAACCGCGACCTGTTCGGCGAGCATCATGCCTTTGTAGATAATCGACCGGCAGGAGAGCGACGCAATATAGAGTCCACCCACTTGTGCGGCGGCGGCGGCTTTCTCGATCCGGCGACGGATCACATAGAGCTCGCGCTCGAAGGTTTCCTCATCCACGCCCTTGGAGTTGGAGATCAAGATCTGCTCGATCTCTGGGCGGGTCGCATTTGCTTTTTCTCCGAGACAGGTCACATCCACCGGCACATGACGCCAGCCGTAGATGTAGTAGCCCATGCGAAGGACTTCGGTTTCGACGATAGTCCGGCAGGTCTCCTGCGCGCCAAAGTCGGTACGGGGTAGGAATACCTGACCCACCGCCAGGAGTTCATCCTCGCGAGGATTGTGGCCAGTGCGTTTGACTTGATCCCAGAAGAAGGGAACCGGGATCTGAACGTGGATCCCTGCGCCATCGCCGGTTTTGCCGTCTGCATCCACAGCACCACGGTGCCAGATTGCCTTGAGCGCGTCGATGCCTGCATCAACCACTTTGCGGCTCTTGGAACCATCCACGGAGACCACGAGACCCACACCGCAGGAAGAGTGCTCTTCCTCCTCGGCGTAGAGACCGTTTTCAGCCATCCACTTGCGCTTTGCTTCTTCGGCGCGCACCCAGTTCTCATCATATTTTGTCATGTTCATTCTCCTCTGCCTGGCGGTGGCGCCGCGCCTTGTGTCAGGGGCGCCGGACCGCTTGGGAAACCTGTTGATTACTCGGCGGCGACGGCGGCCTTGTTGTTGAAACGCTCAATGATCGCTTCTGCACAGTCGCGACCATCCTTGATCGCCCAGACCACCAGCGACGCGCCGCGCACAATGTCCCCAACGGCGTAAACCCCATCGAGATTGGTCGCGCCGGTTTTGAACTCTGCCTTGATGGTGCCCCAGCGGGTGACCGGCAGGTTCGGCTGGCCCCAGAGCGTCGGCAGGTCTTCGGGTTCGAATCCCAGCGCTTTGATGACGAGGTCTGCTTCTTCGACATAGTCCGCACCCTCGATGACCTCGGGGGCCTGACGGCCAGAGGCATCGGGTTGGCCGAGACGCATTTTCTGCACCATGACGCCCGAGACCTTGCCGTCTGCATCGGTGAAGCCTTTTGGGGCGGAGAGCCATTCAAAGACGACGCCTTCTTCTTCGGCATTCTGGGTTTCGCGTTGCGAGCCGGGCATGTTTGCACGGTCGCGACGATAGAGGCATTTCACCGACTCGGCGCCCTGACGCACCGAGGTGCGCACGCAGTCCATCGCGGTGTCGCCACCGCCGATCACGACAACCTTCTTGCCCGTGGCGTTGAAGGTACCGTCCTCATACTCTGGTACGGTGTCACCAAAGTTCGCCACCCGGTTGGAGGCTGTGAGGAAGTCGATGGCCTTCACGATCCCTTTGGCACCAGAGCCCGGCATGTTCAGATCGCGGGATTTGTACACGCCGGTTGCAATGATCACTGCGTCATGCTTGGCGCGGATTTCGTCAAAAGATATGTCCTCGCCGATATTGCAGTTCATCACAAAAGTGACGCCACCGTCGGCCAGCAGTTGATTGCGGCGCATGACAACTTCTTTTTCGAGCTTGAAGCCCGGGATGCCGTAGGTCAGCAGCCCGCCAGCGCGGTCATAGCGGTCATATACCGTGACCTGCACGCCTGCCTTGCGCAGCATGTCAGCTGCTGCAAGGCCGCCGGGGCCCGCACCGATGATACCGACGGATTCCGCACGTTCTTCGATCGGGGCGTTGGGCTTGACCCAGCCTTTGTCCCACGCGGTATCGGTGATGTATTTCTCGACTGCACCAATGGTTACGGTGCCGTGGCCGGACTGTTCAATCACGCAGTTGCCTTCACAGAGACGGTCCTGCGGGCAGATGCGGCCACAGATTTCAGGGAAGGTATTCGTCGCCTGCGATGTGGCATAGGCCTCTTCCAGGCGCCCGGTCGCCGTCAGACGCAGCCAATCCGGAATATTGTTGTGGAGCGGACAATGCGACTGGCAATATGGCACGCCGCACTGGCTGCACCGGCTGGCCTGCTCTTCTGCCTTTACCGCCGCAAATTCAGCATAGATCTCGTCGAAGTCTTCTCTGCGCGTCTCGGCGTCCCGTTTTTCGGGCATGTCGCGATCGATCTTCACGAACTTTAGCATCGGTTGCTTGGCCACGGCGATACTCTCCTTTTGGCTGGCGGCGATAGGTCTTGTGTAGCGCTCACATAGGTAACTAATGCTGACCTATTATTTCGCGTGTTACCTGTGAATATCCATTTCTCGCGGCTTGTATAGATGTTTTTTGGTCCGAATCGGACCTAAAATCGGACTTCCTCATAAAAACAAAGGGTTTATACAGGCGCTAGACTGTTTTCATTTTTGACCCGCGACCCGAGATGGAATTCCAATGCCGTTGCTGCAGTTGATCCTCGTTGCTCTGATTCAGGGTGTGACTGAATTCCTCCCGGTTTCCTCGTCGGGACATCTGATTCTTCTGCCACGTCTCACGGGGCTGGAGGATCAGGGGCAGGCGATTGATGTTGCCGTGCATGTTGGCACGCTTGCTGCGGTGGTCCTGTTTTTCTGGCGGGATGTGCGCGCTGGGCTCATCGGCCTGCCGCGCGCGCTGATTGGTCGGCTCGACACCAAAGGTGCGCGACTTGCGCTCGGCTTGATCGTGGCGACCATTCCCACAGTGATTTTTGGCACTTTCCTGTATTTCACGGGTCTCAGCGAGTCCCTGCGCTCTGTCGCGGTCATTGGCTGGACGATGCTGGTTTTTGGCGTCGTGCTTTATATAGCCGACCAACGCGGCCCTATCGATAAGTCCGCTTCGGATTGGGGGGTGCGCGACGCAGTGATTATGGGTTTGTGGCAGATGCTGGCCTTGATCCCAGGCACGTCCCGGTCAGGCATCACCATCACAGGCGCGCGCAGCCTCGGGTACAATCGAGAGGACGGCGCTCGGATTGCAATGTTGATGTCGATCCCGACGATTATCGCCTCAGGCGTGCTGCTCGGCACCGAGGTTGCACTGGACGCCGATGTTGATTTGATGCGGGACATGGGGATTGCTGCGCTGCTGGCGATGGCCTCCGCCCTTGCTGCGCTTGCGTTGATGATGCGCCTTCTCAGGTCCGTGAGCTTCACACCCTATGTGATCTATCGCGTGGCGCTCGGTATGGTGCTGTTGTTCATCGCCTATGGCTAAAACAAAAAAGGCGCGACCTGGGTCGCACCTTTCAAATCACCAGGACCAGTGATCCGCGTCAGATGTCTCCGCGCAGGTTACCGGCCGATTTCATCAATTCGTCGTACTGACCGGATGGGCGGAACTTCCACAGATAGTCGGGTAGAACGGACCCCATGGTAACCGGTTCGATCCCGAGGTCTGCCAGACCTTTGGCGCCTTCACTGACCACATTGTCGTTTTGCAGGTTCTTTAGTTGGTCGCGCGTCAGCAGGCCGTTTGTAAACAGGCCAAAGGTCACCGCCTGCGCCATATCGAACCCAAAAGCCATGAGGCGGGCGACAAAATTCGGTAGCGACACAACGAGACGGCGGCGATGGATCACATCAAGCATTTGCGACATCAACTCTGTAAAGCTTTTGACCTCGGGGCCACCAAGCTCATAGGTTCCTGCAGCAGCCTGCCCAGTCAGACCCGCAACAGCAGCTTTCGCGACGTCATCGACATAGACCGGCTGAAACCGTGTCGTCCCTCCTGCGATGGGCAGAACGGGGCCAAAGCGCGTCATGCTCGCAAAGCGATTAAAGAACTGGTCTTCGGGGCCAAAGATGATCGAGGGACGCAGGATCATTGCAGAGGGAAAAGCTTCAAGCACCGCAGCTTCCCCTTCGGCCTTGGTGCGGGCATACGCGCTGTCGCCATCAGCATCTGCACCAATCGCAGAAACATGAACAAGACGTTCAACACCTGTATCAGCCGCGATCCGCGCGATGCGACCAGCCCCTTCGGACTGCACCGCAGAGAACGTGTTTTTGCCGACTTCGTTCAGAACACCCACGCAATTTACCACCGCATCTGCGCCTGCCATAACAGCAGCGACAGAAGCGTCATCGCGGATGTTGCAGAAAACCGGCTCAACCTGCCCCGGCACACCATAGGGTTTGACGTGCATTGCCTCATTCGGGCGACGAACGGCCACGCGCACGCGCCAGCCTTCTTTTGCCATGCGGCGCGCGATATAGCGACCGACAAACCCTGAACCGCCATAAATGGTGACCAGTTTGGACATGACTTGGCTCCTCTCGCGTAGCTGTTGTCCCGATTTACCGCTCCGGCCCCCGTCAAACAAGGTCAAACAAAGGTCAAAACGACGCTGTTTGTCGGAACCGCAGGGCGCTGGGCTTTGTTGCCCTATGATTTTGCAAAAATGTCAAAATTCCGTTTGACGCTCCCCAAGACTCGGCTTATACGCCGCTCTCACGACATCTGTGCCCAGATGGCGGAATTGGTAGACGCGCTAGCTTCAGGTGCTAGTGTCCGTATGGACGTGGAGGTTCGAGTCCTCTTCTGGGCACCAAAATTCCCTCTCAATATAGCTTAAGCAATTGATTGCAGACGCTTTGCAAGCATCCTGCGAGTTCGATCTTGCTTCGTGTTTTTGCACGTTCGGAGGTGCATTTTCCGCTTGCCGCTCCAGCGTTTCCGGCTTATACGCCACTCCCACGACATCTGTGCCCAGATGGCGGAATTGGTAGACGCGCTAGCTTCAGGTGCTAGTGTCCGTATGGACGTGGAGGTTCGAGTCCTCTTCTGGGCACCAAAATTCCCCAAAGCATCCCATGTTCAGCCAATGGCATCTGTGTCGTGAATGGATCGACCGCATTTGGCGCGGCGCCAATTGCATCGAGAGCCGTATTCTGAAGTCGGGCAGGCACATGAAACTGCCAAGTGCGTAAAAACGCGCTCACAACACCCCCCGTGTGCCACTCCGCTAGCTATCTCTGTGGGTCCGCTCTATGTGCGGCGGCTGTTCGCGAGAGCCCGCAGAACGCGCGCTCTTGATTGGTTCAGTCGGGCGCGCCGATCACGCCCTGATTCTCGCCAATCTGCCCGCGGTGCAACAGGATGTGATCGAGAATCACAAAGGCCATCATGGCCTCTGCCACGGGCACTGCGCGGATACCGACACAGGGATCATGGCGGCCCTTGGTGATGACTTCGGCAGCCGTCCCGTCTTTGCGAATCGACTGGCGCGGGGTCAAAATGGACGAGGTCGGCTTCACGGCGAAACGGATCACCACATCTTGGCCCGTTGAGATTCCTCCCAAGATACCACCCGCGTGATTCGACGAGTAGACAGGCGCACCGTCATTGCCCATGAAGATCTCATCCGCGTTCTCGGAGCCCTTCAACAACGCAGCATTCATGCCTTCGCCGATTTCGACGGCTTTGACAGCGTTGATCGACATCATTGCCGCTGCGAGATCGGTGTCGAGCTTGCCGTAGATTGGCGCTCCGATGCCTGCGGGTACGCCGCGCGCGACCACTTCGACAACAGCGCCAACCGAGTCGTGCTGCTTGCGAAGGGCCTGCAGATAGTCTTCCCAGTCCTGAACAGCGGCGGCATCGGGAATCCAGAAGTCGTTCTGATCGATGGCAGACCAGTCAAACCGCGCGCGGTCGATTTCCATTTCCCCCATGCGGGTCATATAGCCCTTGATCTCGATCCCCGGGGCCAAGGACTTGAGGGCTTCGCGCGCTACGCCACCTGCTGCCACCCGCGCTGCGGTTTCGCGTGCAGAGGATCGTCCACCACCGCGATAGTCGCGGTTGCCGTATTTCTGAAAGTAAGTAATGTCCGCATGTCCTGGGCGGAATGTCTGGGCGATCTCGCCATAATCCCGTGAGCGCTGGTCGGTGTTTTCAATCATCAATTGAATCGGCGTGCCGGTCGATTTTCCCTCAAACACACCAGAGAGGATTCTCACCGCGTCAGGCTCATTGCGCTGGGTGGTGTTCTTGTTCTGACCGGGGCGGCGCTTGTCGAGCCAGTGTTGAAGCATCTCTTCCGAGACTGCGACATTTGGCGGGCAGCCATCAACCGTAGCGCCCAAAGCGGGCCCATGGCTTTCACCCCAGGTGGTGACTCGAAAAAGGTGGCCAAAAGAATTCATGGACATGCGCGCGGATCTCCTTTGATTTGATCCTTTAGCGAGAAAGCCTGCCCGGGAAAAGAGACCCGCGTCGCAACAGGTCAGATAAGCGCAAAAACCAGCACAGATTTGATGCTGCAGGGCTTGGTTCTTGAAGGTTTCCGCAGATGTCTAACATCGGCAGTGTGGCATCGCCCCCCTTCTGTCCCTTTGGGTCGCACCCCGGCGATCCTCCCAGTTAAAAGAATAACGTCCACTGGCCTTCTGCGAACCTCAAATATCCCGGAGCGCGAGGCAGAGCCTCGCATGCCAGCCCCTTGCAAAGCCTACCTTGCGCTTCTAGTGTCGCCCCACCTCGGGGTGCGCGAGCGGTCGTGCTGAGATGCCTATGGGCGAACCCGCTGAACCTGAACCGGATTATACCGGCGTAGGGAAGGTTTGGTATGACAAGGTGTCTACACCGCGCTCTCCTCCTTGCCTGACGCCGCATATTGGAGGACGACATGAAATCCCTCATCTTTGCGAGCGCCACTTGTTTAGCTACTGCAGTTGCCGCTGCGGATACGCCGGAATTGGTGGTCTATACTTACGACAGCTTTGTCTCGGAATGGGGACCCGGACCGGCCGTCGAAGAGGCTTTTGAAGCGGTCTGCGGATGCGATCTGAAATTCGTCGGCGCGGGCGATGGCGCTGCGCTGCTCGCGCGGATCAAACTGGAAGGCGCTCGGTCTGACGCGGATGTGGTCTTAGGGCTCGACACCAACCTTACCGCGGCAGCCAAGGAAACCGGATTGTTTGCGCCAGTGTCGGTTGAGGCCGATTACGCACTGCCAATCACCTGGAGCGACACGCATTTTGCCCCCTATGACTGGGGATATTTTGCATTTGTTCACAACGCAGATGTTCCGGCACCTTCGAACTTTGAAGCCTTGGCTGACAGTGATCTGAAAATCGTGATCCAGGATCCAAGGTCCTCGACGCCGGGACTGGGGCTCTTGATGTGGGTAAAGGCCGCATATGGGGAGGACGCGCCTGCCCTCTGGGAAGGTCTCAGCGACAATATCGTCACCGTCACCAAAGGCTGGTCCGAAGCATACGGACTGTTCCTCGAAGGCGAGGCAGATATGGTGCTCTCCTACACCACGTCGCCCGCCTATCATCTGATCGCCGAAGAGGACGACAGCAAGTCGGCTGCACTATTCGATGAAGGTCACTACATGCAGGTCGAGGTCGCGGGCAAGCTCGCGGCGAGCGATGAGAGCGCATTGGCGGATCAGTTCCTCGAGTTCATGGTCTCTGATGCCTTCCAGTCGATCATCCCAACCACAAACTGGATGTACCCCGCCGTCACGCCTGATTCAGGCTTGCCACAGGGGTTTGAAACCCTGATCAGCCCGGAGAAATCACTGCTTCTGCCCGAGGACGAAGCCGCTGCGCTGCGCGCCGAGGCGTTGGAAGAATGGCGCGCAGCGCTCAGCCGATAAGCTTGCCCGTCGTCGCGACCTGGCCCGGAACCTGCGCTGCTCTTGGTGTGTTGCTCTTGGTTCTGGGCACACTTGTCGCGGTCGCCTGGCATGCTGACGGGGGCGCTAGGTTTGCCGCAGCCGATTGGGCCGCGCTTCGCTTCACGCTCGTCCAAGCAAGCCTGTCTGCGCTGCTGAGTGTCGGGCTTGCCGTGCCTGTGGCGCGTGCCTTGGCGCGGCGGCGCTTTTGGGGGCGGCGTGCACTCATTACCTTGCTCGGCGCGCCATTCATCCTGCCCGTGATTGTTGCCATTCTCGGATTGCTCTCTGTCTTTGGGCGGTCTGGTTGGGTGAGTGACATCCTCAGCCTCATCGGCGTGCCGCCCTTGCAGATCTACGGGCTGCACGGGGTAGTGATTGCCCATGTGTTCTTTAACTTGCCACTGGCGACCCGTCTGATCCTTCAGGGCTGGCAAGAAATCCCGGCCGAACGCTTTCGTTTGGCGGCACAGTTGAACGCGGGGCCGCGCGCAATATGGTTCTTGATCGAATTGCCGATGCTGCGACAGGTCCTGCCGGGTGCTGCGGCGGTGATTTTCGCCATCTGCCTTTCCAGCTTTGCGGTTGCCTTGACCCTGGGGGGCGGGCCTCGCGCCACCACGCTGGAACTCGCGATCTACCAGGCCTTTCATTTTGACTTTGATCTTGGGCGGGCGGCGATGCTTGCGACTGTGCAGCTTGGTCTGACCATTGTGGCAGCACTTCTAGCGCTTCGGGCCTCCACCACCGAGGGGCTGGGGGCTGGACTTGATCGTGCGGTGATGCGTTGGGACGGCAAAGGCGCATTCACGCGCTGTCTGGATGGTGTCTGGATTTTCGCTGCTGCTCTGTTCCTGCTGTTGCCATTGCTGTCGGTGGTGATGGCAGGGCTCCCGGGGCTTTGGACGCTGCCGCGTTCGGTCTGGAGCGCGGCATTGGTCTCTTTGCAGGTTGCAACCCTGAGTACGGTGCTGTTGTTGATTGTTGCGCTGCCGCTCTCGGCGAGCATCGCGCTTGGACGCAAGCGCTTGGGCGAGGTCGCGGGGATCCTTGGGCTCGCCGCGTCGCCATTGGTGATTGGGACTGGATTGTTTGTCATGGTCTATCCCTTTGTGGATCCGCGCCTCTTGGCTCTACCGGTGACGGCCCTCGTGAACATGGTAATGGCCTTGCCCTTTGCGCTGCGCATCCTCGTGCCACGCCTGCGGCAGGTGCTTTGGCAGAATGGCCGGCTTGCCTTGGCGCTGGAT
This sequence comes from Ruegeria sp. TM1040, assembly GCF_000014065.1. Taxonomy (NCBI): domain Bacteria; kingdom Pseudomonadati; phylum Pseudomonadota; class Alphaproteobacteria; order Rhodobacterales; family Roseobacteraceae; genus Ruegeria; species Ruegeria sp. TM1040. The sequence goes on along the minus strand of NC_008044.1, from coordinate 2,980,325 downwards.
ATGCGCGCGGGTACGGTCTGGAGGATTGTTCTGCTGCCGCGCTGCCGCGCGCAGATCGGATTCGCGACCGGGCTTACTGCTGCGCTTTCGCTTGGCGATCTTGGTGTAATCGCACTTTTTGCTGATCCAGAAGTCGCCACCCTGCCGCTCCAGGTCTACCGGCTGATGGGGGCCTACCGGATGGAGGCGGCGCAGGCAGCGGCGCTCCTGTTGTTTGTGTTGTCGATAGGTGCATTCTGGGCGCTGGACCGGGGAGGGCGTTTTCATGCTGAGGCTTGAAGATCTCGATATTCGCAAAGGCAGCTTTTGTCTGTCGGGCACGGCGTCGATAGGCGCGGCCGACTCCGTGGCGGTTATCGGGCCTTCGGGTGCCGGGAAATCCACCCTGCTCGAGGCGATTGCGGGGTTTCAACCGTTGCACGCGGGTCAGGTCCTCTGGCGTGGCGAGGATCTCACTGCGCACAGGCCGGGACAACGCCCGGTGGCGATGCTCTTTCAGGATGGCAATCTATTTCCACACCTGACCGTGCGCCAGAATGCCGGGCTTGGGATTGATCCCAATCGGAAGCTCAGGCCGAAGGAGAGGCAGACTGTGGAGGAGGCCATTGCGCGTGTGGGGCTGGGCGGCCTGGAGGAGCGCAAGCCAGCAGAGCTTTCGGGAGGGCAGCAAAGCCGTGCGGCGCTGGCCCGGGTGTTGGTGCAAAGACGCGATATTTTGCTTCTGGACGAGCCGTTTGCGGCACTGGGGCCGGCGCTCAAGGCCGAGATGCTCGATCTCGTCAAGGAAATCACCTCTGAAAACGGTGTCACCTTGTTGATGGTGAGTCATGATCCAGATGATGCGCGCCGCATTGCCGATCAGGTGATCCTGATAGCCGAAGGTCAATTGTATCCTCCTGCGCCGACGCATGCCTTGTTGGACAACCCGCCGCCAGCGCTTCGGGGATACCTCGGAGCCTGATTTCGTGACGAGGGATTGCGTCGAAATGCCAGCCGCTCTGTGCGGTTTTTGCGATCACCCATTTCCCAAACGGGCATCTACCCGCTAGAGTTGCGCCAACTTGGGAGACCTCATGAGATGAAGCTTTTTTATTCGCCCGCTTCCCCCTTTGTTCGCAAAGTGGTTCTGGTTCTGCACGAGACAGAGCAGTTGGATGACGTGGAACTGCAGCTTGTTGCCACCACGGTGACAGAACCGGATTCGGCCCTTGCTGCCAGCAATCCGCTGGCAAAAATCCCAGCTCTGGCCCGCGAAGGCGGCCCCACCCTTTATGACAGTCGGGTTATTTGCGAATTTTTGGACTCCCGCGCAGGGAGCACGCTGTACCGTGGCGGTTGGGACATAAAGGTTCTGGAGGCGACAGCCGACGGGATCATGGATGCTGCGGTCTCCATGTCTTACGAAAAGCGCCTGCGCCCAGCTGAAAAACAATGGGATGCTTGGCTCGAGGGACAGACTCGCAAGGTGCTTGGCGGTTGCAGTGCTGTAGAGACGCGCTGGATGCCTTTGTTGTCCGGCCCAATAAATATTGGCCAATTGGCTGTTGCTGCGGCCCTGGACTATGTGGATTTTAGGCACCCTGATCTGAACTGGCGCGCCGCTGCGCCCGAGTTGGCCGCATGGTTCAAAACCTTTGAAACGCGCCCCGCCATGGTGGCCACGAATCCGCGCCAAAGTTGAGTATCGGAGTTCACTTCGTTTTAAAGGAAGCTAACGCAGATAGGTACTAAAGGCGCAGCAGTGCAACAGTTCTGCGACAGAATGCATCATTCAAGCGGGCCTGCGCTGCTTTGACCGCTAGACGAACCCGGTTTGCATCGCTAGACACGCGGCTGAGTCACCGCGTTTATTGCGGTGTAAGCGCATGTTTGCCCTAAACGGGCGCTGAAACTTGGAGAAAACTCGTGTCCCACGCAGAAGACCACGAAGGAACCCGGAGAGATTTCCTCTACTACGCCACCGCTGGCGCAGGGGCAGTCACCGCGGGTGCCGCCGTTTGGCCACTGGTCAACCAGATGAATCCCTCGGCTGACGTTCAGGCCCTGTCCTCCATCCTTGTGGACATTTCAGGCGTCGACGTCGGCACGCAGATCTCTGTTATGTTCCTTGGTAAGCCGGTGTTCATTCGCCGCCGCACACAGGAAGAAATTGACGAAGCACGCGCTGTCGAGATGGCAGAGCTGATCGACGCCTCTTCGGAGAACCCCAACAAGCCGGGGACCGATGCTTCGGATGAAAACCGTACTCTTGATGAGAATGGTGAATGGCTGGTGATGATGGGTGTCTGTACCCACCTCGGCTGTGTTCCGCTCGGCGACGGTGCCGGCGAATTCAACGGCTGGTTCTGCCCGTGCCACGGCTCGCACTACGATACCGCAGGTCGTATCCGCAAAGGCCCCGCACCGCAGAACCTTCACATCCCGGTGGCTGAGTTCACCGACGAAAACACCATCAAGCTGGGATAAGGAGGGGCGCACGCAATGTCTGGTATTCCGCACGACCATTACGAGCCAAAGACGGGCGCAGAGAAGTGGCTGCACAGCCGCCTGCCGATCGTTGGCCTCGTTTATGACACCATCATGATCCCCACCCCGAAGAACCTGAACTGGTGGTGGATCTGGGGTATCGTCCTCGCTTTCTGTTTGGCGCTGCAGATCGTGACCGGCATCATGCTGGTGATGCACTACACGCCGCACGCCGATCTGGCGTTTGCCTCTGTCGAGCACATCATGCGCAACGTGAACGGCGGCTACATGCTGCGGTATCTGCACATGAATGGTGCATCGCTGTTCTTTGTTGCCGTCTACATTCACATCTTCCGCGGCCTGTTTTATGGGTCCTACAAGGCCCCGCGTGAAATCACGTGGATCGTGGGCATGCTGATCTATCTGATGATGATGGGCACCGCCTTCATGGGCTACGTTCTGCCTTGGGGTCAGATGTCCTTCTGGGGTGCAACCGTGATCACCGGCCTCTTTGGCGCGATCCCGTTCATCGGCGAGCCGATCCAGACCTGGCTTCTGGGCGGACCCTCGGTGGGCAATGCGACCCTGAACCGCTTCTTCTCGCTGCACTACCTTCTGCCCTTTGTGATTGCGGCCCTCGTGATCGTTCACATCTGGGCCTTCCACACCACGGGCAACAACAACCCGACCGGTGTTGATGTGCGTCGCGGTTCCAAGGAAGAAGCCAAGAAAGACACCCTGCCGTTCTGGCCCTACTTCGTGATCAAGGATTTCCTCGGCCTTGCGGTTGTGCTGGTTATCTTCTGGGCGATTGTCGGCTTCATGCCGAACTATCTTGGTCACCCGGACAACTACATCGAGGCCAACCCGCTGGTGACACCTGCGCATATCGTTCCGGAATGGTACTTCCTGCCGTTCTACGCGATCCTGCGTGCCTTCACCTCTGAAGTTTGGGTTGTACAGATCGCCTCCTTTGTGACCGGTGGTATCATCGATGCGAAGTTCTTTGGTGTTCTGGCGATGTTTGGTGCGATTGCCGTCATGGCGCTGGCGCCCTGGCTCGACACCTCTCGTGTACGCTCGGGCAAGTACCGCCCGCAGTTCAAGTGGTGGTTCCTGCTTCTGGTCATCGACTTCTTTGCCCTGATGTGGCTGGGGGCGATGCCTGCGGAAGAGCCTTATGCGACCTTCTCGCTGATCGCATCGGCCTATTGGTTCGCATACTTCCTCGTGATCCTGCCGCTTCTGGGTGTGATCGAGAAGCCAGAGCCTATCCCCGCCACCATCGAAGACGATTTCAATGCCCACTACGGCAAGAAATCCGAAGCTACTCCTGCTGAATAAGAAGAAGGACAGCTACCAATGTTCAAGAAAATTGTAACCGGTGCTGCCTTTGCTCTGGCACTTGTTCCGGCCGCGTCTTTCGCGGCTGGGGCAGGCGGCCATGTCGAAGACTACGCCTTCTCTTTTGAGGGGCCGTTTGGCACCTACGACCAGAACCAGCTTCAGCGTGGCCTTCAGATCTACACCGAGGTCTGCGCGGCATGTCACGGTCTGAAGCAAGTACCGATCCGCACTCTCTCTGACTCTGATGGCCCGGGCATGCCCGAAGATCAGGTCCGGGCTTACGCGGCGGACAACTTCGAGGTGTTCGACCCCGAGCTTGATGATTTCCGCCCGGCCAAACCGGTGGATCATTTCCCCGAGAACACGGCCCTTGGCGCACCGGATCTGAGCCTGATGGCAAAGGCGCGTGCGGGTTTCCACGGTCCCTATGGCCTTGGCATCAACCAGCTCTTCAAGGGCATGGGCGGCGCGGAATACATCGCCTCCCTGATGACCGGCTACACCGGCGAAACCAAGGTGGAAGCCGGGACCACGTTCTACAAGAACACCGCCTTCCCCGGTGGCTGGATCTCGATGGCACCGCCGCTCGCGGATGAGCAGGTGGAGTTCATCGACGGTCATGAAAACGACCTCGAGAACCTCTCGAAGGATGTTTCGGCGTTTCTGATGTGGACTGCAGAGCCCAAGATGATGGCGCGCAAGCAAGCCGGTTTTGTTGGTGTGCTGTTCCTGACCGTGCTGTCGGTTCTGCTTTACCTCACCAACAAACGCCTCTGGGCCCCGCACAAAGGCAAGAAAACCTCCTAAGGGTATCCTGCTGAAAGTTTGAGAAACCCTCGCATCTTCGGATGCGGGGGTTTTTTTTGATTCTAGAAATGGGGCCAGCCCCTCTGCGCCTGACGGCGCATTCACCCCGGGATATTTGCCGTTAGAAGAAGGGGGAGGGGATCAGTTGAAGAACCGGGAGCGGGCTAGTGGTGCAGAGGTCATCGACAGGATGGATCTGACACTCTCCTGGAGGGGGGCGGAGCCATCCAGCGTCAGATCATAGCTGAGGTCGCGGTGAACATGTTCAAAATCCCGCGCTGCGCTGCCCGCCGGGCGGTCGCCGCGCGCGGCCTCGCGGGTCTCGAGCGTGGATAGCGAGGGCGTGAGGCCGATGAAAATGACCTTGTGGCCGCAAAAGAGCTGCTGGAGATCAGCATGCCAGCCCGGCGTGTCGAGGATATGCTCAAGGATCAGGTCGTTCCCGGCATCCGCAAAGGCTTTGACCGCCCTGTGAAAGCCGGAGAAGAATCCAGCGCGCGCTCCTGCCCAATCCGGGTAGGCCTGCGGCTCCCAGGCTCCGCTGTCGCGCAGATGATCGATGGAGAGATGCAGGAGCGGTCGGGAGGAAGCCTCTCTGATCGCTTTGGCGAGTGTGGATTTGCCGCTGCTGGAGGGGCCATGCAGAAACAGTATCAGCGCCATTGGACGACCTCCCGGCGTCAGGCGGTGAGCTGCAGCCCATCGCTCCCGGTGATCTGCGCCTGAACGAGGGCGCCTTCGGTCTGTGGTGTGGCAAAGCGCACTTCGGTGAACTGTTCTGTGCGCCCCATGTGAGGGTTTTCCATCAAGATGCTATGTTGACGACCGATCTGCTCGGAGAGGTGTCTGGCAATCTGTGCTTCGCCGATGGCACGCAGGCGCGCAGCACGTTCCTTGATCACATTGCCATTGACCTGTGACGGGATCTTGGCGGCTGGGGTTCCCTCGCGCTTGGAATAGGGGAAGACATGCAGCCAGGTGAGGTCGCATTCGGTTACGAGTTTGAGCGAGTTTTCAAAATGCGATTCGGTTTCGGTCGGAAAGCCGGCGATGATATCCGCGCCAAAGGTCATCTGCGGACGCAGCTTGCGGGCTTCCTCCGTGAACCGAATGGCGTCATCGCGCAGATGGCGCCGTTTCATCCGCTTTAGAATGAGATCATCGCCATGTTGCAGGCTCAGATGCAGGTGGGGCATCAGGCGTGGCTCTGTGGCGATGGCCTGCATCAGGTTTTCGTCCACTTCGATCGAATCGATCGACGAGATACGCAGACGGGGCAAATCTGGGACGAGCTTCAAGATTCGCATCACAAGGTCTCCCAGCTTGGGACTTGCGGGCAAATCCGCACCCCAGCTGGTCAGATCGACCCCGGTCAGCACCACCTCGTTGTAGCCTTTGTCGACCAGACGCTTGATCTGATCCACAACAACGCCGGCAGGCACGGAGCGGGAATTGCCGCGTCCATAGGGGATGATGCAAAAGGTACAGCGATGATCGCAGCCGTTTTGGACCTGCACATAGGCCCTGGACCGCGTCCCGAACCCATCAATCAGATGACTTGCGGTCTCTGTCACCGACATGATGTCGTCCACTAGAACTTTTTCGGTGGCGCCGATGAAATCCAGCCCCTTGGCCATGCGCTGCCATGTTTCGGGCTGCATCTTTTCGGTGTTGCCGATCACCTGCGTGACTTCGCTCATCGCGGCAAAGGTTTCCGGCTCGGTCTGGGCGGCACATCCGGTGACGATAATGGGCGCATCCGGGTGATCGCGCCGCAGTTTGCGAATTTCCTGACGCGCCTTGCGCACTGCCTCGGCGGTTACGGCACATGTATTGACCACTACGGCACCCTCAAGGCCCGCCTGGCGGCTGAGCTCCTTCATGGCCTCTGTTTCATAGGCATTGAGCCGACAGCCGAGCGTTGTGAATTTTGGCGCGTTGCTCATTCGGACAAGCTTTCGAGGAATTGCCGTGTAAAGCTGCCATTGGCGACATGCATTGTTGGTCCGGTCATCCAGACCCCATCGTCGCGCCAATCGATCCACAGCGTCCCTCCATCCAGATCGATCTGTACCTTGCGCCCTGTGAGACCCTTGCGTGCGGCTGCTACCGCTGTTGCGCAGGAGGAGGAGCCTGATGCAAGGGTAATGCCAACACCGCGCTCCCAGACGCGCATCCTGAGATGGTTCGGGCCGACGACATGGGCGATCTGAACATTGGTGCGTTCCGGATAGAGGGGATGATGTTCGTAACGAGGACCAAATTCCGCCAGTGGAATCACCTCTGCGTCCTCAACAAAGAACGTACAATGCGGGTTGCCCATGCCAGTGGCGCTTGGCGCGCCTTCGATGGGGAGTTCTAGCGTTTCCAACTCCTCCGCGAGCGGGATTTCATCCCAACTGAGCTGCGGCGCACCCATATTCACCGAGGTCAGCCCCTCACCTGCGTCCGTTGCAATCAGGACACCCCGGTCGGTTGTCAACCGCAGCGACGGCTTGTTGCTCTGATCCATCAGGTACCTTGCGATACAGCGTGTCGCATTCCCGCAGGCCCCTGAAGTAGAGCCGTCAGCGTTGTAGAACACCAGATGCGCATCCGCTTCTGTAGACGCGTCAGCGGTAGCGATGACGGCGAGTTGGTCAAATCCGAGACCCATCTGGCGGTGGGCAATCCCCTTGGCCATTGCAGGGGTGATTTCGATATCTGACTCGCGGGCATCGATGACGACAAAGTCATTTCCAAGCCCATGCATCTTCATGAACGGCAACATATGATCGGATCCTGGGGAGGTCATGAAGCGCATATAGACCTGATGTTAAAATGAATCCAGAGATAGCGCAGAAAACTTCGAAAAAGGGGTTGACCCTCTGCTGGCTAAACCGTAGAAGCCCCCCCTATCGGAACGGTGCAACACACCAACGCGCAACGGTCCGGTTCTGAATAACAGGTTGATCTTTATAGACTAATCCAGTTATCAGGTTGTCCGAGAAGGCCGGAATAAGTCTTCACAGAGAGTGGGCCGTTAGCTCAGTTGGTAGAGCAACTGACTTTTAATCAGTGGGTCGCAGGTTCGAATCCTGCACGGCTCACCACTTTCTCCAAATATCGCGGCTTGCAGCGAAAACTGCATTCACAATACCCGATCGGAACGCGTAGATATCACGCAAAACCGATATTGAGTTTCGCTTCCTGTGAGAGCTGGTGCAGGAAATCGCTCACTTCTCTAAACTCGACACCTCTTACGCCAACTCGATCTCGCTGTCGCTGTATCGCGCTTAAAGCCCCAAAATCTATGACGAATCGAGATTGGCAGACGGGCTTGGTCGCTTGTTGATTTGAACCCCTGCCGGATGAAGCCGCATTGGGACTTTGGTGGGTGATTCTGCAGGCGCGCTATCGTGGTGCGATCTAAGATGCTAGCCTCGACGAAAATCAGCCTAGGATTGTGCCAAGCCATAGATCGAGTGAGGGAGAAAGCCATGAGAGTCTTGAGTCGATATTGCCTTGTTGCGAGCGCCTCCTCCCTTGCCATTGCGGCGTCTGCTCAGGAACGCGACCCGATGCTCTTATACGAGCGCGATGCGTTGACAGTGCGTGGGCATTTTCAGGCGGGATTGAATGCAGTGGCAGAGGACAATCTCTTTTGGGATCTCGCTGCCACCACCGCGCCGGGTAGCGGGTTTGATCCCGATACCCGCTGGCTTGAAAGCTACATCAAGCCGGGCATCAGCTTTGAATATCGGCTTGATACCGGCGCGACTCTCTATGGCAAGCTCTCCGGCGTGGCGTCCTACACATGGGGGAAGGATGCTTTTGACTACGGCGATACTGGCGCCACCACACTGGAGGAGGCCTACATCGCGATTCGTGGCAGGCTTGGAACGGATGCGACGTATGATCTGTCTCTTGGTGCGCGCGAGCTCACGCTGGGCACAGGCATGCTGATTGCCAATGGCGCGACCAGTGGTTTTGAACGTGGTGCGTTGAAATTTGGGCCCCGCAAGGCCTGGGAAGGGGCGGCGATTGGCCGGTTCACATTGGGGCAGGTCTCGGGGACGGCATTCTACCTTGATCCGAATGAACTGCCCTCGACAGATGGAAACAACAATCTGGCGGGGGTTGATCTGCGGTACGACGCCCCGGCAGGTGGCTATCTGGGCGTCACCTATGTGGATGTTCTGAACTCCGAATCGTCTTATCCGAAAGCAGCCCCCGGTGGTGTCGGCGCCCCGAGCATCCTTCCCGGGGGGCGCGAAGGAACTCGTACGCTTGGCCTGTATGGGCGCACAAATCCATTTGATAACGGGCTGGAGAATTGGACGTTCACCGGAGAGGTCGCCTATCAATGGAATGACCGCATCGACCTGGAGGCTTGGGCCGGACGGGTCACGGCGGGCTACACATTCGAGGGTCTGGCCTGGTCCCCGAATCTCACCATTGGATATCAGAGCTTTTCCGGAGACGATCCAAACACCACAAAACTCGAGCGGTTTGATCCGCTCTATTATCAAGGCAGCCCAAGCGCCTGGGCCACGGGATCAAAATCCGCTTCCACTTTCATCAACTCGAATGTGAACGCGCTAACTCTGGCCTTGCGCCTTCAACCGTCACGACAGGACACCTGGACGCTACGCTATGCGCACATCCGGGCGAATGAGCTCAACAGCCCCGTCCAATTCGGGCAGGCAACGCGCGTCGATCTGAACGGGAATGTCGTGTCGGGGGTCACGGATAGTCATCTCGCCGATGACCTGTTTCTCGAATACAGCAGAATTATCAACCGCAATACGTTTCTGACTGCTGGGATCTCTGTGTCCTTTCCCGGTGCTGGCATCGACAATGTCATCGGTGCAACTGCGGACCCTTGGACAGGAGGTTTCATCAATGTCGTCGTCAACTTCTAATTTCTTTGCAGCAACTCTGGCGGCGGCGGTTGCGCTTGTCGTCTCATCGCAGGCGGGCGCGCAATCCGCACCGCTGTCTGCGCAAGAATCCGACCCCAATGTCATGGGCTGGATGCAAGGCTTTCCACCGCCCGCTGACAAGATCATTACCCAACCTGACAGCGTCTACTTCAGCTTTCCAAGACTGCGCTGGTCGGTCTGCCATTTGCGCGAGTTCTTACCGACCGAGGAGATCAGTCGCGGACTCAGCGATCCGGTGCCGTTGACCTACCCCTCCGCGTCAGAGTTTGCCGAGCTGCGAGCGGAGATCGATGCGGTCACCTTCATGCCTCAGAACAGTGATGCAGAGATGACGTGGGAGCAGTCGCTTTACGCGAATTACACCGATGGCATGCTGATCCTGCATAAAGGCGAAGTTGTCTATGAGCGCTATTTTGGTTGCCTTGAAGAGGGCGGCAAACACGCGATCATGTCCATGACCAAGTCTTTTACCGGTCTTGTGGCGGAAATCATGGTTGTTGAGGGGCTGCTAGATGACACAGCATTGGTGCGTGACATCATCCCAGAGATCGGCGACAGCGCCTTTGCGACTGCGACCGTGCGTCAGGTGATGGATATGACAACCGGGGTACAGTACTCCGAGGACTACTCGGACCCCAACGCGGATATCTGGCTCTATTCCAAAGCGGCTAGCCCGCTCCCAAAACCAGAGGGGTATGTAGGGCCGAACGGGTATTGGGAATACCTGCAGCAGGTGGCGCCAGAGGGCAATCACGGGGACGCGTTTCACTATAAAACCATCAACTCCGATATGCTGGGCTGGATCATCAGTCGCGTGTCGGGGCAGTCGGTCACCGATATTGTGTCCGATCGTCTCTGGCGCCGGATGGGGGTGGAGCAGGATGCCTATCAAACCGTGGACGCCAAGGGTGTTCCATTCGCTGGTGGCGGCATCACCGCGGGTCTACGTGATCTTGGGCGATTGGGACAGCTGATGCTGAACGAAGGGGAGCTCAATGGGCAGCGCCTGTTCCCCACCGAGGTGGTTGCCAAGATCAGCGCCGGTGGCGACCGGTCCAAGTTCGGCGATGGTTTTCCCACCTTTGGTGCTGGCAGCTACACCAGCCAGTGGTGGGTACTCCACAATGCGCATGGCGCTTATGCGGCGCGCGGTGTTCATGGTCAGACAATCTATGTGGATCCCACGGCCGAAATGGTGCTGGTACGGCTTTCCTCATTTCCCAAAGCGCAGAACGGATTTATCGACCCGACCTCGCTTCCTGCCTATCAAGCTGTCGCAGAGCATTTGATGGCAACACGCCCCTAAGGAGGAGCCGGTCGCAGGTTTGCGGATCCGTCGCGATTGGCCTCAGTGTGCCCTGGTCATGGCCGCTCTGATATTGACCTCTCTTGTGGGATCGCTAGGTCTGTGACGATGGAAACGGCAGCCGAACTCAAGACACGACTGATTGCGCAGGCAAAGGCTGAAGGCTTTGTCTCGGTACGTCTGTGTCGGCCCTGGGATGTCCCTGAGGTGCCGGAGCGTCTGCGCGCGTTTCTCGAGGCCGGGTATCACGGTCAAATGAAATGGATGGCCGAGCGGATCAACTGGCGCGAAAACCCTGCCGCGCTCTGGCCGGAGGCGCGCTCTGTTATCATGCTGGCTGAAAGCTACACACCGGACGAAGATCCCATGGCCGTTGTTGGCTTGCCTGATCGTGCCGCGATCTCGGTTTACGCGCGCGGGAAGGACTATCATGATCTTGTCAAGAAACGTCTAAAACGCTTGGCGCGGTGGTTGATCGAAGAGGCCCCTGACGAGGCGCAGGTAAAGGTTTTTGTCGACACCGCGCCGGTGCCTGAAAAAGCACTCGGCCAGGCTTCTGGGCTGGGGTGGCAAGGAAAGCACACCAACCTTGTGAGCAGAGACTGGGGCAACTGGGCCTTTTTAGGGTCTATCTTTACAACATTAGACCTGCCTGTGGATGCGCCGGAGCCGGATCGTTGCGGGTCCTGCCGCGCCTGTTTGACGGCGTGCCCGACCGACGCCTTTCCCGCGCCGTACCAGCTCGATGCGCGGCGCTGCATCTCATATCTGACAATCGAGCACAAAGGTCCGATTGAGGAGGAGTTGCGCACAAAGCTTGGCAACCGGATCTATGGGTGTGACGATTGTCTTGCAGCCTGCCCGTGGAACAAGTTTGCGGTAGAGGCCTCTGATATGCGTTATGCCGCGCGTGAGGGAACCATTGCTCCGCCCCTTGCGGAGTTGTCGCAGCTGGATGACGCTGCGTTTCGTGCGCGGTTCTCTGGCTCACCGATCAAACGCATTGGCCGGGATCGCTTTGTGCGGAATGTGCTCTATGCTATCGGGAACTCGGGTGATGCAGGGTTGCATGTGTTTGCGCAGGCGCTTTGCGATGATCCTGATCCCACGGTTGCCGAGGCTGCGCGCTGGGCGGCAGCCCGGTTGCCGTAATGACGCAAACAGAGTGGACGTGACGCAACCAGTCGCTAAACCGTAGCAGACAAATACGGACTGCGAGGGCGAGATGGCGATATTGCTTGGGATCGACACGGGTGGGACTTACACCGATGCGGTGTTGATCCGCGATGAGTCCGAGGTGATTGCCTCGGCCAAATCGCTCACCACACGCGAGGATCTTGCGATTGGGGTCGGCGGCGCGGTCCGCGCGGTGTTGGCGCAGTCCGGTGTTGCGCCCGCGGATATTTCCATGGCCGCATTGTCCACTACGCTTGCAACCAACGCATTGGTTGAAGGGCAGGGCGGGCGCGTGGCTTTGATCTACATCGGCTTCAGCGCGCAGGATCTGGAGCGTCACGGCCTGGACACTGCGCTCAAGGGGGATCCGGTCCTGCTCCTCGCTGGTGGCCACACCCATGCAGGTTCCGAAGCAGCTGTGTTGGACAAAGAGGCTCTTATCGCCTTTTTAGAGACTGAATCTACTGGTGTGAGCGGCTTTGCCGTTGCGGGCGTTTTTGCGACACGCAATCCGGCCCATGAATTGGAAGTCGCGCGCCTCATTCAAGAGCACACCGGCGCGCCTGTAACCTGTTCGCATCAGCTCTCGGCAAAGCTCAATGGGCCCAAGCGGGCGCTGACGGCCGTTCTGAATGCGCGGCTGATTGGGATGATCGACCGGTTGATCGGTCGTGCTGCGGATACGTTGACGGCGCTGGGGGTGGAGGCGCCGATGATGGTGGTTCGGGGTGACGGTGCCCTGATGTCCACGGACCAGGCCCGCGCACGCCCCATCGAGACGATCCTCAGCGGGCCTGCCGCCTCCATTGTCGGAGCGCGATGGATGACTGGAGCAGAAAATGCGTTGGTCAGCGATATCGGTGGCACCACCACCGATGTTGCCTTGATCGAACGCGGCCTGCCAAAGATCGATCCGGACGGTGCAGAAGTTGGCGGATATCGCACCATGGTCGAGGCAGTCGCCATGCGCACCACGGGGCTTGGAGGCGACAGCGAAGTGCATTTGCAGCGGGAAGGGCTGCGTGGTGGCGTTGCGCTGGGGCCGCGCCGGGTCTTGCCGATCTCCCTGATCGCCACGCAGGCGCCGGAAACCGTTCATGCGGCGCTCGACACACAGCTTCATGCGCAGGTGATCGGGGAATATGACGGGCGTTTCGTGCGTGGCGTGACCGGGCAACAAGCGCATGGTCTGAGTGCGCGTGAGGAGGCTCTGTTGTCTCGGATCGGACAGGATGTCCGTCCGCTTGGCGAGGTGCTGCGATCGCGCGTGGACCAAAGTGCCCTGAGCCGACTGATCGACCGTGGGTTGGTGCAAATGGCCGGTGTGACGCCTTCGGATGCGAGTCACGCTCTCGGGCGGGTGTCGACCTGGGATAATGAGGCGGCACACAAGGCGCTGACAATCTTTGCCAAGCGCCGCGTCGGGAGCGGCGACATGGTTGCAAAGGATGCGGACACGCTGGCCCAAATGATCGTGGATCAACTTACCGAACAGACTGCATTGACCTTATTAGAGTCTGTTTTCTCCGAAGAACGGGCTCTGTTTGGTGGCAGTCCGTCTGATCTGGCGCGGCATGTTCTGCTGCAACGGGGGCTTCAGGGGCACACCGGGCTTGTGGCGCTTGATGCGCGGGTGAATGTGGATGTGATCGGATTGGGCGCATCAGCACCTAGTTATTACCCGGCGGTGGGGGAGCGTCTACGCTGCAATATGATCCTGCCTGAACACGCTGGTGTTGCAAACGCAATCGGCGCCGTGGTCGGACGGATTGTGCAGCGCCGTTCGGGCACTGTGACAGCCCCGTCCGAGGGTCGCTTTCGTGTACATCTGGCTGATGGCCCCGTGGATTTCACCGAGAGCGAAGCAGCACTGACGGCGCTAGAATACGCCCTGCGCGCCGAGACCGTTGCAGCCGCAGAGGAAGCCGGGGCAGGAGATATCCATGTGCATGTGACCAAGGATCTGCGCACCGCAGAGGTTGAGGCGCGGCAGGTGTTTGTCGAGGCAACCCTCACCGTAGAAGCAAGCGGTCGCCCGCGTGTGGCACATGCTTAGCGACCAAACAAAAGCCGCCCCCAACTGGAGGCGGCCTATTTGTTGTAAGAATCCACGAAACTAGGCTCTATCGAGAGTTATTCTGCAGCTTGATCCCGTTTGGGCAGGACCCAGTCGGGACGGGGAAAATGGCAGGTATAGCCATTGGGCAGGCGCTGCAGGTAGTCTTGATGCTCTGCCTCTGCCTCCCAGAAATCCCCAACGGGTTCCACTTCGGTCACGACCTTGCCGGGCCAAATTCCGGAAGCTTCGACATCTGCAATCGTGTCCTCGGCAATTTGTTTTTGACGCGCATCGACGTAGTAGATCGCAGAGCGATAGCTCATACCGATATCGTTACCCTGACGATTGACCGTTGTTGGGTCATGGATCTGAAAAAAGAACTCCAACATCTCGCGATAGGAGGTCTGTTCGGGATCAAAGGTGATCTCGATGCCTTCTGCGTGGGTGCCGTGGTTCTTGTACGTCGCATTGGGCACATCACCACCGGTATAGCCGACGCGGGTGCTGAGGACGCCCTTGCGATGACGGATTAGCTCCTGCATGCCCCAGAAGCAGCCGCCTGCCAGAACGGCGCGTTCAGTTGTGGTCATCGGTGGTCCTCCACTTGGTTGATGTAGGCGCCATAGCCTTCAGCCTCCATGTCGTCGAGGTGAATAAAGCGCAAGGACGCCGAGTTGATGCAATATCTCAGACCGCCGCGATCAGCAGGGCCGTCGGGAAAGACATGGCCGAGGTGGCTGTCGCCATGGGTAGAGCGCACCTCGGTACGGATCATGCCGAGGGTGCGATCTTCGAGTTCCTGCACATGTGCGGGTTCGATCGGCTTGGTGAAGCTTGGCCAGCCACAGCCTGATTCATATTTGTCGGAAGAGGCAAACAGCGGCTCGCCCGATACGATGTCCACATAGATGCCGGGCTCCTTGTTGGACAGGAGCTTGCCGGTGCCGGGACGTTCGGTGCCAGAATTCTGTGTGACGTAGAATTCTTCTTCTGACAGCGCAGCGATGGCGTCGGGGTTCTTGAAATACTTGGTCATGGGGCCCTCCCACCTGATTGGATGCGTCTATAGCTGGGGTTGGCGGGCGCGTTTTCAAACCCCAATCCATCCCTGTTGGCTCTCTTGTGCTTGAGATGCGCGCAAATGTGAACACCGTCGTTCAACGCTGACCCATCTGCGGCTCGGCTGTAGACGTGCGCGCTGGGGCTGCGGTAGCGGGTTGCCGCGCTAGTTGCACCGCCAGAATTCCGAAGGTTACAACCGCGACCCCAGCCATATCGAGGAGCCCGAGCCTCTCGCCAAGGAGTGAGCTTGCAACAGCGACCCCGAAGACCGGGTTCAGGAAGTGGAAAGTCGCAGCGCGCACAGCCCCGATCCGGTTCAAGAGCATCACCCAGATCAAAGTCGCGGCCAAACCGGGGACGAAAGTGGTATAGACAAAAGCGATCGCCAGAGGCCAGCTTGGGTCAACACGAATGGTCTCAAACGCAAAGGCTGCGGGAAAGAGCGCAGCGGAGCCCACAAGCATCTGCAGACCAACCACCATCATGAAGTTCCCACCCGAGGTCGCCCCGCGCAAGGCTAGCGTCGCCGTGGTAAGCGCCAGCACTCCAAGACCGCAGAGCGCAATGCCAAGGAGGTCGACACCGGCGCTGATCCGGGTGCCCATGATCAAGGCAACACCAGCAACGCCCGCGACCAAACCCAGCATGCCGAGAGGCCGGATCGGCTCGCGAAACAGCACCAGGGATGCCAAGGCGACCAGGAGCGGCATTGTGGAGGCGATAATGGCTGCCATAGAGGCTTCGACCCATTGCATCGCCACGAAGTTCAGGCCGAGGTAGAGCGCATTCTGGCAGATCCCAAAAAGGATCGTCGCCTTCCACTGTGCGGGCGTCAGGCGCCACGTCTGCCCCATGGCGCGTGCGATCGCCACGCCTATGAGACCAGAGAGCAAGAACCGCATCGCCAGAGAAAAGAGCGGAGACGCATCCGCAACGATGATCCGCGCCGAGGTAAAGGCAGAGGACCACATCAGGGCGAAGGCCAACCCCATCAAAATCGCGCGCAGATCCATATCACTTGTCCCCTATTGATAAGGCGGGACGTTAGCCAGTTGCCGCGAGGCTGGAAAGGCAGCGCGAAGAGATTGGTACAAAAGAAAAGGGCCGCCCAAAAGGGCAGCCCCGAAGCCATTGGCCTTGATCCAGATGTGGATCAGCCTTCGCCGTTGACGCTGTCCTTGAGCGCTTTGGCGATGGTCATTTTCACGACCTTGTCTGCTTCTTTCATGAACTTCTCGCCGGTTGCCGGGTTGCGGACTTCGCGCTCGGGACGCTCACGGCAGTAGATCTTGCCAACACCCGGCAGAGTCACGGCACCGCCGCCAGACACTTCGCGGGTGATCAGGTTGCAAACGGCATCCAGAGCGGCACCAGCGGTTTTCTTGTCGCTGTCCATTTCCTCAGCCAGTGCTGCCACAAGCTGAGTTTTGGTCATCGGTTTGGACATTCTTAGCTCTCCTTGAAACTGCCCGACGTGTTGGGGCCTCATCGCGTAACATTAGCGTTATGTAGTGGGACAACACAACGCGTAGCGCACAAGATCAAGCGCCAAACAAGCAATTTTCCGTGGAAAACAGCATATTTTCGCCTTTACAGGAAGGCCGTTTCGTCAAAAGAGCGCAGTTTCCGGCTGTGGAGACGCTCGAGCGGCATTGTTCTCAGTCGCTCCATTGCCTTGATCCCGATCAGCAGATGCCGCGACACCTGCGTGCGATAGAAATCGGACGCCATGCCGGGCAGCTTCAATTCACCGTGCAGGGGCTTGTCGGAAATGCACAGGAGCGTGCCGTAGGGAACCCGGAACCGATAGCCATTGGCGGCGATGGTGGCGCTCTCCATATCAAGAGCAATCGCACGGGATTGGCTCAGACGTTGCACGGGACCAGACTGGTCGCGCAGTTCCCAGTTGCGGTTGTCGTGGCTTGCAACGGTGCCAGTCCGCATGATCCGCTTGAGATCATAGCCTTCGAGTCCGGTTTCCTCTGCCACGGCTTCCTCGAGCGCGACCTGAATTTCTGCCAATGCCGGGATCGGTACCCAGACCGGCAGGTCGTCATCCAGAACGTGATCCTCGCGCAGATAGGCATGAGCAAGCACAAAATCTCCCAATGCCTGAGAGTTCCTCAGACCCGCACAATGGCCCACCATCAGCCAGGCGTGTGGGCGCAGGACCGCAATGTGATCGGTTGCGGTTTTCGCGTTTGACGGGCCAACGCCAATGTTGACCAGTGTGATGCCGTTTCCGTCGGGGCGTTTCAGGTGGTAAGTCGGCATCTGCGGCATTTTGAGCGATGCTGGCAGCTCTCCATCCGCTTTGGTGATCTCGACGTTTCCGGTGGAGACAAAACTGGTGTAGCCGCTGTCTGGATCGGCCAGTTGTTCGCGCGCATAGGCTTCGAACTCTGTCACGTAGAACTGGTAGTTGGTGAACAACACATGGTTCTGGAAATGCTCCGGGTCGGTCGCGGTATAGTGTGACAGACGCGCCAGAGAGTAGTCGACGCGCTGGGCGGTAAAGAGCGACAGCGGACCGACACCGTTTTCGGGCACATAGGTGCCATTTACGATGTCGTCGTTTGTTGTGGCGAGATCCGGCACATCAAAGACATCGCGCAGGGTGAAGCGCGCGGCGCCCTCCTGCGGTACTGTCAGTCCCGGGCGCGAGGCGACGGCAAAATGCACTGGCATCGGCGTTTGCGATACCCCCACTGTCACCGGCTGGTCGTGGTTCTTGATCAGCAACCCGATTTGCTGCTCCAGGTAATGACGAAACAGATCGGGCCGTGTGACGGTGGTGGAATAGATGCCGGGATCGGCCACATGACCAAAGCTCAGGCGACTGTCCACCTGCGCGTAGGTCGTGGTGGTGAAGCGCACTTCGGGATAGTAGGCTCGCATGCGGCTGCTCGGCGCAGCTCCGGCGCTCATCGCGGCAATAAACTCGTCACAGAGAAAATTGGTTGCGCTATCGTAGAGCTCAATCAGGCGCGCTACGGCCGCTTTGGCGTCGGTAAAGCTTTCGGCAGCGGGCAGGTCGGGTGTTTTTACATCATTCATTGAACGGCTCGATTACTGGAATTTTCTTGAAACTACGCACGTCTACAAGGCCAAGATCGCTGATCCGCAGTTCCGGGATCACCACAAGTGCCAAGAGAGAGTGTTGCATATAGGCATTGTTCAGAGTGCAGCCGCAGGCCTGCATGGCCTCCACGAGTTTCTGTGCATTGGCGGCGACCTCTGAGGCAGGGCTGTCAGACATCAGACCGGCAATAGGCAGCTCCACCAACGCCAGCTCTGCGCCATCCCGGAAAATCGTGATGCCACCGCCGACCTCGGCCAGACGGTTGGCGGCAAGGGCCATTTGGGTGCGGTCAGTGCCGACCACAATCATGTGATGGCTGTCATGCGCCACGGTCGAGGCCATCGCCATTTTCCCTTCGTAGCCGAAACCCGACACGAAGGCGTTGGTCACGCCGCCTGTGGCCCGGTGACGCTCAACCAGGGCGATCTGGCAGACATCGCCTTCACCCTCAACCAGACCATCGCGCACCGGCAGCTCCGCTTTGAGCGCTTTGGTCGGGGCTTGGTTCTCCACCACGCCAATCACATTTGCGGTGACGGCATTTGCCCCTTCTGGTGCTGCCAGTTCAAAGTCCGTCGCAGCGAGCGTGTGGCCCAGGTGCACCGTACCGCGAGCGCTTTCTGGCCAATCAAGATGGGGGCATTCCACCTTAATAGAGCCTGATTCAGCCACAATCTGCCCACGCGCGATCACCACTTCGATGGGCAGCGTTTTCAGGTCAGATGTCAGGATGATATCGGCCCGTCGACCGGGGGTGATGGAGCCAATTTCGCGCTCGAGCCCAAAGTGTGTTGCGGTGTTGATCGTCGCCATCTGGATCGCGATCAGCGGATCGCAGCCGCAGTCGATTGCGTGACGCACTGCGCGGTTCATATGACCCTCATTGACCAACGTTCCGGAGTGGCAGTCATCGGTGCAAAGGATGAAATTGCGCGGATCAAGGCCCTTCTCGGTGATCGCTGTGATCTGGGCCTCGACGTCATACCAGGCGGATCCGAGGCGCACCATTGCCCGCATGCCCTGTCGCATCCGTGTGATGGCGTCCGCCTCACAGGTGCCTTCGTGGTCATCTGCGGGGCCGCCTGCCACATAGGCTGCAAAATCCGGTCCAAGATCTGGCGAGGCATAGTGGCCGCCTACAGTTTTGCCGGAGCGCTGGGTTGCGGCGATTTCCGCTAGCATCTTTGGATCACCATGAGCGACACCCGGAAAATTCATCATTTCACCGAGGCCGATGATCCCCGGCCAGGTCATGGCCTCAGCGACATCCTCGGCGGAGATCTCATAGCCGGTGGTCTCCAGCCCCGGCGCAGAGGGGGCGCAGGACGGCATCTGCGTGTAGATATTGACCGGCTGCAACAGCGCCTCGTCATGCATCAAGCGCACGCCCTCAAGTCCCAGGACATTTGCGATCTCATGCGGGTCAGTGAACATGGTCGTTGTGCCATGCGGGATAACGGCGCGGGCGAATTCTGCGGGGGTCAGCATCCCGGATTCGATGTGCATATGTCCATCGCAGAGCCCAGGCATCATGTAGCGCCCCTCAGCGTCGATCACCTCGGTCTCTGGCCCCGTGCAATAGGAGGCATCCGGTCCGACATAGGCGATCCTGCCTGCCTTGATCGCGATGTCATGTCCCTCAAGAACCTCGCGCGTGTGCACGTTCACCCATTTACCGTTACGGATCACGGTATCGGCGGGGCTGCGTCCGGCAGCAGTTTCGATCAGTTGGGGGGCGACGTCGGGCCAGCTTGGGAAGGTCTTATGTGTCATGGCCTACTGTTATTGATTGCGCAGATGGGTGCAAGACCCGTAATCCGAGTTCATAACAGCCTCATGACCTCATGCCGGAGCACGCCCTTGGATATCGTCATTTACCACAATCCCGATTGCAGCAAATCACGGGACGTTTTGCGGATGATCCGCGACGCAGGGTACGCGCCAACTATTGTGGAGTATCTGAGCACAGGTTGGACACGCGCGCAGCTTTTGGGGCTTTTTGCTGCCGCTGGGCTGACCCCGCATACGGCGCTGCGGCGCACCCGCTCTCCTGCCGAGGCGCTCGGCCTCCTGGACGATGATGTGAGCGCGGATCTGATCCTTGAGAAGATGGTCGCCCATCCGGAGTTGGTTAATCGACCGATCGTTGCCTGCCGAAATGGGGTGAAGCTGTGCCGACCTGCAGCTGCGGTGCTCGAGCTTTTGGACGGCAAATCGCAGGAGGCCTCGGTTTTAATGGCCTAAGGGCGCGTGGTTGATACCTAGGGTAAGAAAGACCGGTGGCTGACGTCACGAGGTCGGGGCGCGCAGGGCGCGGGGTGTTGTTCCGAATTCAACTCGAAAAGCCCGTGTCAGCGCGCTCGGATTTTCATATCCGGTGCGGGTCGCAACCTCTGAGATGCCAATATCAGTCTCTAATATGAGCTTTCGAGCCTGAATGAGGCGCAGCCGTCGATAGACTTTTGCAGGAGTGGCGCCCAGATCGGATTTCATGCGTGCCTCAAGATCCTTGCGCGAACGGCCGATTTGCCGAGCGATCTCCGGGATCGAGAGCGGCTCCTCGACATGCGCTTGCATCACCCCGACGGCACGGGCCACGACCTTTGTGCGTGCCAGCATCGATTCCGGTGTGGGGCCGCTGCCTTCGGTGGACATAAACAGGGCCGCAACCTCCAGCCGCAGCGCTTGACCATGAGCGATGCCGATCCGCTCCAGCATCAGATCAAACGCCGCGAGCGCGCCGGTACAGGTGATCCTATTCCCATCAAGCACGTAGCGGCTGCGCTGGACGTCAATGTCGGGGTAGGCCTCCGCCAACCGCTCCAACTCGTCCCAATGAATGGTTGCCCGTCGCCCATCCAGCAAGCCCGCTGCGGCCAGAAGCCAGGGACCGGTATCCAGCCCCGCCAACTCGCGATAGCGCATGGCCGCAGCACGGAGGGCGCGCCGGGTTTCTGGCGTATCATGGCGCAGAAAGTTGTAGCTTGGCATCACGGCCAGCATGTCCCCGCGGCAGTCTGCCAGTTGCGCATGGGCCGTCACCTCCATGCCGGAGGATGAAACGACACGGCTGCTGTTCAGTGATAGAAATCGCCACCGGTAGAGTTCGCGCCCTGCTAGCGTATTGGCGGCACGCATCGGCTCCACGGTATTTGCGAGGCAATGACCGGAAAAGTCATCAAAGAGGAGAATGTCCACCTGGCTCGCTGTGGCAAGATCATTTGTCCATTTCTGCATGAAATTCGCCTTATCTGCACGATCTGGACGCTACGCCAAGGATAGGGTGTGGAGCAAGCAGATACGCCAACAAGGAGAGAGCTCGTGCATTTTGGGATGACTGAAGAACAGGCGATGATCGTCGAAACCACACGGGCCTTCGTCGAAAACGAGCTGTATCCGCATGAACTCGAGGTCGAGCGCAGCGGCCATCTGGATATGGATCTGATTAAAGAGCTCCAGTCAAAGGCCATCGAGGCTGGTCTCTATGCGGCAAACATGCCCGAGGAGGTCGGTGGGGCAGGGCTCGATACCCTGTCGTGGTTGATGTACGAAAAAGAGCTGGGGCGCGCGAACTATGCGCTTCACTGGACGGCCGTGGCACGTCCTTCGAATATCCTTCTTGCGGGCACGGACGAGCAGAAAGAAAAATATCTGTTCCCCTGTATTCGCGGCGAAAAATGGGACTGTCTTGCAATGACCGAGCCGGGCGCTGGCTCCGATCTGCGTGGCATGACAGCATCGGCGCGCAAGGAAGGCGACGACTGGGTCTTGAACGGGACCAAGCATTTTATCTCTCACGCGGATATTGCCGACTTTGCCATCGTGTTTATGGCGACCGGCGAGGAGGACACTCCGCGCGGCAAGAAGAAAAAGATCACGGCGTTCTTTGTGGACAAAGGAACTCCCGGTTTTGCAGTGCGCGACGGCTATCGCAATGTGTCGCATCGGGGATACACCAATCAGGTGCTGGAGTTCGATGACTGCCGTTTGCCGTCGTCGGCGATCCTTGGCGAGGTCGACCAGGGGTTCGAGGTGGCAAACACCTGGCTTGGTGCCACCCGTCTGCAGGTTGCGGCCACCTGTCTGGGGCGTGCGGATCGAGCGCTGCAACATGCGGTGGAATACGCCGCGCAGCGCAAACAGTTTGGTCAGCCCATCAGCAAATTCCAGGGCGTGTCGTTCAAGCTCGCCGACATGGCGATGGAGTTGAAAGCCGCCAATCTCTTGACCTGGGAGGCGGGCTGGAAGTTCGATCAGGGCAGCGTCACCGAGGCCGACATGTCCATGGCCAAGCTGAAAGCGACCGAAATGCTCGCTATGGTTGCGGATGAGGCCATCCAGATCCACGGCGGCATGGGGCTGATGGATGAACTCCCGCTGGAACGGATCTGGCGCGACGCGCGCGTTGAACGTATCTGGGAAGGGACCAGTGAAATCCAGCGGCACATCATCAGCCGCGAGATGCTGAGACCACACGGAGGCTGATCGTGTCGACCACGGCTGAACCCACAACAAAACCGCATATCACCATCACATATTGTATCGGGTGCAACTGGTTGTTGCGTGCGGCATGGATGAGCCAGGAATTGCTCTCGACCTTTCAAGAACAGCTTGCTGGTGTGACCTTGGTCCCCGGCGAAATCGGGGGCACCTTTGAGATCTCCGTGGAAGACCAACTGATCTGGGAGCGCAAGCGCGATGGCGGTTTTCCAGATGTCAAAGAGCTCAAAACCCGTGTGCGTGACCTTATCAATCCGGAACAGAGCCTCGGGCATCTGGACCGCAACAGTTCAAGCGAATAGATCTATATGCAGTCTCTAAACAGGCTATTTAGACCCAAAACCATCGCCGTTGTCGGCGGAGGTGCGTGGTGTCTTGCCGTAATCGAACAATGCCGCAGAATGGGGTTTGAGGGGGAGATCTGGCCCGTGCATCCAAAGGCCGAAGAGGTGGCCGGGCTCACGGCGTATGCCGATGTTGCCGCTCTGCCTTCGGCGCCGGATGCAAGCTTTGTCGGGATCAACCGCCTTGCGACCATTGATGTGGTGCGGGCGCTGGCAGAGCGTGGCGCCGGGGGCGCGGTTTGCTTTGCATCCGGATTTCTCGAAGCCGAGGCCGAGGACAGCGAAGGTGCAAACCTGCAGCAGAACCTGCTGGAGGCTGCAGGATCGATGCCGATCCTTGGCCCCAATTGCTATGGGTTTATCAATTATCTCGACGGGGCGCTGCTCTGGCCGGATCAACATGGTGGTCAGCGCGTGGAAAAAGGGGTGGCGATCATCACCCAGAGCTCCAACATTGCGCTCAACCTCACGATGCAGAAACGGGCGCTGCCGCTCGCGTATGTCGTGACCTGTGGCAATCAGGCTCAGACTGGGATCGCCGCAATTGGAGAGGCGCTCCTCGAAGACGATCGGGTGACGGCGCTGGGGCTTCATATCGAGGGATTTGGCGATCTGCGCGCTTTTGAATCGCTCGCAGTAAAAGCCCGCCAACTCGGCAAACAGATCATCGCGCTCAAGGTGGGTCGATCTGCGCAGGCTCGGGCGGCAACGGTGTCGCACACGGCCTCACTCGCGGGGGGGGACGCCGGTGCCAGCGCCTTGCTGGGGCGTCTGGGTATTCCACGGCTGTATGATCTGCCATCCTTTCTGGAGACGCTGAAGCTGATGCACATGGTTGGGCGCTTGCCCTCCACGCGGATCGCAACAATCAGTTGTTCCGGCGGTGAAGCGAGCCTTGCGGCAGATACGGCGCATGGGCGCGGCGTCTCTTTTCCTCCGTTGAATGAACGCCAGCGTACGGATCTGCGCGCCGCTCTTGGACCAATGGTCGCGCTTGCCAATCCACTGGACTACCACACTTACATCTGGCGCGATGTGGACGCGATGACGCGCGCTTTTGCCGCCATGGTCGATCCGCAGCTGGGCCTGACCATGATTGTGGTGGACTTCCCCCGCGATGACCGATGCGATGCCTCGGACTGGGACTGCGTCATCGAGGCTGCAATCGCGGTGCGGCAACAAACGGGTCAGCCCATTGCGCTCGTGGCAACCTTGCCGGAGCTCCTGCCGGAAACGGTGATGGAGCAACTCATCGCCGCCGACGTGGTGCCGTTCATGGGGCTATCTGAGGCGATCACCGCGACAGAGGCGGCAGGGCACCCGTTGCCGGAGCTCACACACCCGCTGTTGTTGCCCACCAAGAGCCATAGCAATCCTGATCTGGTGCCGGAGGGCGAGGCCAAAGCGTGGCTGGCACGGTTTGGCCTGCGTGTGCCGCGCTCCAAACCTGCCCGCAGCGTGGTTGCAGCGCGAGCGGTGGCGGCAGACATCGGCTACCCGGTTGCGCTCAAGGGCGAGGGGATCGCCCACAAGACAGAAGAGGGCGCCGTGCGCCTGAACCTTCGAAGTGGGCAAGAGGTGAGCGATGCCGCCGTTGCTATGCCCACGGATCGGTTCCTCGTCGAAGAGATGATCACCGGTGCGGTTGCGGAGCTGCTTGTCGGGGTGACCAAAGATCCCGCACATGGTTTTGTGCTGACACTGGCGGCAGGTGGCACACTGACGGAGGTCATGCAGGACAGCACGTCTGTGTTGTTGCCGGCCTCGGATTCGGCGCTGAGTACTGCGCTTGACAGCTTGCGCATCGCTCCACTCCTGAAAGGCTACCGAGGCGCACCGCCTGCGGATCGCGCAGCGATCATGCGGGCGATCCGAGCGGTCGAAGCCTATGTGATCGCCGAGGCCGAGGGCCTTGAGGAAATCGAGATCAATCCGCTGATTTGCACGCCTAGCGATGCCGTCGCAGCAGATGCATTGATGCGCAGAAAGGACAAAATAAAATGAGCCAAGACAGCCCGATCAAGACCCGCCGTGAGGGGGCCATCCTTGAGGTGACACTGGACCGGCCCAAAGCCAATGCGATCGACCTTGCGACCTCGCGGCAGATGGGAGAGGCCTTTCAGGCCTTTCGCGACGATGATGCGCTAAGGGTGGCGATCATAACCGGTGGTGGCGACAAGTTCTTTTGCCCCGGGTGGGATTTGAAAGCGGCGGCAGGCGGCGATGCCGTGGATGGCGACTATGGGGTCGGGGGGTTTGGTGGCCTGCAAGAACTGCGCGACCTGAACAAACCGGTTATCGCAGCGGTGAATGGCATTGCTTGCGGAGGTGGTCTGGAACTGGCGCTTTCGGCGGATATGATTCTCGCGGCAGATCATGCGAGTTTTGCTTTGCCAGAGATCCGCTCGGGCACCGTGGCCGATGCGGCTTCGATCAAGCTCCCTAAACGCATCCCTTATCACGTCGCGATGGAGCTACTGCTCACCGGACGGTGGTTTGATGCGGAGGAAGCTCACCGCTGGGGTCTGGTGAATGAGATCGTTGCAGCGGATCAGTTGATGGATCGTGCCTGGGAACTCGCGCGTCTGCTCGCGTCCGGTCCGCCGCTTGTCTACGCGGCGATCAAGGAAATCGTGCGCGACGCAGAGGATTCCAAGTTTCAGGACGCAATGAATCGGATCACCGGACGGCAGTTGCGCACGGTCGATGTGCTCTATGGATCCGAGGACAATCTTGAAGGCGCGCGCGCATTTGCGGAAAAGCGCGATCCGGTCTGGAAGGGGCGCTAAGCCCCTTTCCTAGAGCGGTAAGACATCTCTGTTTCGGCGTGCCAGCGCTTCGGCAGCCTCTCGCACCACCTCTGCGATGTCTTGTAGTTGTGGCGCGAGGGGGCTGGTCTTGCGCCAGACCATCCCGATCGTGCGCCCTGGCTCATCTCCTGGGAAACGAGCAAGAGAGACGGGTGCAGAGCGTGTCTCCACAGCGACGGCCATCTCGGGGATGATCGTAACGCCGATACCGGCGCCCACCATCTGTACCAGTGTCGACAATGAACTGCCGTCCAGCCCGTCACGCGGCAGCGCCGGACGCAGGCTGCAAAAGGACAGGGCCTGATCGCGAAAACAATGGCCTTCTTCCAGCAACAAGAGCTTCATTTCGCGCATGCCTTCGGGCGAGGGAACCGGCGCGCCCGCATCCGAAGCCTGACGGACCAAGACGAATTTCTCTTCAAACAGCGCGGTTTCGACCAATCCCGATTCTGACACCGGGAGCGCGACAATCGCTGTGTCCAGCCGCCCTTCCAAAAGTTCCGTGATCAGGCGCTGCGTCAGGGTTTCGCGGATATGGACATCAAGTCCGTCATGCCGGGCGTTCAGACGCTGGATCAGCGTAGGCAGTAGATAGGGCGCAACCGTGGGGATAACCCCAATGCGGAGCCGACCGACCATCCGGTCCTGTGCGACGCGTGCCAGATCGCCCAACTCATCAACAGACCGCAGGATTTCTCGTGCGCGCTCTGCAAAGTCCTGTCCGAAACCTGTCAGGCGCACATGGCGCGCACTGCGTTCAAACAAAACGATGCCAAGCGTCTCCTCCAACTCTTTGATTTGGATTGACAAGGCAGGTTGCGAGATCGCACAGGCATCCGCCGCGCGTCCAAAATGCCCATGCCGGGTGAGCGCCTCGAAGTACCGGAGCTGCTTGAGTGTGATATTGATCATTTGTTTTTCTTATAGCGATTATGAGAAAATGCAACTTAGAATAATTCTGAACTCTTGCTATAAAGATTTGTGAGGGCAGCTGTCAGGACTTCTGTGGATTCGCCAACAGCAACCAAGACCGCGATGCCCCCGACATTTGAACAACTGTTCCCACCAAGGACACTTTCTGGAGGAAGACATGGACGGACAAGATATTGGCGCAGGCGGCGGCTGCCCCTTTTCGGGCGCGAACACCAACAAGGGTCGCAGATCAAACCGTGACTGGTGGCCGAACCAGCTCAACCTCTCGATCCTGCATCAACATCAGGCGCGCCAGAATCCGCTCGGCGAGACGTTCAACTATGCCGAGGCGTTCAAGAGCCTCGATCTGGACGCTGTGAAGAAAGACCTGATCGCGCTGATGACCGACAGTCAGGATTGGTGGCCAGCGGACTACGGTCACTATGGCGGGCTTATGATCCGCATGGCTTGGCATTCGGCAGGGACCTACCGGACCGCAGACGGTCGTGGCGGCGCCTCGACGGGCACGCAGCGTTTCGCGCCACTGAACTCCTGGCCGGACAACGGCAACCTCGACAAGGCGCGCATGCTGCTGTGGCCGATCAAAAAGAAGTACGGCAATGCGCTCTCTTGGGCCGATCTGATGATCCTCGCGGGCAACTGCGCGATCGAGTCCATGGGGCTGAAGCCCTTTGGCTTTGGTGGTGGCCGTGCCGACGTTTGGGAGCCCGAGGAAGACATTTACTGGGGGGCTGAAGACGAATGGCTTGCCACCTCGGATCACGCGCAGGCCCGCTATTCCGGTGATCGCGTGCTGGAGGACCCGCTGGCTGCCGTGCAGATGGGTCTCATTTACGTGAATCCCGAAGGGCCTGACGGGAACCCGGACCCCATCGCATCCGGCCGTGACATTCGCGAGACCTTTGCCCGGATGGCGATGAACGACGAGGAAACCGTGGCGCTGACCGCCGGGGGGCACACCTTTGGCAAGGCGCATGGCAACGGCCCGGTGGACGCAGTCGGCCCCGAACCAGAAGCTGCGCCCATCGAGGCGATGGGTCAGGGCTGGCTCTCTTCGCACAAATCCGGCAAGGGCGTGGACACTATTACCTCTGGGATCGAGGGCGCTTGGACGCCGAATCCGATCCAGTGGGATATGGGTTATTTTGATGTCCTGTTCGGCTATGATTGGGAACTGACCAAATCCCCGGCGGGTGCTTGGATCTGGCATGCGAAGGACCTCAAAGAGGATGACCACGCCCCCGAGGTGGACGGCTCCGGCAAAAAGGTCCCGATCATGATGACCACCGCCGATATGGCGATGAAGATGGACCCGATCTATGGGCCGATCTCCAAGCGGTTCCATGAAAACCCGGAGGAGTTCGCCGAGGCCTTCAAGCGCGCATGGTTCAAGCTGACGCACCGCGATATGGGGCCCAAGGCCTGCTATTTGGGTGCGGATGTTCCGGATGAGGACCTAATCTGGCAGGATCCACTGCCCGCCGTCGATCACGCGCTGATCGAGGAGGCAGATATTGCGTCCCTCAAGGCAGACATTCTCGCCTCCGGCCTTTCGGTCCAGGATCTGGTCTACGTTGCATGGTCTTCTGCGTCCACGTTCCGCGGTTCAGACAAACGTGGCGGCGCCAATGGTGCCCGCATCCGCCTTGCGCCGCAAAAGGACTGGGAAGTAAACGAACCGGCCAAGCTGGAAAAAGTCCTGAATGCGCTCGAAGGTATTCAGTCTTCTTTCAACGCGGCCGCGTCCGGTGGCAAAAAGGTGTCATTGGCGGATTTGATCGTTCTTGCGGGCTCCGCAGCCGTTGAAAAGGCGGCCAAGGACGCCGGTTTTGACGTGACTGTGCCGTTCACACCCGGACGCACCGACGCCACGGACGAGCAGACAGATGTTGAAAGCTTTGACGTGATGGAGCCGCAGATCGACGGGTTCCGCAACTACGCGCCAAAGAAATTCTCGGTCTCCACCGAGGAGATGCTGGTCGACAAAGCGCAGCTGCTGACACTTTCGGCGCCGGAAATGACGGTGCTGGTCGGTGGTCTGCGCGCAATCGGAGCGAACTATGGTGACAGCGCCCACGGCGTTCTCACTTCGCGCAAGGGCCAGTTGACCAATGATTTCTTCGTCAACGTGCTCGATCTCGGTACCAAATGGACCGCTACGGACGACAGCGGCGAGATCTTTGAAGGCGCAGACCGCGCCACTGGCGAGGTCAAATGGACCGGCACCCGTGCCGACCTGATCTTTGGCTCCAACTCGCAGCTGCGCGCTCTGTCCGAGGTCTACGCGCAGGACGACAATGCGGGCAAAATGGTTGCCGACTTCGTCAAGGCCTGGGTCAAGGTGATGGAACTGGATCGCTTTGATCTGAAGTGATCTGGGTGGATCTACGATGATTGGAAAGGCGCTGCATTTCGCGGCGCCTTTTTCACATTTTCATGTAGCCTCAAAGAGGGCAGCAGAGCCTATGCCACCAGCCGCGGCAATGGCGGCCAGAGCAATTCCATCTCCGCAGCGCAGCGCGTGAAACAGTCGTACCACGAGGAGAGCGCCCGAAGCGCCCACGGGATGACCTTGTGCCAGTGCGCCTCCTGCGGGGTTAACGATGTCCGCGGGCAAAGCTGCGCCGCGCACGCAGGCCAGTGCCTGCACTGCGAAGGCTTCCATGATTTCTGCGCGGCATAGATCTGTGCGCTCAATTTGCGCCTGAGTGAGCACTTTTTGGATTGCGGGCAGCGGGGCGAGGCCTGGCTGCTCTGGGTCCGCGCCGAGTGTTGCGCCTGCAATCAGCGAAAGCCCTCGCGTGCGCAGACGCCGCGCGATTTTTTCGCTCACAATAACCACAAAGGCCGCCGCATCCGCCGCCACCGCCATATTCGCAGCCGTTATGTCGCCAGTGACAACTTTGGCGCGCGCGCAGTGGCGGGCGGTGAGGGTGCGCGTGAAACTATCTTTGACCGCGCCGTTAATTGAAACGATCTCTTCGGCGCGTCTGGCTTCATGCAAGCTTGCGAGAGCATGGCTGCGCTGGGCCCAGTCATCTTGCTCTGCTCGGGTGATGTGCTGCATGCGTGCCAGATCTGCCGCGGCCACCGCCATATCCGGATCACGATCCGGCCACGGGGTAAATCGTGCTTGCGCGTAAGGCTCTGGTGGGCGTCCATCGGCGAAAGTGCGGCTGCGCTGCGGACGGCGGGAATAGCTTTCTGCGCCACCGGCGATCACGACCTCATGGTGACCAGCCTGAACCAATGCATGCCCAAGTAGGATTGCATCCAGTCCGCCCGCGCATTGGCGGTCTATACTGAGCCCCGCGACATGGTCTGGCAGCCCAGCCGCCAGCGCTGCTACCCGCGCTGGATTTCCCCCTGCACCCAAGGCATTGGACAGGATCAGCTCTCCGACCTCATCCCCCGCGAGGCCCGCGTCTTCCAGGCAGGCGCGGATCACAGGGGCCGCAAGCTCATGTGGCTCTAGCGCCGCAAAGGCGCCTCCGCGCGGGATCACCGCGGTACGGCGCGCGCTGACAATGGAGGGCATCACAGATCGTCCCAAAGATCGCGCAAGGCCTGCAGGTCCGGTTTGCCCGCCGTCAGCATCGGGATCTTCGCCACCCTGCGTATGCTGCGAGGCACGGCGTGATCGCCGATTTGATGGCGGCAAAGCTGCCGGAGCGCAGCGGGACTGGCCTCGCCTTGAACCGCGGCATGGATCACATGCCCGCGCAGCGCATCCGGAACTGCACAGACAACGGCGATCTCGACCTCGGGGACGCTCATCAGGACGGCTTCGATTTCCTCGGGAAAAACGTTCTTGTCGGCCACCGTCACCATGCGATTTTTGCGCCCCTTGGCAAAGAGGTTGCCCGACTCGTCCAGCCGTCCCATCTCTCCGATGGTGAGCCACCCGTTGTTCCAACGTGTCTCTTGGCTCTCTCCTTTTACATAGCCATCAAAGACAAACGGACTCCGTATCCAGATTTCGCCCACGCCATTCGCATCAGGGCTGTCGATCCTGATTTCAACGCCAGGGTAGGCTTGTCCCACAGACCCTTCGAGCGCGTCCGGGCCTGCGATGGTCATATAACTTGTTTCGGTGGCGCCGAAGATCTCAATCACCTGGGCGCCCGGAAAGAGCTGCTGAAGCCCGGCGCGCGTCTCGTGGTCGAGCTTGCCACCCGATGAAAACAGCAATCGCAGCCCTTCCAGTTGACGTTTTCCCGCAGCGCGGCGCAGCAGTCGCAACTGCGCTGGCGTCGCATAGAGCACCGAGGCGTGGAACTCGCCCAGTCGACTAAGCTGTTCTCGCGGACCGCAGTCGCCCAGCATCGCGAGGTCGGCACCGATTTGGCACGCCGCAACCGCCGCAAATAGCGTGAGCGAATGCGAAAGGTTGCCAAGGCTTGCATAGGTATCCCTGGCGCCAAGCGCAAAAAGCTCTCGGTCCATCTCGAAGCTTCGAATCCAACTTTCGGGGCTGCGCCGAATGGTTTTTGCGTATCCCGTCGAGCCTGAGCTTTTGCAGTAGAGCCACTGCGTCTGTTCCGCTTGGGCTTGGATCGGGACGGCACCCGGTTGTGCAAGAATGGACTGGCCCTCGCGGAGCGCATGCAGCAATTCCGCCAGACCTGCCACCTCGGGCGTGAGGATGCGGGTCTCTGGTGAGAGGTGAAATCTGTCCTTGCGCGCTGTCATCGCTGTGCCTGTGCATCCCGGTTGGGAGGCAAACTACCGATGAATGCGGCGGGCGAACAGGTCTCAGGTGAATTTGCGAAACAGGCGTGTACGGTCGAAGGCGGCTTCGAGCTCGTCATTGCGCGCCTTCACGGTGTCCCAATGGTCCTCTTGGATCTTGGCGATCATACTTTCGATCAACAACAAAAGCGCGACCCCTGAATCCCATGCCGAGGGCACCGCGATGCGCGCGGCAAAGGTGAATGTTGCCTCTTTTTGAATTGGCGAGCGCCACTGATCCGTAAACAGAACCACTTTCACGCCGCGTTCATGCGCCATCTCAGCCAGAAGAAGGGTCGCGTTCTCATAGCGTCGGATGTCAAAGAGAATCAGCGTATCGCCCGGAAGCAGGTCCAGAACCGAGTGGGTCCAGGAGGCGCGCGGCGGAATCATGAAGACATCTCTTCGGATCATCTGCAGGTGCAGATAAAAGTTCTGTGCCAGCGTTCCGCTCAGGCGCCCGCCGGCAATATGTACGCGACTATTGGTGTCCGCGAGAAGCGCACAGAGCGTGTCGAACTCCTCGAGGTTCACATTTTCCAGCGTGGCGCGAATATTGTCATAGACCGCAACAGCATACCGATTAAGCATATGGCCTTCTGGTAGCTCCGGCGCCTGTTCTGCCCTTTTTTCCACAGGGTTAGAGATGATTTCGCGCAATTCTTCGCGCAAGGCATGCTGAAATTCGGGATAGCCAGAGAACCCCAGTTTTTGCACCATACGCGCGACGGTCGGCGTCGAGACCTCAGCCAGTTCCGCAAGCTCTGTGATGCTGCCAAGACCGGGAATCGGATAGTTGTCCAAGATCGCCGCCGAAAGTTGCCGTTCCGCACGCGTCAGGTCAGATTCGCGTGATTTCAGTTTCTCGGCAATCGTCGGCATCCACGGCTCTCCTGCTCGGGTTTTTGGCATTTTATTACAGGTTGGGCGTTGATGAAAGAATTTTTACAGAAAGTATATTGACAGAAGGGTGTCGGCTGAAGAGCATGCTTCACATGAATACAGATACCTTTGCCTTTGATTTCGGTCCCTCGTTTGCCAAGACGCCATCCGCTGCGGAGGCTGAGGTCATCATCGTGTGCGAGCACGCCGCCAATTGGATTCCTCCCTCGCTTGATGCGCTGGGGTTGGATGATGCGGCGCGTGACAGTCATATCGCGTGGGATCCGGGCGCGCTGGGCGTGGCGCGCAAATTGGCAGAGTTGCTCAAGGGGCCATTAGTCGAGGGCTGTATCTCGCGTTTGGTTTACGACCTGAACCGTCCGCCCGAGTCGCCCACGGCGATTCCCCCGGCTTCCGAGATTTTTGACGTTCCAGGCAATCGAGACCTGTCGGACGCGGCGCGCGCGCAGCGGGTGGAGGCGGTGTATGAACCGTTCCGCGCCGCTTTGGCTGAGGAGATCGCGACACGCGAGTCTGCTCTGCGCCTGATGGTCACGGTTCATAGCTTCACCCCCGTCTACAATGGTGAGACCCGTGCGGTTGAGCTTGGTCTCCTGCATGGTCGCGACGACCGTTTTGCCAAGGCAATGCTGGCGCATCAGCCAGAAGGCCTCGCTTGGGACGTGCGTCTCAACGAGCCTTACAGCGCCAGCGATGGCGTCGCACATACGTTGGACGTGCATGGCTGTGACAATGGCTTGCTGAATGTGATGCTGGAGATCCGGAACGATCTGATTGCAACGCCTGCGCAGCAGGACGCTTGGGCCACAGCGCTTGCACCCTGGATTCGCGCCACACTGGAGGACGCAGCCGTATGATCGGAGCGATGCTGGGATATGTGCGGGTCGTCGATGCGGTGAATTACCGGATCGGACGCCTGATGATGTGGGGGCTCTTTGTGATGATGGGGATCCTCTTGTGGTCCTCGATCTCCAAGACCTTCTTTTTGCCCTCGCTCTGGACGCTGGAAATGGCACAGTTCGCGATGGTCACCTATTACATACTTGGTGGACCCTACTCGATCCAGATCGGGTCGAATGTGCGCATGGACCTATTTTATCACAACTGGTCCACCCGGCGGAAAGCCTGGTTTGATGCCTTCACCGTGCTGGCGTTGATCACCTACCTCGCCATTCTCTTTTATGGCGGTCTTGGCTCCACAGCCTATTCGCTGGGCTACTGGGGTGACAATCCCTTTGCCTTCTTCTGGGGCCTAATCACAGGCGCCGAGGAGGTGGGCCATATGGAGCGCGCCTCGACAGCATGGCGCCCCTTCATCTGGCCGATCAAATCGATCATGGTTTTCGGCTTCTTCATGATGCTGCTGCAAGCCATCTCTGAACTCTTCAAAGACATCGCCCGCCTCAAGGGCTACGACATCCCAAGCGAGCGCCCCTCATGAGCCAGGAATATATCGCCATCTTTATGTTTGCATCCATGATGCTCATGCTCTTCACCGGGCAGCGCGTCTTTGGTGCGATTGGGGCTGTGGGGGCCGTTGCTGCGCTTTTGCTGTGGGGCGTGGGTGGTTATGACATCCCGTTCTCGGCCGCGATGAAGCTGATGAAATGGTACCCGCTGCTGACGCTGCCGATGTTCATTTTTATGGGCTACGTCCTGAGCGAGAGCCGTCTGGCGGATGATCTCTACAAGATGTTCCACGTCTGGATGGGGCCGATCAATGGCGGGCTTGCCATCGGCACCATCGGCCTGATGGTTCTGGTCTCTGCCATGAATGGCCTGTCGGTTGCGGGCATGGCGATTGGTGCCACGATTGCGCTGCCGGAGCTTTTGCGCCGTGGCTACGACAAGACCATGGTCACGGGCGTGATCCAGGCTGGCTCGTCTCTGGGCATTCTGGTGCCGCCTTCGGTGGTGCTGGTGCTCTATGCCATGATTGCGCGCCAGCCGGTTGGGCAACTCTGGTTGGCGGGTGTGATTCCGGGACTGATGATGGCGGGACTTTTCATCATCTACATCTGGCTGCGCTGCAAGGCGAACCCGGCCCTTGGTCCGGCAATGGAAGACGCCCACGAGGTGCCCCGTGCAGAGA
Source organism: Ruegeria sp. TM1040 (assembly GCF_000014065.1). NCBI lineage: Bacteria > Pseudomonadati > Pseudomonadota > Alphaproteobacteria > Rhodobacterales > Roseobacteraceae > Ruegeria > Ruegeria sp. TM1040. The sequence goes on along the minus strand of NC_008044.1, from coordinate 2,945,782 downwards.
AACTGCGCCTTCTCGGTTCGGGCGCGCTGCCGCTGTTGATCTTTGCGGCGATGATGGTGCCTTTTGTGAATGGCTGGACCTCGCTTGTCGAGAGCTCCGCGATTGGGGCGCTCACGGCGCTGGCTGCCTCGATTGCAAAGCGTCGCATGACGTGGAAGATCTTTGAATCCTGCACCAAGAACACGCTGGCGATCTCATGTATGTTCATGTGGATCATCCTTGCGGCGCTTGGGTTTGGCGCGGTCTTCGACGGGCTTGGCGCGGTGAAGGCCATCGACAGCCTCTTTACCGAACAGCTGGGGCTCAGCCCCTGGGTCATCCTGATCCTCATGCAGCTCAGCTTCATCATCATGGGCACCTTCCTGGATGACACTGCGATGCTTGTGATCGTGGCGCCGCTCTATGTGCCCCTGGTTGCAGCACTTGGGTTCGATCTGGTCTGGTATGGCGTCCTCTACACGATCACGACCCAGATCGCCTATATGACGCCCCCCTTTGGCTACAACCTGTTCCTGATGCGCGCCATGGCGCCGCCAGAAATTTCGCTGACCGATATCTACCGTTCGATCGTGCCGTTTGTGGCGATCATGGTCGTGGCGCTGGCAATTATCATGGTGTTCCCGCAGATCGCACTTTGGCTGCCGGAGACCATTTACGGACAATAAGCAGAAGGCCCTGTTCAAACGGCCCCAGACGATAACCACAGAGAGGTACTACTGATGACAACACGTCGTAATTTTCTAAAGACCACCGCCTTGGGCGCTGCCGCTGCACCGCTTGCAGCGCCTGCGCTGGCGTCTGGTAAGATCACATGGCGGATGCAGACCTACGCCGGTCCCGCGCTTGCAGCGCATGTGATCGACCCGGCGATTGAAATGTTCAACAAGATCGCAGGCGACCGCATGCAGATCGAGCTTTTCTACGCCGACCAGCTGGTCCCCACGGGTGAGCTGTTCCGTGCCATGCAGAAAGGCACCATCGACGCGGTACAGTCTGATGACGATTCCATGGCGTCTCCGACAGAAGTGACCGTTTTTGGCGGCTATTTCCCCTTTGCGTCGCGCTACTCGCTCGACGTGCCGGTGCTGTTCAACCAGTACGGCCTCAACGAGATCTGGGATGCGGAATACTCCAAGGTGGGCGTCAAGCACATCTCCGCAGGCGCTTGGGATCCTTGCCACTTTGCCACCAAAGATCCGATCAACTCGCTTGAGGATCTCAAGGGCAAGCGCGTCTTCACCTTCCCGACTGCGGGCCGCTTCCTGAGCCAGTTCGGCGTCGTGCCTGTCACCCTGCCGTGGGAAGACATCGAAGTTGCAATGCAGACCGGCGAGTTGGATGGCGTTGCTTGGTCGGGCATTACCGAAGATTACACCGTGGGTTGGGCCGATGTGACCAACTACTTCCTGACCAACAACATTTCCGGTGCATGGGCAGGCAGCTTCTTTGCCAACATGGACCGTTGGAACGAGCTGCCCGAAGATCTGCAGGCGCTGTTCCGTGTCTGCACCGACCAGTCGCATTACTATCGCCAGTGGTGGTACTGGGGTGGCGAAGCCTCCTTGCGCGTCAATGGCGACAAGATGAAGCTGACCTCGATCCCCGATGCAGAATGGCAGCAGGTCGAAGATGCCGCGGTAAAGTTCTGGGACGAGATCGCAGCCGAATCCGAAACCAAGGCGAAGGTTGTCGAGATCTTCAAGAAGTACAACGCCGATATGGCGAAAGCCGGTCGTCCGTATCGTTACGGCTGATCACACGTGCAATAGCAATCAATGTCGGGGGCGGGGTTTCACTCTGCCCCCTGTCAAAACAACAGGGAACGCCAGATGACTTTCGAGGATCTCAAGGAACAGATCGCAGCCGGACAAGTGGATACGGTTTTGGTTTGCATTGTGGACATGCAAGGCCGCCTGATGGGCAAACGCTTCCACGCCGAGGCCTTCCTCGAAATGGCAGACGGCGAGACCCACTGCTGCAACTACTTGCTGGCCACCGATCTCGCGATGGCGACACCGGATGGCTATGCCTCAACCAGCTGGGAACGCGGCTACGGCGACTACATCATGAAGCCGGACCTGACGACGCTGCGCCCGGTTCCGTGGCTTGAGGGAACTGCGATGGTGCTTTGTGATGTCATCGACCATCACACCCACGCACCAGTCGCGCATTCGCCGCGTGAGATGCTCAAGGCGCAGATCGCGCGCTGCGAGGCGTTGGGGCTGTCGCCCGTGATGGCAACCGAGCTTGAGTTCTTCCTGTTCAAAGGCACCCATGACGAGATCGCCGCTGGCGGCTTTAACAAGCTCGAGCCGATCTCAACCTACAACGAAGACTACAGCATCATGCAGACCTCCAAAGAGGAGCCTGTGATGCGCCCGATCCGCAATCACCTGCGCGCCATGGGGCTCCCGATCGAGGGCTCCAAAGGCGAGGCAGAGGCCGGCCAAGAAGAGCTGAACATCAAGTATGACGCGGCGCTGGCAACGGCCGATCATCACACGATCGCAAAACATGGCATCAAGGAGATCGCGCATCAGCAGGGTTTTGCGGCGACGTTCCTTCCCAAATGGCACCACGAACGGGTCGGGTCTGCTGCGCATGTGCATCAGTCGCTTTGGAAGGATGGCGGCAACGCCTTCTTTGACGAGAGCGCGCCGCTCGGAAAATCAAAGCTGATGGACCACTATATGGCGGGTTTGTTGAAATACGCCGCCGACTACACCTATTTCATGGCGCCCTATATCAACAGCTACAAGCGGTTTGCCAAAGGCACTTTTGCACCTACGCAGGTGGTTTGGTCTGTTGATAACCGCACGGCGGCCTTCCGCCTCTGTGGCGATGGAACCAAGGGTGTTCGGGTTGAATGCCGGGTTCCGGGTTCCGACATGAACCCTTATCTGGCGCAGGCTGCGATGTTGGCGGCTGGGCTCAAGGGCATCGAGGAAAAACTGGAACTGCAGGACCCGTTCAATGGCGATGCCTATGCTGGCGACACACAACAGCATATCCCGCGCAGCCTGCTGGAAGCGCGTAAGGCGCTGTTGGGCTCCGAGATGCTGCGCGAGGCCTTTGGTGAAGACGTGATCACGCACTATGCCCGCGCGGCAGAGTGGGAGATTGAAGAATTCAATCGCGTTGTGACCGACTATGAGGTCGCGCGCGGGTTTGAGAAAGCCTGATATCCGCTGGGCGGGCGGGGGCCAGCCCCCGCACCCCCGGGATATTTGGGAGAAGATGAAGATAATCGGGGCCGTATCCTGCGCCCCCGGAGGAGTTGGCCAATGGGCAAGACACTGAATTGTATTTCGCCGATCGACGGATCGGTCTACGCCAGCCGCGAGACGCTGGATCTGGACGCCGCCCGTAGCGAGGTGGCCGCCGTGCGGTCTGCGCAAAAGGCTTGGGCCGCGCGTCCGCTACAGGAACGTATCGATCTCGTGATGGCGGGCGTCGCCGCCATTGGCGAGATGAACGATGAAATCGTGCCTGAGCTTGCCCATATGATGGGGCGTCCGGTACGGTTTGGCGGCGAATTTGGTGGGTTCAACGAGCGCGCGTCGCATATGGCGCAGATCGCTGCCGAGTCGCTTGCGGACATCGAGGTTGGCGAGGACGCCACTTTCAAGCGTTACATCAAACGCATTCCGCATGGTGTGGTCTTTGTGGTGGCGCCCTGGAACTACCCCTACATGACCGCGATCAACACCGTCGCGCCAGCGCTTATCGCGGGCAACACCGTGGTGCTGAAGCACGCCACCCAGACGCTCTTGGTCGGTGAGCGGATGGCTAAGGCGTTCCATGCGGCGGGCGTGCCTGAGGATGTGTTCAAGAACGTGTTCCTCGATCACGATACCACCTCTGCTTTGATCGCGGAGAAGGCGTTTGATTTTGTGAACTTTACCGGTTCTGTCGGCGGCGGCCAGGCAATGGAACGTGCCGCAGCGGGCACCTTCACGGGCGTTGGGACCGAGCTCGGTGGCAAGGATCCGGGCTACGTGATGGAAGACGCGGACGTGGACGCCGCAGTTGATACGCTGATCGACGGCGCGATGTTCAACTCTGGCCAGTGCTGCTGCGGAATCGAGCGCATCTACGTCCACGAGAGCCTCTATGACGCTTTCGTTGAAAAAGCGCTGGCGGTGGTCAATGGCTACAAGCTCGGCAACCCGCTGGATGCGGAAACCACCATCGGCCCGATGGCCAACGTGCGTTTTGCCCAAGAGGTGCGCGACCAGATCGCCGAGGCGATCGAACAGGGTGCCGTGGCGCACATCGCCACAATGGATGCGGATGATGGGGGTGCCTATCTGACTCCGCAGATCCTGACCAATGTCACCCATGAGATGCGCGTGATGCGCGATGAAAGCTTTGGACCGGTCGTGGGCATCATGAAGGTCTCCTCCGATGAGGAAGCGATCAAACTCATGAATGACAGCGACTTCGGCCTCACCGCTTCCATCTGGACCAAGGATCTGGAGCGCGCACAGGCTGTGGGCGACCAAATCGAGACCGGCACCGTGTTCATGAACCGCGCAGATTACCTCGATCCGGGGCTCTGCTGGACCGGCTGCAAGAACACCGGTCGCGGCGGTGGTCTTTCGGTGATCGGCTATCACAACCTGACCCGGCCGAAGTCCTACCACCTGAAAAAAGTCACCGCCTAAGGCCCTTCATCTTCTCAAAAATATCCCGGGGGAGCTTGCCGGATGGCAAGCGGGGGCAGCGCCCCCACCCCGGCTCACCATAGGAACATGCTGATGTCTCTCATTGGAAACTGGTCTTATCCGACCGCAATCAAATTCGGCGCAGGCCGGATCAAGGAACTGGCCGATGCTTGCGCGCAAGCCGGGATCAAAAAGCCGCTCTTGGTCACCGACAAGGGGCTTGCAGATCTGCCCGTCACTCAATCGACGCTCGATATCATGGAGGCCGCAGGCCTTGGGCGCGGGATGTTTTCTGAGGTCGACCCCAACCCGAACGAGAAAAACCTCGACGCGGGTGTTGCGGCCTACAAGGCAGGCGGCCATGACGGTGTGATCGCCTTTGGCGGCGGCTCCGGCCTCGATCTGGGCAAAATGGTTGCGTTCATGGCGGGCCAGACCCGCCCGGTTTGGGATTTTGAGGACATCGGCGACTGGTGGACCCGCGCGGACGCGGATGCGATCGCCCCGATCATTGCCGTGCCGACCACCGCGGGCACCGGATCTGAGGTCGGGCGTGCCTCTGTCATCACCGATAGCGCCACCCACCAGAAAAAGATCATCTTCCACCCCAAGGTTCTGCCCACCGTGGTGATTTGCGATCCGGAGCTTACCGTCGGGATGCCCAAATTCATCACTGCCGGCACCGGGCTTGATGCCTTTGCCCATTGCGTCGAGGCGTTTTCCTCGCCGCACTACCACCCGATGTCACAGGGTATGGCGCTCGAGGGTATGCGCCTGGTCAAGGACTACCTTCCGCGCGCTTATGCGGACGGCACCGACATTGAGGCGCGCGCGCACATGATGTCTGCGGCTGCCATGGGCGCCACCGCGTTCCAAAAAGGTCTTGGCGCGATTCACGCCATGAGCCACCCGATTGGCGCGCATTTCAACACGCACCACGGCACCACCAACGCGGTCTGCATGCCTGCAGTGCTGGAATTCAACGCGTCCGAGATTTCCGAACGCTTTGACATGGCAGCGGCCTACCTCGGGATCGAGGGCGGCTTTGAGGGCTTCAAGGCCTTCGTGCAAGAGTTCAACGACAGCCTCGGCATCCCGCGCGGCCTGTCTGCGTTGGGCGTGACCGAAGAGTCGATCCCGGAGCTGGTCAAAGGCGCGATCATTGATCCCAGCTGCGGCGGCAATCCCGTCAAGCTGACTGAGGAAAACCTCACCCAGCTGTTCAAAGCCGCGCTTTGATAGAATAATCGGTCCCCGAAACACCGAGGAAGAGGCCGTGCCCAGGATCTGGGCGCGGTCTCTTTTTGTGCGGTACTGCGCAAATCAAGGGATGCGGGCACGATCAATAAACTTGCGCAGCGCAAATCGTGACCGCACCGCGCGCAGCCCCTCCACGCGCATGAGTTTGGTTTGCAGGAAGGTCTCGAATTCCTCCAGGCTCTCCACGACCACCTCCAACAGGAAATCTTGCGCACCCGTCATCAGGCTCCCGGTCACGACCTCTTCAAACCGTGCCACTTTTCGCTGAAAGCTCGCGACAGCTTCGGCGTCCTGTTTTTCAAGCTCAACCGAGACAAATGCGGTGATGCCAAATCCGGCGGCCTTACGGTCGATCCGCGCCACATAACCCTCGATCAAGCCGCTATCTTCGAGCTGGCGCAGGCGTCGTTTGACCGGGGTCGCAGACAATCCAACACGTTCCGACAATTGTACCAACGACATGCGGCCATCCTCGCGGAGGGCGCGTAGAATCGCGCGGTCCAATCGGTCTGCAGCGTATTTCGCCAACATAAACCCCTTGTGTAGTGATAAGCACTAATGTTTGCGTGTTATTATGGGGGATATGGAATTTTTCCACCAGTGTTTCGCGATAAAATCTCCAAATCAGATTTCTGCGCGGTGGAGAGACCATGACACTGAACCTGACCGAGGAAACGGCACCCGAAGGCTATGAACGCCTCGTCTTTGCACAAGACCCCGAAAGCGGGCTGCAGGCCTTTATATGTGTGCACTCCACAGTTCTTGGCCCTGCGGCGGGGGGGTGTCGGATGTGGAATTACGCCACCGTGGATGAGGCGCGCATGGATGTGCTGCGTCTGGCGGAGGGGATGACCTCAAAGAACGCCATGGCAGATCTGGCGCTTGGTGGCGGCAAATCCGTGATCGTCGGCAATCCGCAAAGCGACAAGTCCCCCGCATTGCTCCGTGCATTTGGGCGCGCCGTCCAGAGCCTCGATGGCAGCTATTACACCGCCGAAGATGTGGGAATTTCGCCGGACGACATGAAGATCGTCGCCGAGGAAACCCCATATGCCGTTGGGCTTGAAGATGGGGCGCATGGGACCGGAGATCCCTCTCCCTTTACCGCGCAGGGGGTGTTCCAGTGTCTTCTGGTCGGGGCAGAAGTGGTCTTTGGCACCAGCGATCTCTCCGGGCGTCGGGTGCTGGTTCAAGGTCTGGGCCACGTTGGAATGTCTCTGGCCGAAAAGCTCTACGGTGCCGGGGCGGAGCTGATTGTGGCCGACATCAATGAGGCTGCGCTTCAGCATGCAAAAACTGCATTTGGTGCAACGATTTGCGACCCTGCAGAGATTTTTGAGACCGAGATGGACATCTTTGCACCCTGCGCACTTGGGGGCGTGCTGACAGAGGCAACAGCGCAAAAACTGTCTGCAAAACTCGTTTGTGGTGCTGCGAACAACCAGCTTGAGACGCCCGAGGTCGCAGATGCGCTGCGCGCAAGGGGTATTCGCTACCTGCCAGACTATGTGGTCAATGCTGGCGGCATCATCAGTGTCGCAGGCGAGATCCATAAAGCGGGCACAAGCTACCGCACCGAGCGGCTGGATGGCGTTGCCGCACGCATCCGCACCTTGGTTGACCTCAGCGACAAGACCGGGCGCACCACCACCGCCGTGGCAGACGACATGGTTGCAGATATTCTCGCCAAGGCCTCGAACACCGCGCGAGGTGCAGCATGAGCGACAACGAAACCTATGCACCGCTCGCACTGAATGTCCCGGAGCCGGGCTGCCGTCCGGGCGATACGCCTGATTTTTCGTATTTCGAGGTGCCCCGCGCCGGAGCCGTGGCGCGGCCTTCGGTCGATGTGGACCCTGACGACATGCGTGAGATGGCGTTTTCCATCGTGCGTGTCCTCAACAAAGAGGGCGAAGCGGTGGGCGACTGGGCCGGAACGCTCTCTCCGGAAGAGTTGCGCGAAGGATTGCGGGACATGATGCTTCTGCGCGCCTTTGATGCGCGGATGCTGAACGCGCAGCGCCAGGGCAAGACCAGTTTCTACATGCAGCATCTTGGCGAGGAGGCCGTCAGCTGTGCCTTCTCTCGCGCGCTCAAGGATGGGGATATGAATTTTCCCACCTATCGGCAGGCGGGCCTGTTGATTGCGCGGGACTATCCGCTGGTCACCATGATGAACCAGATCTATTCCAACGCCGACGACCCGTTGCACGGGCGGCAGTTGCCGATCATGTACTCCTCAAAAGAACACGGCTTCTTTTCGATTTCGGGCAACCTCGGCACCCAGTTCGTGCAGGCTGTCGGCTGGGCGATGGCCTCAGCGATTTCCGGTGATACCAAGATCGCCGCAGGCTGGATTGGCGATGGTTCCACCGCCGAGAGCGACTTTCACGCCGCGATGGTGTTTGCCTCGACTTATAATGCGCCGGTGGTGCTCAATATCGTCAACAACCAGTGGGCGATCTCGACCTTTCAGGGCATCGCACGCGGTGGGGTGGGCACCTTTGCTGCGCGCGGGCATGGCTTTGGCATCGCGTCGATCCGGGTAGATGGAAACGACTATCTCGCGGTCAACGCGGTGGCCAAATGGGCGGCCGAACGCGCACGTCTGGGCCTTGGCCCCACCTTGATCGAGCATGTGACCTATCGCGCGGGTGGCCATTCCACCAGCGATGACCCTTCGGCCTATCGCTCCGCAGATGAGGGCGCGGCATGGCCGCTTGGTGATCCCATCGACCGTCTCAAACGCCACCTTATCCGGATCGGCGAGTGGAGTGAGGAGCGCCACAGTCAGGCTGAGGCGGAGTTGATGGATCAGGTCATCACCGCCCAGAAAGAGGCCGAAAAGGTCGGCACGCTCGGTGGTGGCAAGGGCCCCTCGCCGCGCGACATGTTCGAGGGCGTGTTCGAGAAAATGCCGCCTCATCTGATTAGGCAACGACAGGAAGCGGGATACTGACATGGCCCAGATGACCATGATTGAGGCCCTGCGCGACGCGCATGATGTGGCCATGGAGAAAGACGACCGTGTTGTCGTCTACGGTGAGGATGTCGGGTATTTTGGCGGTGTGTTTCGTGTCACTGCAGGCCTGCAGGCGAAATACGGCAAGTCACGCTGCTTTGATACGCCTATCAACGAGGCGGGTATTGTTGGCACCGCGATCGGGATGGCCGCCTATGGTCTGCGCCCTGTGATCGAAATCCAGTTCGCCGATTACGTCTATCCGGCCATTGACCAGATCGTCTCAGAGGCCGCCCGCCTGCGGCATCGCTCGGCGGGGGATTTCACCTGCCCGATCGTGATCCGCATGCCCACCGGTGGGGGCATCTTTGGCGGGCAGACCCACAGCCAGTCGCCCGAGGCATTCTTTACCCATTCCTCTGGTCTGAAAACGGTAGTGCCTTCCAATCCAAGCGATGCCAAGGGGCTGCTCCTCGCTGCGATCGAAGACCCGGATCCGGTGATCTTTCTGGAGCCAAAGCGGCTCTATAATGGGCCTTTTGACGGATATCACGACCGTCCCGTTACCAGTTGGAAGAAGCACCCACTGGGTGATGTCGCAGACGGCTACAACCCGATCCCGCTTGGCAAGGCCGCCATCCGTCGCAAAGGCAACGACGTCACGGTGCTGGCCTATGGCACCATGGTCTATGTCGCCGAAGCCGCCGCCGAAGAAAGCGGCGTCGACGCCGAGGTGATCGACCTGCGCACTCTGCTGCCCCTGGACCTCGAGACCATCGTGGCCTCTGTGGAAAAGACCGGGCGCTGCGTCATCGTGCATGAGGCGACCAAGACCTCTGGCTTTGGCGCGGAACTGATGTCGATTGTGCAGGAAAACTGTTTCTACAGCCTCGAAGCGCCCATCATTCGCGTTACTGGCTGGGATACGCCCTACCCGCATGCGCAGGAATGGAATTACTTCCCCGGCCCAGAACGGGTGGGCGAAGCGCTGAAGAAATGCATGGAGGACTGAGCGGATGGGAATCTTTGCAATTCGCTTGCCCGACGTAGGTGAAGGTATCGCTGAGGCCGAGCTTACGGAGTGGCATGTAAAGCCGGGTGACATCGTCAAGGAAGACGATGTGCTCGCAGCTGTCATGACCGACAAGGCTGCCGTCGAGGTGCCTTCCTCGGTAGAGGGCAAGGTGGTCGAACTCGGGGGAGAGATCGGCGATATGCTCGCGATCGGCTGCGTGCTGGTACGAATCGAAGTGGATGGTGAAGGCAATGAGGCAGCCTCTGTCGCTGAACCCGAACCAACCCCGGCCCCCAAAGAGCAGAAGGCGGAGCCGGAGCCAGAACGAGGGGACAAGCCGGCAGAGCCCGCGCGACCCGTGGTGAAAACCGGAAAACCCGTCGCGCGCGCAAAGAACACCAAACCTCTGGCGGCACCCTCGGTCCGCGCACGGGCGCGCGAGGAAGGTGTGGATCTGCGTCAAGTGCCCGGGAGCGGCCCGGGTGGGCGTATCAGCCACGGGGATCTCGAGAACTGGATCGCCTCTGGCGGCATCCAACAAGGCAGCGTCAAGCGCGGCAAGAACACGGGCGTCGAGGATGTGCGTGTGGTCGGCATGCGCCGCAAGATCGCGGAGAAGATGGCGATTTCCAAACGCCAGATCCCGCATATCACCATCGTCGAAGAAATCGAGATGGAGGCGCTCGAAGATCTGCGGGCAGCATTGAACCGCAAATACAAGGACCAGCGCCCCAAGCTCACGCTGCTGCCTTTCCTGATGCGTGCCATCGTGGAGGCGGTGCGTGAACAGCCGGAGCTCAATGCGCGCTACGATGATGAAAAGGGCATCATTCACCGCCACGGCGGCGTGCATGTCGGTATTGCGACCCAGACGCCGAACGGGCTCAATGTACCCGTGGTGCATCACGCTGAGGCGGGTAGCCTGTGGGACAATGCGGCCGAACTCGCGCGCCTTGCAGAAGCGGCGCGGGATGGATCGATCAAGCGGGATGAGCTCACGGGTGGCACCATCACCATTACCTCGCTTGGTGCGCTGGGCGCGATTGCGACCACGCCGATCATCAACCACCCCGAAGTAGCCATTGTTGGGGTCAACAAAATGCAGATGCGCCCGGTTTGGGACGGTCAGCAATTCCAGCCCTGCAAGATGATGAATATCTCCTGCTCTTTCGACCACCGGGTGATCGACGGCTGGGATGCGGCGGTGTTCGTGCAAAAACTGAAACTCCTGCTGGAAACGCCAGCGATGCTGTTTGTTGAGGGCTAGATGACTGATATAAAACGCAAAGTTCTGGTGATCGGCGCTGGCCCCGGCGGCTATGTCTGCGCCATTCGCGCTGGGCAGCTCGGGCTCGATACGGTCATCGTCGATGAGGCCCGCCCCGGTGGCACCTGTCTCAATATCGGCTGTATTCCGTCCAAGGCGATGATCCATGCCGCCGACGAGTTCTACAAAATGACCCATGCAGGCGCAGGCCCGCTTGGGATTTCGGCCGCAGGCCCGACTATTGATCTTGAGCAAACCGTTGCGTGGAAAGATGGCATTGTAGAGCGCTTGACTGGCGGGGTAGGCGGGCTCTTGCGTAAAGCAGGCGTCAAGATGATCTCAGGCCGCGCCCGCTTTGTGGATGGCAAGACTGTTACCGTTGCAGGCGACGAGGGCGAGATACAGATCCGTGCCGACTACATCGTGATCGCAACCGGGTCGGCCCCGGTGGAACTGCCCTTCCTGCCATTTGGGGGGGCGGTGATGTCTTCGACCGAAGCGCTCTCCCTGACCGAAGTGCCCGAGAGCCTAGCCGTGGTCGGCGGCGGCTATATCGGCCTCGAACTTGGCACCGTGTTTGCAAAACTTGGGTCCAAGGTCACCGTGGTTGAGGCCGAGGACCGTATACTGCCGCTATATGACAAGGCGCTGACACGTCCTGTTCACAAACGCCTTGAGGAGCTCGGCGTGACGGTCATGACGGGCACCAAAGCGCAGTCACATGAGGGCGGCGCGCTGCAAACTGATGCTGGTGAAATCGCTGCAGAGCGTGTGCTTGTGACGGTCGGGCGCAGGCCGCGCACTCAGGGCATTGGTATTGATGAGTTGTCTCTGACGATGAACGGGCCTTTCATCCGCATCGACAAGGTCTGCCAGACCTCGATGCGGGGGATCTATGCAATCGGGGACGTGACCGGAGAGCCCATGCTTGCCCATCGTGCGATGGCGCAGGGGGAGATGGTGGCGGAATATCTGGCCGGGCAAGCGGTAGAGTGGGACAAGCGCGCGATCCCTGCCGTGTGTTTTACCGATCCGGAGATTGTCACCTGTGGCGTGCTCCCCGGCGAGGTCGAGGGCACCAAATCGGCCGAGTTTCCGTTTGTGGCCAATGGTCGTGCGATGACAACCGAACGCGATGAGGGTTTCATTCGGGTGGTCTGGCGCGAAGCGGACAATGCGGTTCTGGGGCTGCAGGGTGTCGGCGTGGGCATATCCGAGCTCTCTTCGGCGTTTTCGCTCGCCATCGAGATGGGCGCCTGCCTTGAGGATATCGCCGCCACCATCCATGCGCATCCAACACAGTCCGAGGGTTTGCAAGAGGCCTGTCTGAAGGCGCTTGGTCACGCGTTGCACATCTGACAGCGAGAGCGCAGAAATCTGGGCCGCCTACGTGTCAGGCGGTCTCAGCCTGTGGCTTGCAGATCATCGCCTTCGCCTTGCAGCGGAGCCACGGCCGTGGGCATGTTTTTCATGATCCGGTCGTGGATCACCGATTTCCGCAGGGGCTTGGTGAGGTAGTCGTCAAGGCCTGCGGCCAGTATGCCCTCGGAATCGCCATCCATCGCATGCGCCGTCAAGGCCACTATCTGCACTCTGCGACCGTTTTCTTTTTCAAGCTCGCGAATGGCCTGCGTGGCCTCTTTGCCATCCATTTTGGGCATGGAAATATCCATGAAAATCATATCCGGTTTAAAACTCTGGTAGAGCTCAACCGCCTCCAACCCGTTGCCTGCAAAGCGCAAGTCGATGTTCATATCCTTGACCATCTTGCGGAAGACCAGCTGGTTGGTGCGGTTGTCCTCCGCCGCCAGAACCCGCATCCGGCGCAGATCCGAAGCGATCGTCGCGCCGGATCCGAAGTCCACGCCCGCTTCGGGTGCAGGCACTTGCACGGGGGCGTCTGAAGGCGGCTCGATGGCGGGAGCAGCCGGTGGCACATCTTGCGGTCGGGCGGGATGTACAGATGGCGCATCAAGTTTGGAGAGGGCTCGGAACAGGGCGCCGCGAGGAATCGGTTTCTGCAGAATGCCAGCAAAGAGATCGCTGAGGGCAGGGTCGCTCCCATCAGCAGGATCAGAAGAAAGCAGCAGTACCGGCGTCTGTGGCGAAGCATGGTGCAGGCTGCGCGCCAGTTTCAGCCCGTCCATCCCCGGTAGGTTGCGATCGGTGATGACCAAATCGATTTCGGCATTGAGAACGTCGAGTGCCTCGGCACCGCTGGTTACGGCCACCACCTTGAGGTCCAGGCGCTGAAGTTGACGGTTCAGGATCTCGCGGTTGATATCCATATCATCGACGATCATCACGCAGTTCAGGTTTTCGGGCAGTTCGGGCGCATTCACCTGTGAGCCATCCGCCACCACAAGCGGCAGGCGGAAGCCAAAACACGAGCCTTTGCCCAACTGGCTTTCGACCCAGATCTCGCCGTCCATCAACTTGATCAGGCGTTCGGTGATCGCGAGACCAAGCCCCGTGCCCTCAAACTGCCGGTTGGTTTCATCCTCGACCTGATTGAATTCGCCAAAGATGTGCTGAATCTTGTCGTCAGGAATGCCGATGCCGCTGTCCTCGATCGAGATATGCAGCATCACGGTATTGTCTTCGGGATGCGGCACCCCGGTCACGCGAGCCGTAACATGCCCTTCGTTGGTGAATTTGATCGCATTGCCGATAAGATTGGTGAGGATTTGGCGGATGCGCCCTGGGTCGCCAATGAAATTCGTCGGCATAAAGAGGTCGTAGTCAACCAGCAGCGTCAGCCCTTTGTCGCGGGCATTGGCCTGCAGCAGCATGACGACCTCATGCATGCAGGCTTCAAGATCAAAGGCCTCGGGATGCAGCGCCAATTTGTCCGCCTCGATCTTGGAATAGTCGAGAACGTCGTTGATGATGACCAGAAGCGCCTCGCCCGAGTTCTTGATTGTATTGGCATAAAGGCGCTGCTCTTCGGTCAGCGTGGTGTCGCTCAGGAGCTCGGCCATGCCGACGACACCGTTCATTGGCGTACGGATCTCGTGGCTCATATTGGCCAGAAAGGCGGATTTCGCGCGATTCGCAGCCTCGGCGCGCTCTCGGGCGCTGCGAAGCTCTTCCTCGTAGTGGACAGTTGCGGTGATATCGAGGGCGAGACTCACGATGTCACCGTCATGGCCGCGTTGGTCGATCAGCTTCAGGTAGCGATCATTCCACAGCCGCACCACCGTTGGTTCTGGCGCGGGCGACATCCAGCGCTCCGTCATCATCGCGCGCCACGAATCCGCCGAGAGCTCCTCGGTGTCGATCAGCCCCTCATCGGTCAGGATTTGCAGGATGCGCACATAGGAGACGCCCGGCGATACCTCCTCTACCCCCTCAAAGATATTGAGATAGGCAGTGTTGGCGCCGATCAACTTGCTGTCACTGTCAAAGAAGGCAAAACCGTCCTGAAAGGCCTGAATAGAGTGCCACAGGCGCCGTTCGGCCTGCTCGACCTTTTCATTGGCTGTGTTGAGGTCGCTTTTGACCTTTTCATTTTCGTTCTTGAAGGTCGCGATTTCTGCCTGAGTGGCGCCGATCCGTTTGGTTAGCGCAAGCGCATGGCGGCCGAGCTTGCGGTTCGCATCGGTCAGTTCAGCTTGTTTCAGCTCCAGAAGTCGCTCGGCTGCCAATCGCGCCCTGCGTTCCTGAGCCAATTTTTCAGCAAGCGACATATGCGCCAACTCCAACACTAGTTGTTTCCCTGCCCGCGGCACCAATCTCGCAGGCATTCCTTAATTTGCCTTTAGCGTTGGTGTTATGGCGCGCATGCTTGCTATGAGGTTAACCGCATGCGAGCCTTTCTCTGGTGACAGGGAGGATTCCATGCAGCGCCTTTTGATTTTACTCGTTTTTCTTTTTTCTAATGTTCTTGGCTCTGTTGCGATTGCACAGACAAGCGAATCTAAACCATTGCCAGCGCATCGGTTTGTGACCCAACCCGATACCGATCATTTCGGCGCTGATCTTCAGGCACTGTTTGATACCTCGCTCGAAGCCTGCCAGCGCGCTTGCGCGACTCAGGGGGCTTGTGTGGGATTCGTCTACAATCTGAAATCCAACGCCTGTTTCCCCAAATCGGAACTCAGCGCGCCTTCGACCTTTGTGGGCGCGCTCACCGTGCGCAAAGTACCTGTTGATTCAGATCTGGCAGCGCGTGCGGCTGATCGGGCATCCCGTTTGCCGTTGCGAGGAGGTAACGATCTGTCCGCAGCGCGCACCCTCGCGAGCGACATCGGGTCGCGATACCCCCTGAGCGGGCGTGATCTCGGCGTTTTGGTTGACGGTTCGCAACAGTTCTTCGCTGGCAACAATGCGACAATGGCCGCACGCTGGATGGGCGAGGCGGTGGCCCTCAGCGATGCGCCGGACCTCTGGGTGGAATATGCGCGTTTCGTAAGGGCGATACCGACAGACCGTAGCAGCGAGACCCGTCGCAATCTTGCCGAGGCGGCTTCGGCGGCGCTCAACGGCTATTTACGCGCGGATGCTGCGCCCTTGCAGGCAACCGCCCTCACAGAAGCTGCACTTGCGCTGGAAAAACTCGGACGTGGCCGCGACATGGTCTCCATGCTTCGGCTGGCGCAGGATATCGCTCCGCGTCAGGATATTGCCGCTCTCTTGGATCGCGCGGTAGCAAAATACGGGTTTCGGGTCAGTGATACGCGGGTCGAAGCCGACAGTGCCGATCCGCGTATATGCATCGTGTTCTCCGAAGAGCTGGCCCAAACGGGTGTAACCTACGGCGATTATCTGAAATCCGACGCCAAGGGACTGGCCGCAGAGGCTTCGGGGCAAGAGCTGTGTCTGACGGGATTGACCCACGGCCAGCACCTCCGGGTGACGCTGCGCCGTGGTCTGCCTGCAGCCAACGGTGAGGCGCTCGTGAAGGATGTGGACCTGCGTCACTATATTCGCGACCGCAGTCCCTCGGTGCGCTTTCCCGGTCGGGCCTATGTGCTCGCGCGCAGCGATGTGACCGCCCTTCCGGTTGAAACCGTAAATGTTGACATGCTCGACCTGAAACTCTCTCGGGTCAGCGATCGCAACCTTCTGCGCAGCATGCAGGACGATCTCTTTGCGCGCCCGCTGAATCAATGGCAGAGCGAAAATTTTGACGCCACCCTGGCAGAAGTGCTCTGGAGTGGCACTGCAGAGGTCCAGCAAGAGCTGAACCGGGACATGACGACCCGGCTGCCACTGAATGATGTGCTGGCGGATCAACCTGTTGGCATCTACGCCCTCAGCGCCTCGATCCCGGGTGCGGACCCTTATGACAGCCCTGCGGCGATGCAGTGGTTCGTTCTGACTGACCTTGGCCTTAGCTCCATGTCGGGGGCAGACGGCTTGCATGTGCAGGTGCAGGGGCTTTCCGATGCCAAGGCCCGCGCAGGGGTCGAGGTGGAGCTGATTTCCGAAGCCAATGCGGTGATTGCGCGAGCGACCAGTGACGTCACCGGGTATGCGCGCTTCGCGCCGGGGCTTACACGCGGTACGGGAAGCGCTGCACCGGCGATGCTGCTGGCGCGCGCAGGTGAAGAGGATTTTGCCTTCTTGTCGCTGCGGGATGCGGGGTTTGATCTCTCTGATCGCGGTGTCGAGGGGCGGCCTGCGCCGGGGCCAGTGGATGTCTTCCTGACCACCGATCGCGGAGCCTATCGTGCTGGTGAAACCATCAATGTCACCGCTCTGTCTCGCGATCCTCGCGCACAGGCCATCGAGGGACTGCCGCTCATCGCAGTGCTGAAACGTCCGGATGGTGTTGAATATTCGCGCCATATCTCAGACGGCGGCAGTGCAGGCGGACATGTCTTTGCCCTGCCCGTCGGGGACAGTGTGCCGCGCGGCTCCTGGAGCGTTGAAATCTACACGGACCCCAAGGCTGACCCACTCGCCCGCCAAACCGTTCTTGTGGAGGACTTTCTGCCGGAGCGTATTGATTTCGAACAGGAAATTCGCGACGTGGCGCGCCTGCGTCCAGGCGGGCAGATGGTTGTCGATGTAAAAGCGCGCTTCCTGTTCGGAGCGCCGGGTGCAGGTCTGAGTGTCGAAGGCGATGTTTCGCTCAGCCCGGTACGCCAACTCTCTGATTGGCCCGGTTACCGTTTTGGGCGCTATGATGCGGAGACCACCCGCCAGACCCGTTATTTCAGCGCCGATGACACCGACGCCCAGGGGCGCGCTGTTGCGACCGGTGACCTGCCCGACATCGAGGCAGCAGGCCTTCCGCTTGAAGCGCGGCTGCGGCTCAGGCTTGCGGATGGCTCCGCACGCCCGGTAGAGCGCGCGCAGACCGTGCCCGTGCGCCCCGCAACCCCTGTGATCGGGCTTAAGGCTCAGTTTGCAGATGACGTGGTCGCCGAAGGCACCGAGGCTGGTTTCGAGCTGGTCGCTCTGGGGCCGGATCTCAGTCCCATGCCAATGCAGGTGCAATGGGTGATGAATCGCGTAGAGACGCGCTATCAGTGGTATCAGCTTTATGGCGATTGGCAGTGGGAGCCGATCACGCGCCGCACCCGCGTAGCCTCGGGCGAAGCCATGCTGGGCAGTGAGCCGGTGGCGATCACAGCGCCCGTGGACTGGGGACGTTACGAGCTGGTGGTGGAACGCCTGGATGGCGAATATGTCACTGCGGCGCAGGATTTCTATGCGGGGTGGTACGTGCCCGCATCCGATGCGCAGACTCCGGATCGATTGGAACTGTCACTGGACCGTGAGAGCTACGCCCCCGGTGACACTGCGCGTCTGCGCATCGTGCCACAAACGGCAGGAACCGCGCTGATTTCTGTCATGGGAAGCGAGTTGATCCATCGACAAGCGGTCGCAGTGAAGGCGGGGGAAAATGTGATCCCGCTTGAGGTCACCTCCGAATGGGGCAGCGGGGCCTATGTCAGCGCCTCTGTGGTGCAGCCGGTTGCCAGCCGTGAGGGGCGGACGCCAACCCGTGCCCTGGGCATCGCCCATGCGACAGTGGCGCAGCCGGGGCAGGAGTTGGATGTCGCCATCACCGTGCCAGAGATCACTCGCCCACGCCAAACGATCGAAGCGACCGTGAAGGTTGCAGGTGCCGACGCAGGAGAAGAAGTCTGGCTGACGCTCGCCGCCGTGGATGTTGGTATCTTGAACCTCACCGGCTATCAGAGCCCGGACCCGGTAGGATATTTCCACGGCCAACGGCGTCTCGGGATGGAACTGCGCGATATCTATGGCCGTCTCATTGATCCGGGCAACGGCGCCTTGGGGCGCGTGCGCTCTGGAGGGGACGCGGGCCTTGGTGGGCAATTTCAATCTCCGCCTCCGACACAGGATCTGATGTCGGTCTTTCACGGCGCTGTCAAAGTGGATGAAACCGGCAGCCTGCGCTTGCCGATCACATTGCCCGACTTCAATGGCACTGTACGTTTGATGGCGGTGGCCTGGACGGATCGATCCGTGGGGCAGGCTGAGGCCGATATGGTCGTACGAGACCCTGTCGTGCTGACAGCCTCGCTGCCACGTTTCCTCGCCCCGGGAGATCAGAGCCGCATCCGGCTTGATATTACCCATGCCGACGGGCCGGCAGGCGAGGTTGGGCTGGCGGTCGACGTCCGTGGAGCGGGCGTGCGCCTCGGTGCTGTCCCTGCCTCTGTGGGCCTTGCTGAGAAGGGCCGCGTTATCCTTGAGGTGCCAGTGACGGCAGACGCGGTCGGGGATCCCGAGCTGCGGCTCAGTCTGACAACGCCGGGCGGTGCGGTTCTCGAGCAAATGCTGCGGTTGCCCGTGCGGGCCAATGACCCAGAGGTCTCGGAAACTCGGCGCTTCTCGCTAGCGAGCGGAGACAGCTTCCTCTTCAACGCAGATGTGTTCGAAGGGCTGAGGCCGGGATCTGCGCGGGCAGTGATGTCTGCGGGTCCTTTGGCGAAGTTCGATGTGCCAGGTTTGCTGGCGCAGCTTGATGGCTACCCCTATGGCTGCACCGAGCAGGTCACCTCCAAAGCGCTACCCTTGTTGTACCTGTCTTCCGTCGCGGATGCCGCTGGCCTCGGGGATCGTCCGAAAGTCGATGCCCGTATCAACAGCGCGATCCGCAAGGTGCTAACCCGGCAGGCCGCGAACGGAGCGTTTGGCCTGTGGCGTGCCGAGAGCGGCGATTTGTGGTTGGATGCCTATGCTTCGGATTTCCTGAGCCGCGCGCGCGCCAAAGGCTATGTGGTTCCCGATCAGGCCTTTGCCCGCGCGATGGATAATTTGCGCAACCGCCTGAATTATGCGCCCGACTTTGACAACGGCGGTGAAGAAATCGCCTATGCGCTCCTGGTGCTGGCGCGGGAGGGGGCTGCCGCAATGGGGGATCTGCGCTACTACGCCGATGTGAAGGCAGAGGCCTTCTCGACCCCGATGGGAGCGGCCCAGCTTGGGGCCGCGTTGGCGGCTTACGGGGATCAGCGCCGCGCGGACAAGATGTTTGCCCGCGCCGCGCAGATGATCGCGGGCCAGGGGGCGGAACAGCCTTTGTGGCGTGTAGATTACGGCACTCAACTCCGCGACACGGCCGCAGTTCTGGCGCTTGCAGTCGAGGCTGGCAGTGCGGCCGTCAATCGCGACTACCTCACCGCGCGCGTTGCGGATAGCGATGGTCTGCGCTCCACTCAGGAGGCAGCTTGGAGCTTGCTGGCGGCGCAGGCCTTGGTCGACGCCCCCGAGGACTCGGGGCTGCGTGTGAATGGCCAGCCTGTTGCCGGAGCATTTGTCGAGGTGATGGCAGGGGGCAGCCCAAAAGAGCTGTCGGTGACGGCCGCCTCTGGGCGCAGCACCGACATCACGTTGACGCGGATCGGGGTGCCCGTCGTGCCGCCGGCTGCGCGGGGCTATGGCTTTGCTCTGACGCGGGAGTATTACACTCTCGAAGGGGCGCCGGTCGATCTGACAGAGGTCGATGTTGGAACACGGTTGGTGACGGTTCTGCGGGTCTTGCCACAGGAAGACATTGGCGCACGTTTGATGGTGAATGATCCGCTTCCGGCCGGTCTTGAAATCGACAATCCGAATCTGCTGCGCTCGGGCGATCTTAGGGATCTGGATTGGCTGAGCCTCTGGGACGCGGATCATGCTGAGTTCCGATCTGACCGTTTCCTTGCGGCGGTGACGTCGCGGGGCACGGACCCGATCACGCTGGCCTATATGGTGCGCGCGGTGAGTCCCGGGTCCTTCCACCATCCCGCGGCCTCGGTCGAGGATATGTACCGGCCTGCCTATCGCGCCAATACCGCGGCAGGACGTTTGCAGGTGCGATGATCACGCCGGATTGGCTTCGCCTGCAAAGGGCGCCCGCTGAGCGGCGGGCGCATCAGACTTCTGCTGCGCCCGGGCGTGTCCTTACCGATCGGTCAGTTGGCAGTGTGGCAGGCCCTCACAGGCGCTGGCGCTCACCGCTCAGGCTTCCACTTCTGGGCCTGCTGATTGCAGCGGTCATTGCGGGAAAAGCGCTGGATCAATGGGTTGAGGACACGCGCCTACCACAGACCTTGGCCGAAACTTCGGTTGAAGTGCGGGACCGCCATGGTCGGCTCCTGCGCGCTTTTCCGGTAGAAGATGGCATCTGGCGCATGGCGGTCCGCTCTGAAGAAGTGGACCCCACGTATCTGCGCATGTTGCGCGCCTATGAAGACAAACGGTTCGACACCCACTTCGGAGTAGATCCGGTCGCGATGCTGCGCGCCTTTGGGCAGGCCGTGTGGAATGGACGGACCGTCTCGGGGGGCTCCACTCTCACGATGCAGGTCGCACGGTTGCTCGAGGATGGGCCGACCGGGCGCTGGTCTGGAAAGCTGCGCCAGATCCGTGTCGCGCTGGCTCTGGAACGCAAGCTCTCCAAGACCGAGATCCTCAATCTCTACCTCATTCACGCACCATTTGGTGGGAATCTCGAAGGGGTGCGCGCCGCAAGTCTTTCCTGGTTTGGCAAGGAGCCACATCGCTTGACCGCTGCGGAAGCTGCGCTTCTGGTGGCACTGCCGCAATCACCAGAGACACGCCGTCCTGACCGATCGGTAAGTGCGGCGCGAGAGGCACGGAGACGCGTGCTCAATCGCAGCCAAGACGCAGGCGTACTGACGACGGAAGTGGCACATCTCGCCGCCGTTGCGCCGCTACCTGACAGGCGGCGGGCGTTCCCCCTGCTGGCACCTCATCTGAGCGATCAACTCCGCGCGACAGCCCCGGCACAGGCGCGGTTTGACACCACATTGGATGCGATGCTTCAGGCGCGGCTTCAGGCGGTGCTATCGCGCAGGGTCAAGGTCTCTGGTGCACGGCTGAGCGCAGCGATGATTGTTGCCGATCACCAAAGCGGGGAGATATTGGTGCGGATCGGGGCGCCCGATTACACGGATACCGCGCGGCGGAGTTACGTCGATATGGCGCGCGCGGTGCGTTCGCCGGGCTCTACTCTGAAACCGCTGGTCTACGGTCTCGCCTTTGACGATGGGCTTGCGCATCCTGATACGCTGATCCGCGATGCGCCCGTGTCCTTTGGTGGCTACGCACCTCAGAACTTTGATGGTGCATTTCGCGGAGATGTGCGGGTGCGCGACGCGTTGCAGATGTCTTTGAACACCCCGGTCGTCACCTTGACCGAGGCGCTTGGACCGTCGCGGCTGATGGCCGCAATGCGGCAGGTCGGCATGCGACCCCAACTCCCTAGCGGAAAGCCGGGGCTGGCGGTCAGCCTCGGCGGTGTTGGTGTGAGTCTTCATGATCTGGTGCAAATGTATGCGGTCGTTGCTGCCGGCGGAACGGCACCGAGGCTTACCTCCGAGACCGGAGCTGCGCGGGAAAAGACCCCAAGGGTAATGTCGCCGGTTGCAGCTTGGTATCTTGGGGACATCCTGCGCGATGCTCCGGCGCCCGCCGGGGCGCGCGGTGGTATGTTGCCCTACAAGACAGGCACGTCTTACGGGCACCGAGATGCTTGGGCTGTGGGCTGGGACGGGCGGCATGTGATCGGAGTCTGGCTCGGACGAGCGGACGGCACGCCGGTGCCGGGTGTCTTTGGCGCGGAGCTGGCGGCACCGGTGCTGTTCGAAGCCTTTGCCGTTTTAAAACCGGAGATTGATCCTCTGTCCCCGCCCCCTTCGAACGCACTGGTGTTGGAGACCGCAGAGCTCCCGGCCCCTCTGCAACGGTTTCGCGCCCGGTCAGAGACTTTTTCAGAGGCCGGCGCCGGGGCGCCAGAGGTGCTTTTCCCACCCACCCATGCCCGGCTTTCGTTGGTGGAGGGGCGGATGGCGTTGAAATTGCGGGGAGGTCGGTTGCCCTTTACCGTGCTGGCCAATGGCGTGCCGGTGGCCCAAGGCCTGAGGTCACGCGACCTCGACCTTCCGAGCCCCGGGCCGGGCCATGCAACGCTTGTGGTGATCGATGCAGACGGGCAATCTGCACGGGTGACCGTTGAAATCGAGGAGACCGGCTAATGCGCTGGCTTGAGGAGAAAAGAGGCATTTCGTTGAGAACATCGGGTCTGGTTGGAATCCTGACGATGAGCGTAGCTCTGACCCTTGGAACAGATATTGCCCGGGCTGAATGCGCAAGCGAAGAAGAAGTTGCGCAGTTCGTGTCCGCCTATGTTGACCGCCAGCCCGCGACCGCGCTTGGCGCAGGGGGGAGCATGGTGGATGCGCTCTGCACACAAGCGCGGGTCGCAGAAGCGCTCTCGGAACACTTCGGCCCGGTGATTGGGTATAAGGCGGGATTGACCAGCGCGGCGGCACAGGCGCGTTTCGAGGCCAGCGAACCGGTTCGTGGTGTGCTTTATCGTGACATGATGCTGGAGAGTGGCGCGACGATCGAGATGCCTTGGGGCACGGTGCCCATGGTGGAAGCGGATCTGGTTCTTGAGATCGGAGACTCGGCGGTGAACTGGGCCACCACCCCCGAGGAAGTGATGCAGAATATCAAAAGCATCCGGCCCTTTATCGAGTTGCCGGATCTGGCTTTGGCACCGGGTGAGCCGATGACGGTCGAGACGATCACCGCAATGGGAGTTGGTGCGCGCAAAGGCGTCTTGGGTGCAGAGGTGCCCGTCACGGATCCCACCGCGCTCACAGCGGCGTTGGCGGAAATGACCGTGACTCTGCGCGACGGCACAGGTGATACGGTTGTCTCTGCTTCGGGTACCGCTGTTTTGGGCCATCCTGCAGAGACGATCCTTTGGCTGCACGAGGTGGGCGTGACCTTCAAGGCCGGTGATTTGGTCTCTGTCGGCTCTTTTGGTCCCTTGGTGCCTCCGGCAGATCTTAGAGGAGGCGCGTCGGTGATCTATATGGGGCTGCCGGGGGATCCGGAGGTCTCCATTCGTTTTGCGCCGACATCCTGACTGGGCCGAATGAACCCGTGAGACTGTTACACCTCGAGGGTTTTCACACCGGTCTTTGCCCGATGCGCCGCGCGAAGGGCGCGGCGCCTAATCCAACGGGTGTGCTGGGATCTGCCCGTCACAAAGCATGGCGCATGTGCCCGCTTCAATGATGCTCTAGAGATCGAGGGGGCGGCTCCGATGGATATGACAACTGACTCAGCTGCGCCCCTCTCGCAGCCACGCGCCAATCATGAGTGTCGCCGCCAGAAGTAGCAAGAACCATGAAGGAAGCAGCGGGGATTGGGTCACGGCGGTTGTCTCATATGCGCCCCGTGGTACCAGCCCGATCCAGCCGCGCCCCGCAGCGGGGCGCCCCTCGCGAATGTTGCGCAAAGAGGGCATGCCGTCCTCAAGAGCGACGGTACCGCCGCGTAGCGAGCGCACGAGTGGCCCCACCAGATCGGCTGTCGCAATTGTTTGCTCGAATTCGCGTGGCGCGGCGGGACCAAGCCCGATCACGGTACGCTCTTCACCCTCTTCGAGATGGTAGAGCCCGATCTGATCACTTTCATAGCGACCTTCCCAAAGGCCAGGACGCTGTTGTCGCAACGCGATCTCGGAAGTGGTGCCGTCAGGAGCCGTGATGGTGACTGGTCCTACGGTTTCGCCAAGCGTGCGGCGTTCAATCCGCATACGTTGCCCCGTGGCTTCAGCGGTGAGGACCTCTTCTTCAAGCTCGGGCTCCTTCATCATCCAATGCGCGAGGCGTCGCAAAAGCTCCAGCTGCGGGCCACCGCCGTCATACCCGCGACTCCAGAGCCAAGCATGATCAGAGGCCAGCAGCGCTACACGCCCCTCCTCGACCCGGTCAAGCGTGAGCAGCGGACGCTCGCCCACGCCGTGCATCAATGTGACGCCGCCCGTGGTGTCGAGTTCGACTTGCCGCATCCAGCGACCCCAGCTCTCTGCACCGGTCAGCTCTGCTGTCACCGGATGCTGAAGACCGGACTCGCTGATGACAGGACGGTAAGGCTCCTCAAGGACGCGGGCGGAGGGGCGCGCCGGCAGAACCTCAGCCAGAGGGGTGCGAAAGATGCTGTCGGCGCTTGCAAAATCGGGGCCTGCGGCAACCAGAACAGCCCCACCTCGGCGCACATAATTGGCCACATTCTCCAGATAGGCAGAGGGCAGGATGCCGCGCCGTTTGTAACGGTCAAAGATAATGAGATCAAAATCCTCAATCTTTTCGAGGAACAGCTCGCGGGTTGGAAAAGCGATCAGAGACAGTTCGTCGACGGGAACGCCGTCCTGTTTCTCCGGCGGGCGCAGAATGGTGAAATGGACCAGATCCACCGCACTGTCCGACTTCAAGAGGTTGCGCCACGTCCGCCCTCCGGGGTGTGGCGCGCCGGAAACCAGAAGAACCCGCAGCCGGTCGCGCACGCCATTGATCTGCAAAAGTGCGGCATTGTTGCGGGTTGTGAGCTCGCCCTCTGCCTCGGGCACGCGGAATTCGATCACGTTGCGCCCACCGTGCGGCAGCGTCAGCGGCAGGTCAAAATCAACTCCGACGGGCAGTCGAAAGCTCTGCGCCGCGCCGCCATCAATCGCGATTTGCAACTCAGTGGACTGAAGTCCCTCGGGCGCGGCGCCTTGATCTTCAACCCGGAGTGTCAGGGTGATTGGCTCGCCTATGATGCCGAAAGAGGGTGCGTTGCGGACAATCAGGCGGCGATCCCAGTCGCTGTCGCGGCCGGTCATCAAAAGGTGCAAAGGGGCGGGCAGCTCTGGTGCGCGCTCCATATCATGCACCTGTCCATCCGAGAGCGCGATGAGCCCTGCCACGCGCGCGCGCGGCTCATCCGCGAGGGCGCGGGTCAGCGCGTCCATCAGCTGCGTACCACCGTCATCGGGGCTGTCTTCGACGGCGATCCAGCGTACATCCGTATTGGCCCGCTTGGCCAGCGCCGCCTCCAGTTCCGTGCGGGCCGCCGCCATCTGATCAGGGCGATCGGAAAGGGTCTGACTGGCGGTGCGGTCCTCTGCCACGATCACAATGTCGCTGAGGGGGCTGCGGTCCTCCACTTGGATGACTGGCCCAGAGAGCGCCGCCAAGAGCACCAGCGCAGCCCCCGCGCGCAAGGCCCAGCCGGCTAGCCTGCGCCAGATGGCGAGGGCCATGGCCAGTACACTCAGGCCTGCCAACACGGCCAGCAGCGCCAAGGGCACAAGGGGATCAAAGAGGATGGTCTGGGTCATGCCACACGAGCTCCTTGCGCCGCAGGATTTGGTTTCTGCATCATTTTACTGCCCCAGTCGGTCCAGAAGCGCAGGCACATGGACCTGATCGGATTTATAGTTCCCCGTCAGCACATGCATCAGCAGGTTGACCCCAAAACGGCGGGCCAGTTCGCGCTGGCGTTCCCCTGAAAAACCACGCCCCACTGGATAAAGCGGCGAATTGCGTTCATCCACGGCCCATGCGGCCGCCCAGTCATTGCCTCCGATCACCACGGGTGTCACCCCGTCGTTTAGATTGCGAAACGGGAGGCCGTCGACCTGCTTGGCATCCGGCGGTGCGGCTTCGACCCAGATCTGTCCGCGTGGGTGACGACCGGGAAAATCCTGAAGCAGGTAGAAAGCGCGAGTCAGAACGTGGTCGGCGGGGATCGGCTCCAGTGGCGGGATATCCAGCGGCAGCGCCAGTTGTTGCAAGCGCCGTGCCGCGCCCGAGCTGGCCCCTGTCTGCGTCAGATCCGCGTCGCGGGTGTCAAACAGGATCATCCCACCAGTGCGCAGATAAGCGTTGAGCTTGCTGTAGGCCTCTGATGAGGGCAGCGGCTGGCCCTCGGTGACGGGCCAATACAGAAAGGGAAAGAACGCGAGCTCATCAGTTTCCAGGTCCACCCCATAGGGTGCCGCGGGTTCGACAGATGTTCTGAGCGTCATGACATTGCTGAGGCCGCGCAGCCCCTCTGCGGCGATCTGGTCGACTCGCGCATCGCCGGTCAGAACATGGCCCAGAGTCAGCTCAGAGGTGAGCTCGGTTTCAGAGGGGAGGTTGAGTGGGGTGGCCATCTGCGCCTGTGCTGCGGGCGGCAGAGCAATAAAGCCGCTACCCGCGAGGCCCATCCCGAGTGCAATTGTAGCTACTTTGGCCGGAGACCAAAGGCCTGAGACCCACAGAGCCGCCGCAATATCCACCGCAAGCAACACCAATGCCAGGCTGAGGAGCAGCCCCCCAAGGGGCCGTTCAGCCGCGCCTTCGTAGGTAAGGACTGGAACCGAGGCAGGCCAGATCGAAGGTTCAATACCATCACCATCGCGCAGTACATTGCGCGCATAGGCTCCGCTGCCGCTGGTATAGAGCCCGGGTTGCAATGTTGGACCCGAGGGCGCGTCGATGAGGTCTGGACCTGCGACTCCTGAAAGCGTGTCCGCGTCCGTCAACCGGCCAAAGCCATCCAGCACTTCGACGGCTTGCCACGTGGTGCCTTCCAGATCGTCAGCGCTGGGCGGTTTGGAAGCGGAAGAAACTGCAAGGCGCTCAAGCATGTCTACGAACAGCCCCGAAAGCGGCAGGCTGCTCCATTCTGCATTTGCAGTGACATGAAACAGGATCACCTGCCCCTGACCAAGCGGTTTGCGGGTCACCAGCGGGGTGCCATCGCTGAGTTCCGCCACCACGCGGCTGGCCAGCTCCGGGTCGGGCTGTGCCATGACCTGAGAGCTCACTGCGACATCCTGAGGAATGTCCAACCCGTAAAAGGGCGAGCCTTCTGCAAAGGGCGCAAGCGCCTTGGGCTCACCCCAGCTCATCGCGCCGCCGATGCTGCGCCCGCCGATGCGCAGGCGCACGGGCATCAAGGGTTCCTCAGTGTCGCGTGCGGTGTCGCTGGCAGCAAGCCGTGGTCCGGCGAACCGCAACAAAAGCCCACCCGACTCGACCCAGTCGATCAGGGCTTCTTCCTGGGCGGGAGCAAGGCGGGCCACATCCGCCAGAACCACGACATCCGGGTTTGCGGGTAGCAGATCCGTCAACGAGCCTTCCAGCAGCTCCGCCGTCGGTTCCAGCGCTTGGCGCAGGTAGTGCAGCGCTGACAAGAGCGCGAGGCCCTCATCCTCGCTCTGGGCGGAAATGAGTGCCACTTCCCGCCGCCGCAAGCGATCATCGGTGAGCGAAACCGCCCCGGCGGAACGCGTATTGAGGATTTCAAAGCGACTGATGCGGGCGCGCAGCTCCATCGGCAGCGCGATCTGAGTCTCTGCAGCGCTGGCCGCTGCGTCAAAGGTGATCGTGGTGGAGGCCAGCGCCCTTTCGGTGCCATTGGGATCCGGACCCAAGGCCTGCACCGTGATTTCCTGCGTCAGCCCGGTATTACTGCGCTGGGCACTGAGTGTGATCGCTCCATCGGCATAGGTCGCGGGCAGAAGCCCGATCACGGGAGCGCCGCTTTCATAGACTTCGATGTTGCCGCGCTCACCAAGGGCCGTGACCAGATCCTGGCGCGCCGCCATTGCCAGCCCGTCACTGAGCCAGAGCGTGTCAAATCCGCCCTCGACCTCTGCAATGAGGTCCATCGCGGCACGCACCTGTTCAGGGGACGCAACCCAGGGTGCTGGCGTCATGCCCGGGAGTTGGCGTCCCCAATATCCTGCGGCGCGAAATTGCAGTGGCTCAGGCTCGGTCAGGCGCAACAGGGCAACCGGGCGTCCGGCCCGGCCTGCCTCACTGAGTTCTGCCTCAATGTGGCTGCGGTTTTGCTCCCAATGAGGCGCGCCGCCCCAGCCGGAATCCATCACGATCAGCAACGGCCCATCGCCGCTCTGTTCTTGTGCGGGGTTCAGCACCGGCCCGGAGAGCCCCACGATGGCTGCCGCGACGGCCAGCATCCTCAACAGCAAAAGCCACCAAGGCGTGCGATCCGAAAGGCTCTCGTCATCCTTGAGCCCGAGCAAAAGCGTCACGGCAGGAAAGGGCTGCCGTTTGGGCGCGGGCGGGATTGCACGCAGCAAAAGCCACAGGATCGGCAACACCAAGAGCCCAAGCAGAAGCCAGGGGCTTGCAAAACCTATGCCCGCGATCATCGTCATTGCCGCCGCTCCAATGCGTGATAGAGCCACAGCAGCCCCGATTGGGCGCTGTCGCCGGTGTGATGCAGCCCAAGCGTCCAGCCTGCCGCGCGGCAGAGTGTTTCGAGTGCATCGCGCCGTTGCGCGAGACGCTCAAGATACCGGTCCCGCAGGGCAGATGCTTTGAGTGTTTCGTGAACATGCGCTTTGTGCGGTCCCTCGAACCGGGTGCGCCCTGCAAAGGGAAACAGCTCTTCGCTTGGATCAAGCACCTGCAACAGCACCCCTCGAAGGCCGCGATCTGCGGCTTTGCTCAGCGCGATCTCGAGCTCCTCAAAGGGTCCGAGGAAGTCAGAGATGAACAAGGCCCGCGCATGCGGAATGAGGGCCCGATGTTCGGGTGGCGCATATGTGGCGTCGTCCTGAGTGGTAAAATGCTCGGCCAATCGCAGGATTTGCATGTTTCCGCGCCGTGGCGGCAACAGCCCACCTGTGAGCCCGACACGTTCGCCACCGCGCACCATCAGCACTGCAGACGCTAGGGCCAGCAGGCGCGCGCGGTCGATCTTTTGGGGCAGTTTTCCATCTGAGGCAAAGCGCATGGACTGTCCCTGGTCCACCCAGAGATGGACAGTCTGGGCAATCTGCCATTCCCGCTCGCGGACAAATTGCTGATCGCCACGCGCGGAGCGGCGATGGTCGATCATGCGACGGCTATCGCCTTGCTGCACGGGGCGATATTGCCAGAAATCATCGCCCACCCCAGAGCGCCTGCGGCCGTGTTCGCCGAGCAAGACCGCCCCGGCGAGTTGTTGGGCCTGCACCAACAGCGGCGGCAGGACACTGGCGGCCTCTTCGGCGCGGCTGCGGATCTGGCCTGCGGGGCCGCGCGCCGTCCTGTCGGGAGAGGCGAGGGGCAGGCTCACGCGGCGGCCTCGGCTTTGACGAGGGAGGCGGCGGTTTCGTCGATCAGCTCGGCAAGGCTGTCGCCGCGGGCGCGCGCGGCAAAGTTGAGTTGCATGCGGTGGCTCAGGATCGGGCGCGCCATGTCGATGACGTCTTCGGTATTGGGGGCCAGTCGGCCTTGCAACAAGGCGCGTGCCCGCACCGCCAGCATCAGCGCCTGTGCCGCCCGTGGTCCGGGCCCCCAGGCCACGGTCTGCGCCACGCGCTCACTTGCAGCAGGGTCTTCGGGACGGAAGGCGCGCACAAGGTCAAGGATCACTTCGACCACGGATTCGCCCACTGGCATGCGGCGCAAGAGGGTTTGGGCCGCGATTAATTCCTCGGCGGTAAAGACCTGATGCGCGGCTTCCTCTTCGACACCCGTGGTCGCGATGAGAATATCGCGCTCGGTTTCGCGGTCGGGGTAGTGGATGTCGATCTGCATGAGGAACCGGTCGAGCTGTGCCTCAGGCAGCGGATAGGTGCCTTCCTGCTCGATCGGGTTTTGCGTCGCAAGCACATGAAACGGTGCATCCAACGCCCGGTCGGCGCCCGCGACGGTCACGGTTTTCTCTTGCATCGCCTGTAGGAGCGCCGACTGGGTCCGGGGTGAGGCGCGGTTTATTTCATCCGCCATCAGCAGCTGACAAAAAATTGGTCCCTGTACGAAGCGAAAGGCGCGGGTGCCATCAGGGGCTGTATCAAGAACTTCGGAGCCAAGGATGTCGGCGGGCATCAGGTCCGGCGTGAATTGCACCCGGTTTCCATTGAGGCCCATAACGGTCGAAAGCGCTTCGACCAGTCGGGTTTTGCCAAGGCCGGGTAGGCCGATCAAAAGCCCATGGCCTCCGCACAAGAGGGTCGCCAGAGTCAGGTCCACGACCCGCTCCTGTCCGATGAAGCGACGTTTGATCGAGGCGCGCGCGTCTTGCAGGCGAACCTCCAGCGCTTCGATGTCGGTCAATAGATCCTGTGCTTCGCTCATGACTTCCCTTTCTGTGGGCTTATATGGTTTGAGTGTATCGCGCGGGAATGGAATGGCAAAACGAATGAGCGGACAAAAAGTTGTGAAACCGGATGCGGATGCTCTTGAAGTCAGCGCAAAGGCGGCCGGCGACGGCGGTTTGCCTCCGGTGCACCTGTGGAATCCGCCTTATTGCGGCGATCTCGACATCCGCATTCATCGCGACGGCCGTTGGAGCTATCTTGGCTCTGAAATTCGCCGCTTTGAACTGGTGAAGCTGTTTTCCTCGATTCTGAAACGTGAGGCAGACAAGTTCTATCTGGTTACACCGGTAGAGAAAGTCGGCATCACCGTTGAGGACGCGCCTTTTGTGGCGGTGGATTTTGAAGCGGCTGGTGTGGGAAAAGAACAGATTTTGACCTTCACCACGCAGGTTGGGGATGAAACCCTTGCCGGACCAGAGAATGCCATTCGCGTTGAGACGGATCCTGAGACGGGCGAGCCTGCGCCCTATGTGCATGTGCGCGCCGGACTGGAGGCGCTGGTGGACCGCAAGAGCTTCTATCGCCTGATGGAATTGGGCGAGACGCATGATGGCTGGTTCGGTGTCTGGTCGCAGGGCGCTTTCTTTCGCATCATCAAGGCCGATGCGCTTGATTTGACCTGAGGGCAGGTGCTGGGCGCAGTGAGCATGCTCTGGGCGAGGATCCGCGCACTCCATTAAAATTGCGCAAAAGCCAGCGTTTTCTTCTTTGCGTGCCGGGTGCATATCGGCGCACTACGAAGGTACGTGCAGTTCAAGTTTAAAACAAAACCCGCACACGCGCGCCCGGGGACTGTGCTATAGTGGCGTGGCGAGGGCTGCACATCTAGCAGGAGGTGAGAATGCCTAAGTTCGCGGCCAATCTATCCATGCTCTTTGCGGAGCTTCCTTACCTTGACCGATTCTCGGCTGCCGCGGCTGCTGGGTTCGAGGCGGTGGAAGTTCTCTTTCCTTATGAGTTTGCCGCCAAAGAAACGCAGCGTGCGCTTCTTGCCAATGGGCTGGAGCTTTTGTTGATCAATGCCCCGCCGCCCAATTACACCGGTGGCGATCCGGGCTATGCTGCCGTTCCCGAACAGGCGGAGCGCTTTCAGCGCGATATTCGTCGGGTACTGCGCTATGCCGACATGTTGAAAGCGGGACGTATCCACATCATGGCGGGGCCAGCCAAAGGGGAGGCCGCGCGGCGGACCTTTGTGCAGAACCTGCAGGCAGCGGCGGAGTCTGCGCCGCAGCAGCAATTCACGATCGAACCGCTTAACAGCGGAGATTTCCCGGGCTATTTCCTCGACGATTACAACCTTGCGATCGACATTCTCGATGAGGTTGGGCGCGACAATGTCACCCTGCAGTTCGACGCTTATCACGCCCAACTTATCCACGGAGATGCGCTCAAGGTCTGGGAGACTTTTGGGAGCCGCGCGAGCCATGTGCAATTTGCAGCAGCTCCGTCACGCTGCGAGCCGGGGCGCGGACCGGTGGATTTTGATGCGTTGTTTCAGGCGATCGATGACAGCGGCTATAGTGGTTGGGTCAGCGCGGAATACACCCCGAGCACCCCAAGAACCGAAGACAGCCTGCGCTGGATGAAGGCCCTGCAGACCGCTTGACGGCGCTCTATTTGACGTCGTCCCTGCAATTTGGGGGGCGAATGCCGGCTCTGGGGATCATCCAAAGACAATCATCGAGAGATGAGTTTCTAGCGTCGATCCCGCCGCCGCTGTCGTGGCGTCGGAACAACTGATGAGGGGGCAAAACCGTGTTTTGTTTCCTGCCGCTTAATGCGCCTCGGCCCAGTTTTGGCCGCGTCCCGCGTCGACCACCAGTTTTACATCCATATGCACTGCCGGATCAGCCGCGCCTTCCATGATCTCGCGGGCGACGGAAATCGTCTCTTCGACGTGATCCTCGGGCACTTCGAACAGCAATTCATCGTGGACCTGCAGCAGCATGCGCGCGGGCAGGTGGGCGATGGCCTCTGGCATACGCACCATGGCGCGCCGGATGACATCTGCGGCCGTGCCCTGAATGGGCGCGTTGATAGCCGCGCGTTTTGCAAAGCTCGCACGCGGTCCCTTGGCTGCGATCTCCGGCGTGTGGATCTTACGGCCAAAGAGCGTTTGCACATAACCGTGCTCCTTGGCGAAGTTCACCGTGTCATCCATATACTGACGAATGCCGGGGAAACGCTCGAAATAGCGGTCGATAAATCCCTGGGCCTCGCCGCGCGGAATACGCAGGTTGCGTGCAAGCCCAAAGCCCGAAATCCCATAGATCACGCCAAAGTTGATCGCCTTGGCCTTGCGGCGAATGTCCGGAGTCATCTCCTCAAGTGGCACATCAAAGACCTCGGAGGCGGTCATCGCGTGGATGTCGTGGCCGTCGGCAAACGCCTGTTTTAGCGCATCGATTCCCGCAACATGGGCCAGGATGCGCAGCTCGATCTGGCTGTAGTCGAGCGACAGAAGCACATTGCCCTCGTCTGCGACAAAGGCCTCGCGGATGCGGCGTCCCTCTTCGCTGCGCACGGGGATGTTTTGCAGGTTGGGATCGCTCGAGGCCAGACGCCCAGTGTTGGCGCCGGTCTGCAAATAAGACGTATGTACCCGCCCGGTTTCGGGATGGATGTGCTCCTGAAGCGCGTCTGTGTACGTGGATTTCAGCTTGGAGAGTTGCCGCCAGTCCAACACGCGCGCGGGCAAGGTATGCTCCGTGGCCAGATCCTCAAGAATGTCCGCCCCGGTGGCATAGGCACCGGTCTTGCCCTTCTTGCCCCCCGGCAGAGACATCTTGTCAAAAAGGATCTCGCCCAGCTGCTTGGGGGAGCCGACATTGAAGGTCTCGCCCGCGAGCTCGTGGATCTCTGCCTCGAGCGCGGCCATTTTTTGTGAGAACGCGTTCGACATACGGCTGAGCGTGTCGCGGTCCACCTTGATGCCATGTTGTTCCATCTGCGCCAGCACCGGCACCAGCGGGCGTTCCAAGGTCTCGTAGACGGTGGTCACCTGTTTCTGGTGCAACTGCGGTTTGAACTGCTGCCAGAGGCGCAGGGTGATGTCGGCGTCCTCGGCCGCATAGGGCGTGGCGTCCTCTATCGACACCCGGTCAAATGTGATCGCGGATTTTCCGCTCCCCAAGAGCGATTTGATCGGGATCGGCTGATGGTCGAGATAGCGCTCCGACAGCGTATCCATCCCATGTCCGTGCATGCCGCCATGAAGCGCATAGGACAACAACATGGTGTCGTCGATCGGGGTCACGTCGATGCCGTTACGGGCAAAGATCTTGGCATCGTATTTCATGTTCTGGCCGATCTTGAGGATGGCGTCATCCTCCAGCACCGGTTTCAGCATCTCCAGCGCGTCCTTGAGCGGCATCTGCCCCTCGGCCAGATCGTCAGAGCCAAAGAGATCGTCGGAGTTCCCCGTCTTATGTGTGAGCGGCACATAGCAGGCCTGCCCCGGAACCACACATAGGCTGATGCCAACGAGATCCGCGATCATCTCGTTAAGGCCGGTGGTCTCGGTATCGACCGCGACATAGCCATGCTCACGAATGAGATCGATCCACTGCTGAAGGGTCTCGGCGTCGCGCACGGTGGTATATTCGGCACTGTCAAAGCCCGGCGCTTCGGGCAGCTCCAGCGCGGCGGCTGCGGCGGAGGGCGCTTCGGGGATGGTCGGGGCCTCGCGGCCCAGCTGGTCGGCCATTCGCTTGGACAGGGTGCGGAATTCCATCTCGGCGAGGAAGCCCAAGAGCGTATCTGCATCCGGATCGCGCACCTCCAGATCGTCGAGCGTGAAGTCCAGCTCCATGTCGCAATCCAGCTGCACCAGCCGTTTCGACATCTCGATCTGGTCGCGCTTCTCGATCAGGGTTTGACGACGCTTGGGCTGCTTGATCTCTTCGGCGCGATCCAGCAGATCCTCCAGCGAGCCGAACTCGTTGATCAGGAGCGCGGCGGTCTTGATGCCGATGCCGGGCGCGCCGGGCACGTTGTCAACAGAGTCGCCCGCAAGCGCCTGCACATCCACAACCCGGTCGGGGCCGACGCCGAATTTCTCGCGCACGCCATCGCTGTCGATGCGCTTGTTCTTCATCGCGTCGAGCATCTCGACCCCGTCCCCGACCAGCTGCATCAGGTCCTTATCTGACGAGATGATCGTCACGCGGCCCCCGGCCTCGCGCGCCTGACAGGCCAATGTAGCGATGATGTCATCGGCCTCAAAGCCTTCGATCTCCTTGCAGGCGATGTTGAAGGCGCGGGTGGCCTCGCGCGTCAGCGGGAACTGCGGCACCAGATCCTCCGGCGCGGGGGGGCGATTGGCCTTGTACTGATCGTACATATCGTTGCGAAACGATTTGCCGGAGTGGTCAAAGATCACCGCCACATGGGTCGGCGCATCGGGGCCCTTGTTGTCCTCGACCTGTTTGAACAGCATGTTGCAGAACCCCGAGACCGCGCCGATGGGCAGCCCGTCGGATTTGCGCGTCAGCGGCGGCAGCGCGTGGTAGGCGCGAAAGATGAAGGCGGAGCCATCGATCAGGTGGAGGTGACAGCCTTTGCCAAAATTGCTAGTGCTCATGGTGTTTGACCCCAACTGATTGTTTCCCAGATGTTCTTATCCGCCTTATCTCCGATCCGTCGCGTCACTGCAATCACTCTGCTCGGCCTGAGCGGTCTCTTGATTACATCCTGCCAACGCGAAGCCTCAAGTTCCGAGGCGGCAGCTTTCTTGTCTGGTTGCACCTCGAACCCGGGTCGGAGTGACCACTGTACACCGCTTTTGGCCTGTTTCGAAAATGGGCAAAGCATCCGTGGGGCGACGTTTGGATGGTTGTCGGGCAATATCGAGGGAAAGACCCAAGATGGCGTAGCGTGCCGCGGAAAATGGGAGATTTTAAGTACAGCAGATGCCAGTGGTTCTGCTCAATTTATCTGCGAGGACGGCAGCTATGGAAACGCAAGTTTTTCCTATGATCGCGCGAAGCCCGGCACGATTTGGGGGAGAGGTGAATTAAATGCGTCCGAGGCGTTTCAGGTCTGGGGCGGTTGGGACCTCATTCAGCGGCTGCAATCGGCAGGGGGCCATTTTGATCAGCTATGTGATGCTTTGAATGGCCTGAAAGAGCGCCGATCCGCACTGTGATATATTGCACGCATGCATCGTTGTGGCCTTCAGGTAGGGTATTGGCCCATCTGTCAGTTCGACAGATTTAGAACATTCCCATCACAAGGCCTGCTGCCATGGCCTGACCTAAGCCGCGGCACATCTGCAATTCTTCCTCGGGGATGACCTTGTCGGCCAGAATCGCCTCCGGAGTCTGTGCGTGGGTGCAGATAATCAGCGGTTCCTGCACCGGCTTCAGCCGCCAGCCCTGAGCGATCCGTGCCAGTTGCCGCGCGGCGCTCTCGCCATCCGATCCGGCGCAGATCATCTGCGCATACGCGCGGCCCTCTAGCTGACCCAGAACGGGATAGTAACAGCGGTCAAAGAACTCCTTCATCGCACCAGACAGCGCCGCGAGGTTTTCTGGCGCGCAGAACAGATAGCCGCTTGCCGCCCGCAAATCCTCCGGCCCGGCCTCCTCGGCGTGGACCAGACGCGCGGACCCCTCGCTCGAAGCGCCCGCATAAGCGGCCTCGGCCATCTGCCGGCTGCCGCCGGTGCGGGAATGATATATGATCAACAGCTCTGCCATGTCCGGCAGACTAACGAACCCGGGTGCGGATCAAAAGCGCAGGCAGGCCTGGCTTAGGCGACTTTGCCTTCAAAATCCCGGTGGATGTATTTGCAATCGCAGTAGGGACATTCCACAAAGCCCTCGTCCTCGGGGATCTGAAGATAGACCCGCGGATGCCCCAGCGCGCCTTCGCCTCCGTCGCAGGCGACACGGTAGCTGTCTACGATCTTGGTTTCCGGCGCTTCAATGGTCATCGCTGGCGATCCTCTGGCTAATGCGTTAGGGGCTTTATGAGCCATGGAAATACCGGGGGCAAGAGCCGCGATGACTGACGAGGCAATCCGTATTGAAGCTTTGCGCAAAACCTACAAGGGCCGCAAAGGCCAGCCCGAGAAGCACGCACTGAAGGGGATCGACCTCACCGTGCCGCGTGGATCGGTCTTTGGACTTCTGGGGCCAAATGGCGCGGGCAAATCGACGCTGATCAATATCCTCGCCGGTCTGGTGCTGAAAACGTCGGGCAAGGTGACGATCTGGGGCTTTGATCAGGACGCCAATCCCCGTCAAAGCCGCGCCTCGATCGGGGTGATGCCGCAAGAATTGAACCTCGACCCGTTCTTTACCCCGCGCGGGGCGCTGGAGGTGCAGGCGGGGCTCTATGGCGTGCCAAAATCCGAGCGAGACAGCGACGGCATCCTGAAACTCATCGGGCTGGAGGACAAGGCCGAAGCCTATGCGCGTACGCTCTCGGGCGGCATGCGGCGCAGGCTTTTGTTGGGCAAGGCGCTGGTGCATCGCCCCAATATTCTGGTGCTCGATGAACCTACCGCCGGTGTGGACATCGAGTTGCGCCAGATGCTGTGGGAGAACGTCCGTAAGCTGAACGCGCAGGGCATGACCATCATCCTCACCACGCATTATCTCGAGGAAGCGCAGGAGATGTGCGACGAGATCGCCATCATCAATCAGGGCGAAGTGGTGGCACGGGACTCGACCGCGAACCTCTTGGGCCGTCTGGATGCCCGCGCCATGGTGGTGCAGCCTGCCGCCCCAGTGACGACCCTGCCAGAAGGGCCTGGGATTGAGGCGGAACTGCGCGGCGATGGGGCCGTGGTGTTGCGCTATCACAGCAATGAAACGTCGGCCGAGGCGGTGCTCGAAGCGGTGCGGGCCGCCGGGATTTCAATCCGTGACGTCAAAACCGAAGAAGCCGACCTCGAGGATGTCTTCCTCGCACTGACAAAGTCCCGCTGATGCTGATGCAGATCCGTCCGTTTGAACCCCGTGATGCTGTCGATTGGGCCCGCATTTTTCACACCGCTGTGCATGAGGTGGGCGCGCGCGACTACACCCCGGAACAATGCGCTGCCTGGAGCCCGGAACCTGCCCCCGTTGACCGCGTGCTGGAACGTGCGCAAGACGGGCGCCGCATTTGGGTTGCTGCCGATACACAAGATGTGGCGCAAGGGTTTATCGAGCTCGAACCCGACGGGCATATCGACTGCTTCTATCTTGCGCCTGACGTTGCCGGTGCGGGCATTGGTGCGTCGCTTTATGCGCGACTGGAGCATGAGGCGCGCAGCCTCGCGCTGGCCTCGCTCTTTGTCGAAGCCAGCGAGGCCGCGCGGCGTTTCTTTTTGCGCCAGGGATTTGCCGAGGACCACCGGCGCGATTTTGAGCGCCGAGGCGTCAGGATCCACAACTACGCGATGTCAAAGACGCTCTGAGGCTCAGCGCTCGATCCGGGCCTGATAGCAGTTGTTGCGTGCGGACCGGACGTGGATATAGCGCACATGCGGATCAGCAAAGATTTTCTCTGCCTGCGCCATCATTTGCTCCTTTGGGATAACGACCCCGGTGCCGTAGACAATCCGGTCGTCCTCAGAATAGCCTTTGATCAGGTAGTCGGGCGAGCGGGTGAAAATCTCTGGCACCATATCGCTGTCGTGTCGCGTGCAGGCCTCGGCACAGAGAAAGATCGGCCCGGTTTCCGCATAGGGCTGTGGCGCGGGAAACGGGCGATGCGCAAGGATCAGCATCTTGGCGCCTTTGGGAATGAACCGCAGGCAGTGACGACAGGGGTTGCCGCCCCCGTCTGAAAGTGTCCGCTTCGGTGTCTGGCCATAGGCGTCTGCCTGACCGCTCTGATATGCGCGTACGGTATTGGTGGGCAGGGCGATGATGTGGGGCATAGGCGCGATCCTGTTGCTGCGTGTCAGGACATTGGCTAGCAATCCCGTGGGCTGGCCCGCGACCCGGATCTTGCGGCTTCGGCTCCTGCTTAGACGGCGTGACATGCGCAAAAACACACCGGCAGGGCGCACAATGCTGCGGATTGCGCACTCCCCGGTTTCCCAATCGTGCGACAGGTTGTAGAACCCGACACGAAACCCGCACCCGCCAACCGGAGACGCGCCATGACCACACCCAAACCCGTTGTACTTTGCATCCTTGATGGCTGGGGCAGCGCCGAACCGGGGCCTGCGAATGCGCCCTATCTTGCAAAGACACCGACGCTGGATGCGATCATGCAGAGCTGCCCGACCGCGCGGCTTGTGACGCATGGTCCAGATGTCGGCCTGCCAAGCGGGCAAATGGGGAACTCCGAAGTCGGCCACACCAATATCGGCGCGGGTCGCGTGGTCGCGATGGATCTGGGTCAGATCGACCTCGCGATCGAAGATGGGTCTTTCTACGATAACGACGCGCTTCAGGCGTTCATCGCCAAGCTGAAAGAGACAGGTGGTGCTGCGCATCTGATGGGGCTGGTCTCGGATGGTGGCGTGCATGGCCATGTGACGCATATCCTGGCTGCGATCAAAGCGATCCGCGATGCGGGCGTCCCGGTCTGGCTGCACGCGATCACCGATGGGCGTGACGTGGCCCCGAAATCTGCGCTCACCTATCTCGATCAACTGGAGGCCGGGATGGCGCCGGGCGCGCAGATTGCCACCGTCACCGGACGTTATTTCGCCATGGACCGCGATAATCGCTGGGAGCGGGTCTCTGAGGCCTATGACGCGATGGTAAAGGGCGCCGGTCAGTTCACCGCCGCCACCGCGAGGGACGCCGTCGAAAATGCCTATGGCCGCGATGAGCTTGATGAGTTTGTCAAGGCAACGGTGGTCGAGGGGTTTGATGGTATCAAGGAAGGAGACGGTTTCTTCTGCCTGAACTTCCGCGCGGATCGCGCGCGGGAAATTCTGCGCGCTATTGGTGAGCCAGGGTTTGCCGAGTTCGACACCGGTCCGCGTCCTGCACTGGCGGCGCTCTTGGGAATGGTGGAGTATTCTGAGGGTCATAATGCCTATATGACCACTGCCTACCCCAAGCGCGCCATCGTCAACACGCTCGGCGAATGGGTGGCCAAACAGGGCAAGCGCCAGTTCCGTCTCGCCGAGACCGAAAAGTACCCGCATGTGACCTTCTTCCTCAATGGTGGCAAGGAAACCCCCGAGGTAGGCGAAGATCGCTTTATGCCCAAATCGCCCAAGGTGGCGACTTATGATCTGCAACCCGAGATGTCTGCGCCAGAAGTCACCGCGAAATTCGTCGAAGCCATCCGGGCTGGCTATGACCTCATCGTGACCAACTACGCCAATCCCGACATGGTCGGCCATACCGGTGATCTCGATGCAGCCATCAAGGCCTGCGAGGCGGTGGATCAGGGGCTTGGCGAGGTTGTCGCGGCCCTGAAAGATGCAGGCGGGGCGATGATCGTGACCGCCGACCACGGCAACTGCGAGCTGATGGTTGATCCCGAAACCGGAGGGGCACATACGGCCCATACCACCAATCTCGTGCCGGTGGCGCTTGTTGGTGGGCCAGAGGGGACAGCGCTGAAGGATGGGCGGCTTGCGGATCTCGCGCCGACGCTTCTGGCACTGATGGGGCTCGATCAACCCGAAGAGATGACCGGAGAGAGCCTGCTCGTATGACGTCGTTGCGTGCGATGATGCTGGCACTGGGGCTTTGCATGGCTCTGCCCGTCCCTGCTGTCGCTCAGGATCCGGGCGATGCGGCCCTCGAGGCGGCGGTGGCGCTCGAAGAGGCGTCCGAACGCCTTGATGCTGCCAAGAGCGCGAATGATCGGGTGAAGGCGCTCACGGAAACCGTTCGCGCTTATGAGGCCGGGCTTCAGGCCATGCGCGAGGGGCTGCGCCGGGTGGCGCGGCGCGAAACCCAGCTCACCACGCAATTGAAGGCCCGAGAGGATGAGGTGGCCGATCTTCTTGGCGTGATCACCACGATCGAGACGTCGACTCCACCGGTGCTGATGCTGCACCCATCCGGTCCATTGGGGGCGGCCCGTTCTGCCATGATGCTGGCAGAGGTGACACCGGGCCTGCAAGCGCGTGCCGATGCGCTGCGAAATGACCTCCAGGAGGTGCGCGATCTGCGGCATTTGCAGCAAAGCGCAGCCCTGCAACTTGAGAAGGGGCTGCAAGGGGTGCAGGCCGCGCGGGCGGCGCTCTCGACCGCTATTGCTGATCGGCAGGATTTGCCCAAACGCTTTATCGAGGATCCGGTGCAGACTGCTATCCTGATTTCCTCGACCGAGACGCTCACCGGATTTGCCGATGGGCTGACGCTCATTGCCGAAGCCAGTGGAGTCGAACCGAATGGCGCTGATATTTCCGACTTGAGGGGCGATCTGCCTCTTCCGGTCGAGGGGTTGCTGTTGCGCGGATACGGAGAGCAGGACGCCGCCGGGGTCGCCCGCGCGGGCATCCTTGTGGCAACGCGTCCACGCGCTCTTGTTAGCACGCCCACGGCGGCGACGATCCGCTACCTTGGCCCGCTTCTGGATCTCGGCAATGTGGTGATTCTGGAGCCGCAGCCGGACACGCTCTTTATCCTGTCGGGGCTTGCCGAAGTCTTTGGCGAGGCAGGACAGGTGATCCCGGAAGGCACGCCCGTCGGGCTGATGGGCGGCGAGGTGGCAGCGAGCAGCGCGATTTTGTCACTTAGCGGTGAAGGGGGTGGAACTGGTCGCTCGGAAACGCTCTATATAGAAGTCAGAATGGAAAACAGTCCCGTGGACCCTGAAACGTGGTTCCGGACAGGGCAAG
This sequence comes from Ruegeria sp. TM1040, assembly GCF_000014065.1. Taxonomy (NCBI): domain Bacteria; kingdom Pseudomonadati; phylum Pseudomonadota; class Alphaproteobacteria; order Rhodobacterales; family Roseobacteraceae; genus Ruegeria; species Ruegeria sp. TM1040. Next base: position 2,904,480 of record NC_008044.1, on the reverse strand, counting down.
GTGGATAGGCAAGAGATGAAGAAATTTGCGATGGCGGCTCTGGGCGGGACGCTTGCGGGCTTTGTGGCAACAACCTACGTGGCAGCGCCGTTGCTGGCACAGGAGAGCAATAACACAACCGTCTATGAGCAACTCGATCTGTTTGGTGACATCTTCGAGCGCATTCGGGCGCAATACGTCGAAGAGGTCGACGAAAAAGAGCTGATCGAGGCGGCGATTGGCGGCATGCTGCAGTCCCTGGATCCGCACTCTAGCTATCTGTCCCCTGATGATGCGAGCAAGATGCGGGTGCAGACCCGTGGGGAGTTCGGTGGCCTTGGCATCGAAGTCACGCAGGAAGACGGCTTTGTCAAAGTGGTGTCGCCGATGGATGGCACACCCGCAGACGAAGCCGGAGTCGAGGCGGGCGATTTTATCACCCATGTGGATGGCGAGAGCCTGTTGGGGCTTGGACTTGATGAAGCGGTCGAACTGATGCGCGGCCCGGTGGGGTCTGAAATCATCATCACCATCGTGCGCGAAGGCGAAGACGAGCCTTTTGATGTTTCCATTATTCGCGACACCATCAAGCTGACGGCTGTACGCGGTCGGACCGAAGGGGACTCGGTGGTGCTGCGGGTCACGACGTTCAATGAACAGACCACGCCCAACCTCGAGGCCAAGCTCGAAGAGCAAGTCGAGGCGCTGGGCGGCATGGACAACGTGAACGGCATCGTGCTTGACCTGCGCAACAACCCGGGCGGGTTGCTGACCCAGGCGATCAGCGTAGCCGACAGCTTCCTTGAAAGCGGTGAAATCGTCTCTACCCGTGGTCGCAATCCCGAGGATGGCGAGCGGTTCAATGCAACGCCGGGGGACCTGGTTGGTGGCAAGCCGATTGTGGTGCTGATCAACGGTGGCTCCGCCTCCGCGTCCGAGATTGTCGCCGGCGCGCTGCAAGACCACCGCCGCGCGATCGTTGTGGGCACCAAATCCTTTGGCAAAGGGTCGGTTCAGACCGTGATGCCCCTCCGCAGCGACGGAGCCATGCGCCTCACCACCGCGCGGTATTACACGCCCTCTGGCCGCTCCATTCAGGCACTGGGTGTCAGCCCGGACATCGTTGTAGCGCAGCCGCGTCGCCGCCCCGAGGCTGAGGAAGATGAACCCGCCAGCAGCGCCTTTGGTCCCCGTTCAGAGGCGGACCTGCGTGGTCGTCTGAACAATGACAGCCTCTCCGAGGATGAGGTGCGCCAGATCGAAGCGGATCGCGAGAAGGCTGAAAAAGCCGCAGAACTGCGTGAACAGGATTATCAGCTGGCCTACGCCATCGATATTCTGAAAGGCCTCTCGGCTCTGGGTCCTAAAGACTAAGTCAAACGCGCCTTCCAGACAGAATTCGGGCCGCCCCATCGGGCGGCCCGTTTTTTGTGCATCGTTGCGTGACGTGGCGCGGGATCAGCCCAGCGGCTTATAGGCGGTGACGTCGATTTCGATCTTTGCATCCACCATCAGCTGCGAGCGCACAGTGGAGCGCGATGGCGCGCCGTTGGGGAAATAGCTCGCGTAGACGCGGTTGAAGGTCCAGAAATCGCGGGGATCATCGAGCCACACGTTCACCTTTGCCACGTCATCCAGCGTGCAACCCGCCTGGGCCAGCACGGCAATCACGTTTTCCATGGTGCGCTTGGTCTGCGCCTCGATGCCGCCGGGCTCGATCTCACCGCGCTCATTCATCGCGACCTGACCAGAGATAAAGACGAAGTCACCCGCGCGGGTGGCAGGGGAAAACGGCAGGTTCTGTCCACCTGCGCCGGTGCGCTCTGCGCCGATACGTTCGATAGTCATGAGGAGTCTCCTGATAGTTGGGGAGTTTAGGCCCGCTGAGCGGTTTCAAGCGCGCTGCGGGTTTGGGAAAGGGTTGGGATCGGCGTCACAGCGCCATATCCAGTGGTCGACAGAGCCGCCGCCATATTGGCGTGCTCTGCCGCTGAAAAAGGATCGTTCGTGGCCAAGAGGGTCGCGAGGAACGCTCCGTTGAAACAATCGCCTGCGCCGGTGGCGTCCTTGGCATCGACCCGGTGCCCGGAAAGAACGCGCTGCGTGCCTTCGACTGAGATCAGAACACCTTCGGCGCCAAGCGTCAGTGCGACAATGCGTGGTCCCAGCTCGTGATAAAAGCTGGCGATGTCCTTGGCATCATGCAGGCCGGTCAACTGGCGCGCATCCTCAAGCCCTGGCAAGGCCACGTCGCAGATCTGCATGCAGCGATGCGTGGTCTCACGCGCGACCTCAAGCGGCCAGAGCGCCACGCGCAGATTGGGGTCAAAGGCAAAAATACCGCCACCAGCGCGCGCCTGTTGGGCGGCTTCGATGACCGCATCCTGCATGCTCGATGACACTGCAAGGCTGATGCCAGAGGCGTAGAAAATGGGGCAGGTCTGTAGGGCGTTCATCGGCAGATCTTGAGGTGTCAGGCGCGATGCGGCAGAGCCCTTGCGGCGGTAGGTGAAATGATGGCCGCTGGCATCATGGGTCACGAAATAGACCCCTGTTTCCTCTCCCTGAGCACGCGCTGCATGATCAGTTACAAGGCCTTCGTTGGCCCAAAGATCGCAGAGCGCTGCGCCAAACGGATCATCGCCCACGCGGGTGATCAACCCGGTCTGTGCGCCGTGACGGGCGGCGGAGATGGCGACGTTGGAGACATCGCCACCAAACCCCATGGCAAAGGGGCCTTCGGGGGTCTGGTTGAACTCTACCAGCGGCTCACCAAGACAGAGGATCTGAGGCGTATTCACCAAACTTGCCCCCGTGCCGCGACGGTTTCCTGACCTGCGACCTCTTCCGCGCGCATCAGGGTGATATGATCGAGCATATTGGCGACAACGCAGGCGTGGTTCGGCACAATCCGAACCTGATCGCCGACCCGTAGCCCGGTGGGCTGCGCCGAGGTGATCCGCCCGTGTTCCTCGCTCAGTTGATCAATCATGAAGTCGGGATACCCCAGAACATGCCCATAGCCTTCCAGCCCAAGCAGGTCGGAGGTTAGAACCTTGGAACCAGCATCAATGACTGCGCGGGTCGCGGAAGGGGTGGAAACCACCGTGGCCAGAACGGTTAGGGCACAATCGTCCCAGGTGCAGATGCCGCGTGTCACAAGCGAGCGGTCATTGTAGACGTAGGTGCCGACCCGGTACTCCGTGGCGAGCGGCATCTCATGTGCTTGCCACATGTCGGGCGATCCGCCCGAGGAAATCACCTCCACCGTCAGATCCGTGGCCTCTATCCGGGCCTTGGCTTCGGCGAGCCATGTGGTGACCTTTGCGGCACCGCCAACCGGAGGGTAGGTCATCAGCCCTGCAAACTTGAGCCCCGGCGCCGCGTCAATCGCTTGCGCGAGCGCGAGCGCCGCCTCGGGTGTTTCCACCCCACATCGGTCTGCTCCGGTGTTGCATTCGACCAGCACCGGCAGGGGTTTATTCGCGCCGGCAAACCCGGCGCTCAGCCCCTCCACCACAGTGAGATTGTCTGCCACCACCGAGAGCGCCACCCGTTCAGAGAGGGCGCGCAATCGGGCGACCTTTTCTGCGCCGAGGATATTATAGGTGATCAAGATGTCGCGCATGTCGCCGCCCGCGACCATCGCTTCGGCTTCGGTGATCTTCTGGCAGGTGATGCCAATAGCTCCCTGCGCGATCTGATACTCGGCCAGCTGTGGCAGCTTATGGGTTTTGATATGAGGGCGCATCTTGAGGCTGTGCCGGTCGCAATAGCTCTGGAAGGCGCGCACATTGGCCTCTGCCACGTTCAGATCGACCAGAACGGCAGGGGTATCGATGGGCAGGGTCATCAGGCTGTCTCCTCGGCATGCGGGGTTTCGACACGCGGCCAGATCGCGCGTTTGAGGCGGGTATAATCCGTGCGCGCGGGGTCGTTCGGGTAGGGGCCGTCGACGGCCGCATAGAGGATCTCTCCGGCGACAGGCGCGAAGGCCCCGTGGAAGTGGTTGGTCGATTTAACAATCACGATGCGTTTTTGCGCAATATCAATGCCGAGATTGGTGAAGAGATCGGGCGAGAACGTCTGGCTGCGATTGGTGTTCAGGACGATGTCGAGATCACCAATCCGGATCACCGCGCAATCGCCAAGCGGCACAACCGAGGTGCCAAAGCTCTGCACCGCGTCGCGTTGAAGGCGCATCACTGTGACAGTTGCATCCACAGGTGCGCCCGCATGGGCCGATGTCTTGCCGCCAAAGCGCAGATCAAGCGTGGCGCCCTCGCCTGCGGCGAAACACAGGCGGACGGCCATTGGATCCCAGATGGTGCCAAAGGCCACCCCATCGAGGTTCTGCTTGAGAACTTCGCGCAGCAAAATTGTAGAATCCCCCGCCACCCCGCCGCCGGGATTGTCCCAGACATCGGCCACCACAACCGGGGTGTTGGAACTGGTGTCGGCTCGGCGCAGCGCCTCGGCCGCGGGCAAGAAATCAGGTTTTGTGCGTCCGCGAAAACCAAAGAGCTCCAGACCAAGTTCTCGCGCGATCCTGTCGCCTTTGCTCGCGTCGTCGTCCGAGATCACGATGACCTTGGCACCGAGATCAGGGCTGTCGCCCGCCATGAACCCATGAATGACAGATCCCGAGAGAATCTCGGCGCGCGCCTCCAGTTCCACGATCTTGTCGACAAAGCCGCGCATGGGTTGGATGCTGGTCGGCAGCACATCCATCATGCGCACATCAAAAACCGAGATCCGAGGCGTGATTTCGCCTCGCACCGCACGCAGTGTCAGCTCAACGCAGGCTTCGCCCGCCTCGACAAAATCGGTATGGGGGAATTCCTTGAACACCGTGATGACGTCTGCATTGTCCACGCGCTTGGCGCTGAGATGGCTGTGGGGGTCAAAGCTCACGCCGATCTTGGCCTCCGGTCCAGCCAGCGCGCGGGCAGCAGCGATCAACTCGCCTTCGCAATCCACGCAGCCATCCGCGATCATTGCGCCATGCAGACCAAGCACGACGGCATCCACGGGCAGGGCCGCCTTCAGCTGACCCAGCACCTCATCGCGCAGATGCTCCCACGTTGCCGCACTGACCAGACCACCGGGTTCTGCCCATGTGGCGGTGCCCTCGATCAGGGTGAAACCTTCCGCTTTTGCGCGCCGCCGCAGGGCTGGGAACACGGCGGAACACAGCGTTGGCGTCTCCGGGTGTTCTCCGGGAGGGGCATAGAAGCTTTGCGCAAAATCAGAGAAATCGGTGCGCAGCGGCGAGAACGTATTGGTTTCTGTGGCAAGAGAAGCGCAAAAGACGCGCATGAGACAAATCCTTGAAATTGAGGTTCCGGGGCGTGAGCGAACCCACGCCCCGGTCGGGGACCGTTAGTCGAGATAAGAGGCGTCGTTTGCCTTCCCGACTTCGGATTTGAAGAGCGCCAGGAGTTCACCAGCCTTGGCGTCGAGGTTCTCCGCCACATGGGTCTCAAACGCGGGCTGTGTGGCACCGGCCATCGCGGCACGCTGCTCGCTGGAGAGGGCGGTCACTTCGATCTTGTCCATCAGACCCGCCAGACCACGATCGGATGCCTCGATGATGCGCGACAGGCCGCGGCTCGCGGTGACGCAGCTTTCGGCGGCGGTGTGCAGGGTGTTCTGCTCCGCTTCGGTCAGACCGTCATAGAACGCCTTGTTGACCATGAAGGTGTAGGGCGAGAACAGGTGGTTGGTGAGCGTCATGTGCTTTTGCACCTCTGCGAAGTTCGCAAAGGAGATGATCGGCACCGGGTTCATCTGACCGTCAATTACGCCGGTTTGCAGGCCAGAATAGACCTCACCCCAGCTGAGCGGATAGGCCTCGGCCCCAAGCGCCTGCACGATCTTCTGGTGGCTCGGCAGGGTCATGGTGCGGATGCGGATGCCGTCGAAATCCTCAAGATTCGCGATCTGGCGCTGAGAGTTGGTCACCGCAAAAAAGCCGCCGGTGTCCGGGAAACCAAGCACAACGACATCGCCGAGCTCGGCTTCGATGTCCGCGGCCAGGGCCTCGCCGAATTCACCGTCGAACACGGAATAGGTCGAGGCGTTGTTGGCAAATGCAAACGGCAGGTTCAGCACGTCGATGCGAGGATAATAAGACGCAAGCGCACCGGTGGAGGTGAGTGTTGCCTGAATGACGCCATCGCGCACCTGCTGGACGTGCTCTGCTGCAGTGCCAAGCTGGTTGGAACCGAAGACTTCGACCGTGACGCTGCCGTTGGTGTCTGCGGTGACGATGTTCTGGAACACGGCGGTACAGGCGTGAGCCGGGTTTTCAAACGGATCGGTCTTGTTGTCGTGGCCGAAGCGGATGGTGCCACCGGCCATGGCGGAGCTTGCGGTCAGGGCGGCGATCGCGCCAACGGCAGCTGTCTTCAGGACTGATTTCATTTGTTTTTCCTCACTGTTGGTTTTTGAAGGTGGGGTTGTTTGGCCCCGGTTAGGGGGCAAATCCGAGCGCACGCGGCAGCAACAGAGCCGCGTCCTCCCAGAATGCGAAGAGGAAGAGAATGATCACTTCCGCGATTAAGAAGGGGGCAAGCTTCACCGAAATCCGCTCGAGCTTTTCGCCTGTCACCGACGACAATACGAAGAGGCAGGCCCCAACGGGGGGCGTCATCAAGGAGATGTTGAGCGCTAGCACAAAGATGATCCCGGCGTGGATTGGCTCCAGTCCGATTTGCTCTGTGAGCGGCACAAGCACCGGGCCGAGGATGATCAGGATCGCGGTGATGTCCATCACCATGCCGATCACCAGGAGGATGCAGATGATGATCGCGATCACCGCATAGGGGTTTTCCGACAGGCCCAGCACGCTGCCCGCGATGGCCTGCGGGATGCGCTCAAAACTCATCCACCAGCCGAGGATGCTCGCAAAGGCGATGATCACGAAGATCACCCCGGTAATGCGCGCGGTGCGGATCAGCATCCCGTAGAGATCCGGGAAGGTCAGCGTGCGATAGACGAAAAAGCCGATAAAGAGGGCGTAGGCCACGGCGATGGAGGCTGCTTCGGTAGGGGTGACGATCCCGCCCAGAATACCGCCGAGAATAATGATCGGCATCAAAAGCGCGGTGATCGACGACAGGAAGGTGCGCCATACTTCACCCAAGCTTGCGCCACGCGCTGCTTTGGGCAGGTTTTCGCGTTTGCCGCCAATGGCAATAACGCCCATGCAGACCGCACAGATCACCAGGCCCGGCAGCAATCCCGCTGCGAACAACCCGCCAATCGAGACCCCCATCAAGGAGCCATAGACCACCATCAGCCCGGAGGGAGGAATGGTCGGCCCGATGATTGACCCGGCAGCCGTGACCGCGCAGGCGTAATCGCGTTTGTAGCCCTGTTTCACCATCGCGGGCACCAACGTACGGCCAAAGGCGGCCGCATCCGCAGTCGCAGACCCGGTAAGACCCGCAAAAAAGACCGACGCCAGCATGTTGGTATGCGCAAGGCCACCGCGAAAGCGGCCCACAAGCACCTCGGCCAGCTTCACCAATCGTCCGGTGATCCCGGTGCTGTTCATGATCTCGCCCGCCAGGATAAAGAACGGCATCGCAAGGAACGGGAAAATATTGAGCCCGTTGAAGATCTTGCTTGGTCCAATTGCAAGGAACGTGCTGCCGCCCCCCATGGTGAAAATCCCGATGACACCCGCAAGACCAATGGCAAAGCCGATGGGCATGCCAACTGCGAGAAGCACGACAAAACAGATGCCGACGATCATGCGCCTGCTCCTTCCTTGGAATCGGTGTCATTGAGGTCGAGCTGGCCGCCTGCATCGCGGATCATCACCAGGACGACTTGCACGCAGGCCAACGCCGCGGCGGCCGGGATCGCCATGTAAAAGGGCTGCAAAGTCGCGCCCAGGATCATCGCCTGCCGTTTGGCGCCACTCTCTGCAAAGCCGATCCCGAACCACAGGACGTAGAAAAACAGGGCAAAGGTCATCAGGTCGATGAGGATCAGCATGCCACGACGCAAAGGGGCAGGCAGGATCATTAGCACAGCCGTCAGTCCGATATGTTCGCGCCGCGCGATCCCCGATGACACAGCGAGCATCGCAGCCCAGATCATCAGGTATCGCGCGAGGACTTCGGGCCAGGGCAGTTGCCAGTGAAAGAAGTAGCGATCCACAACGCCAATCCAGACGTCGAGCACCAGCGCCACCATCAACGCGGCGAGGATCACTTCCGTGCCGCGATTGATCTGGTGGCTGAGCCGCCCTGCAAAATCCCCGATCATGATGACTCCCTGATTTGTAATTTAGGTACATATTCAGGAGCAGGTAGGCGTTCAGTCAAGCATTATTTGTTACTAAGCTACAAATATCGACGCTGAAACGAAGAAATCGGGCTCGAATTGACCTGAAAATGTATCTTAGGTACAGAATCACGGGATGAAATTACGGGAGAGCCAGATGGCACCTGAGAACAGTCCCACGCAGGGAGCAGTCGATCTGATCTCCAACCTGCGGGAGTTGAACGGCAGTTTTGCCGCGCGCGAGCAAAAGGTCGCGGACTTCGTTTCGGCGCACCTTGAAGAGATCTCCAACATGACGATTGCCGAGCTGGCGGGCGCAGTGGGGGTCAGCACGCCGACGGTTGTGCGTTTCTGTCGGAGCATGGGCTGTGATGGCTTTCGCGAGTTCAAGCTGCGGCTGGCGCAGAATCTCGCCGTGAGCCTGCAATACCTCGCGCCCAGTCAGCGCGAGGTTCCCGAAGGTGGTGCAGGCGCTGTCGATCAGGTGCTCGGCGCGCTCTATGCAACCGTCAATGTGATGCGTCAGCAGCTGGTGCCAGAACGGCTGGATGCGGCGGCGGCGGCCCTGGCCGCGGCGGGGCAGATTGTTGTGGCCGGGGTTGGCGGGGGCTCGACCATGGTTGCACAGGAGGCGGCCAACCGTATGTTCCGGCTTGGTATTCCAGCCGTTTCGATCTCTGACAGCTATTTGCTGCAAATGCGCGCCGCAACCCTGGTCAAGGGGGACGTCCTGCTGCTGGTCTCTGCTAGTGGCGCGGCGGATGAGATCGTCAGCGCTGCAGCGATTGCCGGCGGCTATGGTGCGACCGTAGTGGCGATCGCCCGACCAGGCAGCCGATTGGCGCAAGAAGCGACAGTCGCGATCGAAGCCGATCTGCCCGAAGATCCCGACATTCTGAAGCCCACCGCGTCGCGCTATGCGCATCTGGTGATCGTCGACGCGCTTGCGATGTCCGTGGCGCAGGCGCGGACAGCGGCCACGACAGAGAACCTGCGCCGCATCCGGGCCTCGCTCACCGCTTATCACGGTCGCACTGGACCTCAGCCGCTCGGGGATTGAAACGGTCACCCGCGTTGGGCGATCAGAGTACGAAATGCTTCAAGCTGGGTTTCCAGTGCCTCGAACCGCTGCGCGAGCGCCGGGTCTGCGGTCTCGCGTTCCTTGAGAGAGAGCACAAAGCTCACGGTTTTTAGAACATCTCGCCAGCGCGGATTGTCGGGCAGGGTTTCGATCAGCAGATATTTGTCGAGTGTGCGCGTCTGCAAAGATGTCTTGTCGAGATTCACCCGCCAGATGCCGCTGGTCTCGGCAAAGTCAATCTTGCCCTTTCCCGTGGCCGCACTCCAGATGTCCAGCGAGTCCGACATCAGCGTGACGATGGTGTCGCGATAGGTGTCGCCTGGGGTGGTGCTGGCGTCTTCGGTTACGTCGCCGGGGATCAGCGAGGGCAGCGACGTGTCGACCACATCGCGCAGGGAGTGGACGAACTGATCCCGCGAGGACTGCGCCTGCGTAAAGAGCACCGCCCGCCCGCCACCCGCTTCGGGCAGCATGGCAAAGAGGCTGACCTGATGGGAGGTGCCGCGCAGGGTGATCTCCATATGGATCGGCTCGTCCTCGACCTCCGTTTGTTCGAGCGGCGCCAGCACGTCCTGAGGCAGGACATCGCTGAGCCGGCTACGATTCACAGTCACACGCTGCTTCAGCACCTGTTGAGCGGCTTCGTTGACATAGGTGACGACCCCGCGGGCGTTGATGCAGATCAGCCCATCCTCCAAAACATCGAGCAGCTGCGTCATCCGCCGTTGCGACAGACGCAGGGCGTCCTCGATCTGGATCCGGCGCTCGATCTCTTCTTTCAGTTCTCGGTTCTCTTCGGCGCGGCTGCGCGCCCGGCTGGCTTCGAGAAGGGTGCGGATACGGCTCAGTAGTTCGTCTTTGACAAAGGGCTTCACCACATAGTCGTTTGCCCCCGCCTCAAACCCCGCCAGCATATCGCTGGTGCGGCCGCGTGCGGTCAGCAAGATGATCGGTAACTCATGCAGCCCATGACGACGGCGCAAATCGCGGGCGACGTCGAGGCCGCTCAATCCCGCCATCATGACATCGAGCACAATAAGGTCTGGCCGCTCCTGTGCCACGCTGCGCAGCGCTTCGGAGCCGTTGCGGGCGGTGGTGATGCGGTATCCCTGCGGTAGAAGGACATTCTGCAGGACCTGCAAATTGATCGGCTCGTCATCCACGGCAAGGATCAGGGGCGAACCATCCGGCGCAATCGGGCTGGGTTCGCCCGGTTTGGTGTGCATCATCGGCACCGGGGCGGGCGGGTTTGGCAGCCACTCCTCAAGCGGTGCCACGGCGGGCAGGTCAGACAGCGGCAGCACCACCCGGAATTCCGATCCTTCGCCGGGGGTGCTCGAGACCTCGATGCTACCCGCCATCAGATCGGCCAGGTGGCGCGCGATCGTCAGGCCCAGTCCGGTGCCTGTGGCCTGCCCGGATCCATCCGGCATCAGCTGTTCCAACGGGTGAAAGATGCGTTCCATGCTGTCGGCGGCAATGCCGGGACCGTGATCGCGGATCGCCAGCGCCACATGACCAGATGGGCGCTCTTCGGCGGTGATGTAGACTTCGCTGCCACCACCGTATTTCACCGCATTTGACAGCAGGTTGAACAGGATCTGTTCAAAGCGCACCGGGTCCGCGGTTAGGGCAGGCAAGTCCCCGGGGAGATCGACGTGGAATTTGGCGGGATCCACCTGAAAGGTCGGTTGCAGGAGTTGCAGCACATTGCGCAACGCGTGCGAGGCATCCACCGGTTGCAGATCAAGCCGCATCCGACCCTCGCGGATGCGGTAGATGTCCAGAAGATCGTCCACAAGCCGCGACAGGCGGCGCGCGCTGAAGGTGATCAGGCGTAACTGGCTGGCTTGCGCGGGCAGCATATCGCCCATGGCCCCGCCTTCGAGCGTCTCGAGGATGCCGATGATGCCGTTTAGCGGCGTGCGCAACTCGTGCGAGGTATTGGCGAGGAAGCGATCCTTCATCCGGTCCGCCTCCTCGAGTTTGGCGTTCTTTTCACCTATCTGGCGCAGGTTTTCCTGCAGCTCCGCGTTCTTGTCCCGGATCATATCCAGTTGGTCACGCAGAGCGCGCCGCATCTGGTTCACTGCGCGTGAAAGGCGCGCGTATTCGACTGGGCGCTCGTATTCTGGCAGGGCCTCATTCAGACTGCCGGTGGCAACCGCGCTGGCCGCCTCCGAGAGACGCCGAACCGGGCGGGTGAGCGCATTCGCAAAGACAAATGACAAAAGCCCAAGCCCCGTGACGGCAACCGCGCCGATCAGGAACAATGCGTTTCGCAGCTGGCTGCTGTTGGCGAATGCCGCATCCCGATCCGCCTCGGCGACGACGGTCCATGCAGGGAAGGGGGGCTCCAACACACGCCAGGCCGAAAGCGACGGATCACCGGAGAGGCCAGCCTCAAGCAGTGCGACACCCTCGCTAGCACGCATCGCTTCAGGAAGGCTTTCGGTGGCATTGTCTGGAGGTGGCGCACTGGTGGCGATGATAGTGCCCTGCGACGACAGCACGGTGAGGGCGGTTTCGCTTTCGATCATCAGACGGTGCAGGCTGTTCGGAGGCATCCGTAGGATCATCGCGCCCTTATTACTACCATGGAGCCGCACGGGCACCGCGAGGTAAGCCACAAGCTGACCGGTCACCGCGTCCCGCGCATAATCCTGAAACACCGGATCAAACCCAGGCTGGTTTACCGCGCGTGTATAGGCCTGTCCCAGTCCCGGCGTCTGCGGCTGCAGCACGCGCCCGAGGTAGCGATCCTTGTGAACCGAGTAGACCACCTGCCCGTGGCGATCGGCGAGATAGAGATTGTCGAACTCGGCCTCATTCAGAAAGTCGAGGAATCCCGCATGAAACCGGCGGTGAGTGTTGGAATACTCCAAAGCTTCGCGCAGCAGCCGGTCTTCGCTGCCAATCCCCGAAGGCGGCGCTGCAGGGCCATCAATATCAAAGATATTGCGCAGCTTGGCACCGGCTTCCTCGGGCGTGCCCTGCATCTGCCGAAGCGCATGGCTGAAGCCGTAAAACTCTCCGACCGAGTAGCGCACATTGGCCGATTGGGCGAGGTTTTCCGCCTGCCTGCGCGCGTAGGTCATATACTGCATGATCTCGCTGGCCTTGGCATCGCGCACAAAGGCTACCTTCTGAAAGGTCTCGGTGGCGATGGTCTGATTGACCAGCCGATAAAACACCATCCCGCCCAGCGTCAGCGGCAAAACGGACGCGAGGAGGAAGGTGAACAAAAGGCGAGCGCGAATTCCCTGTAGCGGCACGGTGGCTCCGGTTCTTTTGGTAGCAATCTGCGCGATCCTGCGGTCTAGCCTCACCTGAGGCAAGGGGAGAGGACAGAACCCGGCGCAGGCATAAATCTCTAGAAGGGTCTCTAACAGTTTGGAATGACTTGTCTATTGCGATACGTCAAAACGGCGTGCGCAGCGTTTTGACGATATTTCCGATTTTTCGGGTACCATTGTGAGGGCAGCGCGGACTTCATTGTGGAACATCCCCGGCGTTTGGTGAGGAGATCAAATGCCCCCCATGGTTTGCTCCGTGGGCGCCCTTCACCGGGCGGGAACGGGGAATGACACGAGGCGGGAAAACCCGTCATCACAGGGAGACACAACATGAAATTCACTGCTACCGCCGGGCTCTTGGCCTCGGTTGCGCTCTGGACCACTGCCGCACAGGCAGAGGAAACCGTGCTGAGCGCGTTGCCGGAACAGGTCACCGCTTGGGTGGAGAACTTCAACCCGTTCAACCAGACCACCGCGGCGCCGTCCGTCATGCATTTCATGTACGAGCCGCTGATCATTTTCAACGCGCTCGACGGCGGCAAGCCGATCTACCGTCTGGCGACCGCATTTGAGTATTCCGATGATCTGAGTTCCATCACCGTGACCCTGCGCGATGGCGTTCAGTGGTCCGATGGCGAAGCATTCACCGCCGATGATGTGGTCAAATCCTTTGATCTGGCGCTGAGCGATCCGGCCCTCGACAGCGTCGGCATGGCGCAGATGCTCTCTGGTGTCGAGAAACTCGACGAGATGACGGTGAAGTTCAACCTCTCCACCCCTTCAAGCCAGGCCATGTACCAGATCGTGCGTGTGCCAATCGTCCCCGAACACGTCTGGAGCAACGTCTCCGATCCCGTGACCTTTACCAACCCTGATCCCGTGGGGTCCGGTCCGCTGACAGAGATCCGCCGTTTCACGCCGCAGGAATACATCCAGTGCCGCAACAACAATTACTGGGACGCTGAGAGCCTCAAGGTCGACTGCATGCGTTTCCCGCAGATCGCCAACAACGATCAGGCGCTGGCAGCGGCCGCGAATGGCGAACTGGACTGGATGGGGTCCTTCCTGCCCGACATCGACAACACCTTTGTCGCCAAGGACCCCGAGCATCACAGCTATTGGCTGCCCGCAGGCTCTCTCGTGGCGTTCTACATGAACTTCGAGGCCAAAGAAGCCGGCGACAAAGAAGCCGTGAACAACGTCGCCTTCCGCCGCGCGGTGTCGATGGCCTTCGACCGCGAAGCGATGGTGGAAATTGCAGGCTATGGCTATCCGACGATCAACCAGTATCCCTCTGGTCTGGGCCGCGCTTATCACGCGTGGAACAACCCCGAAGTCGAGGACAAATTTGGCGCGTTTACCCAATATGACATCGAGGGCGCCAAGGCACAGCTGGCCGAGGCCGGGTTCAAGGACATTGACGGTGACGGCTTTGTGGAAACCCCAAGCGGTGAGCAGATCGACATTGAAGTCATCGTGCCCAACGGCTGGACCGACTGGGTCAACAGCAGCCAGATCGCGGTCGAGGGCCTGAATGCAGCCGGGATCAAGGCCAATGTCTCAACACCTGAATCCGCGATCTGGACCGAAAAGCTGATCAAGGGCGACTATGACATGGCGATCAACTCGGTTCGTGTTGGTGCGACCCCCTTCAACCAGTATCTGGACTCGCTCCACGAGATTAATCAGGCCAAGTCGCGTTTTGCCGCGTCGCGGTACTACAACGAAGAGCTGAGCGACCTTCTGGATGCCTTCACCCAGACCAGCGACACCGACAAGCAGATGGCGATCATGTCCGATGTACAAGAGATCGTCGGTGAAGACATGCCGCTGGCCTATGTGTTCAACAACCCGCGCTGGTATCAGTACAACACCAAGCGTTTCGAAGGCTTCTTCAACGCTGACAACCCGGTGGCCAACCCGGTGGTTCACAAAACCAACCCGGCCCGTCTGATCCACCTCCTGAACCTGCGCCCGGTCGAGTAATTCCTCCCCGACCTTCGGGACCGCTCATCTGATGAGTGGTCCCGCTTTTGGCGCCCCACACTCCCCTCCCGACAGATGGTTTGACCTGATGCGTTTTCTTTTGAAGCGGCTCGGCTTTTATGCCGTTGCCTTTCTGGTGGCCGCGACCTTCAACTTCATGATCCCGCGCCTGTTGCCCGGCAACCCGGCGGATATCATGCTGGCGAACTCCGGTGGCATGATCGCACCCGAAGCGCGCGAGGCGCTGATGGCCACCTTCGGGTTCATCGATGCACCGTTGCACGAACAGTATTTTGCCTATCTTGGCTCGATCTTCACCTGGGACTTTGGGTTGTCGATCAAGTTCTACCCGATGCCGGTTGCCGATGTGCTGACGCAGGCGTTGCCGTGGACCCTGTTCCTGACGGGGGCGGCGTTGTTGATTTCCTTTTCCGTAGGCACCCTTCTGGGCGTGCTGGCAGCCTGGCGGCGCGGGCAGCTTACGGATGTGATCGCCTCACCCACCGCGCTTGCGCTGCAGTCGGTTCCGGCCGTGGTCGTCGCGCTCTGCGGGCTTTATTTCCTTGCGGTGCGCAACCGCTTCTTCCCGACCTCCTACGCCTTTGATCCCAAGCTCGACCCAAGTTGGAGCTGGGAGTTCATCTCATCCGTGGCATATCACGGTTTTTTGCCGGTGGTGACGCTGAGCGTGGTGCTGATCGGCGGCTACCTCATCACCATGCGCAACAACATGATCGGGCAACTGGGCGAGGACTACCTCGCCATGGCCGAAGCCAAGGGGCTGAGCGATGCGCGCGTGCGCTATGCCTATGCCGCTCGCAACGCACTGCTGCCATCCGTCACCGCGCTGGCGCTTAGTTTCGGGGCACTCTTTGGTGGCTCGCTCATTACCGAGGTGGTGTTCAACTATCCGGGTGTCGGCAACCTTTTGTACCTCGGCATCGTGGGGCGGGATTTCCCGCTGATCCAGGGCCAGCTTCTCATCATGACACTTGCCATGCTGCTCGCGAACCTCGCGGTGGACCTGGCCTACGTCTTCCTTGACCCCCGACTGAAGAGGGCCTGATGTCAGATCTCCTTCGTACCTTTCTGCGCAATCGCAAGGCCGCTATCGGGCTCACCATCGTGCTGATCTATGTGGCGATTGCGATTGCCGCGCCCCTGATCGCACCGTTTGATCCCATTGCCCGCGTGGGCCGTCCGCATCAGCCGCCCTCGGTCGAACACTGGCTCGGGACCACCCGCATGGGGCGCGACGTGTTCAGCCAGTTGGTCTGGGGCACGCGTACCTCGCTGATGGTGGGGATTGTTGCCGGCCTGATCGTGACCGCGATTGGCACCTTCATCGGCATCACCGCTGCCTATTTTGGCGGCCTTGTGGATGATATCCTCAACTTCTTTACCAATGTGGTTCTGGTGCTGCCACAACTGCCGCTCCTGCTGGTTCTGGCCGCTTTCCTCGGTCAGGTCGGACCCTGGGCGATCGCGCTTATTATCGGTCTGACCTCCTGGGCCTGGGGCGCACGCGTCACCCGTGCACAGGCGATGTCGCTCAAGACCCGCGACTTTATTCAGGCCTCCGCGATGATCGGAGAGCCTACGTGGCGGATGATCCTTGTCGAGATGCTGCCGAACCTGCTGTCGATCATAGGGTTCAACTTTATCGGCTCCGTCATTTTCACCATCATCACCGAGGCCACGCTTGAATTCCTCGGCCTTGGCAGCCCCTTGGCCCTGTCGTGGGGCACCATGCTTTATAATGCGCAGACCGCTTCGGCGATCATGGTTGGCGCATGGTGGGAGGTTCTGGCCCCTTGTGCGGCGATCGTGCTGATCGGTGTCGGCCTGTCGCTGATGAACTTCGGCGTGGACGAGATCGCAAACCCCCGGATGCGCACCCTTGGCAATGTCGCCAAGGCGCTGCGGATCGAAAAGCGCTTGCTGCGCCAACGCATGCAGGAGGCCGAGCAATGAGCGCCCTTCTTTCCGTCGAGGGCCTGCGGGTCGATTATCTGACTGCAGGCGCGCCTTTTACCGCCGTTCGGGACATCTCTTTTGAGATCCAGCCCAATGAGATCCTTGGTCTTGCGGGCGAGTCCGGCTGTGGCAAGAGCACGGTGGCCTATGCGCTGATGCGTTTGCACAAACCGCCGGCTTTGGTGCGCCGGGGGCGCATCCTCTTTGAGGGGCGCGATGTCCTGTCTTTCTCTGACAAGGATTTGCGTGCCTGGCGCTGGTCGGAGGTCTCCATGGTGTTCCAGAGCGCGATGAACTCTCTGAGCCCGGTGATGACGATCTTTCGTCAGTTCTACGACATGCTGCGCGCGCATGGGACGATCACCAAGGCAGACGCCATGGCGCGTACCGCCGACATGCTGGAAATGGTCGGTATCCCCGCAGACCGCATGCACGCCCACCCGCATCAGCTGTCGGGCGGGATGCGGCAGCGGGTGGCGCTTGCGCTGGCGCTCACCTTGCAGCCCAAGCTTATTATCATGGATGAGCCAACGACGGCGCTTGACGTGGTGGTGCAGCGGGAGATCCTGCAAGAGGTGCTGCGCCTCAAGGACAAGCTTGGGTTCTCGGTTCTGTTCATCACCCACGACATCGCCCTGATGGCGCAGATCTCGGATCGCATCGGCATCATGCGCGCGGGCGAGATCGTCGAGATCGGCACCGCCGCGCAGATCGTGACCAACCCAAGCCACGACTACACCCGCAGCCTGTGGGAGGCGATGCCGATCCTCGCCAAACGCCCGGAAGGAGCGCGCCATGCTGTCTGAGACGCCTATTCTGAGCCTCGAGAACCTCAGCAAGACCTTTACCCTGCGCCCCGCCTTTGGCCGCGCAACCCAAGTGAATGCCCTGCGCAATGTCTCGCTTGATCTGATGCCGGGCCGTGCGCTGGCGCTGGTCGGGGAGAGCGGTTCGGGCAAAAGCACCGTGGGTCGGATGATCGTGGGGCATCACACGCCAACCTCAGGGCGGATCCTCTTTGAGGGCCAAGATATCGCCGAGCTGACCACACGCGCGGATCAGATGCGCTACCGGCAAGCGGTTCAGATGGTGTTTCAGGATCCGTTTTCGGCGCTTAACCCCGCGCATACGATCCGTCACCACCTGTTGCGCGCGCTCTCGCTGCACCAGCCCGACGCAGACCCCGAAACGGCCCTGCGCATGATCCTTGAGGATGTGGAACTGGATCCCGTCTCGACGCCCGCAAAGTTCCCGCATGAACTGTCCGGCGGGCAGCGTCAGCGGGTGAATTTCGCACGCGCACTGGCGGTCAAGGCGCGTCTGATCGTGGCGGATGAGCCGACCTCGATGCTCGATGTGTCGATCCGAAAATCCATCCTTGGTCTGATGCAGCGCCTGAAGGACGAACACGGGCTGTCGCTCCTCTATATCACCCATGATATTGCCACCGCCGAGTATCTCGCCGAAGACACGGCGGTGATGTTTCGCGGCCAGGTGGTCGAGCGCGGCCCCACAGCACGGGTCGTCGGTGCGCCGCAACATGGCTATACGAAACTTCTGCGCGCTGCCGTTCCCGACCCGGAATTGCGTCTTACCGGCAGCGATGCGGGCTTTGCCGCCGAGGCGCGGCGGGTCCGCGGACAGAGCGCCCATGATGTGCAGGCCTTTCGCGAGGTCTCTCCCGGTCATGTGATCGCGGAACACGCGGAGGTTGCCCATGCCTGACATGTTGGTGCCGCTCTATCGCCTTCCGCGGATGCCGGATCTTGCACCCGACATCAAAATCCGCCCTGCGCTGCCGTTTGAATCGCATGTGCTCCTTGCCTTCGTGGGTCAGCACTTCAGCTCTAAATGGGTCGATGAATGTACCGTAGCACTGGCTGCACGGCCCTCGCGGGTGCTGATTGCCACCGAAGGATCACGCCTTTTGGGCTTTGCCTGTTTCGACGTCACCTGCCGGGGCTTTTTTGGCCCGACCGGCGTCGACCCGGAGGCCCGTGGCAAGGGGCTCGGCAAGGCGCTCTTGCTGGCCGCGCTGCATCGTCTTCGGGACGAAGGGTTTGCCTATGGCATCATCGGTCAGGCAGGCCCGGTGGCCTTTTACGAACAGGCCTGCGGCGCGGTGGTCATCCCGAACTCAGACGACGGTGTCTTTGACAATGCCCTCGTCTGAACGCTCCAGAACATAGACCCAACAGGACAGTTCAAATGCATTTTCACCTCGATAGCCTCTGGCATGCCGAAGAAGGCGCGATGGAGTTCGCGCTGACCAATTGTGGCACAACCCCCGTGACCAACCCGCGCCTCGTTTACGCAACGCTCACGCGGTGTTTGCGGCCTTCGAACTGCACCGGGGCACGGCTTGTGCGGCGGCAGGCAAACTTTCACGAATACGCCTCGGACGAGGGATTCGTGCTCGCACCGGGAGAGACTTGGCGGTTCACGGAGCATAGCCTCACCCGTCCGGCGCTTCATTCCAATGAGGGGCCAAAATCAGCGGGAGTCCTCTTGGAGGATGACACGCTCGTGCTGGCATTTGCCGGGGACTTGCAGGCCTCTGTGGTGGAAGGTCACGCAACAGCTGTGCAAAATGCGGCTCTAACATGCGGGATTCTGCCCGAACCCAAGCGTGTCGCTATCTCGAACTGGGCTGAGACCGCCCCTGTGCATCTCGCGCTTCAGAGTGATGACGCAGCGGTGATGCAGTTGGTATCGCGCGTCTCTGAGCTGACTCGCCGTTTGCATCCGCTTGCGCCGACACCGTTTGTGTTGACCGCCAAGGAGGACGTGGCACTGCTCTGCATTACGCCGGATCAGACACTCCCCGCAGATGGCTATCGTATCACTTGGGACGAAGGGAAAACCACCCTGCATCACGGCAGCGGGCGGGGGCTGTTTTACGGTCTGGTGTCGCTGGCGCAGATGCTCACCCATGCCCACGCTGAGCCTCAGCGCTATGGCGTGCCGCTCAGCGGAGAGATCGAGGACGCCCCCCGCCACGGTTGGCGCGGTGCGCATCTGGATGTCTCGCGCCAGTTTTACCCGCTCGATCAGGTTCTGCGCTACGTGGACATCATGGCGTGGCACAAGATGAACCGGTTCCATTGGCACCTGACTGACGATGAAGGCTGGCGGCTGGAGATCAAAGCCTATCCGCAGCTCACTGAGACCGCCGCACATACCGGCATGGACCTGCCCGTCTTGCCGCAGCTTGGCCCAGACATGACCGGGCAGAGCGGTTTTTACACCCAGGACGAGGCCCGTCAGGTGGTGAAACACGCCGCGCAGTTCGGCATCGAAGTAATGCCGGAGATCGACGTGCCCGGTCACTGTGCTTGCGTTCTGGGCGCGTTGCCTGATCTGGTCGATCCCGAAGAGCCCGAGAGCTACTGGTCGGTGCAGGGGTTTGCCAACAACGCGCTCAACCCGGCGATCGAGGAGTCTTATACCTTTGCCGAGACCGTTTTGGCCGAGGTCTGCGAGATCTTCCCGTTTGAGGTCGTTCATGTGGGGGGCGATGAGGTGGCCGAGGGCGCTTGGATGCAATCGCCCAAAGCGCAGGCGATGATGCGCGAAACGGGTCTAAAGGACACGCCGCAATTGCAGGCTTATTTCCTGCGTCACATCCAGACCTATCTGGCGGGGCTTGGTCGCAAGCTTGGCGGTTGGGAAGAGGTGGCCCATGGCGGTGGTCTTGATCCCGAGCACAGCCTTTTGTTTGCCTGGACCACAATCGAGAAAACCGCGGAGCTGGCGCAAGAAGGCTATGACGTCATCAGCACGCCTGGGCAGGCCTACTACCTTGATATGGCGCTGTCGGATGCGTGGTATGCACCGGGCGCCAGCTGGGCGGGTTTCACCCCGCTCGACAAGACTTATGCGTTTGAGGCCGACAATGGCGACCCAGTGCTTCAGGGGCGGCTCAAAGGTGTGCAGGCCTGCGTCTGGAGTGAGCATCTGACCACAATGGCCCGGCGCAATCACATGATCTTTCCGCGCCTCAGCGCCATTGCAGAGGCCGGGTGGAGCG
Organism: Ruegeria sp. TM1040; assembly: GCF_000014065.1. NCBI lineage: Bacteria > Pseudomonadati > Pseudomonadota > Alphaproteobacteria > Rhodobacterales > Roseobacteraceae > Ruegeria > Ruegeria sp. TM1040. The sequence goes on along the minus strand of NC_008044.1, from coordinate 2,883,833 downwards.
CAGCCGAAAACAAAGCCTATGACCGGTTCAAGTCGCTTGCAGAGTTGATGCCGCGCCTCTGAGGCGGAAGGCAAGCCAATGGCCTCGGGGATCGCTCGGGGCCATTGTCATCCCGGTGTTATCCCAGCCGTGGAAAGACCGATGTATTCTTCACGGTGCTATAGACAAAACTGGTATCAATGGAGGCGATCCCGCCGATGGGGTGGATACGATTGCGGATAAAATCCTCATAGGCATCGAGATCCGCGACCACCACCCGCAGTTGATAATCTGTGGCTCCGGTCAGGATGTGACATTCGAGCACCTCGTCGATCATCTGCACCCGGCGCTCAAAACTTCGGACATCTTCCTCGTTGTGGCGTTCTAGCTTGATGCGGACAAATACCGTGATCGGCAACCCGTAGGCACGGGCGTCCACATCGGCGCTGTAGCCCCGGATTACCCCGGCGGTTTCCAGGTTCTTGACCCGGCGCAGGCAGGGCGAGGGCGACAGGTTCACGGCCTCGGCCAGGTCCTGATTGGTCATCCGGCCCTTGGCCTGCAGCACGCGAATGATCTGGCGATCCTTTGAGTCCATATCGTCACCTATTGGCATAATCTGCCAATATCATGTCTCGCATTGGTAGTTTTTGCAATCTCTCGCCCTGTGTGGAGGCGCATCATGGCAGGCAAATGAGGAAGGAGACCCCCATGTCCGAGACCAAAGGCTTTGCCACCCGCGCCATCCACCACGCCTATGACCCGATGCAGAACGAGGGCGCGCTGACGCCGCCGCTGCATCTGACCTCCACCTTCGTGTTCGAAAATGCCGAAGCCGGCGGCGAGATGTTCGCAGGCGAGCGCGAGGGGCATATCTACAGCCGAATCTCGAACCCGACCTGTTCGCTTCTGGAGCAGCGTATCGCAACGCTAGAAGGGGCCGAAGCCGGTCTGGCGCTGGCAAGCGGCATGGGCGCGGTGACGGCGATTCTCTGGACGCTCCTCAGCCCCGGTGACGAGGTGATCGTCGACAAGACGCTCTATGGGTGCACCTTTGCCTATATGCGCCATGGGCTTGCAAAATGGGGCGTGACCATCACCCACGTCGACATGACCGACCCCGCCGCCCTGAGCGCCGCCGTGAGCGAGAAGACCCGCGTCGTCTATTTCGAGACGCCCGCCAACCCCAACATGCGCTTGGTCGACATCAAACGCGCCGCAGAGATTGCGCATTCCGTCGACGCGCGCGTTGTGGTCGACAACACCTATGCGACGCCCTACCTCACGCGCCCGATCGAGCTTGGCGCGGATCTGGTGCTGCATTCGGCGACCAAATACCTTGGTGGTCACGGCGATGTGGTCGCAGGGCTTGTGGCGGGCAGCGCCGAGCTTTTGACCGAAATCCGCCTTGTCGGCATGAAGGACATGACCGGTGCGGTGATGGCGCCCTTCAATGCGATGCTGATCATGCGCGGCTTGAAAACACTGGCGCTACGGATGGACCGTCATTGTGCCTCGGCGCAGACCGTCGCGGAGTGGCTAGAGGCCCAGCCCGGCGTCGCCAAGGTCTATTTCCCCGGTCTCAAGAGCTCTGAACAGCACGAGATCGCCAAGGCGCAGATGGCGCAGCCCGGCGGCATGATTGCCTTTGAACTCGAGGGCGGCATGGAGGCCGGGATCAGCCTGATGAACCGCCTGCAGATGATCCAGCGCGCGGTGTCGCTTGGCGATGCGGAGACGCTCATCCAGCACCCGGCTTCGATGACACATTCCACCTATACCCCCGAGGAACGCGCGGAACATGGCATCAGCGATGGCTTGGTGCGCTTGTCCGTGGGGCTTGAAGAGGTTTCGGACATTCTCGATGATCTTCAGCAAGCTCTGTCGCCTCAGATGCGTCAGGCTGCCGAGTGAAAGGCGGGTCCATGTCCCAGAACATTGAACATCTGAGAACGGTGGAGCAGCGACTGTTGTGGCTGTCCCATTGGATGATCCACAACGCCAACCATTTGCGCGCCAAGGAGGACGGCATCAAGATCGGTGGCCATCAGGCGTCTTCTGCGTCGATGGTGTCGATCATGACCGCGCTCTACTTCTCGGCGCTTCGCCCCGAGGACCGGGTGGCGGTCAAGCCGCATGCCTCGCCCATCTTTCACGCCATGCAATACCTCATGGGCCACCAGACTCGCGAGAAGATGGAGAACTTCCGCGGCTACGGCGGTGTGCAAAGCTACCCGAGCCGCACCAAGGATATTGACGATGTGGACTTCTCCACCGGCTCTGTGGGCCTTGGCGTGGGGATCACCGCGCTTGCGTCGATGGTGCAGGATTTCATCACCGCAAAGGACTGGGGCGGCGATGTCACTCCGGGCCGGATGGTGGCGCTTGTGGGCGATGCCGAGCTTGATGAGGGCAATATCTATGAGGTCTTGCAGGAGGGCTGGAAGAACGACCTGCGCAATACCTGGTGGATCATCGACTACAACCGCCAGAGCCTTGATGGCATCGTGCGCGAGGGGCTGTTTGGCCGGATCGAGAAAATCTTCGAGGCGTTCGGCTGGGATGTGGTCCGGGTGAAATATGGCGCCCTCCAACGGGCCGCCTTTGAGGAACCCGGCGGCGAGGCCCTGCGTGACTGGATCGACGCCTGCCCGAACGTGGAATACTCCGCGCTGACCTATATGGGCGGGGCCAACTGGCGCAAACGCCTGATGGAGGATCTGGGCGACCAGGGCGCGGTCTCGGCACTGATCGACAAGCGCAGCGACGCGGAACTGGCGGCGCTGATGGAGAACCTCGGCGGCAATTGCGTGGAAACGATGGCCGATACATTCGCCGCCATCGACCACGACCGTCCGACCTGCTTTCTGGCCTACACAATCAAGGGCTGGGGCACGCCGATTGCGGGCCACAAGGACAACCACGGCGGCCTCATGACCAAGGCGCAGATGGCCGAGTGGCAGACCCATATGGGTGTGGCCGAGGGCGAGGAGTGGGAGCTGATGGCGACCGTTTCTGACACGAAGGGCTTTCAGGCCTATCTCGATCAGGTGCCGTTTTTTGCCAAGGGCGCGCGGCGCCACTCGGACGCGCGGCTTTCGGTGCCGGCGGTTGCGGTGGACACAAGCCGCGAGATTTCAACGCAGATGGCCTTTGGCAAGATCCTTGACGATCTGGCGCGCGGCGACAGCGATCTTGCGGCGCGGATCATGACCACCTCTCCGGATGTGACCGGCACCACGGGGCTTGGTCCATGGGTCAATCGCCGCAAGCTCTTTGCGCGAGAGGCCCAAAAGGACGCCTTTATCGAACATCGCATTCCCTCGACGGCCAAGTGGAATTTTGACCCCAAGGGCCAGCATCTCGAACTGGGTATCGCGGAGATGAACCTGTTCCTGCTGCTGGGCGCGGCGGGCCTGTCGCACAGTCTCTGGGGCAAGCGGGTGATCCCGATTGGCACGGTTTATGATCCCTTTGTGCACCGGGGCTTGGATGCGCTCAACTACGCGTGCTATCAGGATGCGCGCTTCATGATCGTCGGCACGCCCTCGGGGGTGACGCTGGCGCCGGAGGGCGGCGCGCATCAATCCGTGGGCACGCCCCTTACGGGCATGGCGCAGGATGGGCTTGCGAGTTTTGAACCGGCCTTTGCCGATGAGCTCGCGGTCATTATGGAATGGGCTTTTGACTACATGCAGCGCGATGGCGAAGGCGACCCGGACGAGCGCACCTGGCTGCGCGATGAAACCGGCGGATCGGTCTATCTGCGCCTGACCACCAAACCGCTCGAACAGCCGGGGCAACGGGTTGATGATGCCTTCCGTCAGGGGGCCATTGATGGGGCCTATTGGCTGCGCAAGCCGGGGCCGAACTGTTCAGTTGTGATCGCCTATCAAGGTGCGGTCGCGGATGAGGCGATTGCGGCGGCAGGTCTGGTCGGTGAGCATCGCCGCGACGTTGCCGTTCTGGCGGTGACCTCGGCGGATCGTCTCAATGCAGGCTGGACCGCCGCGCAGCGGGAACGGGCGCGGGGCAACCCGCAGGCGGTGTCGCATGTGGAGCGTCTCTTGGGGGAACTGCCTGCCCATTGCACCCTGATCACCGCGATTGATGGTCATCCGGCGACGCTCTCGTGGCTGGGCTCGGTTGCAGGGCATCGGGTTGTGTCGCATGGGGTCGAGCATTTCGGCCAGACCGGCACCATCGGGGATCTTTACCGTCACTTCGGTCTCGATCGGCACAGCCTCGCGCGTTCCGTGGGCGAGCTCACCACGGGCGCGCGCCGCATCCCCGGCGGGCAGGCGGGCTAGGACCCTAGCGCAATACGGCGCTGCTCCACTCCTCCAGGAAGGCTGCCTTCTTGAGCGCGTCGAGATAGACCAGCAGCCCGGGCCCCATGCGAATGCGACGGAGGGCCTGGGCATCATCGCTCCATGAATCGTCGTCCAGCACCGAGAACGCACCGGGGGCTGCCTGCCAGCCTCGGGCAATCAGATGGTCGATCATCAACCCCGCCAGTTCGGGCGCCTGACTGTCGCGGGGGATGAAAGCGGTGCGCAGGGCGACAACCGTGTAATCCTGCGGCAGCAGCACGATCACGTCATCCCAATTGCTTTTCTCGCGCGCATAGCTGCCCAAGACGTTGTAAACCATTGCCAATTCGCCAGTAGCGACATCGTCGATCATCTGGCTGGAGCAGCAATAGAGCCGCAATCCGACCGACCCCATTACCTCACTGAGGCGCCAGTAGGTTTCCGAGGTGCGTGCATCCTGTGTGGCATAGAGATAGCCAAGACCAGATGCGCGGATGTCATAGGTGCCGACCTTGTCTTGGAATCGTTCCGGGTAATCCCGGATCAGGGCGATCAGGTCCTGGCGGTTCTGGGGCATCGGCAACCCTTCCAGCGCCTTGCGCGACAATACAACCGCTGCCGGTTCCTGGGTAAAGGCAAAGAGATGATCGCGCCAGCGCGCCCACGCCGGGAGCCGCTCTGTTGTGGCCGAACTATAGGGCTGCGCTTGACCGTCATTCACCAGCTTGGTCTGCAGGTCCGTTGCAATGGAGATCGCCAGATCAGCGTCAAATCCGTCCTCGTCAAGCGCCTTCATCATCTCGCCGGAACTGGCCACGGTATAAACGATGCGGACATCTGGAAGATCAGACAGGAATTCACGCAACGTCGGCTCAAAAAACTCTGCGTCCCCGGTGGAGATCACCCGAAGCACCCGGCGCGCGTCCGCAGGGCCTACGCTGATTTGATCCTCGATTTCAAAGGCCTGAAGTGGCGCTGCAAGCGCAAGGCTGATCAGGCCCGAAAAAATCAGGCCAAGGGAAAAGACAAGCTTGCGCATGCGCCACCTTTGTCGCTGTGATTGGTCAGGAACAGGCGGCCGCCATGGGCGCGGGCGACCTCATTTGCAATCGTGAGACCGAGACCAGACCCCACAACGGTTTCGGTATTGCCGCCCCGCACAAAGCGGCGTGTCAACCGGCCCATGTCGGCCTTTGGAAAGCCTGAGCCTTCGTCGCGCACAGTGATCTCCGCGCCGCTCTCTGTGGGGCGAACGGTGACATGCACGATGCTGTCGGGGGGCGCGTATTTGATGGCGTTGTCCAGAAGGTTCAAAAGCGCGCTCTGCATCAAGATCGGGTCGCCTTTGACGACCATGTGCGCATCGGGCAGCGTGATTTCTATGTCGATGTCGCGCAGCTCTGCCATCGGGTGCAGGCGCGAAACAGCGTCGCGGGCAAGGCGTGTGAGCTCTACGTCTTCCATCTCCAGGTGGTCCGAGCGAAAGGAAACCATGGCGTGATCCAAAAGCTGCCCTGCGGCCCGGCTGCTCTCATCAATGGCGCGGATCATCTCGCGCACGGCCTGGCGGTTCTCGGGCTTGTCGACCCGCCGCAGGGTGATCTCGGCCTGTGTGCGTACGGTTGTAAGCGGGGTCCGGACGCGATGTGCAGCCTCTGCGATCAGGTCCTCCGAGCGCGATAGAGAGGTTTTGAGCCGGCTCATGAAACCATTGAGCGCGCCCACAAGAGATTCCATCTCGGCAGGCACCGGAGCCGAAACCGGACGCAGGTCCGACAGCCCCCGGCGCGACACAGCCCCGGCAAGCGCACGCAGGGGCTGGATCGCGGATTGGGCGGCGAGGATGCCAAAGAAGGCGGCAATCGCAAAAAAGCCAATGCCGAACCCGGCCACCGTTTGCGAAATCCCAGCAAGCTGCTGTCGCAAACCATACCGTGTCTGGGCGACGGTCACTTCGATGAAATCGGGTGTGCCGCTTACAGAAAGACGCCGGGTGGCCGTGGCCATGCGGATCTCCTCTCCATCATATTGCGCGGTTTGAAACCGCGGCGAGAGACCGGTGCTGGCGACCGGGCGCGGGAGATCGGAATATCCCGTCATAAAGGCGCCGTTGCGCGTGATGGCGTAGAACACGCGATCTTCGCTGATATTGCCCAGCATGGAGAAGGCGAAATAGGGGATGTCGACGGTCAGATCTCCGTTGCGCACCGATGCCGAATCAAGAATCGCGGTCACAGACGCCGAAAGGATTTCATCCTGACTTTGCCCGGCGAGGTCGCGCGCATAGTTCTGAACCACCAAAAACATCAGCCCCGCCAACAGCGCGGCCCCTGTCAGCAACTGGATAATGAGCCGCCTGCGAATAGAGCCCCGGAGCAGGATTGGCGTGCTCATGAGAGGCTCAGCCGGTAGCCCAGCCCACGCACGGTGACGATTTGCGCCCGCGCCCCTTCAAGGTGTTTGCGCAGCCGTCCGACATAGACTTCGATCGCGTTTTCAGAAGCATCGACGTCGTAGGAAAACAGCCGATCCACCAGCTTGGATTTGGAGAAAACCTGATCGGGGGCCGCAATGAAGATCTCAAAGAGGCGCAATTCCCGGTTGCGAAGTCGCACCTCGCGTCCGTTCACTGTCAGGGTGCAGGCGAGAGGATCGAATACCACATCGCCAAAGCTGTGAATATTGCTGGCTCCCCCGGATCTGCGGCGTTGTACGGCCCGGCACCGGGCCTCAAGTTCGGAAAAATCGAAGGGTTTGACGATATAATCATCGGCGCCGAGATCCAGGACACTGACCCGGTCCGAAACTTCAGAACGTGCGGTCAATACAATCACAGGTGTATCCCGTTGTGCAGCTCGATGCGCCTGCAGGAACTGCCGCCCATCGCCATCCGGCAGCATGATATCGAGCAGGATCATGTCGTATTCCGTGGTCGCCATAAAATCATCCGCCGTACCAAGGTCCGGTGCCCGGTCCACAACATGTCCGTCCAGCGTGAGCCTATCGAGCACCGCATTGGCCAGCTGATCGTTATCTTCGACGAGTAAGTAGCGCATGGCGGCGAAACATCTGCTCCGTGTCAGGTTTGTGTCAGCTTGGGCCGGAATACCATGATTCATGATCGCGCTTTTGCGCGTTTGTCAAATGGGAGGAACATTATGACATCTTTTGCACTGGGTCGTCGCACCCTGATGGCTGCTGCTGCTGCGGCTCTGACTTTCGGCTCTCCGGTGATGGCCGAGCAGGCGCTCGATAAGCTGCACTTTCTGATCCCCGGTGGCGCCGGTGGTGGCTGGGACGGTACCGCCCGTGGCACGGGTGAGGCGCTGACCAAATCCGGTCTTGTGGGCACCGCATCCTATGAAAACATGTCCGGCGGTGGCGGTGGCAAGGCCATCGGGTATCTCATCGAGAACGCCGAGAGCCTTGAAGACACGCTGATGGTGAACTCCACCCCGATCGTGATCCGCTCCCTGACCGGCGTGTTCCCGCACAACTTCCGTGACCTGACGCTGGTTGCGGGCACCATTGGCGACTACGCGGCACTGGTCGTGGCCAAGGACAGCCCGATCAACAACATGGAAGAGTTCCTTGCGGCCTACCGTGAAGATCCGCGCGGCACTGCTGTCGGCGGTGGCTCGGTTCCCGGCGGCATGGATCACCTTGTTGCAGCGATGGTGATGCAGTCTGCGGGCGAAGATCCGACCGCGCTGAAATACATCCCCTATGATGCGGGCGGCAAGGCGATGGCTGCGCTCCTGTCTGGCGAAATCAAGGCGCTCTCCACCGGGTTCTCCGAGGCGATCGCATTGGCCGAAGCCGGCGAAGTGAAAATCCTCGGCGTGACCGCGGATGAGCGCGTCCCGGCCTACGATGCAGCCGCTACTATGAAAGAGCAGGGTCTGGACACGACCTTTGTGAACTGGCGTGGGTTCTTTGGCGCGCCGGGCCTGTCTGAAGACAAGGTTGCCGCCTATCAGGACGTGCTGGCCAAGATGTATGACACCCCCGAGTGGGAAGACGTGCGCGCGCGCAACGGCTGGGTCAACATCCACAACTCCGGCGATGAGTTCAAAGCCTTCCTTGAAGGTCAGGAAAAGGTCATCGGCGACCTGATGAAGCAACTGGGCTTCCTCTAATCTTCGAGCAGTGACCTTAGGTCCGGCGCCACTCCCGGCGCCGGACCCTTTCCCGTACCCCCTCACATCAAAAACAGGAGGAGATCATGGCGCTCGACCGTTGGATCGCGCTGATCATTCTCGGCATCGCTCTGGCCTATGGCTATGCGGCCTTTTTCACCATGGATCAGCTGCTGCCGCCGTTCATGCAGAGAAACCCGATCTGGCCGAGCACCTTCCCCAAGGTTCTGGCCGTTCTGTCAATCATCACCGCTGCCGTGATTGTGCTGGGACTCGAAAAACCCAGTGGCGAGACCAAGACTCCGGACATCGATTACCGCCGTCTTGGGGACTACAACATCGGTCAGGCAGCGCTCTTGCTGGGGCTGATGGTCGCTTATGCGCTTTTGCTGCGCCCGGCAGGGTTCTTGCTGTCCACCTCCGGGTTCCTGATCGTGGGCGCGATGATCCTTGGCGAGCGCAAGCTCTGGGTTTTGGTGCCGGTCGCGGCCCTTGCCACCGGCATCGTCTGGTATCTCGTTGAGGGCGTGCTGGGCATCTTCTTGCGGCCCTTGCCGTTCTTTCTCGGATAATCGGAGGCTCAGATGCTCGAAGGTTTGATGATCGGCCTCTCTACGGCCTTTTCCGTTACAAACATCCTGATGGTGATCGGCGGCTGTCTGATCGGGACATTCATTGGGATGCTGCCGGGGCTTGGCCCCATGTCCATCATTGCAATCATGATCCCCGTTGCGATCACGCTGGGCGATCCTTCTGCCGCGCTGATCTTGTTGGCCGGGGTCTATTATGGTGCGATCTTCGGGGGCTCGACCTCGTCGATCCTGCTCAATGCGCCGGGGGTGGCGGGCACCGTGGCCTCCAGTTTCGATGGCTATCCGATGGCGCGCGCAGGCATGGCCGGCAAGGCGCTGACCATTGCGGCGATCTCGTCCTTCATGGGGGGCACCATCGGTGCGATCCTGTTGATGGTCTTTGCGCCGATGCTGTCGACGGTTGCCCTCCTGTTCCACTCGGCCGAGTATTTCGCGCTGATGGTCGTGGGTCTTTCCGCGATTGCGGCCTTTGCAGGCACCGGCAATGTGGCCAAGGCCCTGATGATGACGCTTCTGGGTTTGATGATGGCCACGGTGGGCGAGGGCGCCTTGTTCAATATGCCGCGCTTCACCATGGGGCTGATGGATCTGCAATCTGGCTTCAGCTTCATCACGCTGGCGATGGCAATGTTTGCCCTGCCTGAAGCAATCTTTCTGGTAATGAACCCCAAACGCGCCGCCCAAGGGGGCGAGAACGGGGGCAAGATCACAGGCTTGCGGATCTCCGGCCAGGAGGCGCGCAAGATCGCGCCCGTGATCGGACGCCAGTCCATCCAGGGCTTCTTTATCGGGGTGCTCCCGGGCGCAGGCGCGACGATTGCGTCCTTCCTCGGGTATGCGGTGGAGCGCAACATTGCCACTGAATCCGAGCAAAAGGAGTTCGGCAAAGGCTCCATCAAGGGGCTGGCCGCGCCAGAGACCGCAAACAATGCAGCCTGTACCGGTTCGTTTGTACCGCTCCTGACGCTGGGTATTCCGGGATCCGGCACCACGGCGATCCTGTTGGGGGCGCTCATCGCACTCAATGTGACGCCGGGGCCGCGGCTAATGGTGGACAGCCCGCATATCTTCTGGGCGGTCATCATCTCGATGTATATCGGCAACCTCGTGCTCTTGGTTCTGAACCTGCCGCTCATCCCCTATATCGCCAAAGTCCTGTCGATCCCGCGCAACTATCTCATTCCGTTCATTCTGTTCTTCACCCTTATGGGATCCTACATCGGGCAGAACAACGCGACAGAGCTGTTAATCCTCGTGGGCTTCGGGATCTGCGCGACAGTGCTGCGGTTTGCGGATTATCCGCTGGCGCCTCTGCTCATCGGCTTCATTCTGGGGCGGATGCTGGAGGATAATTTTGCCCGCTCGATGCAGATCTATGACGGGGTGTCCTTCATTCTGGACCGTCCGATGACGCTAGGTCTGCTGGTGCTCGCCATCCTGTTGGTGATCGTGCCGAGCTATCGGGCCCGCCGTGCCCGCGCCCGTGCTGCCGGGGTGGCTGATGGGGATTAAACCGCTCTCGGGTGTTCGGGTCCTCGACCTGACCAATGTGCTAGCAGGGCCGTATTGCTGTTATCAGCTGGCCCTGTTGGGGGCAGAAGTCATCAAGGTCGAGCGCCCCGGCACCGGCGATCTTGCTCGCCAACTGGGTGCCGACCCGGAGCGGAATAAATCCCTGATGGGGGTCAGTTTTCTGGCGCAGAACGCGCAGAAGAAATCCGTGACCCTCGACATGAAACATGAAACTGGCAAGGCGCTTCTCAAGCGTCTTGTCCGCAGCTCTGATGTCCTAGTCGAGAATTTTCGCCCGGGAGTCATGGACCGGCTGGGGCTCGGTTATGAGGTCCTCAAGGCGGAAAATCCAAACCTCATCTACTGCGCCATTAGCGGCTTTGGCCAAGATGGCCCGTGGAAGAACAACCCCGCCTATGACCAGATCGTGCAGGGCATCAGCGGCGTGATGTCGATCACCGGCGATGGCGAAAGCGCACCATTGCGTGTGGGGTATCCGCTTGCCGATACCGTGGGCGGCATGACGGCCGCGTTTGCAATCTCGGCAGCGCTCAACGATCCGGAGCGCGGCGCGTTTCTGGATATCTCCATGACGGAGGCGGTGATTTCCACCATGGGATGGGTGGTCTCCAACCACCTGATCGCGGGGCAGACGCCGGGCGCGCATGGCAATGAGAACACAACTTCTGCGCCCTCGGGTACCTTTGCCTGTGCGGATGGTCCGATCAATGTGGCCGCAAACCGGGATGAGCAATGGCAATCCATGGCGCGCCATCTCGGACGCGCGGATCTGCTCGACCACCCGGATTATGCAACCCGTGAGGATCGAAAACGCAACCGGCACATGCTGCGCGCGGAACTCGAATGCGTGCTGCGGACCCGGCCTGCCGCCAACTGGGTGGCCGAACTCAACGCGCTGGGCGTGCCCTCGGGGCCGGTGCTGACGGTGCCGCAAATTCTCGAAGAGCCTCAGATCAAGGATCGTGGCCTGATTGCTGAGGTCGAGACCGAAGGCGCGCCGCTGTCGCTTGCGGGCGCGCCCGTGCGGTTTGGCACCCATCGCCCGGTCCCGGATCAGGCGCCACCCGTGCTTGGTGCCGACAATACCAGCATCTGGCAGGACCTCGGCCTCAGCGCAGAAGAGATCGAAACCTTGCGACAGGAGCGCGTGATATGAGCGATGTGAGTGATTGGTGGCGCACGTCGATCATCGACATGGAACCGGGCCGTATCGAGCTTCGGGGTCACCCAATTCAGGATCTCATTGGCAACGTCAGCTTTGCCGAGATGATCTGGCTAATGGTGCGTGGGGACCGACCCACGGCGCCGCAGTCGCGTTTGTTCGAGGCCGCCTTGGTCTCGGCCGTGGATCATGGCCCGCAAGCCCCCTCGATTGCCGCGGCGCGGATGGCCGTGACCTGCGGCTTGCCCCTGAACAATGCGATGGCGACGGCGGTGAATATGCTTGGCGACGTGCACGGCGGGGCCGGGCAGCAGGCGGTGGAGCTGTATCACCACGTTGACGCCCACGGCGGGGATCTGGCAACGGCGCTTGATGATTGGCGCGCAGAGCACGGCAAGATCATCCCAGGCTTTGGTCATCGGTTTCACAAACCGACCGACCCCCGTGCGCCGCGCCTGATGGCGCTGGTGTCCGAAATCGCCGAAACGGGGGCTGTCTCGGGACGGTTTCTGCGCATTGCCGAAGCCATCGAGGCGCATATCTCGGCAGAAAAAGGAACTGCCCTGCCAATGAACATCGATGGGGCAACGGCTGTGATCTACGCGGAGCTTGGCTTTGCCCCGCCTCTGGCGCGGGGGCTGTTTTGCCTGTCGCGTTCGGTGGGCATTCTGTCCCACGCATGGGAGCAGCAGCAACAGGGCGGGCGCAACAAGGGACCGACCCCGCCCAAATACAGATGGACGTATGACCCTAACTGACGTGTTTGGCCTTGTGGGCGCGCTTGGCGTTGCCGTGCTTGGCACATTGATTTTTGAAGCGATTGGATTTCCCTCGGCCCCCCTGACCGGTTCAGCGGCAGCGGTGTCTCTGGCTGCACTGTTTGGTTTGCCGATCCGGATGCCCGTGTGGCTCAGGACCACGGCCTTTGTGCTCTTGGGGATCAATATCGGCAGCAGCGTGACGCGTGAAATGCTGGCCTCGGCGCTGGCATGGCCCGTGACCATTGCGATCCTTGCAGTGAGCCTCTTTGTGTCTTTGCAGATCAGCCGCATCGGTCTTGAGCGCTGGATGCGGTTCAGTCCGCGTGATGCGGCTCTGGCGGCTGCGCCGGGGCATCTGAGCTATGTGCTGGCGCTGTCGCTCAGTGACGGAGGGCAGACCTCTCGGATTGCGGTGGTCCAGAGCATCCGGGTGCTGTTTCTCACCCTTTGTGTGCCGGTGCTGGTCTCGTTGGTGTTTGGCGCAACGGGTGTGGAGCTCATGCCCGAATATGTGCTCTCAAACTGGCATCTGGCGGCTTTGGTGGGGGTCACTTTGGTGGTGGGCGCAGTGTTTGATCGATTGAACATTCCCGCCGCCTATTTGCTGGCGGGCATCTTTTGCAGCGCCGCCGGACATATCTTTGCGGTGACACCGGGGCGACCTCCGGAAGCTGCAACCATTCTGGCGTTTCTGGTGATGGGGACGCTGATTGGCTCGCGCTTTGTGGGACAGAGGCTTGCAGATTTGAAGGTCGATTTTGCCGCGGGGCTTTGGGTGACGGGCATCAATGTCACGGTCACGCTGATCGCGATTGGTGTGGCCATGCAGGTCATGGGCCTGTCTCCGGCCCTGCTGATCGTGGCGTTTGCCCCCGGCGGGGTAGAGGCCATGGCCGCCATCGCGGTCACCCTCGGGCTTGATCCAGCCTTTGTGGCCGCCCATCACGTAATGCGGCTGATGATCCTGACCGTTCTGATGCCGCTGGCATTGCGCCGCGCGAAGGCGGGGTAAAAAATCCCCGGCGCAGCGGGCGCCGGGGATTGTGCAAAGAGGTTATTGAGCCTCCTGCGCCTCTTGTTCGATTTCAGCCCCGAGGGTGGACACATCGCGGCCCAGACCCTCCGCTGTTTCGCAGGCTGCCAACCCCAGGATGGCAAGCAAAGACAGGTATCGCATACGCATGATGTCCCTCCGTTATTTCAGTTTCTCGGCCACATGGGCGGCAAAAGCGTCAACCATCGCGGTGTAGAAGACCTCGCTGCCCACATTGAGCGCGCTCACATCAGTGCCTTGGGGATAGTGGACGTGCGCCTGCTCGGCGCGCACCGTCAAGCTGTAACGCTGATCGTACTGGCTGCCCGGCAGATCCACAGAGACGTCCCCCTCAAGAACTGAGTTGGCAAGGCCCATTTCGGTCTCAAGGCTGGAGGCCAGCGCCAGCGTGTCGATCTCAATGTCGATATCGGCGGCGTCTTCAGCACCCTCAGAAGCGATCTGATCCACCAATTGCGCAGCCAACGCTCTCTCCAGATCAGTCTCGAGCGCGCCCCAGACCGACACGGCGTCCCGGTTTTCAAGTGCGCTTACATCGGCGGTGACATCAATGTCCTGCACCATCGTTGATGCGCCTGCGGCGGTTGCCATGGTTGCGACAAGGGCAGTGGTTCGGATCAGATGTTTCATCTTTTCACTCCTTCTTCCGGTGGTCGTATCCCCGAGGGATCTGCCGCAAGAACACGCAGCAGTGATGAAATGTTCCTGATTTTTATAGAAAATTTCGCAGCAGTGTTGTTCCGCCTCCGTTTGAGCCGCTGACATAGCCGCGAGGCAGGAGGGAACTTTTTTGCTGTCGCCACGTTTTATCTCCGAGACGGAAGTTACGAGAAAACGGATGCGATGACCCAGACCAGCCACCCAGTCGAAGACGTCCTGGACCAGACCGACGCCCTCTTGCGCGAGGGGGCGGACGGGTTGCGGGTGTCGGACCTCATGGATGAGTTGGGGGTCAAATCGATTGCTGCGGTGCTCTTGGCTCCGTCGCTCGCATTGGTCTCGCCGCTCAGTGGCATTCCGCTGTTTTCCTCTGCGTGCGGCGTCACGATTGCGCTGATCTCGGTACAGATGCTGATGGGGCGCAACCACCTGTGGATGCCCGAGGTGCTGTCGAAACGGTCGTTGCCAGCGGACAAGACACAATATGCCATTCGCGCGCTGCGCGCATTTGCAGCATGGCTCGATCGTCGGTTCAAACGCCGGTTGACGTCCTTGCTGACGCCGCCGTTCTTGCGGGTGATACAGGGCATCTGCCTGCTCTGCGGTCTGATTATGCCCTTTCTCGAAATCGTGCCGTTTACCTCGTCGATTTTGGGGGGCGTGGTCGCTCTGCTGGCTTTGTCAATGTTGATCGGGGACGGGCTGATCGCGCTGGTGACGGTCGCGGGACTGGGGCTGGCACTTGGCGGGGCCGCCCTACACCTGCTCTGACGGGTGCGGCGCACCCGAAGCCCAGACCAGAGTCCACACGCGCCAAGACGCCCGCCCCAGCCGGGGCAGGACCGATCTTGGCAAATCAGCGATGATCGCGCGCGACCAAGGTGCGAGACAGCTGTCAGTCCTCGTCCTCAATGCCGGTCTTGCCCGTATCTTCGGAGTCAAACGGCAAGGTGTCGAAGGTCACGCTGATGGCGTAGCTGTCTTCACCCTCGGTGATCTCGGGGCTGCATTCGAGCTGGCGTGCAAAGCCTCGGATCAATTGGCTGCCAAGCCCCGTGCCCTCATCTTCGAAATCGGTCTCATCATTGGTGGAATTGGAGATCATCAGGCAGACCCGTCCGTCCTCGATTGTCGTCAGAGACACGCGGACCCATCGATTTCCGGCCTTGTCGACGCCGAGATATTTCAACGCATTGGTTGCAGCCTCCACCGTCAAGAGCGCCAGAGGAACCGCCTGATCCGGATAGAGCACCACAGGGTCCAAGGTGATGTCGATCTTGGGCACCGGTGCGGTGGTAGGTGCCAGCTCCGTCAGCGGGCGCACCACATCGCGCAGAAGATCGTTGGCTTGGACCTGACCGAGTTCCGATGCCTGATAGAGCGTCTGATGCACCGTCGCCATGCTTGTGACACGCTGGTTCACGGTCTTGAGCGCCGCCGCTGTCACCTGATTGCGCGTGCGGCGCATCTGCATCGAGATGATGGAAGAGATCAGCTGAAGATTGTTTTTGACCCGGTGGTGCAACTCCTTCAGCAGCACATCCTTGTCGTGCATCGCGTCAAACAGATGCGCTTCATCATGAAGCAGTTTTTCGGCCACATAGGTAAACTGGTTCTGGATCACTTCCAATTCATGCGGCATCAACCCGTTGGTCTGCACATCGGGCAGTACACGGGAACTTGCAAATTGGCGCATCTGCAATCCGATCACGCGCAGGTGCCGCACAACCTGATGATCCAGCGCCACATAGATCAGCACCAGGCTGACGAGCCACATCAGGATGGGAAAGAGCGCAGGTGTCAAAAAAAGATAGCGCAGCGCGCTGGTCTCTTGCGCCAGGCTGATCCCTTCGGGATCCCAGCTGCCGATCACATAAAAGGTATCGCTGAGGATCGGAACAATCGAGAACAGCCTGACCTCGCCCGCTGCGTTTTTGGCTTCGATCTGGCCGTCATGTATCGAGATCAGCTCTGAGAGAGTCAGATCAATCGGGAGCCGCTCTAGGGCTGTTTCGCGCGCACCGGATGCGCTCAGGATCTCTCCCTCTGCGCTGACGGTGACAAGATCCAGAGGGCGATCCCCAAGCTTGGTCTGGAACTGTTGGTCGATGCGATCATGTGGAACATGAATGATCTGGTTGCCGAGAAATACGCCCGTGCTGGCAAAAACGGGTTCGGATATGATCAGCACCGCAGAGCCAGCCACGGGCCCATAAGAATTCACCCGTATTTCGCGCTTTGGACGGCGCATCCAATCTGGAAAATCGGGGTTTTCGGAGTAGTCGATTGTTCCGCCGCTTGACGCGCAGGCCATAACCCCGTCCTGGGGCAGGAACCCTGCAAAGCTGTAGCGCGCATCGGTGGTGGAGATGAAGCGCCGCATCAAAGAGCTGCATCGCGACAGGTCATGTGCGATTTCGGGCACCGAAAGCGTCAGGGTTTCTGCCGATGCGAAGGCGGATTTAATGATCTCGCGCTCTTCTTGTGCAAATTCCGCAGTGAGCGCCTGAAGGCTGAGGTTGTTGGAGGTGTTGACCTCTTTTTGCAGCCGGACGGTTTGATCAACCGCGATCAGACCCAGTGGCACCATGGCAATCGAAAGCATGACCGCAAGGCGCAGGGACAGGCTGCGTGTCCAGCCTGCCGCGCGGTTCTGCGCGGTCGGATCTTCAGAGAGCGAGGTTTCGTGCGTGCGGGCGTCCCCGCCCTTCAAGAGGGCGAGAGACGGGAAGTTCATTCGGTTCACGCGGCAGTCCCATTGTTGGCTGCAACAACCGCGTGGGTGGCAGCATCGGTCAGTTCCAACTGCTCATTCGCATCCAACTGCATCTTGGCTGCAAGCGCCTCACGGCCCCGGTTGAGACGGCTTTTGACGGTGCCCACCTTGACGCCACAGACCTCGGCGGCCTCTTCGTAGGAATATTGCAGCACTCCGATCAGAGTCAGGATTTCGCGCTGTTCCACGGGCAATTCACCCAAGGCGCGCCGGAACTCTTCCAGTTGCAGACGTCCGTCATGAGCGGGTTTGACCGAAAGGCTCTCGGTGATGCTGCCGGTGGAATCCTCCACCTCTCTTACTGCCTTGCGGCGGCCTGAGTAAAAGGTGTTGCGCAGGATGGTGAAGAGCCAGGCGCGCATGTTGGTGCCTTCCTGAAACTTGTCGAGGTTGCTCCACGCTTTGAGAACCGTGTCCTGTACAAGATCATCCGCCGCCGCATCATTGCGGGTCAGGCTCATGGCGAAGGCGCGCAGCACCTTCATATGGCTGGTCAATTCAGCCTTGGCGCTTTGTCTGTCCATTTAATCGGCCTCCTCGCCAGAAGACGCGGACGCATCTGGGGCGCCCTGCGACCCCTCTGCGACAGGGATCTTGTCCAATCGGTCAAGTAGGTCCATCAGATGCGGTGGCAAATCCGCATTCGCATCTTCGTCGAAAACCCGCTTGAGGTTCTCGTCGATCAGCGTGTCCCACGGCTGCTGTGAAAATTTGTTGGCCATTCGTCTCTCCCGCAACACCTATGACTCTCGCGCGCAAAAAAATGCATTTCCATGGAACAAACGCGCGGGACATGCGTTTGTTCCGAGAAATATTGGTGACAGGAGAAAAAAATTGTCGACCTCTACCACAGGCCAGGCTCTGACACTGTCGGACGTGATTACTCCGCATCTGCCTTATCTGCGCCGTTATGCGCGCGCGCTCACCGGGGCGCAGCAATCCGGTGATGCCTATGCGGCCTCGACTCTCGAAGCGATCCTTGCCGATCCGTCTTGTTTTGATGCGCAGAGCGCAGGCGGCAAGGTGGCATTGTTCAAAGTGTTTCACACTCTCTGGAGCAGCTCTGGTCAGCCGGTGCTGGAGGCCGATGAAGGCCCCCGTGCGCGGGCGCTGCAGCATCTGTCCTCGCTGACGGCAAACACCCGAGAGGCACTCTTGCTCAATACTGTCGAAGCCTTCTCTGTTGGCGAAGTGGCTCTTATCATGGATCTGTCTGAGAGCGAGGCTGCAGGATTGATCCAGCTGGCCCGCGACGAGATGCAGCAATCCGTGAGCGGCAAGATCATGATCATCGAAGACGAGGCCATCATCGCCATGGACCTCGAAGGCATCTGTTCCATGATGGGCCACGAGGTCACTGGGATTGCGCGCACGCGCAAGGCTGCGGTGAAACTGGGGCTCGAGGAAAAGCCCGACCTGATCCTTGCCGATATTCAGCTTGCCGACAATTCAAGCGGCATCGATGCGGTGGCGGATCTTCTGGAGGAGCTGGGCGACGTTCCGGTGATCTTTATCACCGCCTTCCCGGAGCGTCTGCTGACCGGTGAACGTCACGAGCCCGCCTTTATGATCGCAAAGCCTTATGTGCCCGACCAGGTGATCTCTGCGATCAGTCAGGCGATGTTCTTTGCCTCGACCGATACGCTCACCAGTTAAGGGAAAGCGCGCAACAAGCCCCGGACAAGGATTGGTCCGGGGCTTTTTCTATGGAACTGACCGCCATATGCGGCGCTTTCAGAATCCACATTTCAAAATAGCCGCGCCCCACACACCAGAGGGCGTGTGGGGCGCGGATTTGGATCACTGCTGGCTTACGAGGCAGACAAAGCCCGCAGCATCCAAGCTGCTTTTTCGTGAAACGCTGCGCGTTCCGTTGCAAGGTCACCGGTCACCATATCCTTGCGCTCTTCGGCAAGTTCGACGAGCGCATGCAGGCGGTGCGCCAGTTTCATATGGTCTTGTTCCAGATCCTTGCACATCTCGCCTGCGCTGGGCATCTGACCGAGGTCGTCGACAATGCTGTCGGACAAAACACCGTTGATCTTGCCCGGCGTGAGATGTCCGAGGGCGCGGATGCGCTCTGCCAGCTCGTCGGCGGCGGCGAACATGTTCTGGTACTGCTCCTCGGTGAGGTTGTGCAGTGAGAAGAACAGTGGCCCCTCCACATTCCAGTGGTAGATATGAGACTTGAGCGTGAGGCGGTAGGTGTCCGCCAGAACGTCACTCAGGCCTTCAGCGATCGCTTTGGTGTCGCGCACGCCGGTTTCGACGGGGGCCAACTGCGGTTTAACATTCAATGCGTTTGACATGGTATCTCCTTTCCAAAGGGAGGTTGTGTGATGTGGTTGCTGTGACTGTGGCTGTTAGCCACGCACCGCGCGCAATATCAGCGCGACGACAAACATCACGAGGAAGATGAAAAACAGGATCTGCGCGATCCCAGCCGAGGCGCTGGCGATGCCGCCAAAGCCAAAGACGGCTGCAATCAGCGCGATCACGAGAAATGCCAGTGCCCAACTAAGCATCGGGTGTCTCCTTTGCCGTGTTTTAGTGCCCACCCTCTGTGGGCTTCGGGGAGACAACGGCGGGAGACGGGTTTTGTTCCCCGGAATTTCAGGCCCGCACCAGGAACGGCATGCGCCCTGTGTGAAAATATAAGGTTCTTCAGGGCCTTAATTCAAGGACTGCGGGCAAGGAAGACTGTCACAATAGAAGCGTGTCCCGGCACCTTGTCCGGGATACGCGGGTGTCTTTTCAGGCGGCGAGCGCAAGCACGGCCATTGCTGGAAGGGTCAGGACCTCTTGTGCCAGTGCGACGCGCTCGGGGGTGTAATAGCCCTCTTCGTGCAGGATGTTGATCGTGGCCACCATCTTGCCGCCAAGGATCACCGGCAGGTTTATGACCGACCCGCAGCCGAGCTTGCCGATCAGCTCCGCATCGGGAAAGACGGTGTCGATGTCGGCCAATGTGTTGGACACAAAGGTCTCGTGACGGCCATGAACCTGCTCGAACCAGCGGTTCATCTCGATTTCTTTGGTCCCGGTCGTCGGATAGTTCTCCGCGTCATCTGTATAGACCCGCCGTGCAAGCATGGCGTCCATATCGGCGGTCATTACCGTAAACAGCTTTGCGCCCACGGTGGCCTTGGTCAGCGCACAAAGCGCATCATAGGCCTGATCTTGGGTGGTGGCGTCCGACAGCGCTTTTTCAAAACTCAGGCGCGCTGTGTGAGTGTCCGTCATGTCTTAGTCCTTGCGGTCTGGATTGCCGCCAGATGCGGCGTAAAGGGATTGCGTATAGGGGTCGGTGAAACTGCCATCGTGGAGCGCGGTTGCGGGCGCGATCTCGACGATGCGGCCCTTGTTCATCACAGCCATGCGGTCGCACATGAAGCTCACGACAGGCAGGTTGTGGGTGACCATCAGATAGGTCAGCCCCTGCTCGCGGCGTAGTTTTTTCAAAAGGTTCAGGATTTCCGCCTGTACCGAGACATCCAGCGCTGATGTGGGCTCATCAAGGAGCATTACCTTGGGCTCGAGCATCAGGGCGCGCGCAATGGCGACCCGCTGGCGTTGCCCGCCCGAAAGCTGATGAGGGTAGCGAAAGCGGAACCGCTGGTCGAGGCCCACGGCGGCGAGCATCTCGATCACGCGGGTATCACGATTGCCCAGCCCATGGATCTTGAGTGGCTCGCTCAGCACCGTGTCCACGGATTTGCGCGGATGTAGTGACCCGTAAGGGTCTTGAAACACCATCTGACAGCGGGTGGCAAAACCTTGATCCACAGCGCGACCGCGGGGCTGTCCCAGCACCGAAATCTCGCCACTCCAGTCGGGCGCGAGGCCTGCGATGGCCTTCAGGATCGTGGACTTGCCAGAGCCGCTTTCACCGACCAGAGCAAAGCTTTCACCCTCGGCGACCTCGATATTCACGCCCTCAACCACCTTGGTGTGGCCATAGGAGATATCGAGGTTTTTCAAAATGATCGCGCTCATGTGCCGCTCCATGCGCTGCGGTCGAGGACGGGGAGTTCCTCGCGCGTTTCTTCTATCCGAGGCACCGCCGCCAGCAGGCCTTGGGTATAGGGATGCGTCGCTTTGTGCAGGTCCTCTGCAGCGCAGCTTTCGACCACTTCGCCCGCGTGCATCACGAGGATGCGGTCGCAATAGCGCGCCACCAGATTGAGGTCATGCGAGATCAGGATCAGCCCCATGCCCTTGTCGCGCACCAGCTCGTCGATGAGGTCCAGAACCTGCGCCTGCACCGAGACATCCAGCGCCGAGGTCGGCTCATCCGCGATCAGCAGATCCGGGCGCGGGATCAGCATCATGGCGATCATGATGCGCTGGCCCATACCACCCGAGACCTCATGCGGGTAGAGGTTCACCACCCGTTCGGGATCGTTGATGCGCACGGAATGCAGCATCTCCAGCACGCGAGATTTGACCTCGCTGCGGGCCAGGCTTTCGTGGGTCTTGAGCGCCTCGGCGATCTGTGCGCCGATGGTCATCACTGGATTGAGCGAGAATTTCGGGTCCTGCATGATCATCGAGATCCGCGCGCCACGCAGGTCTCGCATCTTGCCTTCCGATAGCTTTTGCAGGTCGATGCCGTCAAAGATCATGCGATCAGCCCGCTGGCGTCCCGGCTTTCGCACCAAGCGCAGGATCGCGCGGCCGGTCATGGATTTGCCCGACCCGCTTTCGCCGACGATGCCGAGCCGTTCGCGGCCCAAGGTGAAGGACAGGCCTTTGACCACCTCGACGCGCCCTTGCGGCGTGGGGAAGCTCACGCGCAGGTTTTCCAGTTCCAAAAGTGGCATATCGCTCATGATTTGCCTCCCTGTTTGGGGTCCAGCACATCGCGCAGGCCGTCACCGAGGAAACAGAAACCGAGCGAGACGATGATGATGGCAAAGCCGGGCATGGTGGCGACCCACCACTGATCGAGGATAAAGGCCCGACCGCGCGAGATCATCGCACCCCATTCGGGCAGCGGCGGCTGTGCGCCAAGCCCCAGAAAGCCCAAACCGGCTGCGGTCAGGATGATCCCCGCCATATCCAGCGTCACCCGCACGATCATCGACGAGGTACACAGCGGCAGCACATGGCGTGTGATGATCCGCGTGTGCGACGCCCCCAGCAAACGCATGGCCGAGATGAATTCCGAGTTGCGGAAGGTCAGTGTCTCGGCGCGCGCGATCCGGGCATAGGCGGGCCAGGATGTGATGGCGATGGCGATAATCGCGTTCTCAATCCCCGGCCCGAGTGCTGCGACAAAGGCAAGCGCGAGGATCAGCTTGGGCATCGACAGGAACACATCCGTCACGCCCATGATGATCTTGTCCGTCCAGCCGCCGAAATAGCCGGACACCGCTCCGATGAGCAGCCCAAGCGGGGCCGAGATTACTGCCACCAGTGCCACGATCAGCAAGGTGATGCGTGCGCCATAGATGACGCGGCTAAAAATGTCGCGGCCCAGCTCATCGGTGCCCATCCAATGCTCTGCCGAAGGCGGCAGCAGGCGCTGACCGAGGTTTTGGCCCAGCGGACTATGCGGTGCGATCCACGGCGCAAAGATGGCCGCCAGGATCAGCACCAGCAGAATCACGGCGCCCACCACGGCAAGAGGATTGCGCATCAGCATCCGTGTCACACGGTAGCTGTGACCCAAGGAGGCCTGCAGGCGGGAGCTGGGGGAGTCGTCGAGCAGCCAGTTTGTCATCGTTGTCATGGCACCCTCCTATCGGCTGCGCGGGTCGAGAATGCGGTAGAGCACATCCGACAGCTTGTTGATGAGAATGAAGACCGACCCGATCACTAAGGTTGCGCCAAGGACGGCATTCATATCGGCGTTGAGCAGTGCCACGGTCAGATAGTTGCCGATGCCTGGCCAGCTAAAGACCGTCTCGATCATCACCGAGCCTTCGAGCAAGGCGGCATAAGAGAGGCCGATCACCGTGATCAGTGGCACCCGGATCGGACGAAAGCCGTGGGTCCAGATCACCCGCCATTCCGACACGCCTTTGACGCGGGCGGTGGTGATATATTCCTGCCCGAGCTGATCCAGCATGAAGCTGCGGGTCATGCGCGCGATATAGGCCAGCGAGAAGAACCCAAGGATGGTGGCAGGCAGGATCAGGTGGTCGAGCGCGCTCCAGAACACCTCCCAGTCGCCCACGATCAGGGAATCAACCAGCAAGAGGCCTGTGCGCGGTTCCACCAGCCCCTCGTAGAAAATGTCGACACGCCCTGGACCGCCGACCCAGCCAAGGCCCGCGTAAAATACGACCAGCCCCACAAGACCAAGCCAGAAGGCAGGAACAGAGTAACCCAGCAGTGCAAAGACGCGGATCAACTGATCCACCCATGTGCCTTGCCTTGCAGCGGCCCAGACACCCAGCGGAACGCCCATGCCGACGCCGATGATGATCCCAAGTGTCGCCATCTCGAGCGTCGCGGGGAAGACACGGGCCAGATCCTCTGCGACGGGGCGGTTGGTGGAAACGGAATGGCCAAGGTCGCCCTGAAACACATCGCCCACATAGGTGATGAACTGTACCACCAGTGGCTGATCCAACCCCATGGCGATGCGGGCGGCGTCGTATTGTTCTTGCGTGGCGCGATCTCCGACCACGGCCAGAACCGGGTCAATCGGGATCACGCGGCCGATGAAGAAAGTGATCGCCATCAATCCGACAAAAGTCAGGAAAGTGACGATGACAAAGCCGCCAAAAGCGCTGGCGGTCTTTCTCAGCCCGGCGTGTGAAGGCGCGGCTGTGCTCAAGGGTCTTGTCCCCTTTTTCCTCTCAAATCCCCGGCGCGCCGGAGATCTGGCATTATGAAAACTCTGCGTCAAAGCGGCGTCGGACGCGGTGGTTGGTGTCTCAGGCATAAAACAATTTTCGAAATGTGCAAAAAAATTTTTGCCTGACAAAAATTTTTTTTGTAGCCTGCACGAAGAACATCCAGCCGGGTGACCCGAACTGGTGCCAGTGGCGCAGCGGGTCCGCCCCTTATGTGAAGAGTGACCATGCAGCGTGAGAAGCCATCAACAGAGCCCAATGTCGGTCCCGCGATCCGCAAGCGTCGCAAGCAGCTGAAGCTGACCTTGCAGGCGCTCTCGGATCGGTCCGGTGTTTCGGTCGGCTATCTGAGTCAGGTGGAGCGCGACAATGCGACCCCCTCGCTTGGGACATTGGCGCAGATTTCTGCGGCGCTGGATGTGGGGCTGGATTACTTCATCTCGGCCTCCAAACCCTCGGATGGGCTGACACGGTCCGGTAGCCGCCCGCTCTTTGCCCTAGATGATTCCTCGCTGCGCTACGAGGCACTGGGCGCGGATTTTCCGGGGTCCGAGATGTCCGCTTACATCCTGCACATTCCGCCCGGTTATGTGTCTGAAACGGTACATCACGAAGGGGAGGAGATCATCTTTATCCTCGAGGGTGAAATCCAGCAGACCCTTGGCGGGCAGACCTTTTCCATGATGCCGGGCGACAGTCTGCATTACAGCGGCGACACCCCCCATGCCTGGAGCAATCCGACCGATCAGAACGCCCGAATCCTCTGGACCGGGACTCTGACCGTTCTCAACCGCAAAGGCGCCATCGAGCTTCCGGAGCTGTCCCACAAGCAGAGCACGTAAGCCGCGACAGCCCAATTGACGTTTTTTCCAACAAGGAGACCTCTTGTGAAACACCTGAAGACAACTCTGCTCGCCAGCGCCTTGATGCTGCCGCTTGCAGCCCCTGCCGTACTGGCTGATACGCCCGAAGGCGTGCTCGTGGTTGCACAGAACATCGACGATGTCGTCGCCATCGACCCGGCGCAGGCCTATGAGTTCACCTCCGGCGAGCTCGTGACCAACCTCTATGACCGTCTGGTGCAATACGATGCCGAAGACACCACCGTTCTGGCCGCAGGTCTGGCCTCGGAATGGGTCACCGATGCGGATGCCAAGACCATCACTTTCACCCTGCGCGATGGGGCGACCTTTGCCTCTGGCAATCCCGTGACCGCAGAAGATGTGGTCTATTCCTTCTCCCGCGTGGTGAAGCTGAACCTGACCCCGGCGTTCATCCTGACTCAACTGGGCTGGACGGCAGATAACATCGGCGAAATGGTCACGGGCGAGGGCAACACCGTCACCGTGAAATACGCCGGCGACTTCTCTCCGGCGTTTGTACTGAACGTCCTGGCGGCACGTCCTGCCTCCATCGTCGACAGCAAGCTGGTGCAGGAAAACGAAGTTGACGGCGACATGGGCAATGCCTGGCTCAACGCCAATGCCGCCGGTTCTGGCCCCTTCACGCTGCAACGCTATGCGGCGGGTCAGATGGTGCGCATGCAGGCCAATCCGACCTATTTCAACGGCGCGCCCAAGATCGACAGCGTGATCATCCGCCATGTGGCCGAAAGCGCGACCCAGCAGCTTTTGCTGGAGCAGGGCGACGTGGATCTGGCCCGCAACATGACACCCGATCAGGTGGCTTCCCTTGAAAGCGGCGAGATCAAGGTCGAGACATACCCGCAGGCGGCTGTGCATTTCCTGTCGTTCAACCAGAAGACCGAGAGCCTTACGCCCCCCGCCGTTTGGGAAGCCGCGCGCTATCTGGTGGACTACAAGGGCATGACCGAGACCATCATCAAAGGTCAGATGGAAGTCCACCAGGCGTTCTGGCCCAAGGGCTTCCCCGGTTCCTATGACGAAACGCCGTTCTCTTATAACCCGGAAAAAGCCAAGAGCATTCTGTCCGAGGCCGGGATCGAGACCCCGATCACCGTGTCGCTCGACGTGATCAACGCCGCGCCCTTTACCGACATGGCGCAATCGTTGCAGGCGAGCTTTGCCGATGCGGGCATCAACTTTGAGATCCTGCCCGGCACCGGCAGCCAGGTCATCACCAAGTACCGCGAGCGCAGCCATGAGGCGATGCTGCTGTACTGGGGCCCGGACTTCATGGATCCGCACTCCAACGCCAAGGCCTTCGCCTATAACTCCAACAACGCAGACGACTCCTATGCCGCCACAACCACATGGCGCAATGCATGGGCCGTGCCGGATGCGCTCAACGAGAAAACCATGGCGGCTCTGACCGAGAGCGACGCCGAGGCCCGTCTCAACATGTATCGCGAGCTGCAAAAAGAAGTGCAGGCCGAGTCGCCCATCGTGATCATGTTCCAGGCCGCCTATCAGGTTGCCATGAACGAGGCCGTTTCTGGCTATGTGAACGGCGCCACCTCGGATTTTGTCTTCTACCGTCTGGTTGAAAAACAGTAATCTCCCCGACTGTGGGTCGCTGCATCCGTGGCGGCCCGCTTTTTCTCTCTTCCTCTCCCCACTCTTTTCCGGAGGCCTCGATGACCGAATTTCCGCTGACCGCCGCCCGCCTTGCCGCTCTGCGCACCCGTATGGAGCTCACAGGCACCGATCTTGTTGCGCTTGGCCCGTCGAGCCACATGGTTTGGCTGTCCGGCGTGCACCCCCATGGTGACGAGCGCCCGGTGATGCTCTTGGTGAGCCAGTCCTACGCGGGCTTTCTGATGCCCGCCCTCAATGCCGCGGCTGCCCGCAAGGACACGGACCTGCCGTTCCATCCTTGGCGCGATGATGAAGGCCCGGATGCGGCCCTCGCCGAACTGCTGAAGGCCTGCGGCGCGACGCGCCCGAACCTCTCCGTCGTGCTTGATGAAACCATGCGTACCGATTTCTCCCTGCGCTTGCTGGACGCGCTCGAAGCACCGCGCCGTCGCTTTGCGGATGACACCGTGAGTCTCCTGCGCGCATCGAAGGACGACAGCGAATATCACGCGATCAAGGCCGCGCATCTGACCAACGACAAAGCCGTCAAAGCCGCGTTTGCCGCGCTCAAGGAAGGCGTGACGGAACGCGAGATCGTAGAGCTGATCAAATCCGAATATACTGCCGCCGGCGCGACGCTGGAGTTTTGTTCAGTCTGTTTTGGGGCCTCCGGCGCCTTTCCGCATCACACCCCGGGTGACACGCCGTTGGCCCGGAATTCTGCGGTGCTGATTGACACCGGCTGCCGTCTCGATGGCTACCCCTCGGATATGACCCGCTCGGGCTACTTCGGCACCCCCGAAGAAGAATATGAAGAGGTGTTTCAGACCGTCGAGAAAGCGGTTCAGGCCGCACTCGCGGTGGCCAAGCCCGGCGTTGTGGCCAGCGAGATCGACAAGGCGGCGCGCGACGTGATCGCGGCGGCAGGCTACGGCGATCGCTTTTTGCATCGCACCGGTCATGGTCTTGGCATCGACATCCATGAGCCGCCCTATATCGCTGCGAACTCCGATGTGGTCCTGCGCGAAGGCAATGTGTTCTCGATCGAGCCGGGCATCTACCTTGAGGGCAAATTCGGCGTCCGCCTCGAGGAGATCGTGATCCTGCGCGAAGACGGCGCGGAGATCTTCTCCGAGATGCCGCGCGACATGGTGCGCGTCTAAACGCCCTCTCCGGGCCCTCTCCGGGGGACGCATCAGAAGGGCGGCGTGGCTCAGGGCTGCGCCGCCTTTTTGCCAAGCTGCCCCGGCACTTCGAGATCATCAAGCTCAAGACCCGCCAACGCTGCCATGTGCCAAGCCAGGACCTGATTGGAGCTGAGAACCGGAAGGCCAAGTTGCTGTTCGAGCAGCGGGATCACATCAAGCGTGCGTAGGTTGGTGCAGGAGAGAAACACCGCATCTAGCGTGCTGCGCTCGCCGAGCGCATGGGCCGCAGCGCAAATGGACCGGGGTGCGATCCGGGCGACGCGTGCCTCCACTTCCTCGCCAAACCCGAGCATATCAGGCACCGATAGGCCCGCGTCAACAAATGCTGCACGGATCGGCGCGGCCACGGCGTCAATATAGGGCGAGACGATCCCGACACGCGAGACCCCCAGCGCGTTCAAAGCGGCTATAGCAGCGCTCAGCGGATTGCTGACCGCCTTGGTGGTGGCGCCTGTCTGGATCAACTCTGCGACACGCTCGACGCCGATCTGGCCGGTTCCCGACGTGCAGCCGTAGGCGATGACCTCAAAGCGCGCCGCGGGCGGTAGCAGGCGGGCAGCCGCCGGCAGATCGTCTTCCATCCCGGCGATGGTCTCAGGAGTGAGCTCTGCCCCCGATGGCACCCGGCTCACATGTAGCCGCGCAGCCTGGCGCGGGAACATTACCCGAAAATCCTCTTCGATGGTTTCATCCACCTGCAAGGCAATGAGCCCCAGGCGCGGGCGCGGATCCTCTGCGATCTCGTAGGGAAAAGGCGTCATCATAGCAGCTCCGGCAATTCTGCGGGTGCGCGCGGGGACAAGAGCTCCGCGCCGCTGTCGCGTAGGACGATGTTCTCCTCCTGCACGAGAATCCGATCCGCGCCAGTGATCGCACCGGGTTCCAGCGTCAGCACCATACCTGCGCGCAGCGGGGTGGTGTCCTTGGGAGTGAACGAAGGCCATTCCGTCAAAGTGAGCCCCAGGCCATGCCCAAGCCGCCCGCCTCCCGGCGTGGCCCCTTTGGCACGCAACGCATCACATAGGATGTGATGTACATCCCGCGCGAGCATCCCCGGCCGTAGGGCTTCAAGGCAGGTTTGGGTCGCGCACCACAGCGCCTCATGGGTGCGTTTTGCCAGATCAGAGGCCGGGCCAATGGCATAGTTGCGGTCAAAATCACAGAAATACCCCTCGCGCACCGCACCCGTGTCGAGCATCAGGATGTCGCCGCGTACCAGTGGCTCTGATGGTGCTGGAGAGATCACATCTCCATATCCCTCGAGCCCTGCGCCACCCGCGAGATAACTGACCCAATCCGCGCCCTCCTCCAGCAATAGAGCCTGAAATTCGCGAAACACCTGATCAAGCGGGCGACCTGCGCCGGCAATCTCGGGCACCCGATCAAAGGCGCGCCCCGCGATGGCGCAGCTGCTGCGGATCTTGGCGATCTCGGCCTCGGATTTCACCTCGCGCACCCGTTGGAGGATCTCGGTTCCGTCCACCACCCGGCGCGGGGCAAGCGCGCTGCGGACGGCATGGTAATCCAAAAGTGCCATACGTAGATGTGTCTCTAACCCCATAGGTAGAGCCACATTGCCGTGATCTGGCACCAGAGACGTCAATGTGTCGATCAACAAGGTTCGGCCGTCGTCTTCCGGGTCCGGCGCATCCCAAGTTCGGATCTGTTCGATCCATGTGCGCTGCATCAGGGGCGCGCCGATCGAGGGGATGACCGCAACCGGGTCACCCAAGACAGGCACGATGACGAACCATGGTCGCGCAGGGCTCTCCCAGAACCGGGTCAAAAAGCCAGTCACGTAGAACACATCCGCGGCCGTGGTCAACAAGAGCGCATCTACGCCCTCTGCAGTCATATGCTCCTGAAGGCGCGCAACGCGACCTCGGTATTCTGCCGCGGGAAAGATCAAGGAGGTCTCAGGCATCGCCTGTTCCTTCTTCCGGGCCTTCGCTGAGGATCGCAAATACGCGCGCGTCTTGCGGTAGCGCCAGACCGGCGATCAAGGCTGCGATGCCCGCCCCTCCAGAGGGCGTGGTTGCCAAGCCTTCTGCCTCGAGCGTGGCCACGGCGGCTGCGGCCTCAGCTTCGGTGAGGGTCACAAACAGGTCGGCGTCCCGTGCGAGCCCCTGAAGCGCAATCATCGACGGCGTTTTGCAATCAAGCCGTCCCATTGCAGAGACCGGACCTTTGGTCTCGACCACTGCGCCAGCTTTGATGCTCTCGACAAGTGCAGGGGCGGCTTCGGGTTCGACCACGATGATCTGTGGCGCATCGCCCCAGACCCGGCGCGCATGGGCGGCAACAGCGGCGGCCAGCCCACCGACCCCGGCCTGCAGCAGAATGTGTGTGGGTGGTTCAGGTACCTGCTGCGCAACCTCCGCAGCCATTTGCAGATAGCCTTCCATGACCCGATAGGGGAGTTCGGTATAGCCCGGCCAGGAGCTGTCCGAGAGCAATGTCCAGCCGTTTTCCTCTGCCGCCGTTTCTGCCGCGACCATGCTGGCCTCGTAGTCCGCGCCCGCGCGCACCACCTCGGCCCCCTTGGCACGCAGCCGCGCCGCAAAACCTTCTGGCACGGTTTCGGAAAGGTAGATCACCGCCTGCGCGCCAAAGAGTGCGGCACCCGCAGCAACCGACAGACCGTGATTGCCAGCGCTAGCGGTCACAAAAGTTCGTCCCTTGAGCGCTGTTGTCCAGCTGTCGCCTTCGACCACCTCTTGTGCTGCCCGGGCAATGGCATGTGCAGCGCCCAGCGCTTTGAAACTGCCAAGCCCCATGCGGTTGCGCTCATCCTTCAGGTGGATCTTGGCGACGCCACAGAACGCGGCCAGCGTCGGCACGGACAAAAGCGGTGTCTCCTGATGCGCGGGACAGCGTTGCAACAGCCGTGTCACAGCCCCGGCATCCTCGCAGGGAAACGGTGCGTCGAGGGAGAGACCCTGACCTCGGTGGGGGTTGGACACGGTGACGGGCATGATGCGGGCTCCTGTTCTTTGCCTGCCAACCTAACGCGCTCGGCACGGCGTATCCCGGATTTCTCCGTGGCAATTGGGCCGAATTTCGGCCCGTCTGTGCCTGGATGCGTCCAAAAACCGCCCCTGTGCCTGCTGATGGGTGTTGCATGGGCCGAAATTCCGCCATGCTTGGGTGATGGACAGATTCGATGCCCTGATACTCGAGGCGATTCAAACCGACGCCCGCATCACCGCCGAGGCGCTCTCGAAACAGGTGGGACTCTCGCCGGACGCCTGCCGCAAACGTCTCGCTCGTCTGCGCGCTTCTGATGTGGTGGAGAGCGAGATCACCGTGCTTGCGCCCGAGCAGGTGGGGCGTGGCTTGTTGCTGATCGTGGAGGTCACACTGCAAAACGAGCGGATGGAGGATCTGGACCGCTTCAAGGCGCAGATGCGGGCGGCGCCCGAAGTCATGCAATGCTACTATGTGACCGGGAATGCAGACTTTGTGCTGATCATCTCGGCGCGCGATATGGCCGACTATGATGACTTCACCCGCCGCCAGTTCTTTGCCGACGAAAACGTGCTGCGGTTTCGCACCAGCGCGGTGATGGATCGGGTGAAGACGGGGTTTTCCATGCCCGTGCTCGACCGGGCAGACTAGGCAGATCGGGCCGTGCTGGGCTGATCTGAGTTTCGAAAGCCCGCGCGCGGACAGTTTGTCAGCGCACGGGTCCTGTGGGTGTGCAGCCTATTCGGCGGCTTGCGGTGGCGCGTCTTCCAACACCACATTGGCGTTCACCAGATCATCGCTCTTGTGAAACAGCGGATAGATAAAGAGGAACGCGGCAGCGATCAGATAGCCGCCTGACACGCTCGTCAGCTCTGGCCAATGCAGGCTCGCGCCATGAATGATCCCAAGCGCCGACATTGCCGCGGCCGCAAGCGCAAAGCCGCCCGCAGCGCGAAAATTGCCATCGATCACATAGGCGACAATCGCACCCCAGATCAGCCCGGTCAGGATCGCACCTTGCGAGAGCGACAGATGACCGCTGAAATGAGCTCCCTGCTGCAGCAGCGCAGAGGTGAGTGCCTCATCGCCCAGCTGCGGCACACCCGCGACGCCCACGGCACCCAGCGCGCCGATCAGCGCTGCCCATTTCACCATCAGAAATGCCGAGACATGCGGCATCATCGCGATGGTCACGGCCGCCATATGCTCGGTCTTGACCGAATGGGCGGTGTTGGTGATCAGGCTCAAGGCGACAAAGACCAGCACCGGCGCGGCGGCGGCCACGGGGATCAGGTTGTTGAGAAACGCAAGCAAACCAAAGATCGCCGCCAGCGGGATCACCGCGCCCACGCCGATGATATAGCCCGCATGCGCGCCCATGCGCTTGTAGGCCGGGTGGCCGATATAGGCCGTGGTGGGAAACGGCGAGCCAAAGACCGCACCGATCATGGTGCCGACGCCATCGGTGATCTGGCAGGTGGCCACCGGGTAGTGATCGCCCGCAGCCTCGGCGCTCTCGACGTTGTTCATGGTTTCGATGAAGTTGTAGATCTGTACTGGCACCAGCACCAGGAACAGCTCGGGATTGGCAAAGAGATACTGAACGCCCGCAATGAGATCGCCGAGATAGGGCAGGGGCGGATAGAACCCGATGCCCTCAAGGCTGAGGGTCGAGGTGCCCAGCATCAGCGCCACCAAGGTGCCGACGATGAGTGCCAGAAGGCCCGCAGGAATGTTGTAGGGCAGGCGAAATCGCCCCACGAGGCCCCAGAGAATGATGATCATCGATGCAAAGCCGATGAACGGGTTCTCGAACACGGTCGCCAGCGGTACCGAGCCGATAAACACAAGCGCAATCCCGCAGAGCGTGCCGAGCATACCCGCACGCGGTGTCACACGTTTGAGCCACGGACCGACCACAGCGCCCAGCGCAGCCACGATCCCGCCCATGAATCCGGCCCCAATGCCAACCTGCCAGGCCAGCAGCGGATCATTGGTGGCCCAGTAGATCGGACCAATCACGCCAAAGAGATAGACAAACATCACCGGTGTGGAGATGCCATAGGGCAGGGCGGTGACATCGCGCCCGTGCGCCTGCGCGGCACGTTTGGCAAGCGCCACATAGGCGACGATCCCGGCAAGGATCGCTACACCCGCACCTGGAACGATACGGCCATAGACGATATCGGCAGGCATCTGAAAAACGAACTGACAGATGCCCGCAAGCACCATCAGATTGACAAGGTTGTCGGTGAACAGCGCCCAGAACGCGCTAAAGTCGCTGCGGTGAAACAGCTTGTAGGTATAACTCCCATCCCTCATGGGGACCTCCCTTTGATGGCCGGCCTTGGGGGCGGTTCTCCTCCCTCCCCGAGTGGCGCGGCGGTCTACTACTGCGCTGCGATATGCAGGGCAGTCCCCCCGGTCTGGGGGTGGTCTGCGGCAGTTTCAGAGGTCAGTGCCGTGATCACTTCTGCCGCAACCTGTGCGGCGATCACGGCGGGCCGCTTGTCGCGGCTACCGCCTGCCCCGATGGGGCAGATCAGATCTGCGACAGAGAGCCCGTCGCAGTGGTCTTGGGTCCAGCTGGCGAATTTCGCCCGCTTGGTGGCAGAGCCGATCATGCCGACATAGGTGGCATCGCCCCGTTGCAGGGCGGCAGAGGTAAGCAAGAAATCCAGCCCGTGGTCATGGGTCAGCACGATAAAGGCGCTGCCTTCGGGGGCATTCATCACGTCGATCTCGGGGATCGCGCTCTGGCGGCGCTCGACCTGCGCGCTCGACTGGTCCAGCTCTTCCTGACGCTGGTCGATCAGCACTGTGCGCACCGGCAGATGCTGGAGCAGATCCGCTAGTGCGCGGCCCACATGGCCCGCGCCGAGGATATAGACAGCAGGCAGAGCGTTATCCTGCGCTTCAGTCGCGCGCAGGGCGGCGTCCTTGTCGCTTGCACTCATCCGGGTGATCGCGATCTCCACCCGTCCGCCACAGCATTGCCCGATCTCGGGGCCAAGGGGGACGTCCAGATGGTCCGAGAGGTTGCCTGCCGCTAGCAGCTTGCGCGCCTCCGCTATCGCGAGATGTTCGAGCTGCCCACCGCCGATGGTGCCAAAGAGCGCATCAGCACGCACATACATCTCGGTGCCCGTGTTGCGCGGAGAGGACCCGCGAACCCTCGTGAGCCGCAGGCTCGCAACCGGGCCCGGGGCGTCAAGAAATGCACGAAGCTGCTCTGCCTGCATGGCCTCAGCCTCCGGCCTTAAGACGTTCCACCGCCATCAGCACGCGTTCGGGCGTGGCGGGGGCCTCAAGACGCGGGCACTCACGATAGTCGGCAACCGAGGCCACCGCCATCGACAGCGCCTCCAGAACAGAAATCCCCAGCATGAAGGGCGGCTCGCCCACCGCCTTAGAGCGTTTGATGGTCATCTCGCGGTTTTCAGACCAGTCGGCGAGCTTCACGTTGAAGCTGCGCGGGCGGTCAGAGGCCAGCGGGATCTTGTAGGTCGAAGGCGCATGGGTGCGCAGGCGCCCGTCTTTGTCCCACCAGAGCTCCTCTGTGGTGAGCCAGCCCATGCCCTGAATAAACGCGCCTTCGACCTGCCCCTTGTCGAGGATCGGATTAAGGGATCGGCCCACGTCATGCAGGATGTCGGTGCGCTCCACCCGGTACTCGCCGGTGAGCGTATCGATGGAAACCTCCGAGCAGGACGCGCCATAGGCGTAATAGTAGAACGGCCGTCCCTTGCCCGCCGCACGGTCCCAATGGATCTTGGGCGTCTTGTAGAACCCTGCCGCCGACAGATGCACCCGCGCCATATAGGCCTCGCGGATAAAGGCGGCAAAGTCCACCACCTCCTCGCCGATGCGGATCTGGTTGGGTCCAAAGCGCACGGCGCTTTCGGCCACGCCCCGGCTCTCGGCGGCAAATTTCACCAGCCGCGCCTTGATCTGCTCGCAGGCATCCAGCGCCGCCATCCCGTTGAGGTCGGACCCCGAAGAGGCCGCCGTGGCAGAGGTGTTCGGGACTTTTTCGGTCGTGGTCTTGGTGATCTTGATGCGGTCGAAATCGACCTGAAACGCCTCGGCCACCACCTGCGCGACCTTGGTGTTGAGGCCCTGCCCCATCTCGGTGCCGCCATGATTGAGGTGGATCGAGCCATCGTTGTAGATGTGGATCAGAGCGCCGGCCTGATTGTACCACGTGGCAGTAAAGGAGATGCCGAATTTGACCGGTGTCAGCGCGATGCCACGACGGATGATGCCGCCCTTTGTGTTCTCGGCAATGATCGCCGCGCGGCGGGCCTGATAGTCGCTGCTCTCTTCCAGTTCCTCGACAATGCGACCGATCACATTGTCCTCCACCTCCTGATGATAGGGCGTGAGGGTGCGGCCATCACCGGGTTGGCCGTAGAAATTCGCCTTGCGCACCTCCAGCGGGTCCTTGCCCAGCGCATAGGCGATTTCCTCGATCATTCGTTCCGCGGCGACCACGCCCTGCGGGCCGCCAAAGCCTCTAAATGCCGTGTTAGAGACTGTATTCGTCTTCTGCGGACAGGAGGTCAGACGGACATTGGGGTAGAAATAGGCGTTGTCGGCATGAAACAGCGCGCGGTCGGTCACGGGGCCGGAGAGGTCCGAGGAATAGCCGCAGCGCGCGGCAAACTGGCTCTCGACGGCTTCGATCCGCCCCTCATTGTCAAAGCCCAGATCATAGTCGATCACAAAGTCATGCCGCTTGCCGGTGGCAGTCATGTCCTGATCGCGGTCGGGGCGGATTTTCACCGGACGGTTCAGCTTCTTGGCGCCAAGGGCGGCAAAGGCGCAGAACAGATTCATCTGGCTTTCCTTGCCGCCAAACCCCCCGCCCATGCGGCGCACGTTCACCACCACCGCATTCGACGGCACGCCGAGCACATGGGACACCATGTGCTGCGCCTCGCTCGGATGCTGGGTGGAGCAATGCACCACCACATCGTCATCTTCGCCCGGAATCGCAAAGGCGATATGGCCTTCGAGATACATGTGATCCTGACCGCCGACGACAACGCGTCCCTGCAACCGGTGCGGTGCCTCCGCAAGGCCGCTTTCCACATCACCGCGCTCGAGCTTCAGCGGGTCGGTGACCATGGGCAACCCCGCATCCCGCGCCGAAATCGCATCGAGCGCGTGGGGCAGCACCTCATAGTCTACATCCGCAAGCTCCGCGGCGCGGCGTGCGGCATCGCGGCTCTCGGCAATCACCGCAAAGAGCGGCTGGCCATGAAACTCCACCTTCTCGGTTGGAAACACCGGCTCGTCATGTTTGCCCGTGGGGCTCACGTCATTAACGCCGGGAATATCATCCGCTGTCAGCACATCGACGACACCGGGCGCGGCGCGCACACGGCTCAGATCCATGCCGCGGATGTTGGCATGGGCGACGGTAGACACGCCGAGATAGGCATGCAGCGTGCCTGCGGGTTCCAGGATGTCGTCGGTGTAGTCGGCGCGGCCCTGCACCTGTTTGATGGCGCTCTCGTGTTTGAGATCCTGATGCGCGGCACCTTTGATCTCTGTGGTATTGCCCAGATCTTTCATAGGTGTCTCCTCCCTCACGCGATGGCCAGACGCACGGGTGCGCCCTGGGTGCTGTCTTGTTCGAGGTAGAACCGGCGCAACAGGTTCGCGGCGACGGTCATGCGGTAGTCTGCGCTGGCGCGCCAGTCACTGAGCGGCGTGAAGTCCTGGCCCAGTGCCACGGCAGCGGCGTCAAAAGACGCCGCAGCAAATGGCTGCCCCACGAGGGCGGCTTCGGCGGTGGCAGCGCGTTTGGGGGTTGCGGCCATGCCGCCAAACGCGATCCGGGCCGTGGTGATGACCCCATCGGTCACGCATACGCTGATCCCGGCCGCGACCGAGGAAATATCCTCGTCCCGCCGCTTGGAGATCTTGTAGGCCGCATCCATCTGCCCCGGCTTTGCGCGCGGAATACGGATCGCGGCAACAAAGTCACCCGCCTCGCGGTCCTGCTTGCCATAGTCGATAAAGAAGTCTTCAAGCGGCAACACCCGGCTGCCCCGCGCGCTTTGCAGCACGACTTCGGCCCCAAGCGCAATCAGCACCGGCGGCGTGTCCCCGATAGGAGAGCCATTGGCGATATTGCCACCGATGGTCCCCATGTTGCGCACCTGCCAACCAGCGATCCGGTCCCAGTAGTCGCCCAGATGCGGGAACGCCGCACGGATTGCGGCCTCACTCTCGCTATAGGTCACACCCGCGCCAAGGGTCAGAGCCTCCTCCGTAACCTCGACGGATTTCAGCTCCTCGAGGTGGGTGATGAACACCACCGGCGAGATCGGGCGCATGAATTTCGTGACCCAAAGTCCCACATCGGTGGACCCGGCCACGATCGTTGCCTTGGGGTTTTCCGCCAGCACCTGCGCCAGATCCGCGACATCCAGCGGCAGGATCGCGCGGTCATCCTCGGGGCCGGTCACAATGCGTGCGCTGGGCTGCAGCGCCATCAGGCGCGCGGTCACATCGGTCCGTTCACGCACCAGATGGTCATGCGCGGGGGATCCATACTGTGTCACCGCCATTGCGGCTTTCACGATTGGCTCGTAGCCGGTGCAGCGGCAGAGGTTGCCTTGGATCGCGGTCTCGACCTCCTGCACCGATGGCTCCGGGTTGGACATCCACAGCGCGTAGAGCGACATCACAAAACCCGGCGTGCAAAAGCCGCACTGGCTGCCGTGATAGTCGACCATGGCTTCTTGGACCGGGTGCAGACGCCCTTGCGGCCCCGAGAGATGCTCGATGGTGACAATGTGACAGCCATTGAGGGACGCAAGAAAGCGAATGCAGGCGTTCACGGTCTCATAGTGCAGCTGACCCTGGTGCAGCCGCCCGACAAGAACGGTGCAGGCCCCGCAGTCGCCCTCGGCGCAGCCTTCCTTGCTGCCCGTCAGGCGCTGATCGAGGCGCAGGTAATCCAGCAAGGTCAGTGTTGCCTTCACATCGGATACGCGCTTTTCCACTCCGTTCAGCAAAAAGCGGATGTCATGCCCCTGAGCCATTGAACCTCCCTGTTCTGCCTGCATCACGCGGGCGCGTCTCTTGAGTTGCGGCAGAGATTAACCTGTCTGACTGCATTGAAATACGGTGTGCTTTGCGAAATACTTTCAACACCCTGTTGATAATCAAATGGGGTTGTCTGGCTTATACAGGGGCGGTCACCCCAAGATGAGGATTCCAAATGGCTTATATGGAGAGCCTGCGCCTGTTCTGCCGTGTGGTGGAGCTGGGCAGTATCACATCGGGAGGGCGCGACGTGCGCCTGACGCCGGCAGTGGCCAGCAAACGCATCAAGGAGCTGGAGGAACATCTTGGCGTGCGGCTCTTCAATCGCACCACGCGATCGCTGACGCCGACCGAAGCGGGTAAGCGGTTTTACCGCGAGGCCTTGCGCATCCTTGACGTGGTCGAAGAGGCCGAGAGCGTTGTGGCACAGTTCTCCGGGCGGCCACGCGGGACTCTGAAAATCACCGCACCTCTGGCAGCTGGACGGCGCATAATCGCCCCGTTAGTGCCTGATTTTGTCGATCGGCACCCCGAGATCGACGTGCAGATGCGGATGTCGGATCGTCGGGTCGATATTCTGGCAGAAGGTCTGGACCTGGCCTTTTTTGTCGGTACGCCGAGCGACTCCAGCCTGAAGATGCGCAAGATCGCAAGCGTTGACCGGGTGCTCTGTGCCTCGCCGCGCTATCTGGAACGCCATGGCATCCCTCATGTGCCGCAGGATCTGATGGGAAAACACAACTGCCTGCTGCTGCGCTACCCCCGTTCGCCAGAATATTTTTGGACCTTGAACACAGGCTCTGGGTTTCGAAAATTCGAAGTCAGCGGCAAATACGATGCAGACGACAGCGAGGTTCTGTTGAATTGGGCGCTGGATCATCGCGGCATCGTCAACAAACCACGATTTGAGGTGGCAGAGCATCTGCGCTCTGGTGCGCTGGTCGAGATCCTGCCGGAGGCGCGCCCGATGGCGGCAACTTTCGGCTGCCTTTATCCGCACAAGAAACTGCAGGATCCAAAAGTGCGCCTGCTGGTGGATTTCATCACCGAACGCGGACAGTCCTTGCTGGACGCGCTGGTCGGATAAAAAACGCCCCGGGGCAGGGCCGGGGCGTTTAGAGCCATGTGTGAGTAGTGGCTTAGAAATCAACCTCCATCGCGATGCCCTGCGTGACCGCCAGCTCCACGACACGGGCGGCGACCGCCAGATCCTGAAGCCCAACACCGGTGCCGTCAAAAAGGGTGATCTGATCGTCAGTGCTACGGCCAGGGTGGGCACCATTTATGACCGCCCCGAGCTGCGTCAGATCCGCCGCTTCGATCAGCCCCTGCGCCACCGCATGCTGTGCCTCTCCGATGCCGACGGATTGCGCCACCTCGTCGGTGAAGACCTCAGCGCGCACCAAAAGCGCCGGGTCGACCTCTTGTTTGCCTTTGGTGTCGGTGCCCATGCAGGCGATATGTGTGCCGGGGCTGACATGATCGGCCATCAGACTTGCCTCAAAGGAGGAGGTGATCGAGATGATCACATCCGCTGCGCGCATCCCGTCCAGTTCGACCGCTTCGAACGGCAGGCCAGCCTCTGCGGCGACGGCTTCGATGTTGGGCAGCATTTCGGGGTGCAGGTTCCAGCCGATCACCTTTTCGAAGTTGCGCTGCTCGAGGGCGGCGCGCAGCTGAAACGTCGCCTGATGACCCGCCCCGATCATGCCGATCACCTTTGCATCGTCGCGGGCGAGATGCTTGATCGACACCGAGGAGGCCGCCGCCGTGCGCAGCGCGGTCAACAGATTGCCGCCCACCATCGCGTGGGCCTTGCCGGTATCCGGGTCGAAGAGGAACACGGTGGACTGATGGTTGATCTGCCCGCGCTTCTCTAGGTTGTGGGGCCAATAGCCGCCCGCCTTCAGGCCAAGCGTCAGCCCTGCGCGGTCAAAACCGCCCTTGAACCCATAGAGCGCATCCTCATGGCCGATGGCCTCGCGCACTACGGGAAAGTTATAGGCGTCCTCGGCGGCCATGGCGGCAAAGACCTTCTCCACCGCGTCAAAGGCGGCCTCGCGGGTCATAAGATCGGCAATCACCCGTTCGGGAACAATGTACATGGGGTGTCTCCAGTATTCGGGTGCAGCCCATCAATGGGGCTGCAAAAAGAAAAATCCGGCGCAGGGCGCAGAGGCGCACCTGCGCCAGTTGGGGGTCAGTAGGCCTTGCCGCGCGCGGACACTGGCCAGAGGGTTTCGACCTTGCCGTTGCGGACGCCGACGTACCAGTCGTGGACATTCGCGGTGGGATCACAATGGCCGGGGACCAGCTTCAGTTTCTCGCCCACCTTCAGCACGCCATCGGGGTCAGCTATCACCCCATGCTCGTCCGAGCATTTGACGTATTCGACATCCGTGCGACCAAAGATGAACGGCAGTCCGCTGTCCACGGATTGCGCCTTGAGGCCCGCATCACAGATCGCCTTGTCAGCTTTGGCGTGGCTCATGACCTGGGTCAGAATGAAGAAGGCATTCTCCCACTCGCCCTGGTCGATCCGCTTGCCGTCCTGGTCCAGAATTCGGCCATAGTCGGCATCCATGAACGCGTAGGAGCCACACTGCAATTCGTTATAAACCCCTGAGTTAGACTCGAAGTAGTAAGAGCCTGTACCGCCTCCAGAGACCAATTCCGGCGCAAGATCCGCAGCCTTCAGCCCCTCGACCGCATCACGCACCTGAGCGATTGCAACGTCGAGCTTTTCCTTGCGCGCCTCGTAGCTGTCGAGGTGCTGCATGGCGCCCTGGTAGGCTTGGATGCCGGTGAACTTTAGCCCCGGGGCGGCATCAATGGCCTGCGCGATCTCGACCACGTCTTCCGTGGTGGTCACGCCGCAGCGTCCAGCGCCACAGTCGATCTCCACAAAGCACTCGATCTCGGTGTCATGCTTCTGTGCCGCTGCTGACAGATCCGCGACATTGGCCGGATCATCCACACAGACGATGGTACGCGCGCCCAGTTTCGGGAGCCGCGCCAGCCGGTCGATCTTGGCCGGATCGCGCACCTGATTAGACACTAACACGTCCTTTATGCCGCCTCGTGCAAAGACTTCGGCCTCAGAGACCTTCTGGCAGCAGACCCCGATTGCGCCACCAAGACGCTCTTGGAGTTTGGCCACATCCACCGATTTATGCATCTTGCCATGCACGCGGTGGCGCATGCCGTGCGCGCGGGCGTAATCGCCCATCTTCTTGATGTTGCGCTCCAGCGCGTCGAGGTCGAGCACCAGACAGGGGGTCTGGATGTCGGCCTCATCCATGCCGGGCAGGGCGGGGACGTCAAAGCCCACTTCGAGGCTGTCGAAATTTGCGGGTGCATTCATTGGGGCTACTCCCATATCAGAGTCTAAATAAGGGCAAACAGGGTCTGGCTGAGGTCAGATCGTTCTCAAATCGTCCAGGGCAGACGATCCAGATCGACATTGCCACCGGTCAAAACGATGCCAACGCGTTTGCCGCGAAAGGTCTCGGGGTTTTTCAGGATGGTGGCGAGCGGCACCGCAGAGGAGGGCTCCATCACCACGCGCAGGTGCTTCCAGATGAGCTTCATCGCGTCGATGATCTCAGGGTCAGATGCGGTCAGAATGTCGGACACATGGTTCGACACAAAATGCCAGGTCAGATCCTTGAGCGGCACCAGCAGCCCGTCGGCGATGGTCCTGGGCGCATCATCGGCAATGATGTAGCCCGCCTTGAAGCTGCGGTAGGCGTCATCAGCCTGCTCGGGCTCGGCGGCGATGATCCGTGTTTCGGGTGCCAGCGTCGACAGCGTCAGACAGGTGCCCGAAATCATGCCGCCGCCGCCAATCGGCGCGAGCACACAATCAAGCCCGTCGGTCTGCTCGACAAACTCCTTGGCGCAGGTGCCTTGGCCAGCGATCACCCGAGGATCGTTGTAGGGATGCACAAAATCGCCACCGGTTTCGGCCTGTACGCGGGCAAATGTCTCCTCGCGCGAGGTGGTCGAGGGCTCACATTCGGTGATCTTCCCGCCATAGCGGCGCACGGTGTCTTTTTTGGCCTGCGGCGCGGTGCGCGGCATCACCACGTTGCAGGGAATGCCGCGCAGCATCGCCGCATAGGACAGGCAGGAGGCATGGTTGCCGCTGGAATGCGTCGCCACGCCCTTGGCCGCCTGTGCTGCGTCCAGACCAAAGACTGCATTGGTGGCGCCACGCACCTTGAAGGCCCCCGGCTCCTGAAAGTTTTCGCATTTGAAAAACAGCTGCGCGCCGGTCAGTTCGTTGAGGTAGGCGGACTGGCGCACCGGGGTGCGGTGGATGTGTGGCGCGATACGTTGATGCGCCGCCAGCATGTCCTCGTAGGTTGGGATATACATTGCGGTGTCCTTCATCACGCGGCGTCCTTTTGGGCGGCCGCCGTGTGGCCGCGATAATAGTCCTGTGCCGCTGCAACGCCGGAGCCGAGGCGGATATCAAGGCCGAGGTCGACCATGCACATCTCGGCGGTGGCAATTCCCGAAAGCGCCATCACATCCGTCAGGCTACCGAGGTGGCCGATGCGGAACACTTTGCCCGCGACCTCACCCAGCCCGACGCCAAAAGCGACGCCGTATTTCTCGGCGGCATGGGTGACGATATCGGTGGCGTTGAACCCTTCGGGTGTTCGGATCGCGCTGACGGTGTCGGAATAGACCTCGGGCGTTGCCGCGCAGAGCTCCAGCCCCCAGGCGCCAACCGCGGCGCGCACCCCTTCAGCAATGCGGTGGTGGCGGGCAAAGACGTCCTCCAGCCCCTCAGCCAGCAGCATCTTGCAGGACTCATTGAGACCGTTCATCAGGCCTACCGCAGGCGTGTAGGGGTAGGCGTTATTGGCATAGCCCTTCGCCATATCATGCACGTCAAAGAAGGTGCGCGGCAGGCGTGCGCTCTGGGTCGCGTCCATCGCTTTGGCGCTGAAGCCGACGATGGCGAGGCCAGCGCTCAGCATGAAGCCCTTTTGCGAGCCCGTCACCGCCACATCGACCCCCCACTCATCCATACGGAAATCCATCGAGGCGATGGAACTCACACCATCCACAAACAACAGTGCCGGATGCGCCGCTGCATCGAGGGCGCGCCGAAGGGCGGCAATGTCGGATTTCACGCCGGTGGCGGTCTCGTTATGGGTGGCCAGAACCGCCTTGATCTTGTGCGAGGTATCGGCGGTCAGGATCTCTTCATAACGATCGGCGGGCAGGCCCTCGCCCCAGGGTGTCTCGATGATTTCCACCTCGAGGCCGTGACGCTGGCACATGTCGATCCAGCGATGGCTGAACATGCCGTTGCGGGCGGCCAACACCGTATCCCCCGGCGAGAGCGTATTGCTCAGCGCAGTTTCCCAGCCCCCCGTGCCGGAGGATGGAAAGATAAAAACTTCGGCGCTGTCGCTCTTGAGCACCTTGCGCACCCCCTCGCGCGCGGGATGCAGGATCTGCCCAAACAGTGGCGAGCGATGGTCGATTGTCGGCATGTCGCAGGCTTTGCGCAGGCTTTCGGGGATGTTGGTCGGCCCCGGAATAAAGACGGGATTTTGAAAGCTCATGGACTGTCTCCTTGCGTCGTTGAGACACCCTAGACCGAAGCCGAAACCGGGGAAATTTTTTTGAAATCGTTTTTTAAAAATGGAGTGACGCCAAAAAACGTTTCTTGTCAGGTGCTTGCGTTTTTCATATCGTGAATGTGTATTTCGCAATGTGCCGGGAGGATCTTATGGATTCGCAAGAAAATGCCTCAAGAGCCACCAGACGGGCACGGGGCCGTCCGCGCGACTGGCACGATAAAACCGCGCAGAACACCATCAAATCGCTCGATCGCGCGATGGAGGTCTTTGAGTATCTGAGCCAGGCGCAGGGCAAGCCGCTTACTATGATTGCCGAGGAAATGGGGCAGTCACCCGCCACCGTTTACCGCATTCTTGTCACGCTCGAAGGGCGCGGATTGGTGGACTTCGACGCCGAAGAGCAGCTCTGGCACATCGGCGCGCAGGCCTTTGTGATCGGGGCACGGTTCTTGCGCCGCACCAGTCTCGTGGATCGGGCCCGGCCTATCCTGCGCCGCCTGATGGAGGACACCGGCGAGACTGCGAACCTCGGGGTCGAGAAAGAGGGCCATGTTCTGTTCCTGAGCCAGGTGGAGACCCACGCCAGCATTCGCGCGTTCTTTCCGCCGGGCACCCTGTCACAGATGCACGCCTCCGGGATTGGCAAGGCGCTCCTGGCGGAAATGGACGGCAG
Organism: Ruegeria sp. TM1040; assembly: GCF_000014065.1. Taxonomy (NCBI): domain Bacteria; kingdom Pseudomonadati; phylum Pseudomonadota; class Alphaproteobacteria; order Rhodobacterales; family Roseobacteraceae; genus Ruegeria; species Ruegeria sp. TM1040. Next base: position 2,840,046 of record NC_008044.1, on the reverse strand, counting down.
CCGTCTCGACCGGCTCCTTGCGGCGACGCGATTGGAGATATTTACCGACCACACCATCACCGATCCCGAGGCGCTCAAGGCCGATCTGGCGGCCATCCGTGCGCAAGGGTTCGCGGTCGACAACGAGGAAAAGAACGCCGGCATGCGCTGTATCGCGGCGCCGGTGTTCGACATGAACCGAGAGGCGATCGCGGGGATCTCGGTCTCTGGTCCGACCAGTCGCATCAGCGTCGAGAGCATCGCAGAACTCAGTCGCCCTGTTATCGAAGCAGCGCAGCAATTGACCGTCGCGATTGGTGGCGATCCGGCCGCGCTCTAGCGGCGCCTGATTGCGCCAGTCGCGGCACATCGCGAAAAAATCTCGGAACATATGCGCCAGCGCTCTCGTTGAGTGGATGCAAGCGGCCGCACCACATGACACTCACGAAGAGGAGAGTAGCAATGAAAACCCTGTTGATGTCGACTGCCCTGATGGCAGCCACCTCCACCGTTGCGGTTGCCGAAACACCAAAGTTCATGGCGAGCGCGGATCCCTTGGCGATCCAGGCGTCTGAATTCATCGGTCAGCAGATCTACACCACCCCGTCCGAGGTCGATGCCGAAGGGTATGAGGGTCTCCAGCAAGAGTGGCAGAAGATCGGCGAGGTAAATGACATCGTGCTGAGCCGTGACGGCAATATCCAGTCGGTTCTCGTCGACATCGGCGGCTTTCTCGGGATTGGCGAACGTCAGATCGCGGTGGATATGAACGTGCTGCAAATGGTGCCGGATAGCGCGACGCCCGAAGACAGCACCGATTATTTTCTGGTGATGCAGGCGGATGTTGCGGAGTTTGAAACTGCACCGGCTTATGAGCACTCCGGGATGAGTGATTTCAGCGATCGCGCCGAACAAGCGGTGAAAACCACTTCGGCGGCGTTGAAGAACACGGCCGATGATCTGGGCAACACTGCTCAAGGCGTGGCCGAGCGGGTCGGAGAGGCGATCAGCAACACGATGGACGACGTGAAAGAGATCACAGCCGAGGTCACTTCGGATTGGCAAGACAAAGGCTATGAACCCATCGAGGGTGCCAATCTCAGCGCCGAGCGCCTGACCGGAACGCCCGCCTATGGCATCAAGGATGACTGGATTGGTGAGGTCTCTGACCTTGTGATGAGCGAATCCGGAGACATCAGCCATGCGATCATCGATGTGGGCGGCTTCCTCGGGATTGGCGAAACGCCAGTAAAGCTTGAGCTGTCCCAAGTCACCGTCCTGCAAGAAGTCGGAGGGGATGCACTGCGCGTCTATGTGCCAATGTCCAGCGACAAGCTGAAAGGCATTGGCGCCTACGAGAGCTGACAGCGTGCAGCCCGCACAAGGGACCAAAAGGTCCCGACCCGCAGCGGAGCAATCAAAACAACAAAAGGCCCGTCATAGTCTGGCGGGCCTTTTTACCTGTCACAAATGATAGGGCTCAGGAGTTGGGGTGAATGAAGCCGTTGATCGGATAAACGCTGCCAAATGCGCCGGGATTGGTCTCGACGCGGACGCGCGACCAGTCGTTTCTATCTGAAACATCAATCACCGCCATGCCGAGCGAAACCTTGTTGCGGTGCCAATTGGCGTGATCAATGCGCAGCGTGCGATCATCAACCACTTCAGACACAACGGCGACATGGCCAAGCGGCATCGAGCGGGTGGCGCTAAAGGCCATGACCGCACCCACTTCGGGAGTCTTGCCAACCTCGAAGCGACCCTGCGCCTGTTTCCACCAGGTGCGGGCATTGCCGCGGATTTCCACGCCCGAGAGGTTGCGCGCAAAAGGCACACACCAGACGCGGGCGCCGCGCGACCGCAGGCTCTCCGCCTCACGCATGGCAAAGGCCAGGCGTGCCGGATCGATCTGATCATTGCCCGACCGCGGCCCTTCTCCGCAGGCGCTGAGGGCCAGCGCTGAAATCAGAAGAAGTCCACTCAGGATCGGGTTCAGACGGAGGGTGCGGGCAATGGTTTGCAAGGGACACTCTGGCGTTGTTGTGACATTCGTGATGCGGCGTAACATTCTGTCAAAAAGCCGTGTGTGCCAATATGCCTGTTGCCCGGTGGCAAGATTTCGCCAATCACCCAAGGCGCGCCCTTGCATTTTGGTCCTGACTTCCCCGTGCGCCCTTGCGCGCGCCGGCGTGATGCGGCAGCCAACCGTGCCCGGGTTGACGGGTTTTAAAAGCGCGGATGTCAGATGCGGGAGTCGCGCTGCGCTATGCTGGCAGGCGCATTGGCGTCGCAAAGCGACACCAAAGCGGCACGAGATGACTTGTCGATGGGAACCCGACGCGGGTAGGGTCTCGATCCAATATGGACAGAAACCCCGCCTCTCCCGCTGCATCCGATCACAGCGATGACACCCCGCGACTGGCGGTGGAAATATTTGTGCAGCCGGGATTTTCCCAGCTCGAGCTTTCGTTGATTCTCGCTGTGTTTGAGGCGGCAAACGCAATGGAGACCGGCATCTGGTTCTCCGTTCGCATCACCTCTGACAGCCCGGGCGTGGTGACAGGCGGCGCGGGCATGATGGTGCGGGCAGAACCTGCGATTGGTCTTCAGTATCTTCAGGATCTGATGTTTGTGGTGGGGGGGCGCAATTGCAGCGGCGGCAGCTGGCTCGCACGGGCGCGCGCAATGCAGAAACTGCGTCGCCCGGTGTTCCTGCTGTCGGATGCAGCAACCGCCTATATCCGCAGATGTGCGCCGCTCTCGGGGCCCGCCACCACCCATTGGCAAGACCTGCGCGCCCTGCGTGAGACCGGCGAATACCCCACGCTCACCGATAGCCTCGTGGCGGAAAATGCAGGCATTCTGACCTCGGCCGGGGGGGGATATACGGCGGAAATGGTGGTGCGTCACCTCTCGCAGATCCTTGCACCGCAACACTGCGCCGAATTGGCCAGCGTGTTGATGATCGAAACCGCTCGGGGTTACAGCGGAGAACAACCCAAAGGGGCCGCGCGCAACACCAATCTTCTGGAGGCGCGGCTGGTGCGCGCTATGGCGATCATGGAAGAATGCATCGAATATCCCCTGTCCACCGCAGAGGTGGCCGAGCGGGCGGGGATTTCGGTGCGGCATCTGGAACGCCTGTTTCTGACCCATCTCAACACCACACCGGCCAAACACTACATGCAGCTGCGCCTGAAGCTGGCCAACAAGCTCATCACCGACACCAACCTGCCGATTGCAGAGATCGCCTTTGCCAGCGGCTTTGCGTCCTCTACGTCGCTGTCGCGCGCGTATCGGCGTGAATATAATATGACCCCCTATCAGGTGCGCGCCCGTGATCGGGCCGGTGCGGGTCTGCGCGCGGACTAGCCTCTGGGATGTCACCCGTGCTTTGGAACACAAGGCTTTGAATTTGCGCCCGGTCTTCGTATGGGTAGCACAACGCGGCCGGCGCTCGTGACGCCGTGCCCTTTGCGCTCAACAGGCAGGCAGAAGGACAAGGCAATGAAAGACAATCCGATTTCCCCGACGATTCCGCTCGATCAGGATGGTGTCCACCACGGATTTCTGAAACTGCCTTACAGCCGTGACGACAGCGCCTGGGGCTCTGTGATGATCCCGATCACCGTCATTCAGAACGGCGCCGGCAAGACTGCGCTGTTGACGGGTGCCAATCACGGCGATGAATACGAAGGCCCCGTGGCGTTGCAGGAACTCGCCGCCACCACCCGTGCCGAGGATGTGACCGGCAGGCTCATTATTGTGCCTTACTTCAACTACCCTGCCTTTCGCGCCAGTGCGCGGACCTCGCCCATCGACCGGGGCAATCTCAACCGCGCCTTTCCGGGCCGTCCCGATGGCACCGTCACGCAAAAGATCGCGGATTACTTTCAGCGTACGCTCCTGCCGATGGCGGATGTGGCGGTGGATTTCCACTCCGGCGGCAAGACGCTGGATTTTGTCCCCTTTGCCGCTGCGCATATCCTCGAGGACAAGGTGCTGCAGGATGCGTGCTTTGCCGCCATGCAGGCCTTCAACGCGCCCTACTCGGTGCAACTCCTCGAGATCGACAGCGAGGGCATGTATGACACCGCCGTCGAGGAAATGGGCAAGGTGCTCGTGACCACCGAACTTGGCGGCGGTGGCATGTCCACCGCGCGCAGCAATGCCATCGCCAAGAAAGGTCTGCGCAACGTGCTGATTCACTTTGGGATCTTGCAGGGCGAGATGCAGATTGACCCGAGTGTGACGCTCGATATGCCCGACGGGGATTGCTACCTCTTCAGCGAGCACGACGGGTTGTTTGAGATCATGATCGATCTTGGCGAACCTGTGCAAGAGGGCGATCTGGTCGCCCGCGTCTGGTCGCCCGACCGCACCGGAGAGGCCCCGGTGGAATACCGCGCCCGCCGCAGCGGCGTGCTCATCAGCCGCCATTTCCCCGGTATGATCAAATCCGGTGACTGCGCCGCGGTGATCGGCGTGGTCGAGGGCTGACATGCATCTCGATCAGCGCGACCTTGATATCCTTCGCATCCTGTCCCGCGATGGCCGCATCACCAAGGCGGCCCTTGCAGATCAGGTGGGTCTGTCGCCGACACCCTGTTGGGAGCGGCTGAAGAAACTGGAAAAGGCCGGGCTGATCGAAGGCTATAACGCCCAGATCAACCTCAAGAAAATCGCACCGCACGTGACCGTCTTTGTGGCTGCCGAATTGGCGGATCACACGGCGGCAAGTTTCCAGTCGTTCGAGGCAGCAATGCAGCGCTATGACGAGGTAGTGGCCTGCTGGGCGCTGGGCGGGGGCTTTGATTATCTGTTGCAGATCGTGACCTGCGACATCGACGCCTACCAGCGTCTGATCGATGCGATGCTGGATGCCCGCATCGGCCTCAGCCGCTACTTCACCTATATCGTGACCAAGCCCGTCAAAGGCGCGGGCGTGCCTCCTCTCGAAATCCTGCTCCGGGGCAGTTGAATCCTCTGCCGAGTCGGCAAACTTTGGTCACTTCTTCTGATCGCGCCATGCAGACTGCCCCCAAGTCTAAAGGAGGAGCAGACATGTCGTTATCGGCCCTGTCCGCGCGTGCGGAGATCAGTGACAAAGCACTCGTGCGTTCGTTTTCTTACATCAACGGGAAATGGTGTGCCTCGTCCAATGGCGAGGTGGTCGCAGTACATGACCCGGCCACGGGCGACTTCATCGGCGATGTCACGGCCATGACAGCAGAGGATTCCTCTGCCGCGGTGGATGCGGCACATGCGGCCTTTACCAGCTGGGCATTGATGCTGCCGCAGGATCGCTGCGCCCTATTGCGTCGCTGGTTCGAACTGATGATCGAGCATAAAGAGGACCTCGCCCGCCTTATGGTGCTGGAGCAGGGCAAACCCTTGTCGGAGGCCCGCGGCGAGATCGACTATGGCGCGGCCTTTGTCGAATTCTATGCCGAGGAATCCAAACGGCCCAACATCGAGGGCGTCACCAGCCATCTGCCCGATGCGGAGGTGGAACTCTGGCGCGAACCTGTGGGCGTGGCCGCATTGATCACGCCGTGGAATTTTCCCTCTGCGATGCTGACTCGCAAGGCCGCAGCCGCGCTGGCGGCGGGCTGCACCGTTGTCGCCCACCCCTCCGCCGAAACGCCCTTCAGCGCGCTGGCGCTGGCCGAGCTGGCAGAACGCGCGGGCATTCCCAAAGGCGTCTTCAATGTCATCACAGGCAAGGCCCCGGTGGTGGTTGAGCCATGGACACGGGATGCGCGCGTGCGGGCCCTGTCCTTCACCGGCTCCACCGAGGTCGGCAAGCTCCTCTATCGTCAGTCCGCCGAGACGGTCAAACGTCTGGTGATGGAACTCGGTGGTCATGCTCCGGTGATCGTTTTCAAAAACTGCGATCTCGATCGTGCCGTCGCCGAAACGATCAAGGCGAAATTCGCCACCTCCGGGCAGGATTGCCTTGGCGCCAACCGCATCTTTGTCGAGCGGGACATTTATGATGAGTTCTGCACCCGATTTGTGGCGGCGACGCAGGCGCTCAGCGTGGGCAAGGGGATTGATGATCCCGATATCGGCCCGCTGATGAACGAAAAAGCGGTGCAGAAACAGGAAGAGCATGTCGCTGACGCATTGGAAAAAGGCGCCACATTGGCCTGCGGCGGCAAACGCCACGCGCTGGGGCCGCTGTTTTATGAACCCACCGTGCTGACGGATGTCCCCGCTGACGCGCTGATCCTGCACGAAGAGACCTTCGGCCCGGTCGCGCCGATCACGCCGTTTGACTCTGAGGACGAGGTGATCCAGCGTGCCAATGACAGCGAATATGGGCTTGTCGCCTATGTCCACAGCCATGATCCGCGCCGGATCTATCGCCTGAGCCGCGCCTTGCAGTTCGGCATGGTGGCGGTCAACCGAACCAAAGTCACCGGCGCGCCGATCCCCTTTGGCGGCACCAAACAATCCGGCATGGGCCGCGAGGGCGCACGGCTGGGCATGGAAGAATTCACCGAGGTCAAATACGTCTGCCGCGACTGGGCGTAACCCTTGAATGATACGAGATTTGCCGCCCTCGCGGGTGGAACACGGAAATAGGAAGGACCGAAAATGCTGAAGAACGATCAACTGGACCAATGGGACCGCGACAACTTCTTTCACCCCTCGACCCATCTGGCGCAGCACGCGCGCGGCGAGAGTGCAAACCGGGTGATCAAGACTGCCTCCGGCGTCTTTATCGAGGATCGTGACGGCACCAAGCTCTTGGATGCGTTTGCCGGGCTCTACTGCGTCAACGTCGGCTATGGTCGTCAGGAGATTGCCGAGGCCATCGCCGATCAGGCGCGTGAGCTGGCCTATTACCATTCCTATGTCGGACATGGCACCGAGGCCTCGATCACGCTGGCCAAGATGATCCTGGATCGCGCGCCCAAGAACATGTCGAAGGTCTACTTCGGCCTTGGCGGTTCGGACGCCAATGAAACCAATGTCAAACTGATCTGGTATTACAACAACATCCTTGGCCGCCCCGAAAAGAAGAAAATCATCTCGCGCTGGCGTGGCTATCACGGCTCCGGGCTGGTCACCGGCTCGCTGACGGGGCTTGAGCTCTTTCACAAGAAATTCGACCTGCCCGTCGAACAGGTGATCCACACCGAGGCGCCCTATTACTTCCGTCGCGAGGATCTGAACCAGACCGAAGAGCAGTTCGTCGCGCATTGCGTGGCCGAGCTGGAAGCGTTGATCGAGCGTGAAGGTGCCGACACCATCGCCGCCTTCATCGGTGAGCCGATCCTTGGCACCGGGGGCATCGTGCCACCGCCCGCAGGCTATTGGGAGGCGATCCAGACAGTTCTGAATAAGCACGACATCCTTCTGGTGGCGGATGAAGTGGTCACCGGCTTTGGCCGTCTCGGCACCATGTTCGGTTCTGACCACTACGGTCTGGAGCCCGACATCATCACCATCGCCAAGGGTCTGACCTCGGCCTATGCGCCGCTTTCCGGGTCGATCGTCAGTGACAAGGTCTGGAAGGTGCTTGAGCAGGGCACCGACGAGAACGGTCCCATCGGCCACGGCTGGACCTATTCCGCCCACCCGATCGGGGCGGCGGCGGGTGTCGCCAACCTCAAGCTCCTCGACGAGCTGAACCTCGTGAGCAACGCAGGCGAGGTCGGTGCCTACCTCAACGCCACCATGGCCGAGGCTCTGAGCCAGCACGCCAACGTCGGCGATGTACGCGGCGAAGGCCTGCTCTGCGCGGTGGAATTTGTGAAGGATCGCGACAGTCGCACCTTCTTTGACGCCGCCGACAAGATCGGGCCTCAGATCTCTGCGAAACTCCTCGAGCAGGACAAGATCATTGCCCGTGCCATGCCCCAGGGCGACATCCTGGGCTTTGCCCCGCCGTTCTGCCTCACCCGTGCCGAGGCCGATCAGGTGGTCGAAGGCACCCTGCGCGCTGTTAAGGCTGTGCTGGGCTGATCAATCAACCCCGGAATTTTTTCAATCGCTCGCGGGTCTCTCGCGGGCGGTTTTTTTGTTTTCAGAGTCTGATCAACAGTTTGTTGGGCTCATCCTGTCGCGCGCATCAATTCAGATCTGCTTGAAGGGCTCTTAACTATTTTACCCTAATCTTGGATGTAGCGCGGATGCTGCATTCGGCACGGAAGAGGCAACATCGCCCCGGCTGCAGCGTGCTTGCCGTCAAAGCGCTGCCTGTTTCCATAGGCAAATGGTATGAGTGCAAACACGAGATGACGACTTATGTAGTACACGGGACGAATTACAACGATCCCTCATTTTGGGCCTCCATCTCTGAAGGCAGCCCCGGCCATACGCTTGATTTCACCGGGTTGCCGCCAAATTATGAAATCAACATCAACGCCGAGGCCAAAACGATCTCGATCTGGGACGGGACGTCTTGGTATAGTGTCGGCGAAAGCGGCAACACGGGCACCAACGCCACTCTGGGTAGCCCCACCCTTGTCGATGATTTCACTGTCATTCTGGCGAACAATTCAGACGACTACATCGAAGGCTCTGACAACAATGACAGCCTCACGGGCGGTACCGGGAACGATACCCTGTCCGGGGACCAAGGTGATGACACCCTCAGAGGGGGTGACGGGGATGACTATCTAACCGGTGGTGAAGGCAACGACAATATCGACGGTGGCACCGGCAATGACACCATCCGTGGCGACAATGCGTGGACGAATACCTCGTCAGGAGCCTCAGGCGCGAGCACAACCCCCACGACGTTGACCGTCACCAACTCGGCGGATGGCCCGATCGAGCTGTGGTGGATCGACGAGACCGGCACAGCCCAATATTACGCCACCCTTCAGCCCGGGGACACCCGGAACCAGAGCACCTTTGAGGAGCATAACTGGATTCTGCGCCACCCGGATGGCTGGTATCTGGAGTATATCGAGGGGGCTCCGAACCAGACTGTCAATTTTGGCTCGGCCGGTTTGAATGATACGGTCTACGCGGGCGCTGGAAATGATCTCATCGATGGGATGTACGGCGATGACCTTCTCTACGGGGAGGGGAACAATGACACGATCTATGGCGATTACGGCTCCGATACGATTTATGGCGGGGCAGGTGACGATCTTCTGTACGGGGGGGATGGCGACGATACCCTGGCTGGCGGTACCGGATCCGACACGATGTATGGAGGGGCCGGAAATGACTCCATGGTGGGGTTCGATGACGCCGATACCTTCATTCTCGAGGATGGTTTTGGCAATGACACCATCGTGGGCGGCGAAGGCGGCACCGATGACGATTTTGTCGATCTCTCCAACCTGACCAGCGGGGTCACCGTCACCTATACCGGCGATGAGGCCGGGACCATCACGGATGGCAGCAACACGGCGGAGTTCTCGGAGATCGAGCGGATTCGACTCACGGATCAGGCGGATGTGCTGGATGCAAGCGCCTCTTTGGTGGGGGTCGATGTGGACGCCGGGGCCGGTGCGGACACGCTGACCGGCAGCGCGGGGGATGACAGTCTGACGGGGGGCACGGGGGACGACCGCTTTGTCATGACCACCTCCGGCGGCACCGACACCGTAGGTGATTTTGATCTCGGTGACGCCGACCTAGATGGGTTCTACAACGACCAGATCGATGTCAGCGGCCTGTCCGGGGGCTCCGGGGCGGGCGGACTGGTGACACGCGCGGATGTGGTGGTGACGGATGATGGTTCCGGCAACGCCCTTTTGACCTTTCCCAATGGCGAACAGCTGGTCCTGCAAGGGGTCGCACCGGCGCAGATCAGCTCGTATCAGCAGCTCTATGCTGCAGGTATTCCCTGCTTCACTCCCGGCATCCGCATCGCAACTGCGCGTGGGGCCGTTCCTGTGGAGCATATCCGCAAGGGTGACCTGCTGCAGACGGCGGACAATGGGTTTCAACCCGTGATCTGGACCGGGCGGCGGGATCTCAGCGCTGCAGAGCTGCGCGCCCGGCCACATTTGACCCCGCTCAGGCTGCGCCCCGGCGGGCCGCTTGCCAACGATCGCCCATTGCTGGTTTCACCGCAGCATCGTTTTATGCTCGGACGCGCGCGGCTGGGCGATATGGACCATCTGCACGAGGCTTTTGTGCGCACGCGGCTGCTGCAGAGCCTCGCGCCAGAGGATGTGACCCCCTGCAGGCCCGCAGCCGGGGTCAGCTACATTCACCTGATGACCGAGGCGCATCAGGTGATTTTTGCCGAAGGTGTTGCCACCGAAACCTTCTGGCCCGGCCCAGAGGCGCTGCGTGGCTTGTCCGAGGGCGACCGGCGCGAGCTGTTTGATCTCTTTCCCGAGCTGTTCCTTGCCGGCGGCCTCTGCGGCGGCACGGGGCGGCACTTTGTTGCCCGGGCCTATTGCCCACTGGCGCGTGTTGATCTCAAACGTCGCGACCTGCGGGCGCTGGGCGCGCGCTCCGCGGCCTGAGGTTTGGTTCTGCGCCCTACTCCGCGGCAAGACGGCGCAGGAAAGCGCAGGTAACATCAATCGCTGCCGCCATGTCCTCGGCAGAGGTATATTCCTCCGGGCGGTGACTGAACCCGTCTTTACAGCGCAGGAACAGCATTGAAATGTCGCATAGATCCGCCATCGCTGAGGCATCATGCGTCGCCCCCGAGGGCAGCAGGGGTGCGTGTTGTCCGGCATCCCGGGCGGCCAGCTCCAGCGTTTCGATCAACCCCGATGCGCAGGGCACGGCGAGTTGCTCGTAGGTTTTTGCCATGTCAAAGCTCACATCCCGTTTGGCAGCGATTTCGGTGCCGATGACCTGCGCGGCACCGGCAAATTCCTGTCGCGCCGCATCCGAAAGCGCCCGGATCTCAAGCGTCAGCGCCGCCTCGCGCGGGATGGCGTTCACGGCTGCCGGTTTCAGCGCCAGCGTGCCAATGGTGGCGCGCAGCCCATCGATGTTTCGTGCGGCATCATGGATTTTCACCACGAACTCGGACGCGGCCACCAGCGCATCGCGCCGCCCCTGCATCGGGACGGTGCCCGCATGGCCGGTCTCCCCGACAAATGAAACGCTGTTGCGCTCGATACCGCAGATGCCAGTGACGATTCCAACCGCTGCGTTGTCCTGCTCCAGCATCGGACCTTGCTCGATGTGAAGTTCCAGATAAGCGCGCACCGCGTTCTTGTTGCGGGCTTCAGAGGCGATTTTATCGGGTCTGCCCCCAAACTCCGACAGCGCGGTGCGGAGCGTCACGCCCTCGCCGTCGCGCATGTCCAGAACGCTGGGGTCGAAACGGCCCGCAAGGGCGCGGGAGCCAACAAGAGCGGTGGGAAAGCGCACGCCCTCCTCGTCGGCAAAGGCCAGTACCTCGACCGGAAAGGGGAGTCGCGTGCCTTCGGATGCCAGCCGTTCAAGCGCCAGACAGCCGATCACAATCCCCATGATGCCATCATAGCGCCCGCCTTCGATCACGCTGTCCTGATGCGACCCGATCAGAACGGCGGCTTCGTTGGAGGGCGCACTGCTGCGCCCCACCAGGGTCGCGGCCGCATCAAGCTGTGGGTGGAGCCCGGCGCGCCGCATCCAGTCGCTGATCTGTTCCAGTGCTGCGGAATGTTCGGGCGTATAGGGCAGGCGGGTTACACCGGGTCCGGCTGCGCTGCAGGCCGCAATCTTCGCCAGGCGTTGCTGGGCTTCCTGTCCCCAATCCATCGTCTATCCCCTTAATTTATCATGATGAATAGGGGTCTATACCCCTGCCGCTTTCCCGTCTATGTTTTTATCATGATAAAAGAGCGGCAGGTGATGAGTAACAAGAGCAGAACGCCCGAACAGCCCAAACGCTCCCGCCCGGTGCGGGTCGCCGAAGAAATCAAGACCTGGGTGGTCGAACGCGATCTCCAGCAGGGGGACAAGCTCCCCAACGAGACGGAGATGATCGCGCAATTCGGCGTCTCCAAGGGGACCGTGCGCGAGGCCATGCGCATCCTCGAAGCGCAGGGTCTCATCATCACCCGCACCGGACCGGGGGGCGGCAGCTTTGTCGACAAGGTCTCGGCCGAGCGGGCGCGCTCGCTTCTGGCGAATTACTTCTATTTTCAGAATCTTTCGATTGCGGACATCTATCAGATGCGCCGCGCGCTGGAGCCGGAACTGGCGGCAAGCCTCGCAGGCCAACTGGATGAGGCGCAGCTTGGGGAAATGGAATCCCTCGCCGCACGCTATCCGGAGCCAGCGCAATCCGCCGAGGAAGAGAAGGAGCAGCATATCGCGTCGCTCGAATTCCACGCCCGGCTGGCGGAATTTTCGGGCAATGCGCTGTTGGGGTTTGTGATTTCCTTCATGGCGCGGGTGCTTACGGATATGACCATCTATCGCAAGCTCTACGATCCCCCCAACCTGGAGCTCTGGCGGCGAGGACGGGCGCACCAGATGCAACTGGTGCAAGCTCTGCGCGATGGGGATGCGGCAGCGGCGCGCCGGATCATGGCCTCGCATATGCAGGGCGCAGAGGAGCAGATGCGCTCACAAGAGGCGCAACTGGCGCGCCGATTCATTGGCGAACAGCGTTAGGGGGCGTCAACTGGCGTCGGGTAGAACGGCCCGGTGCCGGTCTTTCAGCACGGGGACTTCTGTCAGCCAATCGTAATACGGCGCGCGATGCGCGCGCAGACAGAGGGCGCGCAGGGCAGGCAGCGGATCGTCGCTATGGTCGATGCGCAGATCGAGCGGCGGACGGTCGGGCGAAAGCACGAGGAGCGCCGCCGATAGCAGCCCCCGCGCGTCCCCACCTGCTGCCGCCGCCGCATCCAACACTGCCAGCATCCGGTCCGAGGGCGTGGCGAATTCGCCTCGTGCGGTCTCTCTCATCGCGGTCAAAACCTGTCGCCCAGCGAGCATATTGCCTGCAATTGCCAGATCCTGCTCGGCTATATGATCCGCATAACCTACGCTCTGCGCCCCGGTGAAGCCAGCCGTCCCGCCCTTGCGGTCCAGCGCAAGAAGCTGCCGATGCCCCCGTCCGGCATCCCCCCCGGTCACCTGATCCACAGCCGCATGGGCGAGCGCGCCGTCATACATTCGCCGCAGCACGTCATCGCGCCAGAATGTGCTGGGGGCGGTTCCTTGCGATGCCACCAGCCCTGATTCGATGTCTCCCCGCAAAACCCAGCCCCCGACACAGAGGCTGCCGGTCGCCGCTGCGGCCGCATAACAGCCTGTTTCTCGGTCATACATCAGGATTGAAAAGGTCATCGCGGTCTCCGGGCGGGGGTCTTGCAGGTTTGGACTTGTATTTATCATGAAAATTTGCGTGGATACAATTAATCATGAAAAATAAATCTCAACAGAGAGGATGCGATATGAAACTTCTAGGGATGACGCGGCGTGGCGCGATGGCTGCGATGCTTGCGACGACGGCAATGGCGGGGGTGGCGATGGGCGTGGCGCCTGCCGCAGCGCAGACACCGCCTGGCGTGCTGATCGTGGGCCAGATCGCAGAGCCAAAAGCGCTGGACCCGGCGGCAGTGACGGCGGTAAATGACTTCCGCATCCTGATGAACGTCTATGACGGTCTGGTGCGCTACAAGGACGGCACGCTCGAGGTCGAACCCGCGCTGGCGACCGACTGGAGCATCTCCGAAGATGGCACCGAATATACATTCACGCTGCGCGAAGGGGTGTCGTTTCATGACGGCAGCGCCTTTGATGCCGAGGCGGTGGTGTTCAACTTTGAGCGCATGCTCAATGAGGATCACCCCTATCACAACACCGGCCCCTTCCCGCTGGCCTTCTTCTTTTCTGCCGTGGAGAGCGTCGAGGCCGTTGATGATCTGACGGTGAAATTCAAACTGAACGCGCCCTATGCGCCGTTCCTGTCGAATCTCGCTTATCCTACAGGCCTGATTGTATCGCCTGAGGCGGTCAAGACCCATGGCGCGGAGTTCGGCCGCAACCCCTCCGGCACCGGTGCTTTCAAATTTGCCGAGTGGCGCTCCAATGAGGCCGTGGTGGTCGAGAAAAATCCCGACTACTGGGATGGCGCGGCAGAGCTGGACGCGGTGGTCTTTCGCCCGATCACCGATGCCAACACCCGCACGGCAGAAATGCTGGCAGGTGGCATTGATCTGATGGTCGAGGTGCCGCCGGTGGCACTGTCGGAGTTTCAGGGCGATGCTTTCACCGTGCATGAACAAGCCGGCCCGCACGTCTGGTTCCTGATCCTCAACGCCAAGGAAGGCCCCTTTGCCGACAAGCGCGTCCGCCAAGCGGCGAATTACGCGATCAACAAATCCGCGATTGTGAACGATGTGCTTGAGGGCACGGCGGAGGTGGCCGCAGGCCCGACCCCGCCCGCCTTTGCCTGGGCCTACAATGAAACGCTCGAACCCTATCCCTATGACCCCGACAAGGCGCGGGAACTCCTGGCCGAGGCGGGTGCAGAAGGGGCGGAGCTGACGTTCTATGTGACCGAGGGCGGCTCCGGCATGCTCGACCCTATCGCCATGGGCACTGCCATTCAGGCGGATCTCAACGCCGTGGGGCTGGATGTGAAGATCGAAACCTACGAGTGGAACACCTTCCTGGGCGAGGTCAATCCGGGGCTGGAGGGCAAGGCCGACATGGCCGAGATGGCCTGGATGACCAACGACCCCGACACGCTCCCCTTCCTGGCGCTGCGCACCGAAGCCTGGCCTGACAAGGGCGGCTTCAACTCCGGCTATTATTCCAACCCGAAGGTGGATGAGCTGTTGGAAGCGGCCCGCGTTGCGACCGATCAGGACGAGCGCGCCAAGCTTTATCAGGAGATGCAGACCATCGTGCAGGAAGATGCGCCTTGGGTCTTTGTCGCCAACTGGAAGCAGAATGCAGTGACCTCGGATCGGGTGGGCGATTTTGCCCTGCAGCCCTCGTTCTTCCTGCTGCTCGATGATGTGACCAAGAACTGATGAGAGGTTTCGGATCGGGCTTTGCCCGATCCGACCCGCGCGCGCCCCGGCGGGGCGCGCGCTCCCGTTTGACTGAAACCCCACTCCACCCATGTCGGTAGAGCAGGAAGGCGCGCCATGACTGGCTATATTTTGAAACGGCTTATTTCGGCGGTGCCGGTCCTCTTGGGGATCTCGGTCATCGTGTTTCTGATCATGGCGATGATCCCGGGCGACCCGGCCACGGCGATCCTTGGGTCCTATGCGACGCCCGAGAATGTGGAGAAGCTCAATCGCGATCTCGGTCTCGATAAGCCCCTGGTGCAGCGGTACTTTATCTGGCTCGGCAATATGTTGCAGGGCGATTTTGGCCGCAGTTTCTCGCTCAATCGTGCGGTGCTCGACGAGGTGCTGGAGCGGTTCAATGCAACGCTGGTGCTGGCGGGCACATCCTTTGTGATCTGTTCGATCCTTGGCGTTGCGGCAGGTGTGGTCTCGGCGGCGCGCCAGTACGGGCTGGCGGATAAGGCGATCACCTTTGCAGTGCTTCTGGGCATTTCGATTCCGTCGTTTTTCCTCGGCATGATGATGATCCTGATCTTTGCGGTGAATCTGCGCTGGTTTCCGGTGTCCGGCATGTGGCCGATCTACGGCGCGCGGGATCTCTCGGCCCTTGTCAGTCATTTGACACTTCCCGCCATTGCGCTGGCGGTGGTGGCCACTGGCGTCATCGCGCGCTTGTCTCGGTCCGCCATGCTGGAGGTCCTACGACAGGATTTCATCCGCACAGCGCGCGCCAAAGGCGTGCATGAACGCAGCGTGATCTGGCGCCATGGTCTGCGTGCGGCGATGGTGTCGATCATCCCGGTGCTGGGCATTCAAGCCGGGTTTGTGCTCTCGGGCGCGGTCTATATCGAGATGGTGTTTCAATGGCCCGGCGTCGGGCGGATGCTGGTCGATGCCATCCTAAAACGTGACATTCTGTTGGTGCAGGGCGGTGTGGTCTTTGTGGCTGCTTGCTATGTGCTGTTCAACATCGCCGTCGATGTCGCCCAAAGCCTTCTGGACCCGAGGATCAAGGCATGAGCTTCCTGCGTCTTTTGTCCCGCAACCGCCTCGCGCTGGCGGGGCTCATCGTGATGTCGGTGGTGCTGCTGCTGGCGGTGCTGACACCCATTTTGCCGCTGCCCGACCCGGATGTGACCAACACTGCAGAGCGGTTCAAGAAACCCTTTAGCGAGGGGGCCTTGCTGGGCACTGACCACCTTGGTCGGGATCTCGCCAGCCGCCTGATGTGGGGCACGCGGCTGTCGCTGGCAGTGGGCTTTGCGGCAGCGGTGGCGGCGGCCACCATCGGGGCGGCCATCGGCGTGATCGCCGGTTTTTATGGCGGGCGCGTGGACAATGTGATCATGCGCGGCGTCGATATGCTGATGGGCTTTCCCTATATCCTCCTGGCGCTGGCGATTGTCGCAGCACTTGGTCCGGGGCTGATGAATGCGCTGATCGCTGTGGCCGCCGTCAACATTCCCTTCTTCGCGCGCAACATTCGCGGTGTCACCGTCGGCATTGCGCACAAGGAATTTATTGATGCGGCGCGGCTGTGCGGGATGTCGAATGCGCGCATTATCATCACCGAGGTGGTGCCAAACGTGATCCCGGTGATCGTGATCGCCATGTCCACCACTGTCGGCTGGATGATCCTCGAGACGGCAGGTCTCAGTTTCCTTGGCCTTGGTTCGCAACCGCCGCAGGCGGATCTGGGCTCCATGCTGGGGGAGGCACGCTCGGCGCTGATTACCAATCCGCATACCTCCGTGGTGCCCGGTGCGATGATCCTCGTGATCGTGATGGCGATCAACCTTCTGGGCGACGGCGTGCGCGACGCGCTTGATCCGCGCCTGAAATCCGGCGCGCTCAGCCGCCCGATGCCGACCACCATGGTGCGCCGCACAGACCCCGTACCGCAGCCCGAAGGCGACGGTATCCTGAGCCTTTGCAACCTGCAAACCCAGTTCCACATCAAGGATCGCATCTACAAGGCCGTGGGCGGCGTGGATCTCTCGGTAAGGCCGGGCGAATGCCTTGGGATCATTGGTGAAAGTGGCTCTGGTAAATCCGTGACGGCGCTGTCGATCATGGGGCTGGTGGCCTCGCCCCCCGGTGTCATCACCGGCGGTGCAGTGCATTACAAGGGCGAGGATCTGATCGGTGCGCCCTATGAGACCCTGCGCCGTCTGCGCGGTGACCGCGTGGCCTATATCTTTCAGGATCCTCTGGCGACGCTGCACCCGCTCTATACGGTTGGCGCGCAGCTCATCGAGGCGATCCAGAGCCATCATCGCACCAGCACCTCCGAGGCGCGTGCCCGCGCGATTGAGCTTTTGAAATCCGTGCGCATCCCCAATGCCGAGGCGCGCGTGGACAATTACCCGCATGAGATGTCGGGCGGCATGCGCCAGCGGGTCGGCATCGCCATGGCGCTGGCCAACGACCCTGAGGTCATCATCGCGGATGAGCCCACAACCGCGCTGGATGTGACGGTGCAGGCGCAGATCCTTGCGCTCCTGGATGACTTGCGGCGCGAGCGGGGCTTGGCGATCATCTTCATCACCCATGATTTTGGCGTGGTGGCGCAGCTCTGTGATCGGGTGGCGGTGATGTATGCGGGCCGCATTGTCGAGGAAGGCCCCACCGATGCCATTCTCAATGCGCCTGCTCACCCCTATACCGCGCGGCTGATGGCCTGCGTGCCGGAACTGGGCCAGGGCAGGCGCGAGCTTGCGGCCATTCCCGGTCTACCGCCTGTGGTGGACAAACTGCCCGCGGGGTGCGCCTTTGCGGATCGCTGCCCCAAGGCCGCCAAAGCCTGCCGCAGCGGGGACATTGCGCTCGATGGGTTTGGTGCGGGGCGCAAGATCCGCTGTATAGACCCTGAAATTCCAGTGCAGGAGGCCACGGCATGAGCGCGGCACTGAAACTCACCAACCTCAGCAAGACCTTCCCGGTGGGCAAACGCCTGTTCGGCGGAGCCAAGGCGGGCGTCAAGGCGGTGCAGCCGCTCTCGCTGACGGTGGAACAGGGCGAAACCCTCGGCATCGTGGGGGAGTCGGGGTGTGGCAAATCCACATTGGCGCGGATGCTGGTGGGCTTGCTGCCGCCGACAACCGGCCAGATCGAGCTCGAAGGCGCACCGCTTGATAATGCGGACCCGGCCACCTTTGGGCAGAAGATCCAATATGTGTTTCAGGACCCGATCAGCAGCCTCAACCCGCGCAAAACCATTCGCCAGGTGATGGACGCGCCCCTGCGGCATCTGCACGGTATGGATGCCAAGGCGCGCGCGGCGCGCATCGCCGAGATCTTTGCCGCCGTAAACCTGCGCGAAGAGTTTCTCGACCGCTACCCGCATGAATTCTCCGGTGGTCAGGCCCAGCGGATTGGCATTGCCCGTGCCCTTGCGGCGGATGCGCGGATCCTGATCCTTGATGAACCTGTCTCGGCGCTGGATGTCTCGGTACAGGCGCAGGTGCTGAACCTCTTGGCGGATCTGAAGCGGACCTTCGGCCTGACCTATATTTTCATCAGCCACGATCTCGCGGTGGTGGAGGCGGTGAGCGACCGTGTCGCGGTGCTCTATTTTGGCTCCGTGGTGGAGGTTGGTCCCGCCAATGAGGTGTTTGCCGCGCCCCGACACCCCTACACGCGGCTTCTGGCTCAAAGCGCCCCGGTGGTAGGCCGCGCTCTGGCCGCGCCCGAGGCCAAAGAGACCGAATTGCCGGATCCTCTGAACCCGCCCAAAGGCTGCGCTTTTGCGGCGCGCTGTGCCCTTGCGAGCGACCTTTGCCAAAGCACCGCCCCGACGCTCGAGCCCCAGTCCGATCGCGTCGCGGTCGCCTGTCATCACCCCATTGACTGAGCCCAAGATCCGTCCGGCCTCTGCGTTGACATAGCAAAAGATTTGTCTGATACACGCTCCCTATGACGGGCCGTTAGCTCAGCTGGATTAGAGCAGGGAACTTCTAATTCTCAGGTCGGGGGTTCGAGTCCTCCACGGCTCGCCATGTTCTCCACTTTATGATGTTTTGTCAGGCGTTTACGCGGGTGCGTCGCGCTGTGAACACTCCTGCGCTCTCCCTTTGGGATGTATCGAAACCCTTGTCCCTGCTTTGAAATTGAATAGACGCCCGAATTCAGGCGGCAGCAACCAGAGGCGGGTGTTAGAGTTGCGCCATGATGATGTTTGACCTGCCCGATTCAAAAACCCTTTACGACGCGCTGGTGGCGCGGGATGCAAGCTATGACGGGCGCGCCTATGTGGGCGTGTCCTCGACCGGGATCTTTTGTCGCCTGACCTGCCCCGCGCGCAAGCCGAAGTATGAGAATTGCCAGTTTTTTGCCACTCCCGGTGCCTGCATCGAGGCTGGGTTTCGCGCCTGCAAGCGTTGTCACCCCCTGAATGCGGCGGCGGGGAATGATCCGCTGGTGCGCCGCCTGCTGGAGGCGCTGGAGGCACGGCCCTTCTATCGCTGGCGCGAGGAGGATCTGGTGGCCATGGGCGCAGACCCTTCTACCATCCGCCGGGCGTTCAAGCGTCAGTTTGGCATGACC
The DNA here is from genome assembly GCF_000014065.1 of Ruegeria sp. TM1040. Lineage (NCBI taxonomy): Bacteria > Pseudomonadati > Pseudomonadota > Alphaproteobacteria > Rhodobacterales > Roseobacteraceae > Ruegeria > Ruegeria sp. TM1040. Next base: position 2,820,556 of record NC_008044.1, on the reverse strand, counting down.
TTTCTGGAAATGGCGCGGCAACGCCGCTTGCGCGAGGGGTTCACCACGCTCAGTGCCGGGCAGCCCGTGATCTCGGCGCAGCTTGAGGCCGGTTTTGAAAGCCCCAGCGCTTTTCGCGCGGCCTTTGCCCGATTGGTCGGGATTGCGCCAGGGCAGTTTCGCAAGGATGCGCAGCTTTTGGCGGATTGGATCGAGACCCCGCTGGGCGCGATGGTGGCGGTGGCCTGCCAGCACAAGCTGCATCTGTTGGAGTTTGCAGACCGCAAGGCTTTGCCGCGCGAAGTGGCAAAGCTGCAAAAACGCCAGCCCGGCGGCATCGGCTTTGGCCGGCCCGAGGTGGTGGATCAGGCGGCAGAGGAGTTGGGTGCCTATTTTACGGGGCGGGCAGCGCGGTTCGACACGCCGCTGGCCTATCACGGCACGGCCTTTGAGGCAGACGTCTGGCGTGCGCTCAGGGAGATCCCGGTGGGGCAGACCCGCAGCTACGGCGCCTTGGCGCAGAGCCTTGGGCGACCGGGATCAAGCCGTGCGGTGGCGCGGGCCAACGGGGCCAACCAGATCGCGGTGATGATCCCCTGCCACAGGGTTCTCGGCGCGGATGGGGCATTGACAGGATATGGCGGTGGGCTCTGGCGCAAACAGAGGCTTATTGAAATCGAACGCGACCTCAGCGCGGCCACTGGATGAGCTTTCTGCCATTGAAGTAGCACAAGGGGATCCGACCGGCGCGCGCCCCTCGGCGGGCCCGTCCGGGCCCGCAAACCCTCACAAAAAAGGCGAAAGGGATCAGCGGCAGCACCGGCTGGCGGGCCTGCCGACAGGGCATACCTGCGGACGTACCCGGCAGAACCGGACGAGAGGACGCCTGTGGCGCCTGGGCTCTCAGGTGGTTTCGAGGCAGTGGCGGCGAAAGGCGCGCTTCAGCATGTCGAGCTCTGCACGCAGCAGTTCCACCTCTGCGCGCAGATCATCCGCCAGTGGCTCACCCGCAATCAGGGTGAAATCGCCGATCTTCGTGTCCGTCTCGGCGTCGATGATCACAAAGCTCTGCACCCCGTCGCCGATGGCCTCGCTGGGCACCGGGATCGTCAGCGCCCAGCTTCCCGGCGCCTCGGCCGCCTCCAGGGTGACCCCTCCCACTTCGCGATCGAGGTAGCGCACGACAATCTGTGGGCGCGCATCGGCACGCGGCGCAGTCTCAATCCGACCTTCCCAGAGGCCGGAGCGAAAACGGATCTTCTGGAGCGTCATGGCACTCATCTGGGCTCTCCCATTGGCGATTGCGCAGCGCGCGGTCAGAGGTTGGCGCGCAGAAAACGCGCAAAGGTCAGATCCCGCAGCACCACCTGGTTCATGTCTGGCGCTTCAAAGATCAGATCGATCCAGGCCTTCTCGATGCGCTTTTCGTTGAGCCGCGAATAGGCCAGGTCATATTCCACCGAGAAGGTTTTCTCGCCCGGCGGCAGCTCCCGCACCAACTGCTCGGTGTTGGGGCCGTGTTTGATATTGAGACGGGCGAAGATTTCGATCGGCTTTTCGCTCTCGGCAATGCAGTCCAGCCGCACCAGATGCTGCCGGGTGAGCCCCTGCGTGGCTTCGGCAGGCAGGTCGATCACCAGCGACAGGAACGAGCCGTCGAACTTGAACACATCCATCCGCAACCCGTAGGGCGCCAGATCCTCCTCGCGCGTGTTGCGCAGTTGGCGCAGGGTCAGCTCGGAGATGGCGCAGTCGTGAAACATCTGGATCTCATGGCCAAGCCGGGTCTTGCTCGGCACCGAGGACACACCGGCCACCGGCAATGGGCCGCGCCAGAGCTCGGGCCGCCAGGACCAGTCGGTACCATGCGGGCGCGGGAAATATGACGAGTCGATCTTTGGCAGCGCCAGACGGTTGTCGGCGGTATGGATCAGCTGATCGAGATGCATCCGCAGCTTGCGAGCATCATTGCGCTGTTGGCGCAAGCGTGCCAGTGGCGTCGAGGGGGCCGCCCGTGCAGCTCTGCGCCAGCGCCGCAAGGCGCCCGTGTTCAGCACTCGTTCCAGTAGTTTTCCCATCCTGCCCTCAGGTAGCGCATTCGCGCGCGTGTCCCGGCCTGTTCTGCCGGGATTTGCCTCTCATATTAACGAATTAGCGAGCGGGGACAAAGGTGTTTCTGAGCGTCTCGCACGGTGAAATCCATGCACGCCCAGGCCTGTGTTCTGTGGGCACGGCCATCAGGTCGCCGCGGCACGTCGCGCGGCTGGATACTTTGGCAAAGCTTCCCGATGGATCACTCCTGCGGCGCAGCGGCGGCTTGCGCCAGAACCGCACCAGAGCGGTCTTGCGGTCGGAGCGTGCGCTGGGGCGCTGTCTCGGTTGGGGCGGCGGTTTCAGCAAGCAATGTGGCGTTGCGAGTTGCCTGCACAAATTCGCGGATCAGCCGCGCGCCGCGCTCGCCGAGATACCCGCTGCCCTCAGGTGCATAGAGCGCCACTGAGACCAGATGCCCATGCACAAGGAAGGCGCCGCGCCAATGGGTGCCGCTTGCCCCCTTGGCCGAGTGGCTTGCCATATGGAGCTTGATGAGCGGGATATCCCCGTCGCCGCGGGTCTCCAGCACGCGGGCGGCGCTGCGTGCTTCGGTGAAGGCCGAGCGCAGCGCCTCTGTGGAGGGCGCGGGCGTATCAGCGCTGACGGCCCCTACGGTTGCGGTGAGCATGGCGCCGTCCTTGCCACGCAATCGGCCAAAGGTGCCCATCTTTTCGCAGCGCGCCAGAAGCGCAAAGCCGCCGCTGCCAGTGTGTTGTTCCATTTCGGCATCAAAGCAGAACCCGCTCGGCGCAGCCAAGATCAACTGCCCGTCGCCAAACACCGCCGTGAGGGATCGCCCGCGACTGTCCACGGGGCGCGATACGGACTCACCCGGCGGGGCAAAGGCAAGACGGTTGCCCTCCATGCAGCCTGCCAGCGCCAGCGGCACCAACAGAAGCAGGCCGAGCCGTGGCAGGCGCAACGCTTTCAGGAGCAGGGCGCGGCTTGCGCCCAATATGTTGATTAGCGTCTGGTTCACTCTCTGCTCTCATCCACCGGTTGCTTGTGCCTGTGTTGACTGTACTTGTGTCGCCCGTGCTTGTGTCGCCTGTGTTCTTGGCACCTCAGTAGGCCCCAAATTTCCGACCTCAAAATGTGTAGACGCAGCCATCTGTTGGAACAAGGCCTAACAAAGAATGAACGCGCGCGCCTTGAACTGTGGCAGGTTCACGCTTACGTCCCAGCGCTTCGCAGGCTGTGGTGCCTGGGCGCGGGGGAATGTGATCGACCCGGCCGGTCGCGGGCCACTTGCAGGGCGGCCAGCGCCTATGATTGTAACCTGTGTGGTTTGTTCGCCCCCGTGCAACCTCCGCACTCCGACTGAGGACAAGGGCGGTGGAGCCGAGCCTATTTTCCTTTATCTGGCGCTATTCGAAACGGCAGCAGTTTGGCCTCCTGCTGCTGACCCTGATGACGTTTCCCTTTCTTTACGCGACCTTGGAACTGCCCAAGCGGATCATCAACGATGCCATCGGCGCGCCGAGCGCCTGGATCGACCTCTGGGGCTGGCGGCTGAGCGCGCAGCAGTATCTCCTGGTGCTCTGCTTTGCGTTTCTGGGTGCTGTGCTGGCGTCGGGAATGATGAAGATGCGGCTCAACACGCTCAAGGGCATCCTTTCCGAGCGTCTCCTGCGCCGCCTGCGCTATCAGATGATCGCGCGGATGATGCGCTTCCCGACCAACCATTTCCGCACCACCAGCCAGGGTGAGATGGTCTCGCTCATCACCTCCGAATCAGAACCGATGGGCGGCCTGATGGGCGATGCCGTGGCGCAGCCGGTGTTTCAGGCGGGGCAGATGCTCACGATCGTCTCGTTCCTGTTCATCCAGAGCGTCTGGTTCGGGCTCGCGTCGGTGGCGCTCATTCCGCTGCAGGCCTGGCTTATTCCGATGCTGCAGCGCCAGATCAACCTGTTGAACAAGGACCGCATCGCCGAGGTGCGCGCGCTGTCTGCCGAGATCGGCGAAACGGCCGCCGGGCTGCAGGATTTGCGCAGCAATGGTGGCTGGCGCTACCGGCTGGCGCAGGTCTCCGATCGCCTCGGGCGGCTCTTTGAAATCCGCCGCCGGATCTACATGAAAAAGTTCTTCATGAAGTTCCTCAACAACCTGATCGGCCATCTGACCCCGTTTTTCTTTTATTCGGTGGGGGGCGTGCTGGCGCTGCGCGGTGAGATCACCGTGGGGGCCTTGGTGGCCGCGCTTGCGGCCTACAAGGACCTCTCGGCGCCGTGGAAAGAACTGCTGACCTATTACAACCAGGTGCAGGATATGTCCCTGCGCTGGCAGATCATGACCGAGAAATTCTCGCCTCCCGGCATGATCGACCCGGCGCTTTTTGAGGGGGTACCGCAAAAGGTGCCACATCTGCGCGGTGACATCGAGCTGCGCGACGTGACCGTGCGCGATGCAGAGGGCAAGCCGGTGCTCGATGGGCTGACGCTCACCATTCCCGCAGGGGCCCAGGTCGCGATCCAAAGCAGTTCTGCCGCCGAACGTCAGGCCCTGGCGCAACTTTTGACCCGCGAGGTGCTGCCCACGCGCGGCGAGGTGATCGTGGCGGGCCATCCGCTTGCGGAACTGCATCAGGGCGTCATTGCGAGCCGCATCGGCTATGCGTTCAACGCGCCCTATCTCTTTGACGGCACGCTTGGCGATAATGTCTTGATGCCGCTGCGCAACCAGCCTCGCGCCACCGCGGCAGAACGGCAGCTCTTGCAACGGGCCGAGGCGCTCAAGGCGGGCAATAGTGGCGATCCGGTGAATGCGGATTGGGTCAACCCCGATCTTGCCGGGCTGCGTTCGGAACATGATCTGCGGGACTGGTGGTTCCAACTCGTCGAGGCGATGGGCATCGACGGCCAGCTCTTTCACCGCACGCTGCATGCGCGTCTGCAGGATCGCCACCGCGCGCTTGAGGCGCAGATCACCGCGCTGCGCCCACGCATTGCCGAACGACTGGAGGCGCAGGGCCTGCGCGACGTGGTCTATCGTTTTCTGCCCGATCTCTATAATCCAGCCCTGCCCCTGGCAGAAAACATGATGTTCGCCTTCCCGGTGGAGCCAGTGCCCCCAACGCTCTTTACCGATCCTGATGGCCCCTTCCAGCGGGTCTTGCGCGCCGAAGGGCTGGAGTCCCAGACCCGCGACATCAGCCTCGCGCTGATCGACACGTTGCAACGCACCTTTGGGCGCGGCCAGACCTCGCACCCGTTGTTTCGCCGCCTGAACCTCGACGAAGAGCTCTATGCGCGGATCGTCAAAGCAGCCGACCGCTATCGCGAGGGCCGGGTGCTGGACGGCACCGACCGGGCGCTGTTGTGTACCCTGCCGTTCCTGCTCACCGAAGAGCAGCTCGGGGCGGGCCTGCCGCGCGATTACAAGCTGCGCATCCTTGGAATCCGCAACCGTCGCGGCGATCTGTTGCTCGCCGATTGCGGCGGTGTCTACCGGCGTCTGCGGGCCGGGGAATATGCCCGCAAGCTCACGGTGCTGGAGAACGCGCTCTTTGGCCGGATCTCGATCCATGCGGGCGGCAAGGCTCAAGCGGTCGAGGACGTTGTGGCCGATGTGATGGCCGATAACGACCTGAAAGCACGGTTGGCGCTGATGATCTACGATCTGCCCACCGGGCTTGGCGGTGCGCTGCTGGAGCCGGTGTTCCGCGAACGCGCCGCCTTCACCCGCGCGGCGATCAAGCGGCCGGATATCTTGATCCTCGATCATGTGCTGGCGAGCCACGACTCGGACAACCGGCTGAAAACCCGCAACCGGCTGCAGGCTCTCTTGCCCAAGACCACCATGATCCACCTCGAGGATCATTTTGAACATCCCTCGCGCTATGATCTTCACCTCACGCTCCGGGACGGGCGGATCGACGGGCAAAGCGGCGTGGCGACCGTGCTTCTGGACGCGCCCGAAGAGGCAGAGGATGATTTTGACCGCAAGCTGTCCGAGATCGGGTCGGCGGATCTCTTTGCCCGTCTGGATGCCCGCCATCGCCGTCTTCTGGCGTTTTCGGCCTCTTGGGTGCGCGTGCCGACCGGCGCGGCGGTGTTTCGCGCGGGCGAAGCGGGGGATGCGGTCTATCTGTGTCTTTCGGGGCAGGCGGAGCTGCAATTCCCCGAGGATGGCAGCGCGCTCGATATGATCGCGCCCGGACGGCTGATCGGGGATCTGGCTGTGATTACCGCCGCGCCGCGCCAGCTCGATCTGTTTGCGGTGGAGGATTGCGTCTTTCTGCGTATCGGGGCCGAGGAGTTCCGCACCGTAATCGAGAGCGACATCACCGTGGCGCTGCACCTGTTGCAGACCGTCTCTGGCCATCTCTCGAGCGCGGCGGTCGCGCTGCAGGACGCCCGCTCAGCTCAGGGCAGCGCCGAGCCCTGACGGCCCCATGACCGCCTAATGATCGCCCGCTGGGTGCCGGGTGACCGCCGATCGACCGCAGATGTTCTGCCCACTGGCCTCGACGGCCAAAGGCGCGTAGACCTCTGAGCAAAGAAGGACCGCCCATGCGCTGCTATCGCCCTCACGAGATCCTGCTGCATCAGGCCCGCCCCACAGCCGAGGTCTGGCGGCTGGCGCTGGGCATGGTTCTGGTGGTGCTGACGTGGTTCGGGCTTGGGCTGATCTCTGATCTGGTCCTGCTGCCCGGCGTGCTGGCCCTCACCGGCGAGGCCGATCTAGCGGGCGGCAGCGACCCCGCCGGCATGGCGATCCTGCTGGGGCATTTCATCTTTATGATCATCGCCGTGGGGCTGGTGCTGCAGATGCTCCATGGCCGCAGTCTGGGCGGGCTTCTGGGGCCGCGGGCCCTTGTGATCCCGCAGGGGGCCCGGGTTCTGCGCATGCTCGTGATCCTCCTGGTCGTGCTGATGCTGCTGCCGCCCTATGACATGGGCGCGCCGCTCGAGCCGAATCTGGCGTTTGGACCCTGGCTGGCGCTTCTGCCTGTGTCGCTTGTCTTGGTGCTCATTCAGGTCAGCGCCGAGGAAATCCTGTTTCGCGGCTACCTCCAGCAGGGTCTCGCCGCGCGCTTCAGCAGCCCGCTGGTCTGGCTTGTGCTGCCGTCGCTCCTGTTTGGCATGGGCCACTACATGCCGGAAGCCGCGGGCGAGAACGCCTGGCTCATCGTGGCGGGGGCCACGCTCTATGGAATGCTGATGGCCGATCTCACCGCCCGTGCAGGCAGCCTGGGCCCCGCGATTGCTGTGCATTTCGTCAACAACGTCTGGGCGCTTCTGTTTGTGGCTTCGCCCTCGAATCTCAGTGGGCTTGCGCTCTACCTGCATCCCTATGCGATGGATGACCCCTTGGCGCTGCGTCCGTGGCTCTGGGTGGATCTCATGGTGATGCTGGTCACATGGCTTGCGGCACGGCTTGCGATCAGGGCCTGATTGCAATTGACTGAAAGTCACCTTATCTGGGGACGCAACGCCAATCAGGCAGAGGCCATTTGATGAACTGGATCACCAACTACGTCCGCCCCACGATCAACTCGATCTTCTCGCGCCGCGAGGTGCCCGAGAACCTGTGGAAGAAATGTGACGAATGCGGCACCATGCTGTTTCACCGCGAGTTGAGCGACAATCAGAACGTCTGCACCAACTGCGGCCACCACATGCACATCACGCCGCGCGACCGTTTCAAGGCGTTGTTTGATGGCGGTGTCTTTGCCGAGGTGAAGGTGCCGGAACCGGTTGTCGATCCGCTGAAGTTCCGCGACCAGAAACGCTATCCCGATCGCCTGAAGGCGGCGCAGAAAACCACCGGCGAAAAAGAGGCGATGCTGGTCGCCACCGGCGAAATCGGCCGCACGCCCATCGTGGCCGCCGCGCAGGACTTCTCCTTCATGGCGGGCTCCATGGGCATGTATGTCGGCAACGCCATCATTGCCGCCGCCGAAGAGGCCGTGAAACTCGGCCGTCCGCTTGTGCTCTTTTCCGCTGCAGGCGGCGCACGCATGCAAGAAGGCATCCTGTCGCTGATGCAGATGCCGCGCACCACCGTCGCGGTCGAGATGCTCAAGGAAGCGGGCCTGCCCTATATCGTCGTGCTGACCCACCCCACCACCGGCGGTGTGACCGCGTCCTATGCGATGCTGGGCGATGTGCATATTTCCGAACCCAACGCGCTCATTTGTTTTGCCGGTCCCCGCGTGATCGAGCAGACCATCCGCGAAAAGCTGCCCGAGGGCTTTCAGCGTGCCGAATATCTCCTGGATCACGGCATGCTTGATCGGGTGACACCGCGCACCAAGCTGCGCGAGGAGCTCATCACCATCATCCGTATGATGATGAAGCTGCCCCCGCAGGTGCATGGCGATCTGCCGGCCCCGGCGCCCGAGGCACAGCTCGAAGCCCCGCAAAAAGACGAAAAAGCGCCTGCGGAGGACGCATCGGGCGCAGACAAGAGCGCCTGAGGCCTCGCATAAACATTCTTGCCTGACCCAAGGTCGGGCAGCGCCCGTCCCGCCCCAAACGGGGCGGGCGCTTCGCTTTCACCCCGACGGGACGGGCGCGGCCCTATCGCATGTGGCCCCGTGTCGCTCCGTGATCAGACAGGTTCAGGCCGCCATGACCGAACAGACCTCCGATGCCATTCTCGCCCGCATGATGGCGCTGCACCCCAAGATCATCGACCTGACGCTGGATCGGGTCTGGCGTCTTCTGGCGGCGCTTGAGAACCCGCAGGACAAGCTGCCCCCGGTGATCCATATCGCGGGCACCAACGGCAAAGGCTCGACGCAGGCGATGATCCGCGCCGGGCTTGAGGGCTGGGGCAAATCGGTGCACGCCTATACCTCACCGCATCTGGCGCGCTTTCATGAACGCATCCGTCTGGCGGGCGATCTGATCTCAGAGGCGCATCTCACGGAGGTGCTGGACGAGTGCTACAGCGCCAATGGCGACGCAAGCATCACCTATTTCGAGATCACCACCGTCGCGGGGCTTCTGGCGTTTTCACGCACACCCGCCGACTACACCCTCCTCGAGGTTGGCCTTGGCGGGCGTCTGGATGCCACCAATGTCATCACGCCCGAGGTCTCTGTAATCACGCCGGTCTCGATCGATCACGAGCAATTCCTCGGCAATACGCTGGCCAAGATCGCAGGCGAGAAGGCCGGGATCATCAAACGCGGCGTGCCCGTGGTGGTCGGCCCCCAGGCCGAAGAGGCGATGGAGGTCATCGAGGACACCGCGATGCGCCTGGGCGCCCCCCTGATCGCCTATGGCCAGCACTGGCACGTCCACGAGGAACGCGGCCGTCTCGTCTATCAGGACGAGCGCGGCCTGCTGGACCTGCCGCTGCCCAACCTGATGGGCGCGCATCAGATCCAGAACGCCGGCGCCGCCCTTGCGGTGCTGCGCCACCTTGGCGCGGATGAGGCCGCCTGCGAGGCGGCTGTTGTGGGGGCACAGTGGCCCGCCCGTATGCAGCGCCTCAAAACCGGCCCGCTGGTGGAAATCGCAGGCGCGGCCGAGCTGTGGCTCGATGGCGGCCACAACGCCGCTGCCGGGATTGCTCTCGCCGATGTGCTGGCCAAGCTGCCCAAACGCCCGACGCATCTGATTTGCGGTATGCTCAATACCAAGGATGTCACAGGCTACCTGCGCCCGCTCGCCGCCGAGGCCCAGAGCCTCACGGCGGTGTCGATCCCGGGCGAGGCGGCAACCCTCTCGGCCGAGGAAACCAAAGCGGCGGCCAGTTCCGTGGACCTTCCAGCAACCACTGCGGAGTCTGTTGCCGAGGCGCTCACCGCCATTCTGGCGCGCGACCCAGACAGCCGCGTGCTGATCTGCGGCTCGCTCTATCTGGCGGGCAATATCCTGCGCGAGAACGGCTAGGGCGCTTCCGATATCAGCACCAAGGCCCCCGCGCAGAGCCCAGCAGCGAGGGCTTTTGGGGGCGGCGCATTTGTGACGACATAATCGGGATCGTGGAGCCAACCGCCCCGCGCCGGCGCGCGGCGCTGGAACTTGACCTGATCGAGCACCAGAACCGACTGCCGTGCGTGGGTTTGCATCGCGGCCCGCGCGCGTGCCTCTTCGGTGCGAAAATCCAAAAGCGCGCCGTCGTCATCCACACCCGCCACGCCAAAGATCGCAAAATCCACGCGGTAGGCGGCAAAGAACTCTGCCGCCGCACTGCCCGAGACACTGCGATCGCGCACGGCGCCGCCGCAGATCGATAGGGTGATGTCCTCGGCGTCCCACAGATGGCTTGCCGCCACCAGATTGTTGGTGATGACGTCACGCCCGCCCGCATGGGCCAAAAGCCGCGCCACCTCTGCCGGGGTGCTGCCAAGACCGATCGACACCGACGCCCCCGCCGGAATGAGCCGCAGCACCTCGCGCGCCAATGCGGCCTTCTCACGCTGTTGCTCCACAGCGCGCGAGGCATAAGGCCGCGCGCCCTCATGCGGCCTGACGCCCCGATGCACCCGCATCAGCAGTGCCCGGTCGCGCAGGTCGTTGACATCGCGGCGGATGGTCTGTGTGGTGACGCCAAAACGCCCCGCCAGATCCTCGATGGTGGCAAAGCCGCTTTGCTCCAGCAGCCGCAGAATATCGCGCTGTCTCTCGCTCAGGTCGGTGGCATTCATCCGCACGCTCCCCTGTTCATACGAACATTACCTTTGTAGGGGGCGCCGCGCATGATGCAAGAAAACTCTTTGATTAGGCTCTGTTTGTGCTCATTTGAGGTTACAATACCTCTCAGATGAGCATGGCTCAGGCCTTGGGCTGACCCCAGTCCTTGTCCTGCATCTCCCGCAGGCGCGAGGCGGTGCGCTCGAATTCAAAGGCCCCGTCGCCCTCCATATAGAGGAACTCCGGCTCTGCCGCGGCCGAACAGATCAATCGCACGCGTGCCTCATAGAGGGCGTCGATCAATGTCACAAAGCGCTTGGCCTCGTTGAAGTTGTTGCGCCCCAGCGCGGGGATGTTCTCGAGCACCAGCACCTTGACCGCATCGGCCACCGCCAGATAATCGCCCGGCCCCAGCATGGTGCCGCAGAGATCATAAAAGGTCGCCCGTCCTACCCCGTTGCGATAGGCAGGCAGGGTGACTTCGCGTCCCTTCACCATCAGCACCAGAGGCTCTGCCGCACCGCCGGTAAGATCGCGCCAGATCGCGTCCATCTCGGCGCGCACCTCGGCGTTGAGGGGGGTGAAATAGACCCGCGACCCGGTCAGACGGTCCTGTCGGTAGTCTTTGGGGCTGACCATCTCATGCACCTGCATCTTGTCTTTGATGAGGTCGATAAAGGGTAAGAACAGCTGCCGATTTAGCCCGTTTTTATAAAGATCGTCCGGCACCCGGTTCGATGTGGTCACCACCACCACACCCGCCTCAAAGAGCGCCTCAAACAGGCGGCCGACGATCATCGCATCGGTGATATCGGTGATTTGCATCTCGTCAAAGGCCAACAGCCGCACCGAGGCCACCACATCCGCCACCACCGGTGCCAAAGCGTCCTCGGTGCCCGCTTCACGCGCGAGATGCATCTTTGCGTGGATCTCCTGCATGAAGGCGTGAAAATGCACCCTCCGGCTCGGGATGTCATCAAGGCTCTCGACAAAGAGATCCATCAGCATCGACTTGCCGCGCCCGACACCGCCCCAGAGATAGAGCCCCTTGACCTCCGGGCGCACGGCCTTGCGAAACAGGCCCCGTTTTACAGGCTCTGCGCGCAGGCCATCGGCAATCCTGTCAAACTCCGGCAACACCGCTTGCTGCGCGGGATCCGGCTGGATCTGCCCGGCGTCGACGCGGGCCTGATAGAGGTCGGTCATATGTGTCATGCCCCCAGCCATAGCCGGATGATTTTGCAAAGGAAAGCGCGGCATGACCCTTGGCTGAACCCGATTGTTCAATTTTCCTAATGCATCGCCTCAAAACTCCTGAATTGACGCATGGGGCAGGTTGGTGACACTGACAGGCAACTCTTGCGGAGAAGCGCCATGGACCGATCCACCCCTCTGTTTACCCCCGTCCTGCTGGTGGGCTGCCTGATCATCATGGTGAGCTTTGCCGTGCGCGCCTCCTTTGGGGTGTTCCAGATCCCGATCGCCGATGATTTTGGCTGGCTCCGGAGCGAGTTCTCCCTCGCCATCGCGATCCAGAACCTCGCCTGGGGGATCGGGCAGCCGATCTTTGGCGCCATTGCCGAGAAGATCGGAGACCGCAAGGCGATCATCATCGGGGCCGTGGTCTATGCGGCGGGGCTTGTGCTGAGTGCCGGAGCCACCACCCCCTTCGAGATGCAGGCCTATGAGTGGCTGGTGGGCTTTGGCGTTGCGGGCACGGGCTTTGGCGTTGTGCTTGCGGTGGTCGGCCGGGCGAGCTCGGACGAGAACCGGTCCATGTCACTGGCGATTGTCACCGCGGCAGGCTCTGCGGGGCAGATCTTCGGCGCGCCGACGGCGGAATATATGCTTGGCCTGATGTCCTGGCAGTCGGTGTTCCTGGTCTTTGCCGGCGTGGTGCTGGCGCTGATCCTGTCGCTGCCCCTGATGCGCGCGCCGGTCTCTGCGGGCAAGGCGGAGCTTGAGGAAAGCATGGGCGCGATCCTCAAAAAAGCCTTCCGCGACCCGTCCTATACGCTGATATTCCTCGGGTTTTTCAGCTGTGGCTATCAGCTGGCCTTTGTGACGGCGCATTTTCCGGCCTTTGTGACCGAGATGTGCGGGCCGATCATGCCCGGCGGTGTGCTGCATGGGATGGGGATCACCACCACCTCGGCGCTGGGTGCGGTGTCGATTTCGCTCATCGGTCTGGCGAATGTGGCAGGCACGCTGCTCGCGGGCTGGGCGGGCAAGCATTACTCCAAGAAATATCTGCTGGCGGGGATCTACACCGCGCGGACCATCGTGGCCGGGGCCTTTATCCTGCTGCCGATCACGCCTTTGTCGGTGATCCTCTTTTCGGTGGCGATGGGCTCGCTCTGGCTCGCGACCGTGCCGCTTACTTCCGGGCTGGTCGCGCATATCTACGGGCTGCGCTACATGGGGACGCTCTATGGGATCGTGTTCCTGAGCCACCAGATCGGCGGGTTCCTCGGCGTGTGGCTCGGTGGGCGGATGTATGACATCTATGGCGACTACACGATGGTCTGGTGGATCGGTGTGGGCGTCGGAGCCTTCAGCGCGATTGTGCATCTGCCGGTGCGCGAGCGTCCGTTGCAGGCGGCTGCGGCCTGATCTCAGAGCCCGCGGCGCTGGTTCTCCGCGATCAGGCGAGCCACGTCCCCGGCATGGGTGTAGACCACCTCGTGGCCTGCATCCTCGACCACCTCCTGTTTGGCAGATCGGTTCAGTTCTGCCAGACGGCCGCTGGTCTGCGGTGGGATAATCACGTCATCGCGCGCCCAGATCGCCAGAACCGGCAGACCCTGTCGGTTAAAGAGCTTTTGTTCCTCGGCAAAATCATCGCGCAGAATACCGCGGATCGCGGCGAGGTTTGACGGCATATAGCCGCGCCGGCTCAGTTGTGCCTGCTGCGCCTGTCGCACGGCGTCGGGGGTGCGCGGGTCGGAAAAGACGCCTTTGACATAGCGTCTGGCAACGATCGGATAGCTCCAGCGCAGGATCAGGTCCTGAATGCCATGGGCGTGCTTTCGAAACTCTGCCATGGGGGTGCGCGGCTTGTGCAGCCCGACGGTGGTGACAAGGATCAGACTGCGCACACGCCAGATATTTGCCGCCGCAAAGGCGGTGGCAATGGCCCCGCCCGCAGAATGGCCCACCAGGACGAAGTCCTCGACAATCCCCTCATAGGCCAGCAGGTCATCAAGCTGTTGCAGCAGAAACGCCCGATCCTGTAGCCCCGGCACATAGTCGGAATAGCCCCGCCCATAGAGATCATACAGAAGCACCCGATAGCCCATCTCGGCCAGTTCCTGCGCCAGCGGCAAAAAGCTCTCGGAAGGGGTGGTGATGCCATGCACGCAAACCACCACCGGCCCGCGCAAGGGACCGATCCAGCGATAATGCGTCTGCCCCTGGGATAGCTCCGCAAACTTACCCGGTGCGTTGCGGCGCATCGACTCGGTAAGCGGCCGACGCAGGGTCTCCTGAAGGGCGGGCAAAAACAGCAGCGCCCCCAGACAGAGCACTGCGCTGAGGAACCAAATCATGTCTGCTGCGTCCACAGATCCAGAACGTGACGACTGGTCATCAGGTCCAGATGCGCCCCGCCGCCGTTCTTGAAGAGCGTGATGGCCTCGGGGTCAAACCGCCCAAACCGATCCAGCGCGTAGAAATCCGCCAGCACATCCGCCCGCTGCATTGCCCCCGACGCAAGCGGGATCTTGAACTCGCCGATGTGGTCGAGCGTGGTGTCAAAGCTGTCGCAATAGATCCGGGCGCGGCTCAGGGCCAGATCGTCCGCCTCGCGCATGTCGGGCCGATAGGCACCAATCATGTTGAGATGCTGCCCCGGCCGCAGCCAGGCGCCTTGGATCACCGGGTCGGTCGACATGGTCGAGGTGAGGATAATATCCGCAGCCGTCACCGCCTGTTCCAGATCCGGTGCCACCGCGACGCCGGGATAGGCTGTTGCCAGCATCTCGGCCTTTGCAATGGTGCGGTTCCAGACGCGGATCTGCGCGTCGCCCCAGACGGCTGAAAAGGCTTCGATCAGGCTCGCCGCGACAGTGCCCGCCCCTACGATCAGGATTTCCTTGGCATTGGGATGGGCCAGCCTGCGCGCGCCCAAGAGACTGTCTCCGGCGGTTTTCCATTTTGTGACGAGGTGAAAATCCACCAGCGCCTCGGGCTGGCCGGTGGCATCATCAAAGAGGCTCACCGCGCCGTTGATCATCGGCACTTCGCGGGTCGGGTTGTCGGGAAAGATCATCGCCGTCTTGACCGCGATCCCAAGCCCGTCGATCCAGGCCGAGCGCGACAACAGCGTATCCTTGCCCCGATAGAGAAACGTATCGCCCACCTCGGCCTTTGGGCGCCTGTGCCCCTCAGCCAGCGCATCCGTCAGCGCCACCCATTCCAGCAGCGCCTCTCCCTCGTCAAAGCCGATTTGCGTCAGGCTCATTGTGCCTCCTCTTGAGTTAGCAGCCCCTCATCGACCAACCGCGCCGCCCAGGTCTCGGGGCGATCGAACAGATGGGTGTGCCAGCCGCGCACGGCAGCAGCGGTGACGTTTTCAGGGCGGTCATCGGTGAACAGCAGCTCGTCGGGGCGTCGCCCGGTGCCCGCTTCCAGATGCGCATAGATCTCCGCATCCGGTTTGATGCACCGCAGATGCGCCGACACAAACGCCTGATCGAACTCGCGCAGGAACGGATAATGGGTCTGTGCGATCACAAAGGTCTCCGCGCCAAAATTCGTCAGCGCATAGACCGGCACGCCCTTGGCCTTGAGCGCGCGCAACAGGCGCACGGAATGCGGGATCTCGGGGCTGGCCATCTCGATCCAACTGTCGTGCCAATGGCGGATCTCCGCGGCCCAGTCGGGGTGTTTGTCCGCCAGCCCATAAATCGTTTCGCGAAAGGGATAGCCGCGGTCCACATCGAGGTTCGCCCCATGCAGATCGACCTCCTGAAAGAGCGCATGCCGGCGCGGCTCCCCGATCAAACGGTCAAAAAAGCGCTCCGGTTCCCACTCAATGAGAACGCGACCAATATCAAAGACGACGGCGGTGATGGGCATATTTTCTGGGCCTTTCTAGCCAGAGGAACGCGGGCGCGGACGCGGCGGCGGGCCGGGCGTGCGGGTCTCTCTCCAAAGAGAAACAAGCCCCGCTCCGATAATCAAGGCCGAGCCGAGCCAGACCGAAGGTTCCGGCCATTCCGCAAAAACCAGTACCCCCCAAACCACAGCCAGCGGCATGGCGACATATTCAAAGGGTGCGACCAGACCTGCCTCACAGAGCCGATAGGCCTGCCCGACCAGATAGCCGCCCACCGCGCCAGAGACCCCGGCGACGGCAAAGATCACCCATTCGATCCCCTTGGGCCAGGCCCAGGGTTTGAGCACCACATCCCAAAGCGGCACGCCGGTGGCCCACTGCCCATGCCCAAACACCAGCCCCGCCAGCGCGCTTACGATCAAAAATCCAAGCGTGGGATAAAACGACAGCGTCGCGGCCTTGTCCGACCCGCCCGCCCGGCGGGTCAGGATATGCAGCGTCGCATAGCCGCAAGAGCCCAGAAACGGCAGCAGCGCATAGGGCTGAAACGCCGCCATCCCGGGCTTTACGATCACCAGAATGCCGCTGAACCCCACCATCACCGCGCCCCAGCGCCACGGGCCGACCCGCTCCTTGAGAAACAGCACTGACAGCAGGGTAACAATCAAGGGCGTGGCAAAGGCGATGGCCACCGCCTCGGCGAGCGGCAACACCGCCAGACCGGAAAAAAAGGTGATATTGGCAAAGACCACGGCCGTCACCCGCAGACCATGCAGGCGGATATTCTGCGTGCGCAGGATCTTCACGCCGCCTTCGAGCGGGATGATCACCGCCAACAGCAGCACCAGCGCAACCACAGAGCGAATAAAAACCACCTGGTAGAGCGGATAGCCGTCCGAGAGAAACTTGAAGGTGACATCAATGACAGAAAAGGCCACCGCCGCTCCAATTGCGGCGAGGATGCCCAATACATTGGATTGTACCACAGTTGCGCTCATATCCGTTTGCCTCCCCGAGGGTTGTCGCGCAGGACTGCCCTCAGGGCAATCAGAATGAAGCCAAGGTACAATTTTCCATATGTACCAATTCGTTGCCCTGATCTTCTTCTAACTCAAAATATCCCGGAGCGCGAGGCAGCGCCTCGCATCCCGTTGCGCTATCAGCGCACGCCCTGCTTAGGAAATTCTAAATTCGGAAATCTATGCTGGCCGGGATCGCGATCTTTGCCGGGATAAAATCCGGCGACATCAGGAAACGGCTTCCCCTTGGGGGAGCAGTGCAGAGATAACGTTGAGCACGCGGGAGGATACTCCCGGCCACCTCCGCCCCCTCGGGCGGCGCCGCCCTCTCTTTCGACATGCGACGTCAAGATGAACACGCAAGACGGACACCAAATGGTCACTGGCGCTTTGGACAGAGCGCGCCACCGGACCAGACAAACTCCTCCCACCGGATGCCAGAGGGCAGCCCGGTGCAAAGACCTGTCCGTTGCGCGTATCCAGCCTCTCCTTCAGGAGTCTGACCAGCAGGGCAGAATATCACCCTCGGCCGGGGTGGCGGCATGGACCGCGCGGGCGATCGCACGCGCGAGGCAGAGCGATCCGGCATGGCACAGCGCCAACATATCCGCTGCGGGGTCGGTCATGGACTGCGCGCCGGTGGCGGCTGCAAAGACCAGATCGCCATCATGTGGCCCATGGCTCGGCAGGATGGCCCGCGCCATGCCGTCATGGGCGGTGGTCGCCATGCGGGTGGCTTCGGCTTTGGTCAGCGCCGCATCCGTGGCCACAATCGCAATCGTGGTGTTGGACCCCTCCGAGGAGACGGCTGCGCCTGCCAGCTCTGCCATGGCCTCCATCTTGCGGCTGCGCAGGCTGCGCCCGATCCCGGCGCTGGGGTCAGGCCCAAGCCCGCCGAATTCTCCGTCGATTTCAAACGGGGCCGCCCAGAAGTGGCGCTCGCCCGGGGTGGTCACCGATCCAATCGGGTTCACCACCACCAGCGCCCCCACGGTGAGGCCATTTTCGAGCACCAGCGAGGCCGACCCCAGCCCGCCCTTTTGCATACCCGTGAGCGCGCCGGTGCCCGCGCCCACCGTGCCGAGGGCAAACTCCGCACTGGCGTCCCTGAGCGCGGCGCGCCCAAGCGCGGGATAGGGATTGTCCCGCCAGTCCTTGTCGCCGCCGTTCAACAGATCAAAGATGATCGCGCCGGGGCAGATGGGCACAATGGCGGGACCAAGACGAAACCCGCGCCCCATGGCGCGCAGCCCGTCCACCACGCCCGAGCAGGCATCCAGCCCATAGGCCGAGCCGCCAGAGAGCACGAGCGCGTCAACGGCGGGCACGGTTTTGTCGGGCGCGAGCAAATCGGTCTCTCGCGTGCCGGGGGCGCCCCCCATCACATGCACCGCTGCCGTGAACGGCTGATCCGCGGTCAGGACCGTGGTGCCTGATTTCAACCGCGCGTCCGCGGCATTGCCAACACGCAGGCCGGTGACATCGGTGATGAGATTGCGGGGACCGGGTTTCATGGGCTGTCCTGTCGTCAGTTCTGGGTCTCAAGCGGAGCGCCCGTTCCGGGCGCACAGTCTTAGCGCTGCCGCGCCGTTTGGCGTTCTGGCGCAACTTTGTGCAGGGTGGCCCGCCTCACATGCGGACGCAATTGTGAAATTCAGTCGCCGTCCACCCGCCCGCGCAGGGATTTCACCTCGGCGCGGGTTTTCTTGGCCTTGAGGCGGCGTTCGACGCTGCCACGGGTGGGTTTGGTGGCGATACGGCGCTTGGGTTTTATCAGGGCACGGCGAATGAGCTCTGCGAGACGCTCGCGGATGATCTCGCGATTGCGCGCCTGCGAGCGGGTCTCGTCACATTGCAGGATCAGCGCGCCGTCATTGGTCCAGCGCCGCCCGGCAATGCGGCGCAGGCGGGTTTTGACCGGGCCGGGCAGATGCGGAGAGCGTTCGGCCTCAAAGCGCAGCTCAACGGCCGATGAAACCTTGTTGACGTTCTGCCCACCGGGGCCAGAGGCGCGCATGAAGCTCTCGGTCAGTTCCCAGTCTTGCAGGGTGATATCGTCGTTTATGCGTAGCATGGGCGGACCATAGAGCATGTCGCGCAAAAGTGGGAACCGGTTTTGCGACCTCAGACATGCGGCATTACCAAGAGCATGTCGCGCAAAAGTGGGAACCTGGATTGCGCTGCGCGCGCATTTGACGGCCATACGCGGATGCCGCGGGGTAGCGAGACATGGCGCGGCGCGCGAGCAGGGGGACTGCGCGCAGCTTGCGGGATGGGCGCGCGTGTCTCTTGCAGGCGATCCCCCGCCAGCGTCACAGGGGCGGCTCAAGCCCATACCCTGCAACACGCATCGAAATGCCAAGACTATATCGAGCCTAGATACGGAACAGGATACGGAAAAGGGCCACGCCCATAAGGCGCGGCCCTTCCGAAAGTCTATGAGAGCAAAGGCAGGTTAGGGCGCTGTCACTTCAGTTTCTCCTGACGCAGTATCAGGCAGTATCAGCCTGTGCAGACCCAGCCGGTTGGCCGCTGCCAGAGAGGGCTGCCTCAGTGGCGGACCGCTCCGGTGGTTGCTGCTCCTTGCTCCAATCCCTTTCTTGACACTGGATCACCTCCTTTTCTCTCTGTTTCTGTTGCCTTCAGGTTGGCACGGAAAAGTCGGATCTCCAAATGAAATTCGCGCGAAATCACGCTTTGCTGGGTTGGCCCTGCGTTAAACGCGCAACAATCAGGCGGAAGGGGATCAGCGCGATCAGCGCCAGCGACAGTTTCACCAGCCAGTCGGCCACGGCGAGCGACACCCACAGGGGCGCAACCGGACCAGCGCCCAGAAGCGGCAGCATTTCACCGGCCCAGGAGACGTCATTTGCGGGCTCAAGGAAGGTCAGCGCGCCGGAGAAGGCGATGGTGAAAAAGATCGCGGTATCAAGCGAAGAGCCAATCAGCGTCGAGGCCAACGGCGCGCGCCACCATTTGCCGCCGCGCAGGCTGGCAAAGATCGCCACATCCGTGAGCTGCGCCAAAAGGAACGCCAGACCAGAGGCCACCGCGATGCGCAGGGTCACAAGCGGGCCGAACTCGCCCATAATCTGCGTGCCAATGAGCGAGCAGATCACGCCGACCACAAACCCGGCCAGCACGACCTTGCGCGCGGGGCCTGCGCCATAGACGCGGTTGGTCACATCGGTAACGAGGAAAGCGATGGGATAGGTAAACGCGCCCCAGGTCAGCCAGTTGCCGAACAGGAATTGCACGAGAATGTTGGAGGCCACCACAACGGCAGCCATGGCGAGAACGCCAGGAAGATAGGTGCGGGTCATGTACAGTACCGTTTTTTAGACAAGGTCGCGGAGACTTGTGCGCCCCCTCAGGAGCGCGAAAGATCGCCTCGTTTATGCAGATCCAGAGTCGATTGCAAGCCAATACGCCCATATTTTATGGGGCGCTGCGTGTCTGGCTGGACGGGGACAGGGCTCAGGGGCGCGCGGGCAGATCGTATTCCACCAGCTCCGTGCGCTGCACCCAAAAGAAATTATCGTCTGAAATCATCGTGGCGCGCAGATTGCCGGATGGGGTGCGCCAGATGCTCAGCCCCTCAAGGTTGTCGTGGCGGGCCAGCGGCGTATTGAGCAGGATCTCCCCGCCACCGAGCCCCTTTGCAGTGAGGTCAAAGCGACGCAGGCGGCTGCGAAAGCCGATCTTTGCGAACTTCCGCTCCAGCACATAGAGCGCGCCATCGGGGCCAAAATCCGCCCCCACGGGCAGGAAGCCATCCGCTTCGGGGTAGGGCCCAAGCCCCTGCCAGCCCTCGGCCCCGGACCAGCGCCAGACTCTTGAGACATTTTTATTGCGCGGCGGGCTTTCGGCTATCAGGACCAGATCGCCCTCGGGGCTTTGGGCCAGCGCTTCAAAGGACGCGTTGAAAGAGAACCGCCGAAATCCTCTTGGTGAGGGCAGTTGGCGCACCTCGGTTGCGTTGTACTCCAGCACCCGATGGGGGCTTTCAAAAGAGACAAACATCTGCGCGCCCTGAACCACGAGGCCCTCGCTGTCTTCGACATCCTCGGGCATCCGCGCGCCGCCCGCGTTGCGCAGACGGTGTTGTTCGGTCATCCGCAGGCCGGTGATGTCGCCGTCCTGCCGAATGATCTCGCCCTTGACCAGATGCGAACGGTCGGTGATCGCGACAAAGCGCGTCCCGTCCTCTGAGAGTTCCAGCCCCGACATGCCCCCGAACCACGGCGCATCTTCGTGCCAGCGGTAGCTTGAGACAAGCCGGGCGCTGTTGCTGTCGGCGTGAGTCACGCTCCAGACGGTGGAGGCCGCAAGGGCAGCCGCGCAGAGAGCGACCAAGAGGCCGATCGCGACGGAGGCTAGTCGGATGAAAGAACGGCGGCGCATTGCTGAGGCAGATCCGAAAGGGTGTAATCCCTGCGCGGTTTAGGCTTTGGCGCGTTCGGGTCAACCGGTTTTGGGGGCGGCGGGTTCAGGATATTGGCGACCCACTGGCGCGCATCATCGCAGCCATCCCCGCGTGGCGGCGGATCCTGCTCGACACAGCCACGGGTGCCACGAGGACAATTCAGACGCACATGGAAGTGGTAGTGATGCCCCCACCACGGCCGGATCTTGCGCAGATAGCTTCGGTCGCCGGTCTCGGTGTCGCACATTTTGACCTTGGCGCCGGGAAAGACAAAGATCCGCGCCACTCGGGGGTCGGAGGCGGCGGCCTTCAGGATCGCGTGATGCTGGGCGCTCCAGTTGTCGTTCACATAGGCACCACTGGCGCGGCGCAACGAGATCGACGAGATATTCTCGCGTGCCTCGCGGCTGAGGTCGAGCCGGTCGGGGGGCAGCATCCAGATGTCGGCATCAAGGCCGATCTGATGGCTGCGATGGCCCGACAGCATCGGCCCGCCCCGCGGCTGGCTGATGTCGCCCACATAGAGCCCCTGCCAGCCCGGCTGTCGTGCCGCAACACGGCTCAGGTCCTGAATGAAATCAATGGTTTCGGGGTGGCCCCAGTTGCGATTGCGACTGAGGCGCATGGCCTGCCAGGTGGGGCCGGTTTCCGGCAGTTGTGCCGCGCCTGCGACACAGCCTTTGGCATAAGATCCCAGTGGCGCGGGGCGCTGGGCGGAGGGGCCGCGTTTTGCGCCGAACAGCTGTTTGGCCGGCACGGTGGAACTGGCGGCCTTGTTGGCGAAGGCGGCGGCAGAGGGGCGTGGGCTGTCTTGCGCCGGGGCGCAGGCCGCAAGCACAAAGGCCGCGAGGGTGATATGTCGCAATAACCTCAAGACTGATCTCCTTCACCATCCACCCAAAGCAATAAAAGCAGACCGAGGGCAAAGAGCGCAATCACTGGTGTAATGCCAAGGCGTGCACTGCCCGTCAGTGTTGTCATAAGGCCGATGAGCGCAGGCGCGACAAAGGCGGTGGCCCGGCCGGAAAGCCCATAAAGACCAAAGGCTTCGGTAGCTGTCTCCGGGGTGGTGTGGCGCACCATCAGGGTGCGGCTGGTGGCCTGCAGAATTCCGCCGAAACCGCCGATCAGCACGCCACAGGCGAAGAAGATCTGATCCGGCAGACCGGAGCTCTCTGCCAAAGCGACGCCAAAGACCTCCGTCCGGGTCATGTTGACGACGATGAGGCACACAAGGCTCAGCACCAGAATGGCCAAGACAATCACGGGTTTGGGGCCAAACCGCGCATCGGCAAGCCCGCCTGCCCAACTGAACAGAGCGGCAGAGATCGCGGCGATGATGCCAAAGATCCCGATCTGGGTAATCGACCAATCAAGCACCAACCCCGCGTAGACGCCGCCAAACCCATAGAGCCCGTTGAGCGCATCGCGGTAGAGCATCGACGACACCAGATAGCTGGTGAGGCTCTTGCGATGTTTCAGCCCCTTGACCGAGGCGACCACCATCGACACCGCCCGCCCAAGGCTTGCCGTGCCGCGCCGGGGGGTGCGCGGATCGCGGACCCAGGCAAAATAGGGGATCATAAAGGCCACGAACCAGATCGCCACAAAGGGCCCCACCGCGCGGGTGCCTTCGCGGGCGCTGGCGTCGAGGCCAAGAATGGGATCAAGGCCGATCAGCGTCTTGCCGCTGTCCTGTTCGACAAACAGCAACAGCATGATGAACAGCGACACCACCCCGCCCAGATAGCCAAAGGCAAAGCCAGAGCCCGAGAGCGCGCCGACCTCGTCCTTGCTGCCCAGCGAAGGCAGCTGCGCATTGACAAAGATCAGCGCAAACTCTGCACCGATAAAGCCCACGCCAAAACTGATGAGCATCCACCACAGATTGCTCCCCGCAGGATCCATGAACCACAGCCCCGCAGCGCCCAGCACATAGGCAATGGAAAACCCGATGATCCACGGCAGCTTGCGTCCGGCGATGTCCGCCAATGCGCCAAGAAAGGGCGCCGAGAGGCCGATAATCAGCCCGGTAATGGTGAGGCAGAGCGACCAGCTCGATTGCGCGGCGGCCTTTGCGGCCTCCCCCTCGAGGCCGGTGCCGATGAAATACTGCGTCGCACTTGCAGCAAAGAAGGGACCAAAAACAAAGGTGACTAGCAGCGTGTGATAGGGCTGGCTGGCCCAGTCAAAAAACCACCACCCCCAGATGCGCTTGCGCAGGGGAATACTCTGCAGTGACTGCTCTGTCATACCTGTCCTCAAATGCTTTGGTGCATTGTTTGGACCAGCTATGACAGGGGTCAGGAGGCGCTGGCAAGCGCCACGTCACCTTTGTCGGCGGATGACTCTGCCATCGGAGGCCAGGGCCGCAGGTCTTCGGCGGCGCACCAGGCCTTGACCCACTCGGGCAGATCCGGGCTCTGGATGTCTTGTCCCCAGGCCTTGATGACCCGCTCGGGAGGTACGATACCGTTCTTGTCGGTGACCACCGTGCGCAGCAATGCGTGGTTGGCGCATTCGCCGTTGGCCTTCCACATGCCCTGTTCCACATAGATGAACCGATCGTCCCAGCCGATCGCGCGGCTTTTCATCTCGAACCGCTCCATCGCCTTGATGCGGCGGCGATAGCGTACCGAGGCACCCGCAACGGCCACCGCCCAGCCTTCGCGTTTGAGAACACCCGCAAGTCCCGTGCGCAGGGTCAGCATGGTGCGCCCAAGATCATAGAGCGTCAGCGTGCGGCCATTGTTGAGTTCAAGCCAGATATCAAGATCCCAGGGCCAGCAGTGATGGCGCGACACATGGGTCTCAAGCGGGCCAAGGCGGGGCTGGCGGCTGGCAAGGGCGGCATCTTTCAACAGGCGGACAATTGGGTACATCTAAACGCTCCGGTTTACTTCTCTTCTACATGCCACCTGTTCACCACACGTCAACCTAAGACCTCGCGGAAGGGTTGCGAAAATCTGTGCAGATGATTACCTCAAATGCGAAATCAGACGAGGACCTGACACCGATGATGGCAATCTATGGACCGCTTCAGCTGATCCTGAGCGTTGTGTACTTCATCATGATCGTGCACATCATCATGAGCTGGCTGATCAATTTTCAGGTTCTGAACCTGCACCAGCAGTTCGTGGCGCAGATCTGGTATGGCATCAACCGCCTGCTGGAGCCGATCTACACGCCGCTGCGGCGCATTCTGCCCAACACGCATCCGTTGGATCTGGCGCCGCTTGCGGCCTTGCTCATCGTGATCTCTCTGCGCGCCTATATCCTGCCGACGCTGTTTGGCTACATGTGATCTCTTGGGCTGCGGCGGCTTTGCCGCGGCTTGGGCGCCGCTTCTGGGCTGAGGCCCTCTTGCCCCCCGATTCCAGCTGTGGGATTGTGCCGCTCATAACCTGAGCAGACCAACCCACAGGCCCCCGCATGCACGACGCAATCCCCCTGTTGCGCGATATCTTTGGATTCGATGACTTTCGTCCCGGTCAGGAGGAAATCGTCGAGGCCGTGAGCGCGGGCGAAAACGTGCTCGCGATCATGCCCACGGGGGGTGGTAAATCCCTTTGTTATCAGTTGCCTGCGCTGCGCCGCGCGGGGATCACGGTGGTGATCTCGCCGCTGATTGCGCTGATGCGCGATCAGGTCCGCGCCTTGCAGGAGGCCGGGGTCTGTGCCGGGGCGCTTACTTCTGGCAATACGGAAGAAGAGACCGAGGCGGTCTGGAACGCCATCGAGGCGGGCGAGCTGAAGCTTTTGTACATGGCGCCCGAACGGTTGGCGGCGGGCAGCGCCATGGGCATGCTGCGCCGGATTGGTGTCTCGCTGATCGCGGTGGACGAGGCCCACTGCGTCAGCCAATGGGGCCATGATTTCCGCCCGGATTACCTGCGCATCGGCGAGCTGCGCCGCGCGCTCGACGTGCCCTTGGCAGCCTTTACCGCCACGGCAGATCAGGAAACCCAGGCCGAGATCGTCCAGAAACTGTTCGACGGTGAGGCGCCGCGCGCCTTCTTGCGCGGCTTTGACCGGCCCAATATTCACCTCGCCTTTGCCGCCAAGGACAGCCCGCGCAAACAGATCCTCGAGTTCGCCGATGCGCGGCGCGGCCAGTCGGGCATTGTCTATTGCGGCACCCGCGCCAAGACCGAGGACATCGCCCGCGCGCTCGAGGCCTCTGGCCATGTCGCCTGCCATTATCACGGCGGCATGGAGGCCGAGGACCGGCGCATCGTCGAGACACGTTTCGCGCGCGAGGATGGGCTGATCGTGGTGGCTACGGTGGCCTTTGGCATGGGCATCGACAAGCCCGACATCCGCTGGGTCGCCCACGCCGACCTACCCAAGAGCATCGAAGCCTATTATCAGGAAATCGGCCGCGCCGGCCGCGATGGGGCGCCCGCCGAGACGATGACGCTCTTTGGTCCCGAAGACATCCGCCTGCGCCGCAACCAGATTGACGAGGGGCTTGCACCGCCCGAACGGCGCGGCGCGGATCATGCGCGGCTCAACGCATTGCTGGGGCTGGCGGAGGCCATGAGTTGTCGCCGTCAGAGCCTGCTGAGTTATTTTGGTGAAAATCCAGAGCCTTGCGGCCATTGCGATCTGTGCGACACGCCGGTTGAGACCTTTGACGGCACCACCGCCGTGCGAAAGGCGCTCTCGGCCATTCTGCGCACCGAGGAGACCTATGGCGCGGGGCATCTCATTGACATTCTGATCGGCAACGCCAACGACCGCGTGCGCCAGAAGGGGCATGACGATCTGTCGGTTTTTGCTTGCGGGCGCGAGCATTCAAAGCCCGAGTGGCAGGCGATTTTCCGGCAGATGATGGGGCGCGATCTGGTGCGGCCGGACCCGGAGCGTCACGGGGCACTCAGGATGACCGAACCGGCGCTGCCGATCCTGCGTGGCGAGGACAGCATCACCCTGCGCAAGGACACCATCAAATCCGCCACCCGCCGCCCGGCGGTCAAGGCGCTGGTCTCGGATGAGGATGCGCCCCTTTTGTCGGCGCTGAAGGCCAAGCGGCGCGCCCTCGCCGAGGCGCAAAAAGTCCCGGCCTATGTGATCTTTCCCGATCGGACCCTCATCGAGATGGCGGAGAACCGCCCGCAAAGCCTGGATGAAATGGCGCGGATTTCGGGCGTGGGCGCCAAAAAGCTCGAGCGGTATGGCGATGCGTTTCTCAGTGTGATCACCGGCGAGGCCGAAGCGCTGCACCCGGCGCGGCGCAAGCTGGCGGGGCGCGCGCAGGGGTCGATTTACGATACACTTCTGGAGGTGCAGGCGCGGCTGCAACGCGGCGAATGCGGCACTCAGAAACCGCTGACTTGCTCGGCCTCGCAACTGGCCAAAGTGGCGCAGATGCGCAGCGATGACGAGAGCGGGATGGAGCGGCTGTTGGGGGAGCGCCGCGCGCAACGGTTTGCCTCGGCGTTTCTGGAGGTCCTGCGCGGCGCGGGCTAGGTCATCGCCCAGATTTGACCGGACCTTGCCGCAGCAGCGCTTGGCACCCGTGCGAATTGCGTTACAACTCTGGGCAAGTTCACCTGACAGGAGTGCAGCCGTTGATTATTCTCGTATCCCCCGCCAAGAAACTGAACGAAGAGCGCGCGCGTGGTCAGGCCACAACGGTGCCGCGGTTTCTGGATCAGGCGGCAGAGCTGGCGGGGGTGGCCCGCACGTGGTCCGAGGATGAGATCGCCAAGCTGATGGGGATCAGTGCGACGCTGGCCAAGCTCAACAAGGATCGCTTTGCGGCCTGGTCCGGTGATGGGCAATGCGCGGCGGGGCTGATGTTTGACGGCGACGTCTACAAGGAGCTGGAGCCCGCCACCTTTGACGATGTGACCAAGGACGCCGCACAGCGGCGGCTGCGGATCCTGTCGGGGCTTTATGGTCTGTTGCGCCCCACGGATGCCATCGAGGCCTATCGTCTTGAAATGGGACGCAAAACGCCGGGGCACCCGGCCGGGACGCTCTATGGGTTCTGGGGCGACAAGATTGCCGCGGCCATCGTGGAAGAGGCCCGCGAGCTGGGTGTGGGCAGCGTCCTGAACCTCGCCTCTGAAGAATACGCCAAGGCAGTCCCGCCCAAAGCGCTGGGCGATCTGACGCTGATCAGCCCGCGCTTTGAAGAGGAGCGCGGCGGCAGTCGCAAGGTGATTGGCGTTGCGGCCAAGCGCGCGCGTGGCGCAATGGCGCGCTGGGTGCTGGAGAATGGCATCACTGAGGCGGATGACCTCAAGGGGTTCACGGTTGGGGGCTATGCGTTTGACGCCGAGACTTCCGCGCCGCAGCGCCCGATCTTTGTGCGAGGCTGATCCGTGGACGATCTCGACCGTCGGATTGTCGCTGCTCTGCAGCATAATGCCCGCGAGTCCACCACCAAACTGGCGGCCAAGCTGGGGGTGGCGCGCACCACAGTGCATGAGCGCATCACCCGGCTGGAAGAGCGTGGCATCATCGCGGGATATACCGTGGTGCTGCGCGATCCCGACGAAGGTAACCGGGTCATGGTGGTGGTGCTCCTTGAGGTTCAGCAAAAGGAAACCGGACGCATTATCAAGCGCTTGGAGGCCTACCCCGAAATTCGCCAATGCCTGTCGATCAATGGCGAATACGATCTGATGGTTTCGGCCGAGGCACCGCGCATCGAGGATCTGGACATTCTGGTCGATGAGGTCGGGCGCATTCCCGGCGTGCAGCGCACCAATACGCTGGTGGTTTTTGGCCGCCGGATCGATCGCGTCTGACGGTATCTGAACAAATTGACGATTGATCCGTCATAGTGGCGTGATTTTACGTCACTCCGACAATTCCGGCCCTACAAATCGAACAATTGAACCTGCACGCTGCTCTCAAACAGGAGGTGCAGGTCACATGCAATGGAACATCTGTGTTGTGGGCGCGGGCAAGATCGGCCAGGCGATTGCCACGTTTTTAAAGACATCTGCCAACTATCAGGTGACCCTCGCGGATCATGACCTGAATGCGCTGGGCGCGGTGGCGGAGCTGGGGGTGCCGACCCGGCAGATCGACGCCAAGGATCCGGTGTCGCTGGCAAAGGGGCTTCAGGGGTTTGACGCGGTGATTTCTGCCGCGCCGTTCTTTTTGACGCCAATGATAGCGGAGGCCGCAAAAACCGCCGGCGCGCATTATTTCGACCTCACCGAGGATGTGGCCGCCACCGAAGCGGTGCGCAAACTGGCCGAAGGCAGCGAGACGGTGTTCATGCCCCAGAGCGGCCTTGCGCCCGGTTTCGTGGGCATCGCGGGCGCGTCACTGGCGGCAGAATTCGATGAGCTGGACAGCCTGCACATGCGGGTCGGCGCGCTGCCGAAGTTTCCGACCAACGCGTTGAAATATAATCTCACCTGGTCCACCGACGGGCTGATCAACGAGTATTGCAACCCCTGCGATGCCATCGTGAATGGCGCGCGCACCAAGACAGCGCCGCTCGAAGATTACGAGCGTCTGAGCCTTGATGGGGTTGAGTATGAATGCTTCAACACCTCGGGTGGGCTTGGCACCTTGCCAGAGACGCTGGACGGGAAGGCGCGGGCGGTCTCGTATCGGTCGATCCGCTATCCCGGTCACTGCGACATCCTGAAAATGCTGCTGCATGATCTGGGGCTGGAACGCCGCCGCGACCTGATGAAAGAGATTTTCGAGAGCGCATTGCCGCGCACCGATCAGGACGTGGTGCTGGTCTATTGCACCGCGCGGGGCCGCATCAATGGCGAGCTGCGTGAAAAGAGCCTCATCAACAAGAGCTATGCCCGCCAGATCGGCGGCAAGACCTGGAGCGCGATCCAAGTCACCACCACCGCCGGGGTGCTGGGGGTTGTGGATCTGGTGCGGCAAGGCGTCCTGCCCGCGCGCGGCTTTGTAAGCCAGGAACAGGTGAAGCTGCAGGACTTCCTCGAGACAGAATTTGGCCAGCTCTACCGGGCGGGCGACATCGACCACATGACAGACACAACAAAATTGGCAGCTGAGTGATGAAAGACATGGCACGAACAGCAGACGATATCCTGAAGAACCTGGGCCTGACGGCGGCAGAGCTGAGCGGTGGCAGCCGCGCGGTGCGCTCGCCCATTGATGGCAGCACGCTGGCCGAGGTCCACGACACACCCGCAGGCGAGATGCCCGCGATTCTGGACCGCGCACAGTCCGCGTTCAAGGCGTGGCGCGTGGTGCCCGCCCCGCGGCGCGGTGAGCTCATTCGCCTGCTCGGTGAAGAGCTGCGCGCGGCCAAGGAGGACCTTGGCGCGCTGGTCAGCTGGGAAGCGGGCAAGATCACCTCTGAAGGCCTTGGCGAAGTGCAGGAGATGATCGACATCTGCGACTTTGCGGTGGGTCTGTCGCGCCAGCTTTATGGTCTGACGATTGCCTCGGAACGTCCCGGCCACAGCATGCGCGAGACATGGCATCCGGCGGGGCCTGTGGGCGTGATCTCGGCGTTCAACTTTCCGGTTGCGGTCTGGTCGTGGAACGCGGCGCTGGCGATTGTCTGCGGCGATCCGGTGATCTGGAAACCGTCGGAGAAAACACCGCTGACGGCGCTGGCCTGCACCAAGATCTTTGAACGCGCGGTGAAACGCTTTGGCGAGGATGCGCCCGAGGGCCTGCTGCAGATCCTGATCGGCGATGCGGAGCTGGGCAAGGAGCTGGTCGCCAGCCCATCCGTGCCGGTGATTTCGGCCACGGGGTCGACCCGCATGGGCCGCGCGGTGGCACCTGTGGTGGCAGAGCGGTTTGGCAAATGCATTCTCGAACTGGGCGGCAATAACGCGATGATCGTGGCCCCGTCGGCGGATCTGGAAATGGCAGTGCGGGCGATCGTGTTCTCTGCCGTGGGCACCGCCGGTCAGCGCTGCACCTCGCTGCGCCGCCTGATCGTGCACAACTCCATCCGCGCGGATCTGGTGAAGCGCCTGAAGGCCGCCTATGCCGGTCTGCCGATTGGTGATCCGCAGGCCGCGGGCACGCTGGTTGGCCCGCTCGTGGACGAGGCCGCAGGGGATGCGATGATCTCTGCGCTGAAGGCGGCCGAGAGCGAGGGCGGCACGGTGCATGGTGGCGCGCGTGTCACCGAGGGCGTGCCCGCAGGCGGTGTCTATATGGCGCCCGCCATCGTCGAGATGCCCGGTCAGAGCGCGTCGGTCAAAGAAGAGACCTTTGCGCCGATCCTATACGTCATGGGCTATGACGATTTTGAGGACGCGGTGGAGATGCAGAACGACGTGCCGCAAGGGCTGAGCTCCTGCGTGTTCACGCTCAATATGCGCGAGGCGGAGAGTTTCCTCACCGCAGCCGGGTCCGATTGTGGCATTGCCAATGTGAACATTGGGCCGTCGGGCGCGGAAATCGGCGGTGCCTTTGGCGGCGAGAAGGAAACCGGTGGTGGGCGCGAGAGCGGCTCTGACGCGTGGAAATCCTACATGCGCCGCCAGACCAACACCGTGAATTATTCGGCGGAATTGCCGCTGGCGCAGGGTGTGAAGTTCGACATCTAAGGTCGGGCCGGTCCTGATTTGGCTGGCGCACGCGCGCCAGTCCCGCGCCCGTCCCGGTTTTACCTCGGGGCGGGCGTATGTCGTTCAGCGCTATGGTCAGGGCGATGGGGTGTGCGGCTCAGGATGATGCCGCGATGGCAAAGCTCTCGACCGGTTGCGAGACATTGTGCAGTTTCACAAGCCCCAGCGGCTTTGCCTCGGCGGTTTGAGTCAGGATGTCGCGCGACACCACGATGCGATGGCCAATGGTCTTGCCGTAATCGCCAAGACGCGCCGCAATATTGGCGGCCTGACCGATAACGGTGAAATCCAGCCGTTCCTGCGAGCCGATATTGCCATAAAGCACCGACCCCGAAGCAATCCCGATCGCGCATTCCAGATTGGGCAGCGAGGGGCAGGGCGCGATCTCGGCCAGGGCAGCGACGATGTCCTGGGCCGCCTTCAGTGCCTGCGCGCGCGCCTCTGCCGGGTTCTGACCGGCGGGAAACACCGCCAGCACCGCATCGCCGATGAACTTCAGCACTTCGCCGCCGTTTTCATGCACGAGGCCGGATGTGGTCTCGAAGAACTCGTTCAGCAGGGTGACGTATTTGTCGCGCGGCAGGGTCTCTTCGAGCTGCGTGGAGCCGCGCAGGTCGCAGAACATGATCGCGGCGTCGATCTCATCGCCATCGCCGCGGCGGATGTCGCCGCCAAGCACCCGCGCACCGGAGCGTTTGCCCACATAGGTTTCCAGCACCGCCTGCGCGTTTTCGCGCTGCATGAAGACCTCGTAAAAGCGGGCGATCACCGCCGAGCACTCAAAGATCAGGCCCAGATCGGCAGTGCTGAAGCCCTCTGGCGCGTCCGAGGCGAGGGTCAGCACATTGATGCGCCCATCCGAGAAGGGCAGCGGCATGGCGACATAGTCGGTCATGCCTTTCTCGCGCAGATCACGCAGGATCGGGAAATCCTCGGAAGGGACATTGCCAGTGAGCCGGTAGCGCAGGCCCCCAAGCCCCTTGGAGACATGGCGCAGCGGGGAGTTCTTGAACTCCGGTTTTTCGTGAATCTCGTAGGAGGGCGAGAAGGTCTCGACCCCGGCGCCACCTTTTTCCCAGCGATAGTGATGCCCTGCGATGCGCGGATGCAGCGCCCAGGCGAGGATGGTGAGGCGACTGACCGGTAGCCCCTGTTGCTGGAGCCGCTCCACCAGCACCTCGGTAAACGTCTCGGGCGAGGGCAGGAAGGCGGCTTCGCGCAGCAGCCAGTCCACCAGCGGACCAGAGATATTGCCGTCATCTGGCGCCTGAAGGCGATTGTTGCCAAGGTCCAGACGGTCCAGCGCGTCGGGCATGAAGCCCACGTGGCCCTTGATCTGGCGCGCTTCGGGCAGGGTTTCGTCATAGCTCCAGACCGCGCTGCAGAGCTCCTTCTTGCCGGGCAGGATCAGGTCGCGGTAATGCGCCGTGCCCTTGAAGGGGCAGAAAGTGGTCTTGCTGCAGGCCTGATCCATGTCCACCTGCAAGTCTTCTTTGGGGAAGTAGACCACGGGGGGCAGGCGGGTTTCATACATGACCTTGGCACGGCTGCTTTGGGCCAGCAGCGTGTTGCCGTGATAGGCCGAAACCGGGCCGTCCAGTTGTTCCACAAGGATGCCATAGCCGTTGCGCGAGGGGAGCTGAATGTTCATGAGGCGGTGCTCTCCGATAGAAGCCTTCCCAATATGGGAAGGTTTGGGAGGGATTTCCAGACCCCTCTCAACATCTGATAGCATATTTGAGGGATTGCGCCGTGCAAAACACGTCGCCGGGGGGCAGGCCGCGCCTTCGGCGCGGCCTGCCGGGCCCAACGGGCGGATGGGAATTTTCAATTCACAGACGACGGGCGGGAGCGCCCCCGCCTTTTGCGTATCCGGGGTAACGGAGGTGGACCGGGGCGGGCGTCACACCATGCGGATCACATCCTTGTTGATCGCCAGCACATAGCCGCGTTTGGCGATGTTCTTCACCAACAGCTCGCTGATCATCTGATTGCCAAGGGTGTCGCGCAGCCGTTTGATGCGGGTCGCCCCGGCGGCTTCCTCGCAATCATGGCTGGATTTGCCGGAAATCACCGCCTCGATCTCGGCACCCGAGAGCACATCATCATCAAGCCGCGCCTCGGCGAGGACGGAGAGCGTCTCCATCGCGGCCTGGGTGAGCTTGAAGCCCATATTGTTGAGGTAAACGGTGTTTTCCTCGCGGCTGATCAGCAGTTCCGTCACCTGAATCCCGGCACGTTCGATCTGCGCCATGCGCCGGTTCAGCATCACCAGCATTGCCAGCACCACGAGGGCGGCAATCATCATCGCGGTGGCAAAGACCAAAAGCACAAAGATCACCATACGGTAGCTTGCCAGCGTGTCGGCAAAGGCGGTGCCGCTCTGGGCGAGGATCTCCAGCAGCTTGATCTCGGCCTGGGTGGTGAGGTCGTTTTCCACAAAGAGCCGTTCAATGCGGGCATTGAACGCATTGCCGTCCGGCAGGGTCAGAAGCAGCACCGTGCCCGCGACGACCAGAAGGGCCACAATGGCGCCAATCCCAAGCGCGATCACCCGGGACCCGGCGTGGCGGACCTCAGAAACGGAGAAAGTTGCGTCCGGCATCCGCTTTCCTTTGTTCAAGCCCTTCGGGGCCAAAGACGGTCAGGACGTTCAAAAGGGTCCAGCCTGCGCGCGAGAGGCGTTCGGCCACCTCGCCTTTGGCGGCCGCTTTGGAGCAGTCGCCCGACAGCTCCATCACGCCATAATGAAGTTTCAACGGCTGGTCCTGTTTGGCCTTGTAATCGGCGTAACATCCGGCGGCCTGCGCGGGCTGCGCAAGCGCCAGAAGGAGCAGCAAAAGAGCGGGGAGAAGGCGCGTGTGTTTCATGAGGGCATCATGCGGGTGAGGCGGCTGATATTCAATGACAACAGGGCATTGGGACGCTGATATTTGATAACAGGCGGGCGTTATTGCCTGTCTTGCGGCGGCGGGGCGAGGGTCGGGGCATCCGGTTGATCTTCAACCACGACATGCCTTCAGACACAGTTACACAGGATACATTGCCATGACCCGCCTTGCCTCTTCGACCCGCAACCTGCACCGCAAGTTCATCGCTGCCGTGATCGCCACGGCCCTTGTCATCACCGGTTTTTCCGCCGCACCTGCGCGCGCCGACAGTGACGACATCGCCAAGTTCATTGCCGGGGCTGCGATTCTCGGGATCATCGGTGCCGCGATCAACGACCACAAGAAGGACCGGCACCGCCCGCCGCATGTGGACCCCACGCCCGCGCCCAAGCCGCTGCCGCCGCGTGTGCGCCGCTATGATCTTCCGGCGCAGTGTCTCACCAGCATTCGTGTCCATGGCAAGGAGCGCAACCTCCTCGGGATGCACTGCCTGCGCCGCAACTACACGCATGTGAATACATTGCCGAACCGCTGCTACCGCGAGTTTGACAACCGCACCCAGAGCCGTCGCGGCTATCGTCCGGCCTGCCTGCGTCAATACGGCTACCGACTGGTGCGGCTCTAAGCACCAGCGGCACATTCGAGCAGCAGACTGGGGCGCATCTGGCATGCGCCCCTTTTTTTGTGCCGCTTTTGGTGCGCCCTCTTGCATGCGCGCGGCAAACGCGCTCAGTGGCGGGATGGACTATCCGGATTTATCACTCGAGGAGGCGGCGCAGGCGCGCGGCTATACGCGGATTGCAGGCGTGGATGAGGTCGGGCGCGGCCCGCTGGCGGGACCGGTCACGGCCGCCGCGGTGGTGCTCGATCTTGCGGATCTGCCCGAAGGGCTCAATGATTCCAAGAAGCTGACGCCGCGCAGACGGGCCGCGCTGGAACCGGAAATCATGGCGCGCGCCTCTTATGCGGTGGCCCATGCCAGCGTCGAGGAAATCGACCACCACAATATCTTGCGTGCGTCACATCTGGCGATGGAGCGCGCGGTGGCCGCCCTCGACCCGCAGCCGGATTACCTGCTGATCGATGGCAATCTGATCCCGCGCGCGCTGCACATTCCGGCCGAAGCGGTGGTCAAAGGGGACGGGCGCTCTTTGTCAATTGCCGCGGCCTCAATTCTGGCCAAGGAAGCCCGTGATCGGATCATGGTGGATTTAGCGCAACAGTTTCCCGGATATGGCTGGGAGCGAAATGCGGGCTATCCGTCGAAACAACACCGCGATGCGCTCATAAAAATAGGGGTGACCCCACATCATAGAAGGTCGTTCAAGCCGGTCCACAAGATATTGTATCAAGAGTGAACCGTAGCCTGCTGATTCAAAAAACAAATTGACCTCGAATCCGGGATGACTCATCTTGTGGATAACCAGAATGAGCGCAAAAGCGCCGTGGTTATCGAGGCAGAGCAAATGAACAAAACCATCGCGAAGGGCGCCGCTACGGCGCTCCCTTTAAACACGATTCTTGATGGCGACTGTATCGAGCGGATGGCAAGCCTGCCGTCCAATTCGATCGACATGATCTTCGCGGATCCGCCCTATAATCTCCAGCTCAAAGGGCAGTTGCACCGCCCTGACAACTCCAAGGTGGATGCGGTCGACGACGAGTGGGACCAGTTTTCCAGCTTTGGCGTCTATGACCAGTTCACGCGCGCGTGGTTGAAAGAGGCCCGCCGGATCCTGAAACCCAATGGCGCGCTTTGGGTGATCGGCTCTTATCACAACATCTTTCGCGTGGGCACGGCGCTGCAGGACGAGGGCTTCTGGATCCTGAACGATGTGGTCTGGCGCAAGTCGAACCCGATGCCGAACTTCCGTGGCAAGCGCTACACCAACGCCCATGAGACGATGATCTGGGCGTCGAAATCCGAAGGTGCCAAATATACCTTCAACTACGAGGCGCTGAAGGCGCTCAACGAAGGTATCCAGATGCGCTCGGACTGGGTGATGCCGATCTGTACCGGCCATGAGCGTCTGAAAGATGCCAATGGCGACAAGGCGCATCCGACCCAGAAGCCCGAGGCGCTGTTGCACCGTATTCTGGTGGGCTCTACCAACCCCGGTGACGTGGTTCTGGACCCGTTCTTTGGCACCGGCACCACCGGCGCGGTGGCCAAGATGCTCGGGCGGGAGTTCATCGGCATCGAGCGCGAGGAAGCCTATCGCAAGGTTGCCGAAGAGCGCATCAAGAACGTGCGCAAATTTGACCGTGAGGCGCTGCAGGTCTCGGCCTCCAAACGGGCAGAGCCACGGGTGCCCTTTGGCCAGCTGGTTGAACGCGGCATGCTGCGTCCGGGCGAGGAGCTCTATTCGATGAACCGACGCCACAAGGCGAAGGTCCGCGCGGATGGCACCTTGATCGGCGACAATATCAAGGGCTCGATCCATCAGGTCGGCGCGCATCTTGAAAATGCGCCCTCCTGCAATGGCTGGACCTACTGGTGCTTCAAGAAGGACGGGAAGACCGTACCGATTGATGTGCTGCGCCAGCAGATCCGGGCGGAAATGCAAGCCTGACCGGCGCTTAGCCGAATTCCGAATTTATTCGAACGCCGACAGCGCGCTGCCCAAGGGTTCAGCGCGCTGCACCTTGCCCCGCCGGTCTGGCGGGGTTTTTTGCATGTGACGCGACAAATGGCGCGTGTGCCTGCGCGGTTTTGGCGATAGAACTGGTAGCCAAAATCCCCAAGGGAGGGCCGGATGGCTGATGTCGCCCTAACCAAAGCAGACCCGCCCGCGCGCGCGTCGCTGGATCCGATTTTGCAAGACGACGCTTTGCAGTCCCAACACATCCATGCCGCGCTTGAGGAACACAAGAAGCGTGGCGTCGAGATGGCCGTTCTGGCGCGCTGGATCATCATGCCGATGGTGGCCGTGTTCCTCATTGCGGTCTATCCGGAGCCGTCGCAGCTTTATTATGTGGCGCTCCTCGCGCTCCTGTGCGTCAACGGGTTTTTCATCCGCCGTTTTGCGCGGGTGGGGCGGTCGCGGGCCGAGCTGGGCCTGATCATGCTGGACCTTGTGCTGATGACCTTTGGCATGGTGGTACCCAATCCGTTCGATCCGAACGAGATGCCGGTACCGATGCTGTATCAGTATGATAACTTCATGTATTTCTTTATTATTCTTGCAACCGGTGCCCTTGCCTACAGCTGGCGGACGGTGATGGCGATCGGGGTCTGGGCAAGCGTGATCTGGCTCGGGGCGGCGGGGCTGATGTGGGCCTTCATGACCCCGGACGAAGAGCTGGCGCGGCGCCTCTCCGAGGTGCTGGTGGACTGGCCGCATGTGCAGGATTTGTACAATCCAAACGACGTCGGATTCCGGTTTCGCATCCAGGAAGCGATGGTGTTCCTGATGGTGGCGGCGATCCTTGCGCAATCCACCCGGCGGTTCTATCTGATGCTGGACCAGAATGCCGATCTGGCGCGAGAGCGGGCCAATCTGTCGCGCTACTTCTCGCCCAATGTGGTCGACCAGCTGTCGCAGAACGACGAGGCGATCAGCCAGGTGCGCACCTCGCGCATCGCGATTTTATTTGTTGATATCGTTGGCTTTACGCGACTGGCAGAGCATCGGGACGCGGTCGAGGTGATCGAGCTCTTGCGCGGGTTTCATGGCCGCATGGAGGCGGAAGTCTTTCGCCATGGCGGCACGCTCGACAAATATCTTGGGGATGGGTTGATGGCGACCTTTGGCACGCCTGCTCCGGGCCCGCAGGATGCCTCGGACGCGCTGGCCTGCGCGCGGGCGATGTGCGCGGTGCTGGACCAGTGGAACGCCGAGCGCCGCGCCACTGGAGAGCCTGAGATCCATGCTGGCATCGGCATCCATTTTGGCGAGGCGGTGCAAGGCGACATCGGCGCAAACCGCCTGGAATACGCCGTCATTGGCACCGCCGTGAACATCGCCTCGCGGCTTGAGGGCATGACCCGCCCGATGCAGGCCCGAATCGTGATGAGCGACGCCCTCTATCGCCGGGTGCAAGAGGAGGGCGGTGCTGCGGCGCTTTTGCGCGGTTTTCACTGTACGCCGGAGCAAACCATCCGTGGACTGCAAGAACCCATGCCGGTCTGGGCCCTGACGTCGCTTTGATAAGCCATTCGTTAAGGGTCTGAACCTATGGTGACATCACCATTTCAAAAGGTTTATGTGATGTCGCAGATCCATCGAGACGAGCTGCTTTTCTGGTTCGGACTTGGCGAGGAAGATCGTTCTTCTATTGTCGGTATGGCGCCCCTCGTGGAGCGCCACATTGATGCTGTTCTCGACGATTTCTACGACCTCTGCCTGTCGCGGCCGGAAACCAAAGGGTATTTTCCGACCGAACAGATCGTGGCCCATGCCAAGGCTGCGCAGCGCGCCCATTGGGTGAAGCTCTTTTCGGGACGTTTTGACGACAGCTACATGAGCTCTGCCGACAAGGTTGGACGGGTGCATTTTGAGGTTGATCTGCCGTTTCACCTGTTTCTGGGCGGCTATGCCACGGTGGGCGACCGTATCCTCAAGGTGGTCCTGACGCAGAAAAACGGCTGGCGCGGCACCAAGGCAAGGATGAAACAGGCGCGCGCGCTGCAGCGGCTCATTCTGTTTGATTGCGAGCGGGTGATCGCAGGGTATATCGACGCGCAGCTGCAGGAACGTGAAAAGGCGCTCACGGTCATGACCCAGGGGATTCAGCGATTGGAATCCGGGGATCTGACCACCGAGATGCCGTCGGGCGACAAGGGCGGCTTGCCGGAGCGCTATGACAATGTGCGTCTGTCGTACAATCACCTGTTGCGCCACTGGTCGGGGATCCTGTCGGATGCCACCCGGCGCGCGCATTCGGTGGATGCCAAGATGGCCGAAACAGCGCGTATGACCCGCGAGATGGCGCATCGCTCGGGCGAACAGGCCAGCACCCTGAACGAGACTGTGACGTCTGTGAACAGCATGACCTGCAGCACACGACTAACCAGCGAGAAGGTCAACGATGCGGCCAAGCAGATCGAGGCCAACCGACTTGTGGCCGAGGAGGGCGGCGCGGTTGTGCGCGATGCGATTACGGCGGTCGAACGGATCGAACAATCCTCCAGCCAGATCAACAAGATCGTTGATGTGATTGATGAAATCAGCTTTCAGACCACATTGCTTGCGCTCAATGCCGGGGTGGAGGCCGCGCGCGCGGGCGAAGCTGGCAAAGGCTTTGCCGTCGTGGCATCGGAGGTGCGCGCGCTTGCAAGCCGGGCCACGGATGCGGCGGATGATATCAAGAAACTGATTGCCACCAGCTCTGATCAGGTCCTCGAGGGGTGTCAATTGGTGCATCAGACCGGGGAGCGGCTCGACAGCATCCGATCAAGCGCGGACAACGTGGCGCGGATCATGCAAGAGGTCGACGGTGTGATCTTTGAGCAGACCGGCCAGCTTGAAAACATCAGCGAACGGATGGAGCGGCTGGATCGATACACGCAGGACAGCGCCGATCAGGCCAATGAGGTCTCCAGCACGGCGGATGCGCTGGCGCAGGACTCGGCGGCGCTGAAGGCCAGCATGGACGGGTTCAAAACCGGCGATATTGCGTTGCGAGAGGCGGCGCAGGATAAGGAGTTCGAACGTCTCGCCAATCGCGGCTAGGATGTGCGGGTGTCACGCGCAGCGCGTGTGAGACGCAAACCTGAAAGGCACCCAACTGTGCTTGGGGGCAATCCCGGCCAGAGAGAGGCGCAATGCAGTCGCGCGGCATGAGCCAAACGCGACGCAGGATGTAAGCACGAGACAGGATGCCAGCGCGAGACATGGCGTACATCCGGCCACCGGTGCACTCAGGGCCGAGCGATCGTCAGCGCGGCATCGGGGTTTGGTGCCGGTTGTAGGGCTTCCAGTCCGTGATCTCCGGGTAATATTGCTTGCGCCAGCGCCGCACGCGCGGGTTCATGATGCGCTGCCACAGCGGCGGGATCATCGCCGCAATCGACATCACCGGATACCCATAGGGCAATTGCGGCGCTTCGGATGCGGAGTAGTTCTGCAGCAGGGGAAAGCGCCGGTCGGGTTTGTAGTGATGGTCGGAGTGGCGCTGCAGGTTGATCAGCAGCCAGTTCGAGGCCTTATGCGCGGCGTTCCACGAGTGATGCGGTTTGACATGTTCGTATTTGCCATCGCCCAGATGTTTGCGCGTCAGCCCATAGTGTTCGATGTAATTCACCAGCTCCAGCTGCCAGATCGCGGCGCTGGCCTGCACAAGGAACAGCAACACCCCCGACAGCCCGCCCAAGGCAAAGGCCAGTGCAAGCATCCCGAGCTGAAGCGCCCAATAGCGCCAGAAGGGATTGCTGCGGTGCGTCCAGGGCAGGGATTTGCGCGCCAGCCGGTCTGCCTCGGCTCCAAACGCAGAGCGCCAGCATTGCCAGAGCACGCGCGGATAAAAGCGGTGAAACCCCTCGTTATAGCGCGCCGTCACCGGGTCGCGGGGCGTGCCCACATAGCGGTGATGCACCAGAAGATGCTCGGAGCGGAAATGCGAATAGAGCACCATGGCAAGCAGAATATCCGCGAGCCAGCGCTCCAGCCGGCTGCGTTGGTGCATCAGCTCGTGGCTGTAGTTGATCCCGATGGTGCCAGAGATCACCCCCATGCCAAAGAAAACGCCGATCTTTTCAAGCCGGCTCAGATGCGTGGCGTCGCTGACATAGGCGATAAGGCCAAAGAG
This sequence comes from Ruegeria sp. TM1040, assembly GCF_000014065.1. NCBI lineage: Bacteria > Pseudomonadati > Pseudomonadota > Alphaproteobacteria > Rhodobacterales > Roseobacteraceae > Ruegeria > Ruegeria sp. TM1040. The sequence goes on along the minus strand of NC_008044.1, from coordinate 2,780,196 downwards.
ACACAGAACATGGATCGGCACCCAGACCGAGGTCAGCCGCACATACCACTTGAGGTCCGCCTCGGCCGTTTGCGGGTCGGCATTTTCGAGTTCGAGCCCGAGAACCCCGTCCAGAACCGCAAAGAGATACCAGGTCGCCAGCGGTGTCATCAGCACCCACCAACTGCCCAGATAGGCGCCAGCCCAGACCAGCGGCACCAGCGCCAGCGACAGCCAGAAGGGCAACGCATGGCGCCAGTCACGCAGTTTCTCGGTCGGGATGAACTCAGTCATGAAGGTCTCCGTGCGGCAGAGGCGTCTCACTCTGGAGCCTAGACCCGTTCGGGGCGTATCCCAAGGGGGAAGTCGTGAACTTAACGGTGCGTCAGATCAAAGGCCTTGCGCATGACGGTGGGCAGGCTGGAGGGGCGGAAGTCGTGGCGTCGGACCAGTTCCTGACCTGCGCGGGGCTCAAAATCCGCGGGCAGCTCGGCGCTGCGCACCTGCAGGATCAGGTGGAAATGGGTGAAGGTGTGACGGACCTCGGCGCCCAGATCCTGCCAGTCGGCATCAAAGGGCGGCGTCTCGGTGGGAGCGTCGTTCCACTCTGAACCGGGCCAGCCCAGCATCCCCCCCAAAAGCCCCTTGTCGGGGCGGCGCTCGAGGAGCCAGTCGCCTTCGGCACTGCGCGCCAGATAGACAAACCCATAGCGGGTGGGTTTGGGTTTCTTGGGCGTTTTCTTGGGCAGTTCGGGCGCGGTGCCCTTGACGCGGGCGCGGCAGGGATCGCGCCAGGGGCAGATGCCGCACGCGGGCGATTTGGGCGTGCAGATGGTGGCCCCGAGATCCATCACCGCTTGCGCATAGTCGCCGGGCCGCGCGCTGGGCGTCAAATGGGCGGCATGCGCCTTGAGCACGGGTTTCACTGCCGGAAGCGGTTCGTGTTCGTCATGAAGCCGCGCCATCACCCGTTCCACATTGCCATCAAGCACCGTCTCGGGCCGGTCAAAGGCAATGGCAGAGATCGCCGCTGCCGTATAAGGCCCGATGCCGGGCAGTGCGATCAGCCCCTCATAGGCATCTGGAAACACACCCTCAAACTCCTCCGCCACCACGCGGGCACATTTCAACAGGTTGCGCGCGCGGGCGTAATAGCCGAGCCCCGCCCACTCTGCCATAACATCGCCGTCCTCGGCAGCGGCCAGGTCGCCGACGCGGGGCCAGCGCCGGGTGAACCGTTCGAAATAGTCTTTGACGGCGGCGACGGTGGTTTGTTGCAGCATGACCTCGCTGAGCCAGATCCGGTAGGGATCGGGGCGCACACCGGAGGCGCGCGCGGCTGGGCCGACGCGCCATGGCATCTCGCGGGCGTGGGTATCGTACCACACCAAGAGATCCTGGCTCAGTTGCTCGGCAGACACGGGGTGGTCACGCATTCTTTATCCTCTGGCCTCTGGGTTTGGCTGGTCTCTTGCACTCGGCCCTTTACAATAGGGCCGAGACACACGCAAAACCACTGGTATGGCATATAGGCATTCCTCCACACGCGGTTTCAAACGCACGGGATCGTTGCTCAACGATCAGATTCGCAAGGCGGGCGAAAGCCGCGGCTTTGCGGTGTCACGGCTGTTGACCCATTGGGAAGAGATCGTCGGCCCGGAGCTGGCGGCCATGGCGCGCCCTGTGAAGGTCGGCTATGGGCGCGGCGGTTTTGGGGCGACGCTGACGGTGCTGACCACGGGGGCGATGGCGCCGATGCTGGAGATGCAAAAGGCGGCACTGCGCGAGAAGGTGAACGCGGTCTATGGCTATAACGCCATTTCCAAACTTCACATCACGCAGACCGCCCCAATCGGATTTGCCGACGGGCAGGTGGATTTTCGCTATGCGCCCAAGACGCGCAAACAGGAAGAGCCTGCGCCAGAGGATGTGGCCGCCGCCAAGGAGACGGCGACGGGTGTAGAGAATGACGACTTGCGCGCAGCTCTCGAGCGGCTTGGGCGCAATGTGCTGACACGACAAAAATCACTGCGAAAGGGGTATAAATGACCCGCATCATGACAGGTATCTGCGCGGCCGTTGCCGTTGCAGCGGGCGTATACGCGATCAACAATTTCTCGGGCCGCGAAGACAACGCAAGCCTTTTGGACATCCAGCTGGTGAGCGCGGCCAATGCGCAAGAGAGCAGCCAGGGCGCCGAGGCGGCAGAGGTGGACACCTCCACGATCATGGAAATGGTACAGGGCGCCGAAGACGCGCCTGTGACCTTGATCGAATATTCGTCCTACACCTGCCCGCATTGCGCGAATTTCCACGCCGATGCCTATAAGAAGCTGAAGGCCGAATATATCGATACCGGCAAGGTAAAGCTGGTCTACCGCGAGGTCTATTTCGACCGCTTTGGTCTCTGGGCGTCGATGGTGGCGCGCTGTGGTGGCGAAGAAAAGTTCTTTGGCATCACCGATCTGATCTTCAAGCAGCAGGCCGAATGGACCCGTGCTGGCGGCCCTGCCGAGATGGTGGAAGCGCTGAAAAAGATCGGTCGCGTGGCCGGTGTGGACGGCGACGCGCTGGAGGCCTGCCTGCAGGATGCCACCAAGGCACAGACGCTGGTGACCTGGTATCAGGAGAACGCCACCAAGGATGACATCAGCTCGACCCCGTCTTTCATCCTCAACGGCACCAAGATCGCCAACCAGCCCTATGAGGATCTGAAGGCGCTGATCGACGCCGAGCTTGAAGGCTAAAGAGATCCGTCGCTGACGGTTGTGCGCGCCGCTCTCCTAGTCGGGGGGCGGCGCGATGTCTTTGAGGCGGGCCAGAAGCGTGTCGCCCTGCGCGACCCGCAGGCGCACCGGCAGGGTGATGACCTTGGGCCGAAAGCTCAGCGGCAGGCGCACGGCGTCCTTTTCGGTTGTGACCAGCTGCGCACCCAGAAGGCGTGCCTCCTGTTCGAGACGGGTGAGGAGCGCGGGCGCAAGCGTCTGGTGATCCTCGAGCGCCTCGGCCCGGCAAAGCTCGGCGCCCAGTCCGCGCAGTGTGGCAAAGAATTTCTCTGGATGGCCGATGCCCGCAAAAGCCAGCACCTTGGTGCCCTGCCATGGCATGCCGGTGGGCAGCGGCTCCACATGGCCGGTGAGGTGGGGCACCGGGATCTCTGCGCCCCAGATGGATTGAAACGTCTCTTGTGCGCGCGCATCGCCCAGCGACAGCACCAGATCGGCGCGGCTGAGGCCGGTGGCAACCGGCTCGCGCAGCGGCCCCGCAGGCAGGCAGCGCCCGTTGCCAAAGCCGCGTTTGGCGTCCACCACGATGATGGAGAAATCCTTGGCCACCGAGGGGTTCTGAAACCCGTCATCCATCACGATTACCGAGGCTCCGGCAGCTGCGGCCTCGGTGACGCCCGCGCCGCGATCTCTGGCGACCCAGACCTCGCCAAAGGCAGCCATCAGCAGCGGCTCATCACCGACATCGGCGGCGCTGTGGCGGCGCGGGTCCACCTGAACGGGCCCCTCAAGGCGCCCGCCATAGCCGCGCGAGACCACATGGACCTCGTGGCCGGCAGCGCCCAGTTGCTCCATCAGCCAGATCACGGTCGGGGTTTTGCCGGTGCCACCTGCATTGAGATTGCCGACACAGATCACCGGCACTGGCGCCCGTGTGGGCGCGCCCTTGCGCAGCCGCGTGGCAGTGCCTTTGGCATAAAGAGCGCCCAGCGGCGACAGCAGGCAGGCGCGCAGGTCAAAGTGGCTGGGCGGTTTGTTCCAGAATTCAGGCGGGCGCATGGGAGAGTTCGCTTTGATCCAGCAGATCCTGGATCCGCTCTAGGAGGGTGTCTGTCATGACCGCACCTTCGGTCACCACCTGCCAGCCCGCAAGGGCCATTTCGGCGGCACGGTCCGGTGATGACAGGCGAAAGACAGCATCGGCAAGCTCTTCTTCGCCGTGGATCCGCTCGGCCGCATCAAGGGCCGCGAGGCGCTGATAGGCCTGGGCATGGGCGACGACGCCGGGGCCATGCAGGATCGCAGAGCCAAGTGCGGCGGCGTCCAGCGGGTTGGTGCCCTGCGCCCCCCGAATGAGGCTGTTGCCGAGGAAACTGATCGGGCAGAGCCGATACCACAGACCAAGATTTTCCGTGAGGCCAATGGCGACCTGCGTGTGGTCCTCGGGGTCTTCGCCCATGTCCCAGTCGGCAAAGGAGAGCCCCTCTTTTCTGAGGAGGCTGCGGGCGGCGTCGAGATCCTCAAACGTGTCCACCGTGAGCACCAGCAAGAGCCGGTGCAGCAGTCGCAGGGCCCCCCGGTGCGCCTTGAGCACGGCGGGGAGTTCCGAAAGCGAGACATGCGCGGCAAGCCAGAGCGGGCGGCTGGCAAATTGTTTCTGCATCTGCGCCAGTTCGTCGTCGTTGCAGCTTGGCGGGGTGCTGGATTGAAACAGGCGGCCTGCGGGGTGGATGCGTTCGGGCGCAACACCTGCACGTTTCAGCCGCTCTGAGACCTCGGTGCCTGGCACCAGGATCGCGGCAAACCCGTTGAGCAGACGATGGCGCTGATCCGGCAGCCAGCGCGAAGCCCGGCTTGGCAGCTCGTCCGCGTCGATGTCGCACAAGAGCGCGGGCATCTCCCGCTCGCGCATATGGCGCATCAGGAGGCGACGCAAACGCCCGCCCGCCCAGACGCAGACATCGGGAGACCAATTGTCCAGAAAGTTGCGAATGTCGTTGGGTTGCTCCACCGTCAGCGGCCCGAGCGGGATGTCGCAGCCCTCGGGCAATTTGGCGGGCCGCATGTCCTCTTCCCACGTGAGCATCACCGAGAGGTCCGGGCGCATCATTTTGAGACGACAGCCCACGTCACAAAGCCCCAAGAGACGTTCCTGGGTGGTCGCATGGGCCCAGACCAGCTCGCCCTCGGGGCGTTTCAGCCGCAGGGGGTTTGGGATCTGTGTTCCGCCGGGGCCAAACATCAGGGTTTGGACCCCTGTGCGCCATAGACCAGCCGGTTGAGCAAGGCGCGGTGCATCTTGGGTCCGCCCGCGACAACCCCGTTTTGCAGCGCGTCGGCGCGATTGAACCGCAAGGGCGCGCCATCGCGGTCCGTGGCCCGCCCGCCGGATTCCTGCACGATCAGCACCCCTGCGGCGATGTCCCACTCCCAGGTGGGGCGCAGGGTCAGCATGGCATCATAGCTGCCATCGGCGACCCGCGACATGCGATAGGCGAGCGAAGGGCGGTGGCTGCGCTGAAACCCCGGTGGTGTGCCGCCCTGCCAGTGCTTGGCCTCGAGCGTTGGCTTGGCACTGAGGATATGCGCGGTCTCGGGGTTCTGCGCGCGCGTGGTCTGGAGCCGCGCACCATTGCAGGTGGCGCCCTGACCCGAGGCTGCGGCAAAGAGCAGATCCCGCTGTGGCAGGTAGACCACCGCCGCGATGGGCGTGCCCTGCTCGACAATCGCGAGCGAATGCGCCCAGGTGCGAGAGCCATCGGCAAAGCTGCGGGTGCCGTCAATTGGGTCGATCACAAAGACGCGCGCGCGCGATTGGCGCGTCGGGTCGTCCTCGCTCTCCTCTGAGAGCCAGCCATAGTCGGGCCGGGCGGCGCGCAGGCTGTCCTCGAGGTAGCGATTGACCGCGAGATCTGCCTCTGTCACCGGGCCCGCGCCATCGGGCTTGTCCCATTTCTGTGCCTCGGTGCCGGTGAATTGCCCCGCGATCTCGCCCGCCTTTTGGGCCGCCCCTATCAGAAGGGAGAGGTCATTCTCCGGCAAGGGTCAGTCCCTCTACCAGAAGCGATGGCACCACCCGCGACAGATGTGTGCGGGCGTCGTTGGCGGCGACCAGCGTTTTCAGCATATCGAGGAGGTTCCCGGCAATCGTGACCTCGTTGACCGGATACTGGATCTCGCCGTTCTCCACCCAGAAGCCCGAAGCGCCGCGCGAGTAGTCGCCCGTGTTGGGGTTGATGGTGGAGCCGATCATCGAGGTGACCAGAAGCCCGGTGCCCATGTCGCGCAGCAGCTCTTCGCGGGTCTGTTGCCCCTGGGTCAGAGCGATGTTCCAGTTGGAGGGCGACGGCACCGACCCGATGCCACGCGCGGCGTTGCCTGTGCTCTCAAGGCCAAGTTTGCGCGCCGAAGCCAGATCCATGGTCCAGCCGGTCAGCACGCCCTTGTCGACGATCGCGCGGCGCTGCGTGGGCAGGCCTTCGCCATCAAAGGGGCGCGAGCCTGAAACGCGGGGGCGCAGGGGGTCCTCGATGACCGAGAAGGCCTCGGGCAGGATCTGCGCGCCGAGACTGTCCTTGAGCCACGAGGAGCCGCGCGCCACCGACGCGCCATTGGCGGCACCCAGAAGATGCCCGATGAGGGATGAGGAGATCCGCTCGTCAAAGAGCACGGGATAGGCGCCAGTTTTGGGGCGGCGGGCGTTCACACGTTCGATGGCGCGCTCGCCAGCGGTGCGCCCGATCTCTTCGGCGCTGCGCAGATCGGTTTGATAGATGCGGCTGTCGCCGTCATAGTCGCGCTCCATGCCGGTGCCGGTGCCCGCAATCCCCACACAGGAGATCGAGCGGCTGGTGCGCGCATAGCCCCCGGAGAACCCGTTGCTCGCGGCCATGTGGATGTCATGACGCCCATAGCCCGCCGCGGCGGACTGGACCTGAGAAATGCCGTCGATGGCGGCGCAGGCGCTTTCGGCGGCCAGCGCGTCCTGTTGCAGTTGATCGGGCGCAGGCTCGGCGCTGGGGTCGGCCATCTCAAGGGCGTCGAGATCCCAGGATTTGGCCAGCTGCGCGGGGTCAGCAAGCCCGGCATAGGGATCTTCGGGCGCTTCTTTGGCCATGGCCACGGCGCGTTCGGCCATCGCGGTCAGGGTTTCGGGGCGGGTATCGGAGGAGGACACCTGCGCCTGACGCTGGCCGACAAAGACCCGCAGCCCGATGTCCACCCCTTCGGAGCGCTCTGCATGTTCCAGCGCGCCCTCGCGCACCTCGATCGAGAGCGAGCTGCCCTCGGCGGCCATGGCGTCGGCAGAATCGGCCCCGGCCTTTTGGGCGGCATCAAGGAGGGCGTGGCAAAGCGTTTCAGGAGTCTGTGTCATGGGCACCTTCGCAAATGGGTGGCATTGAACCAGAGCTAGCCAGAGCGCCGCCGTATCGCAAGGGCTCTGCGCCATAAAAAGAGGCCGCCCCGGCAAAGGAGCGGCCTCTGATCCTTTGGGCGTGGCCCTGTGCGCGTTACTTCAGGCGCTGGCCGTTGGCGAGCACATGGCCTTCTTCGTTGACTTCGATCTTGGAGGTCACGGTGTCGTCGCCTGCTGGAACCGTGAACATGCCCATCATCATGCGCGCGCCCATGGCGTCATCCTCGGAGACGAGGCCCATGCCGATCAGCTTGTCGATCAGGGCGTTTGCACCCACCAACTTCAGGCTGGCTTCGCCTTCGGGGGCGGGCATGCCGTCAAAGCTCTCGAGGTCGGTGTTGTCAAAGGTGAAGGCGCCGTCACCTGTCAGTTCGGCACCCGCAACCGAGAGCAGGATCTCGTTGATGCTGAGGGAGTTTACCTCGCCCGGCATTTCTTCACCGGATTCCACGGCGGCCATTTGCTCTTCGTCCACGAGGTCAAAGAACAGCTTGCCCTTGCCGGAGAGATCCACAACGAGGTTTGCAGGGTCGCGCGGCAGCTCGCCCGCCGGGTCGATCAGACCCCAGAGCATGTCCGGCACCGCAAATTCACGCAGCGCGATCCCGAGGGCAAAATCTTGCTCCTCGTCGGACTTGGTCAGCGGCATGGCAAAGTTCATGCCCATTTCTTTCATGCTGAGCGAGACCGGGAACGGAATGTCGGACCCCATCATGTTGAGCGTCGTGTCACGCTGGGTCACGTCATAGTTCAAGCCGGCGGGGCTCAGTCCGATGTTGATAGCGCCGCCATTTGAGGAGGTCTGAAAGTCGAAATTATCCGGACCGTCGCTGCCTTTGACATTGGTGTTGCCGGATTCGAAGGTGAAGCCACCCACATAGGCCATGCCCGCCTTGAGCATCGCGGCCAAATCGCTGGGATCGTCGACCTCGGGGATGGTCATGTCACCGGTGAACTCAAGCCCCTGCAGCGCGCCGTTGAAGGCTGCGCCATCGTCCCCTTCGGGCTCCTGGAACATGAAGTCATAGGCAACCGAGGCCATGGTCATGGTCTGCGAATAAGAGCGCACATCGCCGATCTTCATCAGCGTGTTGCTGACCATATCGGTCACGTTGACATTGAGCATGATCGCGTCTGCGGGCACAGCATCGCCGTCGATCACCAGGTTGGCGAGGCTGATGGCGGAGGTCGCACCGGTGTAGTTATACGCCATTTCCGAGGTGTCGCCGCTCACGACCATCGGGCTGCCGTCGTGGGTATAGAGGAGATCCCCAGAGATCGCATCGCCATCTGCGTTGACGTTGAAGGACATCGGGAAAGTGGTGGGCATCACGACGTTCACGGTGCCATTGCCGTTCTCGATGAAATCGAGCGATCCCATGGTCATGGAGAAGGAGTCGCCCTCGACATCCATCGACATGGTGATGTCGGAAACGGTGAGCTTGCCGCTGCTTTCGGTTTCGGTTGCGGTGATCTCGTAGCCGGTGCTGGACATGTAGTCCTTCCAATCGGCCCAGACGTCCTGTGCCGTGACGTCAGCATGTGCCGCCTGGGCAATCAGCAGAACCGGCGCGACGGCGCCCAGCTTGCGAACAAAAGAAATAGACATAACAACAACCTTTCCTATCGAAGCGTTGGGGCGAACCTCTCCGCTTGTACGCGTGCGGTCAAGGGAGCGAATGTCTGGACCGTTCCCCCCAAGCCAGATTAACACATAAGAACTCATCCACTGGGAGACAATTTATGAAATTCGCGAATAAAACGATCGTCATTTCCGGTGCAAGCCGCGGGATCGGGGCCAGTGCAGCAAAGGAATTTGCCGCAGAGGGCGCCAATGTCGTCTTGCTTGCACGCAGTGCGGACGCGCTGGAGGCGCTGGCGCAGGAGATCGGCGAGAAAGCGCTGGCGCTGGCCTGCGACGTGGCGGATTACGCCGCCGTGGAGGCGACGTTTGCGCGGGCGCGCGATCATTTCGGCAGTCTCGATGTACTGATTTGCAACGCTGGCATGATCGACCCCATCGCGCGGCTCGAAGAGGCGGACCCTGCCGGTTGGGCGCAGCTCATCAATGTGAATATCACCGGCGTTTTCAACATGATGCGTGCTGGTCTGCCGCATCTCAAAGCGGCAGGCGGTGGTGCGGTGCTGACCATCGGGTCGGGGGCCTCGCAACGTCCGCTCGAGGGCTGGAGCGCCTATTGCACCTCCAAGGCCGGGGCGGCCATGCTCACCGAGGCGCTGCACCTTGAAGAAGGCGAGAATGGCATCCGCGTGATGGGGCTCTCGCCCGGTACGGTGGCCACGCAGATGCAGCGTGAGATCAAGGCCAGCGGCATCAACCCGGTGAGCCAGCTGGCCTGGGAAGATCACATTCCCGCCGAATGGCCCGCGCGCACGCTGATGTGGATGCTGAGCGCGGATGCGGATGAATTTGTGGGCACCGAGATCGCGCTGCGCGATGAAGGCATCCGCAAACGGGTTGGTCTCATATGATCGACCATCATCAGGATTCGCGCGGGCTGCTGACCTTGCGGCTCAACCGGCCCGAGAAGGCCAATGCGCTGACGCCCGAGATGCTGGCGCAGATGATCGAGATCCTGCGCACCGCAACAGAGGCCCGCGCGCTGATCCTGACCGGCACCGGCAAGGTGTTCAGCGCAGGCGCGGATCTGGACGCGGCAAAGGCGGGGCTTGCGACCTCGCCTTTGTGGGAAGAGCTCTCGGGCGCGCTTGCGGCGCTCCCCTGTCTCAAGGTTGCGGCCCTCAACGGAACGCTGGCGGGCGGGGCCAATGGCATGGCGCTGGCCTGTGATCTGCGCATCGCGGTGCCCACGGCCAAGGTGTTCTATCCGGTGATGCAGCTTGGCTATTTGCCGCAGCCCTCGGATGCGAAGCGGATGCGGGCGCTTGTAGGGCCTGCGCGCACCAAGCTGATCCTTGCGGCGGGCCAGAAGATCACCGCCGAGGAGGCCTATGGCTTTGGGCTGATCGACCGGATCGTGGCGCCCGAAGAGCTGATGGCAGAGGCTGAGGCGCTGGTTGCGCCCGCGCTTGCAGCAGAGCCTGATGTGGCGCGCGCGATCCTGCGCGCTGCTGACGCCTGAGTCCGGGCGAGGCCTGCCCCCAACAGCGCGACGCCTGCCCCCCCAAAAACTAAAAAACGCACCCCCGAGGGAGCGCGTTTTTTTAAAATCTCAGCGCGGGATCAGACGCCGGCGTCGATGATCGCCTTGGCAAGGATCGGCACGGTCTGGGCGTTGAGCCCCGCAATATTGAGACGGCTGTCCCCGACCATGTAAATCCCTGCGTCTACACGCATTTTCTCGACGAGTTCGGGCGTGGTGCCGAGCAGGGAGAACATGCCGCGGTGCTCTGCAATAAAGCCAAAGCGATCCGACCCGGAGAGGCGCTGCAGCTCATCCGCGAGCTGCTGGCGCAGGGCGAGCATGCCCAGGCGGGTTTCTTCCAGCTCTTTCTGCCAATCCGCGCGCAGCTCGGGATCGTTCAGGATCGTGGTCACAACGCGTGCGCCGTGATCAGGAGGGAAGGAGTAGTTCTGGCGGTTCAGATAGGCGAGGGTCTTTTGGTTGAGACCGGCTTCGTCGCCCTTCTGGCTGATCGCCATCAGAAGGCCGGTGCGCTCGCGGTAGATGCCAAAGTTCTTGGAGCAGCTCGCCGCGATCAGGCATTCTGGCACCGAGGAGGCCACAAGGCGCACGCCGGCGGCGTCTTCTTCGAGACCGTCGCCAAAGCCCTGATAGGCGATGTCGATCATCGGGATCAGGCCGCGTTCGTTGAGCAGCTCGACCACGGCTTGCCACTGGCTGATGTTGAGGTTGGCACCGGTCGGGTTGTGGCAGCAGCCGTGCAGCAGAACCACGTCGCCTGTCTTGGCGCCTTTGAGGTCTTCGATCATACCGTCGAAGTTCACGGCACGGGTCTCGGTGTCAAAGTAGCGGTAAACCACGGTTTCGATGCCGACGTATTTCAGGATCGACACGTGGTTGGGCCAGGTGGGGTCGGACACAAAAACGCGTGCCTCGGGGTTGGCCATCTTGATCAGTTCAAAGGCCTGACGCACGGCACCGGTGCCACCGGGGGTCGCGACGGCGGCGATCTTGCTGCGCTCGACCGAGGTACCGAGGATGAGGTCGATCATCGCGTCGGCGTAGGCGGGATCACCCGCGAGGCCGGTGTAGGCCTTGGTGGTCTGCTCGTCGATGATGCGCTGTTCTGCGGCCTTCACGGCGCGCATCACCGGGGTCACACCCTCGGCGTTCTTGTAGACACCTACACCCAGATCGACCTTCTGGTCCCGCGGATCTTCGCGGTACATCTGCATCAGCGCCAGAATCTTGTCGGCAGGCTGGGGTTTGAGGTTCTCGAACATGTCTCAGTTGTCTCCGGTTGCAACGGGAAGAGTGGGGAAGGCGCCCCATTCGCTCCATGAGCCGTCATAGAGCGCGTGATCGTGCTTGCCCATGCGCTCCATGGCGAGGCTGAGCACGGCGGCGGTGACGCCCGATCCGCAAGAGGTGATGGCAGGCTTTGTGAGATCAACACCGGCGGCTTCAAAGAGGCTGCGCAGGGTCTCTGCGTCCTTCATCGTGCCGTCGTCATTGAGAAGCGTGGTGAAGGGGACGTTCTTGGAGCCCGGGATGTGACCTGCGCGCATGCCCGGACGGGGTTCGGGCGCTTCACCGCGAAAGCGTTCGGCGGCGCGGGCGTCGATGATCTCGTGATCGCCGAGCTTGGCAGCAGAGGACACCTGGGTCACGTCGCGCACAAGGTGGTTTTGCACCCGCACGGTCATGTGACGGTCGCGGATCACGGGCGGCAGATCCTCGAGCGGGCGGCCTTCGGCTTTCCACTTCGGGAGGCCACCGTCGAGCACGGCCACATTGACCTGTCCCATCAGACGGAAGAGCCACCAGACTCGGGCGGCGGAAAACAGCCCCGCGCCATCATAGATCACCACCTGGTGCCCGTCGCCGACGCCCATGGCGCGCAGGCGGGACATGAATTTCTCGACCGGCGGCGCCATATGCGGCAGGTCGGAGCGGTGATCGGAAATCTCGTCGATGTCAAAGAAGCGCGCGCCGGGGATGTGCTCGGCGTCATACTCGGCCTTTGCGTCGCGCTCCATCTGCGGCAGATACCAAGAAGCATCAAGGATCCTGAGGTCGGGATCTTTCAGATGCGCGGCCAGCCAGTCGGTGGAAACCAGGGTTTTTGGATCGTCCATTCTCAACGCCTCCCGGGACTTGCGTTGGCAAAATGCCTACTACCCGCGCCCCGGTCGTGCAAGGCCGCTTGCCATGGTTTCCCGCGCAGACCGCCTGTTGGGAGAGCGAAACTGCTGTTTTTCCACCCTTAGCCGACGACGCGCAGGGCCGGAGTGCCGCGCAGGCGTTGCCGCGCGCCCGAGGGGAAGCGGTCAGCAAAGGACAGGCCCGCGCGAATGAGGTCGGGGTTCATCTGCCCATGGGTCAGCGCCTCGACCGCATCGCGGGCCTTGGCGGTATGGTCGCGGCGCATGTGGTGCAGCATGGCGATAAACTGCGCCTCATCGGTGGTGAGCAGGTCGCGGGTGTCGAGATCGAGCGGGTCGTTGGAGGTGAAATCGCCTTCTCTGAGTTCAAGCAGCTCGCGCACCACGGGCCACAAGGTATGCGCAACCGCCAGACCATGTGCTTCGCCCCAGTTTTCTGCCGCAATGACAAAGGCGCGGTGCCACGCCTGACTGCCCGGCGCGTTGGCGGCCGCAACAAAGTGGCGCATGATCGACACCAGCCGGGCCTCGAACGGGTCAAAGCCAAAGGTCACCAAAGGGGCCTGCACCAAGTCGGGAGTGAGCGTCACCTGGAGGGTCATTGATACTGCGCCTTTTACCTATGCGCCCCCTCAAACCACATTCGGGATGTGTCGGGCGCGTTTGCATCTGGACCGGGCGAGAGGCTGGGCGCCATTTCCCTAGTATTTTTGTCGGATATTGGCAAGAGGCAAAAAAAACACCGCAGCGCACGGGGCGACTGCGGTGTTTTTGTCAGACGTCGGCAGGCGCGTGGGCCTGTCAGCCACGCACTCAGTAGCGCGGATCGTCGCTGTCGTCGTCTTCGTCCTCATCGCTGCTGGCGGGCAGGTTGAAGAAGCTGTCGGCGTCGACGATTTCGTCTTCTTTCTTGTCGTCCTCGTCAGAGGAGCCAAGCGTGAAGGTTTCCAGCCCTTCGATCGCGGAGGGGATCTTGGGCTCGGCGTCCATCTCGAGCGACTGCTCGGTGGAGACCAGTTTGCGGCGCTCGTCGTCGTTCATCACGCCGCCTTCGGCGGCACGCTTCTTGGCGGCCTTTTGCACGGCTGCATCCAGTTCGGACTGTTTACACAGGCCAAGCGCCACCGGGTCGATCGGCTCCATGTTGGCGATGTTCCAGTGGGTGCGCTCGCGGATCGACTGAATGGTCGGTTTGGTAGTGCCCACCAGCTTGGCGATTTGGGCATCGGCCAGCTCGGGGTGGAATTTCACCAGCCAGAGAATCGAGTTCGGGCGATCCTGACGCTTGGACAGCGGGGTGTAGCGCGGGCCACGGCGCTTTTCCTCGCCTGCGGCGGCGGCGTTAAACTTGAGCTTCAGCTTGTGCAGCGGGTTGTTTTCCGCCGTGGTGATTTCTTCCTGGGTCAGCTGGTTGTTTGCAATCGGGTCAAAGCCCTTTACGCCAGCGGCCACATCGCCATCCGCGATGCCCTGAATTTCCAGCTCGTGCATGCCAACGAAATCAGCGATCTGCTTGAAGCTGATCGTGGTATTGTCCACCAGCCACACGGCGGTCGCCTTGGCCATCAACGGTTTTGCCATGTGCTTTACTCCTTCGAAACACGTCCGTCCCCAACCCTGAGCCGGACAACCTGCGGGTAAACCTCTCCCGTCGCCTTAGATCGGCTTCCCCGGAGCTTCGGGGCGGGTTTCCGTTGTCGGGGAACTTCCCGTCTATATAGTCGGCTCGAAACCATAAGGAAAGAGGCGAATGCGGGGAGTTTTCTTCACTGTTTTGACGGCTGCGGGGCTTGTGGCGGGGGCGGCGCAGGCCGAGGGTGAGCGCGCGGGGGCGTTTGATTACTATGTGATGGCGCTGAGCTGGTCGCCCAACTGGTGCGCGATCGAGGGCGATGCCAAGGGCTCTGAGCAATGTGACGACCGGCATGATTACGGCTGGACCCTGCATGGGCTCTGGCCGCAGTTTCATCGCGGCTGGCCAAGCTATTGCCGCACCACCGAGGCGCCGCCGACCCGGCGACAGACCGGCGAGATGCGCGACATCATGGGCTCTCCGGGGCTGGCGTGGCACCAGTGGAAGAAACACGGCACCTGCAGCGGGCTTTCGGCGCGGGACTATTTCGCGTTGTCACGGCAGGCTTATGACACGGTCACGCGACCCGAGGTGTTTCGCCGGCTCGACAAGGCGGTGAGGCTGCCCGCATCGGTGGTCGAAGAGGCCTTTCTGAAGGCCAATCCAAGCCTCACGGCGGACAGTCTGACCATCACCTGTCGTGACGGGTTTATTCAAGAAGCGCGGGTTTGCCTGTCGCGCGATTTGGACCCAGTGCCCTGTGGGCGCGATGTCATCCGCGATTGCACCCTGTCCAATGCGACCTTCGAGCCGGTGCGCTAACATTCTGAATAAATGAATAAAAAAACGCGGCCCCGAGGAGCCGCGTTTTCTTTTGTTCTATGGAGCGAAGGCTTAGCTGCCTTTGAACTCCGGGTAGGCTTCCATGCCGAGCTCCGCCATGTCGAGACCGTTGATCTCGTCCTCCTCGGAGACGCGGATGCCCATGGTGGCCTTCAGGATCATCCAGACCACACCGGAGACCACGAAGGTGAAGATACCGATGGTGGCAAAGCCGACGATCTGAGTGATGAAGGAGGTGCCTTCGGTGTAGAAGGGAACCGCAAACGTCCCCCAGAGACCGGCCAGCAGGTGAACCGGGATCGCACCCACAACGTCGTCGATCTTCATCTTGTCGAGCATCGGCACGGTGAAGACAACGATCACGCCACCCACGGCACCGATCAGGAGCGCTCCAAAGAGGGTCGGGTCAAGCGGACCTGCGGTGATGGAGACCAGACCGGCCAGTGCGCCGTTGAGGATCATGGTGAGGTCGGGCTTCTTGAAGAGAAGCTGGGTCAGGATCAGCGCGGTCACAGCACCGGCTGCGGCAGCCATGTTGGTGTTGGCAAAGATGCGCGACACGTCGGTCACATCGCCCACGGTGCCCATCGCCAGCTGCGAACCACCGTTGAAGCCAAACCAGCCGAGCCACAGGATGAAGGTACCCAGAGTGGCCAGTGCGAGGTTGGAGCCGGGCATCGGAATGGTGCGGCCATCTTTGTATTTGCCGATCCGCGGACCGAGGATCAGGGCACCGGCGAGGGCCGCAAAGCCACCAGCAGCATGCACCAGGGTGGAGCCCGCAAAGTCAGAGAATCCTAGCCCATCGAGGAAGCCCTCACCCCAGACCCAGGAGGCCTCGATCGGGTAGATCACGCCGGTCAGGATCGCGACGAAGATCAGGAAGGGCCACAGCTTGATGCGCTCGGCCAGCGTGCCGGATACGATGGAGGCGGTGGTGGCGCAGAACATCAGCTGGAAGAAAAAGTCCGAACCCACGGAAGCATAATCCAGCGCTGCGGCGTCGGCACCGAGGCCCACAGGCTCCAGCGAGGTGGTGGCAAAGAGCGGCCCCATCACGCCCGGGATGATCCAGCCATCACCCGGATACATCAGGTTGAAGCCCACGAGCCAGTACATGATCGCGGCGATCGAGAAGAGCGCCACGTTCTTGGTGAGCTGCATGGTCACGTTCTTGGAGCGCACGAGCCCTGCTTCGAGCATGGCAAAGCCTGCGGCCATCCAGAACACCAGGAAACCGCCGATCAGGAACAGGAGCGTGGTGAAGATATAAGGGTTGATGTCTGGTGTCTCGGCCGCGGCTTCCTGCGCGAAGGCCAGACCCGGCAGGGTCGCCAGCGCCGTGGCGGCGAGTGTCACTGTCAGTTTCTTCATTTCTTTGGCTTTCCTTTGCGAAAGGCGCGTTAGAGCGCGTCTTGATTGGTTTCCCCGGTGCGCACGCGCACGGCCTGCGCCACATCCAGCACGAAGATCTTGCCATCTCCGATTTTGCCGGTGCGGGATGCCTGGGTAATGGTCTCGACGACCTGGTCAGCGAGGTCGGACGGCACGACGATTTCCAGTTTCACCTTGGGAACGAAGTTCACTTCGTACTCGGCTCCACGGTAGATTTCGGTGTGACCGGCTTGCGCGCCAAAGCCTTTGATTTCGGTTACCATCAAACCGGACACCCCAAGCTTGGTCAGTGCTTCACGCACCTCTTCGAGCTTGAAGGGTTTGATGGCTGCTATGATCAATTTCATCTCGTCACCCTTTCCCGGGCCATGCGCCCGATGTTTGCAGGTGCAGAAGATCGCTCCTCCCGAGTCGTGGGAACGCGGCAGCAGGGTAAAGACGCCTGTTTTCTGGGCTGCGGCTGAATAATTTCGCTGAAAAAAGGGGCTTTGCTTGTTATTTAGGCGCAAATTAGATCGTATTTGGCGGAAAACCGCCTCTCTACATCAGGGGCCGTAGGGGCTATTCTGTGCAAAACAAGGAAGGCGTAAGCCCGCCGAGACCTAAAAGACGAGCAGTCAGAACAGGATTTTCAGTATGACTCAGGGGCGCAATTCTGGGCGCGGCACTGGACGCGGGCGTGGCCCGCTGGTTGCAGAGAAACGCAATTTGGGCGGCAATCAGCGTAAACCGGCCAAAAAAGCGCCAAGGAAGCGCGCCCCACAAAAGGCCAAACGCGGCTGGAGCCTGTTTGGACGGCGCAAGACCGCGCGCCCGCAGCGCAGACGTGGACTCCTGGGCTGGCTGTTGCTGCCTTTTCAGATCGTGGCACGGGTGATCTGGGCGGTGAGCTGGCGCATGGGGGTTGTCGGCGGTCTCTTTCTGGCCGGGGCGGTCGCCTTTCACTACACCAAGCTGCCCGAGTATCAGGCGCTGCTGGATGGGCGGCATCAGGGCTCGGTGACGCTGCTCGATCGCAACGGCAAGACATTTGCATGGCGCGGCGATCAGTTTGGCGGCGTGGTTACGGCGGATACCGTCTCGCCGCATCTGAAGAACGCGATCGTCGCCACCGAGGACAAACGGTTTTACCGCCATTTCGGGATTTCGCCGCGCGGCATCGCCAGCGCGGTGCGCATCAACCTCAGCGAAGGGCGTGGCCCGCTGTCGGGGCATGGGGGCTCTACGATCACCCAGCAGACCGCCAAGCTGATGTGCCTTGGGGTGGAATATGATCCCGACATCTGGGAGAGCGAAGCCGCCTATGAGAGCGACTGCCGCCAGTCGTCGCTCTGGCGCAAGGGGAAGGAAGCGATCTTTGCCCTCGCGATGGAGGTGAAATACACCAAGAACGAGATCCTCTCCATCTATATGAACCGCGCCTATATGGGCGGTGGGGCACATGGGGTGGAGGCCGCTGCGCAGCGCTATTTCGGCAAATCCGCAAATCAGGTGAACCCGCCGGAGGCGGCGATGCTGGCGGGGCTCTTGACCGCGCCGTCGACGCTGGCGCCCACCAACAATATCGAACGCTCACGCAATCGCGCGGCCACTGTGCTGCGGCTGATGGAAGAACAGGGCTACCTCAGCCCCAAGGAACGCCAGATGGCCGCCGCCAATCCCGCGGAGCTGAGCGAGGCGGCGGCAGCGCGCGCGGGGGGCTATTTTGCCGATTGGATCATGGACACGGTGCCGTCCTTTCTGGGCGATCAGACCACCGAAGATGTGGTGATCCGCACCACGCTTGATCAACGGCTGCAACAGGCCGCCGAGGATGCGGTGAACTATGTGTTTGAAAACAAGGTGCGTGCAGGCTCCAAGGCGCAGACCGCTGTGGTCGTGATGAGCGCCGATGGCGCGGTGCGGGCCATGGTGGGCGGGCGCAAGGTGCGTGCCTCGGGTGTGTTCAACCGCGCCACGCAGGCCAAGCGCCAGACCGGTTCGGCGTTCAAACCCTTTGTCTATGCCGCCGCGCTGGAGCTTGGCTATTCGCCCTATGACCGGGTGCTGGATGCGGAATATTGTCTCGATATTCCCGGCTCCGGCCCGTGGTGCCCACAGAACTACACTCGCAAGTTCTATGGCGAGGTGACATTGGCGCGCGCGCTTCGGGACTCGCTCAATGTGCCCGCGGTCAAAGTCTCCGAGGCGGTGGGCCGCGACAAGGTGCGTCTGGTGGCAGGCGAATTCGGCATCGAAAGCGATCTTGCCGATGGGCCCTCGCTGGCGCTGGGCGTCTCTGAAAGCACGCTCCTGGAAATGACCGGCGCCTATGCGGGCATCCTGAACGGTGGCTCCTCCGTGACACCCTACGGGGTGGAGGCGCTGACGCTGGTCGGCGATTCAGAGCCATTGATGGGCGCGTCCGGCGGCATGGGGGAGCGGGTGATCCGCCCCGTCGCGGCGCAGGAGCTGATCTGGATGATGGAAAAAGTCATCGCCGAGGGCACCGGGCAACGCGCGCAGATCCCCGGCTGGCAGGCGGCAGGGAAATCCGGCACCACCTCTTCGGCCAAGGATGCATGGTTTATTGGCTTTACCGCCGATTACGTCGCCGGGGTCTGGATGGGCTATGATGACAACACGCCGCTCACCGGTGTCACCGGCGGCGGTTTGCCCGCAGAGATCTGGCGCGAGACGATGGTGCGGGTCCACGATGGGTTGGCCCCCCAGCCCCTGCCAATGGCAGCGCCCGAGCCGATCGTGGTGCCCGAGCCTCAGCCGCAGCGGCGCAATGGGGGCGGCTTTGGCCGGGAGCTTGAGCGCACCTTGAATGGCGTGTTGCAGGACATCTTTGGCAATTGACCGGATACTTTCTGGCCTGAAAGCCTTGGCCCGCCTACATTGGCCTGCGCGGACTGGCCCGAGCGCATTGTGGGCTCAGGCCAGTGCCAGTAGCTGTCTGCAGAGGGCATCCGGCGCATAGCAGGGCGACTTGCCCGAAGAGACCGCCAAAGGCCGCGCGATGCAGGGGATGCCGTGATCGCGCAGGACCTCTGCGCGTGCCGCCTCTGACACGCTGAGGTCACAGATCACATGGCTGAGAAAGGCTGAGGTGGCCACATCACCAGCGTCCCGGCGCAGCGGTGCCAGTAAGGCAGAGATCTGATCCGAGAGCGTCATCGCCAGACATTCCGGATCTGTGCCGAGGCTTGGGACATAGACCTTTGGCACGTTGCGCGCGGCAATGGCCTGGCCCACACCTTTGGGCAGGAGATTGCAGATCACGCTCGAATAGAGACTGCCGGGCGGGTAGCAGATCAGGTCCGCCCCGGCGATGAGGTCTTGGTTGCTTTGCGGGAGGGGCACCGCATCCGCAGGCAGTTCGCGGGTGCCATCTGACAGAAAGAGGCGCGCGATAGGGCTGGTGAGCGGTGCGTGCTCCTTGCCCGTCATCCGGCGCTGACCGATGACGCGCCGCCCGTCCCGAAGCTCTGCACCGATCTCCAGGTTCACATCCGCAATCGGGCGCACGGTGCCGCGCACCGCCACCATCCGCGACATCTGGGCAAGCACCGGCTCAAGCTGGCGGCCGTGACGCAGATAGCCCCCCGCGAGGATCAGGTTGCCGATGCTGGCGTTGCGATAGTCCAGATCCGCCGGGGCGGCGTCCTGAAACTGGCGCAGGTCTTCGCGGATTTGCTGTCGTACCGGCGTTGGAATCCCCTGCAAAAGCGGATGCGTGCCCTCAAAGAGCCGGGCAGCGTCCTGTGTCACATTCCGCTCTGACGCGTGTTTTGCAAAGCGATGGGTGAACAGGCGCAGGATCTCTGGCTGGCCTCTATCGGTTTCATCCGCCAGCGCCATAAGTCGACTGCGCAGGTCGCCGACCGCGGGCATGCCAAAGGCTTTGCGCAGCACCTGCGATGAGCCACCGCTGTCGAAGGGTGTAATCAGATGCACCGAGTTCTGCGTGTAGGCCTTGAGCCTGCGCGAGATCTCGTTGAGGGCCGTGCCACCGGAAAAGAACAACAGGCGCGGGCCTTGTGTTGCATCCCGTCCGGGGGGCCGGACGTGGGCAGGGCCGGGATCAGAACCGGGATCGGAGCCGGGGGCAGAGGCTGGGGCTGGGGGCGAGGGCGCGGTCTTTGACATGGGGTCCCGTCTTCAAACGAAGGCCGAGCATGCCACCGCTTTGCCCAAAACACCACAAAAGAGCGCCGGGTGGCGCTCCTGTGGTTCCGGCCCATCATTCGCCTGCGATCAGGGTCGCGCGAGCAGGGGTGCACAATCACTGGGCCGGCTGGTGGTGATCCGGATGTGCCGCCGCAAAGGCGGGATGCGCGGCGCAGCTGGCCTCGATCCGCTGGAGGCGCGGGAATGGGTTCAGGTCCACCTCCCAGCGGCGCGCATTATAGAGCTGCGGCATCAGGCAGATGTCCGCAAGCCCCGGACGCGCGCCGGTGCAAAAGGATCCCTCCCCCGGTTCGGGCCAGCGTGCAAGCAGCCTGTCAAACGCCTCTAGCCCCGGTCCGATGAACTGCCGCATCCAGTCGCCCATCTGCAAGCTGCCGCCGCTGCTGGTGACACCAAACCGCGCCACAGAGAGGTTGCACACCGGATGCAGATCCACCGCGATACTCTGCGCCAACGCCTCGACATGGGCGCGTGCGACGGGCTCTTGGGGCAAGAGGCCAAGGCCGCGCGTGCTGTCGAGATAGGTGAGACAGGCCAGCGATTGCGTGAACCGTTCCCCGTCGATCTCCAGCACCGGCACAAAACCCTGTGGGTTGCGCGCCAGATGCTCGGGGCTGCGCTGCGCGCCCGCCACCAGATCGACCGAGCGGCTCTCATAGGCGATCCCTGCGAGGTTCAGCGCGATCCGCAACCGGTAGCTCGCGGAGGAACGCCAGTAGTCATAGAGCACCACGTCAGCCATCGGTGAGACCCTGTTTGGCCTGAGTTAGAGCCTGTTTCAGCACCTCGGCGTCGCCGATGTGGTTGGCAAGGAGCAGGATCAGCCGAGCGTTGAGCGCATCGCTTTGCGCCTTGCTCAGACCCTCGTGGGCAGAGAGCAAGAGGGCATAGGCATCATCGGGCTGTGCGAGGTTCGGGGTCAGGGTCAGATCGTCGGACATGCAAATCACTCCTTGCCAATGGCGCGGCGCAGGGCGGCGTGGAAATGGGCCGGGTCAAAATGGTCCATCCGGGTTGCGACATGTTGGTCAGGGCGGATGAGGTAGACGGCTGAACTGGCCTCTCCCAGATACCGCTCTGCGAGGGGCGCGGAGGCCTCGCCGTTCAGGCGCAGGGCCGGGACAAAGACCCCGGCTTCCTCAAACCCGTCGGGCACCTCTGCATTGATGGCGAGCAGGGTAAAGCCAGACGCCAACTGCGGCAGCAGGTAGCCCCCCTCCAGCGGCACATCCGGGCAGGGCGCGCCGGGACGCGTGCGGGTGGGGGCACCGGGCAGGCGGTCGGCGGAATTGAGCCGCGAGCCATCATAGACTGAGGGCAGCGACAGCCGACCCGAGTTGACCAGGGGCCGCGCAAAGCTGTGATGTTCTGAAAGATCCAGAACCGCATCGCGGAAGATGCGCGACATGTCGGACTTTGGCGTGATGAAATCGGTGGAGCGCGAGGAGTTCAGAATATTCTCATCCGCTGCCGCAATCCGCTCGGCGTTGTAGCTCTCAAGGAGGCTCTCATCGGCCACGCCATCGAGCACCAGTTTCAGTTTCCATATCAGGTTGTCGGTGTCCTGCAGGCCGGAGTTGGCCCCGCGCGCGCCAAAGGGCGAGACCTGATGCGCGCTATCGCCGGCAAAGATCACCCGGCCGTGGCGGAACTTTTCCATCCGGCGGCACTGAAAGGTGTAGATCGACACCCATTCCAGCTCGAACTGGACGTCCTCGCCCAGCATGGCCTTCAAACGCGGGATCACGTTCTCGGGGCGTTTCTCTTCCTCCTTGTCGATGTCCCAGCCCAGTTGCAGGTCGATGCGCCAGACGCCATCGGGCTGTTTGTGCAACAGCGCCGACTGGCCCTTGTTGAAGGGCGGATCAAACCAGAACCAGCGTTCGGTCGGGAAATCGGCCTCCATCACCACATCGGCAATGAGAAAGTTGTCCTCAAAGACGCGGCCCACAAAGTCGAGCCCCATCTGCGCCCGCAGGGGCGAGCCTGCGCCATCACAGGCGATCAGCCACCCGGTCTCAAGCTGGTAGGCGCCGTCGGGCGTGTCCACGGTGAGCGCCACATGGCCGCCGAGGTCCTCGACATGCGTGACCCGGTTCTTGCCCCGGATTTCAATCGGCGCGCCCTCGTCCCGCAGCGCGCGGACGCGGTCCACCAGATATTCCTCGATGTAGTATTGTTGCAGATTCACAAAGGCCGGGAACTGGTGACCGTCTTCGGGCAGGAGGTTGAAGTCATAGACCTTGCGGTCGCCAAAAAACACCTTGCCGACGTTCCATTCTTCGCCCTTGTCCGCCATGGCATGACCAACCCCAAGCCGGTCTGCGATCTCGAGCGTGCGCTTGGCAAAACAGATCGCCCGCGAGCCAAAGCTCACCTTGTCATTGTCATCAAGCACCACCACGGGGACTCCCGATTGGGCAAGGTCGATGGCGGCGGCAAGGCCCACTGGGCCCGCGCCCACCACGACCACCTTGTGCCGAGCCGGTGGCTGCGCGTCCTGATCCGCATGGCGCGCATATGGATAAAGCGGCACCTCAAATATCTTGTTCATCCGGTCTCCTCCCTCCGGGCAAGCGGGTACTGGGCCGGTCCCTCGGTGGGGGACCGGTGCAGGGGCGGTCAAGGCCGCCAATGGCTGTGATGTGTCTCTAACCCATGGGTTAGAGACTGATATCAGGACTGCAGCGCCTCCCACATCTCCAGATCGCGCTGGGCGGTCCAGATGCGGGGGGTGTCGATGCCACGGGCCTCGTCATAGGCGCGGGCGACGTTGAACGGCAGGCAGTGTTCGTAGATCGCGTAGTCCTTGAACTTGGGGTCACAGGCGTCGCGCACCGCGTCCCATGCTTCCTTGAGCGATCCGCCACGCGCGGCAACCTTGGCTGCGGGGCGATAGGTGCTTTCCACAAAGTCGCGGGTGTTTTCAATGGCGGCGTTGACCATGTCCTTGCCGACCAGCGCGTCACCACGACCGGGGGCGATGGCGTCCACGTCATAGGCTTTGATGTTGTCGAGCGTCTTGCCCCAGTCGCCAAAATGCCCGTCGCCGCAGTAGCAGGCGGAGTGATATTCAACGATGTCGCCGGTGAACATGACGTTCTGATCCGGCACATGGATCACGGCGTCGCCAGCGGTATGGGCGCGGCCCAGATGCTTGATGTCGACACGGCGGTTGCCGAGGTAGACGGTCATGCTGTCCGAAAACGTGGTCGTCGGCCATGTGAGGCCGGGGATGCTTTCATGACCCTCGAACAGGCGCGGGAATCGCTGGAATTCGCTGTCCCAGTCTTCCTGGCCGCGCTCGACGACCATGGCGCGTGCCGTGTCGGACATGATGATGTTCTGGGCCCCAAAGGCCGAGGCCCCGAGCACACGCACCGCGTGGTAGTGGGTGAGCACCACATGGCTGATCGGTTTGTCGGTCACGGAGCGCACACATTCGATCACCTTGTTGGCCAGACGCGGGGTTGCCTGCGCCTCGACGATCATCACCGAGTCATCGCC
This sequence comes from Ruegeria sp. TM1040, assembly GCF_000014065.1. NCBI lineage: Bacteria > Pseudomonadati > Pseudomonadota > Alphaproteobacteria > Rhodobacterales > Roseobacteraceae > Ruegeria > Ruegeria sp. TM1040. The sequence continues at coordinate 2,756,308 of NC_008044.1, read as the reverse complement.
GATGATCACACCTGAATTCGGGTCGCCCTCGGCGGTGAAGGCATAAAGTCCCTCGCCCACCTCGGTGAAGGAGATTTTCTTTTCGCTCATGTCGCCTTGGGATGCGAAGGCCTTGGCCATGGTTGCGTATCCTTTTTGTCTGGTCCGCCGGAGGTCAGGTTGGGGTGCCTCCGGCGGAGGTATTTGAGGAAAGATGGAACCGTCAGCGTGCAAACGGATCGCTGAGGGCGGGCAGCACCGTGCCGGTGCAGTCGCCAAAGCCGATGGTGTAGCCCTCGCCCTTGGCCGCGCCTTTGAGGGTCAGCGTGTCGCCATCCTCGATAAAGCTGCGGGTATCGCCCGAAGGCAGGGTGAGAGGCTCCTTGCCACCCCAGCTGAGTTCGAGGAGCGAGCCGCGTTCGTCCTTGTTCGGACCGGAGATGGTGCCGGAACCCAGCAGGTCGCCCGCGTTCATCGGGCAGCCCGATGTGGTGTGATGGGCCAGTTGCTGCGCGGCGGAATAGTACATTTCCTTGTAGTTGGTGCGTGCGATGGTGGCCTCTTCGCCCCCCTCGGGGCGCAGGGTCACGGCAAGGTCGATGTCATAGAGCATCGGGCCACAGTCCTTGAGGTGATCGAGAAGCTCGACCTCCCGCGCGGGGGTGTCGCAGCGGAAGGGCTCCAATGCGGCCTTGGTGACGATCCAGGGGCTGATGGTGGTGGCGGTCGCCTTGGCCTGAAAAGGGCCGAGCGGCTGGTATTCCCAAGCCTGAATATCGCGGGCGGACCAGTCGTTCAGCAGCACATAGCCAAAGATGTGATCGTCCGCGTCCTGCACCGTGATCGGCCCGTCGGAGGGTGTCCCGACGATGGCTCCCATCTCCAGTTCGATGTCAAAGCGCGCACAGGGGGCCCAACGGGGTGCGTCGTCATTTGGCCCCTTGAGCTGACCCCAGGGACGGCGCACATCGGTGCCGGAGACCACAACCGAGGAGGCACGACCATTGTATCCGATCGGAATATGCAGCCAGTTTGGCGGCAGCGCGTTCTCGGCGCCCCGAAACATGGTGCCGACATTGGTGGCGTGATGACGCCCGGCATAGAAATCGGTGTATTCCGACACCATGATTGGCATATGCATCTCAGCGCCTGACATCGGTACGAGACAAGGCTCGACCTTGTTTTGCGCGTCCGAGCCCTCTTCCAGAAGCGCGATCAGGCGGGTGCGCAACGCGGCCCAGACCGCGGGGCCTTCTTCCATAAACTCGTTCCAGAAGGGCATTTCGAACATTGGCTCATCTGCGAGGTCGATCAGCCCCGCCGCCTCTGCCGCAGCAAGATCGAGGATCATATCGCCGATGGCGACCCCACAGCGCGGATCACTGTCGGGGGTTGAAAACACGCCATAGGGAAGGTTGTTCAGCGGAAAAGGGTGGTCAGCGGAATTGGCCGACGTCACCCAGGACTTTTTCAAAGGCATGCGCGTTCCTTTTTGGTGGTGAGGGCTCTGCTGGCCCTCCTTCAGCTTTTTACAAATATCTCGGGGGTGAATGCGGCCCCAATTGGGGCCGCAGAGGGGGCAGCGCCCCCAGCCTCCCTATTTCTTACCGGGCGTGCCGTCGAATTTCTTCTCAAGGTCGCTCCAGCAATCAATATACGTATCCTGAAGCGGTGCTTCCTTGGCTGCAAACTCTGTCAGATGCTGGGGGAAACGTGTTTCGAACATGAACGACATGGTATTGTCGAGTTTCTCGGGGCCAAGGTTCGAATTCGACGCCCCTTCAAAGGCCTCCCGGTCAGGTCCATGCGGCAGCATCATGTTGTGAAGGCTTACACCACCGGGGACAAAGCCCTGCGGTTTGGCGTCATACTGCCCGTAGATATTGCCCATCAGCTCCGACATGATGTTCTTGTGATACCACGGCGGGCGGAAGGTGTTTTCCGCCACCATCCAGCGTTCGCGGAACAGCACAAAGTCGATATTGGCCGTGCCCGGCTGGCCAGAGGGCGCGGTGAGCACGGTAAAGATCGACGGATCCGGATGGTCAAACAGGATCGCCCCGACCGGGCAATAGGTGCGCAGGTCGTATTTATAGGGCGCGTAGTTGCCGTGCCAGGCGACCACGTCCAGAGGGCTCTGGCCGATCTTGGTCTCATGGAACTGGCCACACCATTTCACGGTCAGTGTTGAGGGCGCCTCGCGATCTTCAAAGGCCGCCACGGGGGCCTTGAAATCCCGCGGGTTCGCCATGCAATTCGCACCGATCGGGCCGCGGCCGGGCAGGTCGAATTTCTGTCCGTAGTTTTCGCAGACAAAGCCGCGCGCGGGACCTTCGAGCACTTCGACGCGATAGACCAGTCCGCGCGGAAGGATGGCGATCTCCTTGGGCTCAATGTCGATGATCCCAAGCTCTGTCGCAAAGCGCAGGCGGCCTTCTTGCGGCACCACCAGAAGTTCCGAGTCGGCGGAGAAGAAATATTCATCCTTCATCGATTCGGTCACGAGGTAGATATGGGTCGCCATACCGACTTGGGTGTTCACATCCCCCGCCGTGGTCATCGTGCGCATGCCAGTGAGCCAGGTGAGGCCCTCTTCGGTATGCGGCACCGGGTCCCAGCGGTATTGGCCAAGCGAAATCACATCTTCGGGAATATGCGGCGCGCTCTTCCAATAAGGCAGGTCGATTTTCTCGTAGCGGTGCGAATGCTTCACGCTGGGGCGGATGCGATAGCACCAGGTGCGTTCGGGGCGTTCCGCCGTAAAGGCGGTGCCGGAAAGCTGTTCGCCATAGAGCCCATATTCGCATTTCTGCGGGCTGTTCATGCCTTGGGGCAGGGCGCCGGGCAGGGCTTCGGTTTCGAAATCATTTCCAAATCCGGGCATATACCCCTCGTGGGTGCCCTGATTGGACGGGGCCTGGATCATCTGGTCCGGCAAAGCGTGACGGGTCATTTTGACCAACCTCCTCTTGCATTTTCCTCTCGGTAATAGTTGATTTTGTAACTAACAAGGGAGGCACAGCCTGGGCATGTCGAAAAATGATGATTTTGCGGTGCAGGATTTTCTGCCGTTTCTGCTCAACCGAGCGGCAGAGGATTCCTCGCTGGAGTTTCAGAAGCTCTACAAGGGGCGGTATGGGATGTTGCGGACGGAATGGCGGGTGCTGTTTCATCTGGGGATGTACACCCGCATGACCGCCAGCGACATCAGCCAGCGCGCCAGGATCCACAAGACCAAGATCAGCCGCGCCGTTGCCAAGCTGGCCGCGCGGCGCTGGGTCAGTCGTAGTCGCGACGAGTCAGATCGTCGCTCCGAACACCTGGAGTTGACGGCAGCAGGGCGCAGTGTTTACGAGGATCTGCGACAGCAGGCGCAGGTCTACGATCAGCGATTGACCCAGGGGTTTTCGGCAGAGGATGTTGCGCTCTTGCGCCGAATGTTGCGGCAATTGGCCAGCATGGAGCCGCCGGCTGACCGCACGCCTTGATCAGCAACAGGGGGATGGGGCCATTCACGCCGCGACCGAGGATCTGAAGAACTGGCTGACCGAACAGGGTCTGAAGGCGGTAGGGCGCGAAGAGCTCTTGCGCCGCTTCTGCGAGGAACTGGTCAACCACGGCGTGCCTCTGTTGCGGATGCAACTGTCGCAGCGCGCGCTGCATCCGGAATTCGGGGGGATCGGTTTCACCTGGACCCGTCAGGACGGGTTGAATTCCGAGTATTTTGAGCGCGTGGACCACAAGGAGCCACGCAATGAATGGGTGCAAAGTCCGTTCTTTGCTCTGATCAGCTCGGGCGAAGCGGAGTACTACAGTCGCTTCAGCCGCGAGGACGAAGCGCGCTTTCCGATCTTTACCCGCCTGAAGGAGATGGGGGCGACGAGCTATTTTGCCCATTGGCAGCCCTTTGGCGATTTCAGTCAGGCGCAGTTTGACCCCGATAGCCCCAATGCCGAAGGCTTGGTCGCGTCCTGGAGTTTTGATGGCCCGCCAGAGGAGGCCGAACCCTGTCTCGCGTTGCTGCGCAATGTGTTCGGGACGCTGGCACTGGTGTTGGCCGCTGCCGGAAACCGGGAGATGGGGCGCGCCCTTTTGCAAGTCTACCTGGGGCGCGATGCCGGGGCGCGGGTGCTGTCGGGTGAGATCGCGCGCGGCTCATCGCAACGTATTGATGCAGTGATCTGCCTGTTTGATCTGCGCGGCTTTACGGCCCTCTCAGAGTCGTTGCCGGGTGAAGAGCTTGTTGATTTGCTCAATGATTACTTCGGTCACGTTGTCCAGCTGATCCAGTCCCATGGGGGCAATATCCTGAAGTTCATGGGCGATGCGGTGATGGCGATGTTCAACCTCGGCACCCTGCAGGAGGACGCGCAGGCGGCCCTGCGGGCGGTGGCGGAGCTTGGTCCGCGCATGAGGGCCGTGAATGAGGTCCGCGCCGCCGAAGGCCTGCCGCTGGCGGAATACACGATGGCCCTGCACGCCGGCGAGATCCTCTATGGCAACATCGGCGCGCCGAACCGGCTGGATTTCACCGTGATTGGCCCGGCTGTGAACCTGACGGCGCGGATAGCCGACATGCATCGCGCCGTGGAGCGGTCGATCATTCTGTCGGAAGATGTCCGCGACGCCGCAGGCGCGGATGGCGCGGATCTGGTGTCCGTGGGCCGTTACATGTTGCGCGGCGTGGCGGAACCCATTGAGCTCTTTACGCTCTATCAACCGGAAACCTGAACACCCAAAAGAGCGGAGCGCCTGAGGGACGTGCCGACCTTTCGAAAGGGGTTTCCCCTCGTGACCGGGTGGACCCGCGCGCGCCGGGCCTTTGGCCCGGCGCGCGCCCTTCGCCGCGGACGCAGTGGCCCACCATAGGTGGGCCTACGCGGCTGCGGAAAGCCTCAACGCGAAGGGCTCCGCCGTTGGATCAGATGTCGATCTCGACCTCGGGGAGCTCCAGCGCCTTCATCATGTCGCGCAGCTCCTGACGGGCCGCGATATTGGAGATATTGAGCTGTTTGACCCCCACATCCTTGAGGTCCAGCAGAGTGAGCCCGCGCGGGAACAGCTCGCGGAAAATGACTCGCTCGGAAAAGCCCGGCGCGACGCGAAAGCCGATCCGTTTGGAGAGCATATTGATCGCGCGCTCCATCTTTTCCTTGTTCACCATTCGCTGCGTGCCGACACGGTTGCGGATCACGATCCAGTCGATCGGGGGCAAACCCGCCTGTGCGCGCAGCTGACGCGCGTTCCAGACCATCTCGGAGTAGACCGAGGGGCCTTTGATCTTCTCGCCTTTTTCGTCCGTATGCGCGAGCAGGTCAAAATCGACAAAACTGTCGTTGAGCGGCGTGATCAGCGTGTCGGCCAGCGAATGCGCCACCTGACTGAGGCGCGTGTGAGAGCCGGGACAGTCGATCAGAATGAAATCATAGATCGGCTCCAGCTCGGAAATCGCCGCAGAGAGACGCAGATCATAGATGTTCTCGCCCGGTTGCAATGTGTCCGGGTCGATCTCGGGCAGCTCGTGCAACGACACCATCGGCAGGTTGAGGTCGGACGCCGCGATAAAGGCCAGCCGGTTTTCCAGGTAACGCCCCAGCGAACGCTGCCGCAGATCGAGGTCCAACCCTGCCACCTTGTACCCCAGCCGTGCCAGCGTTGTGGCCACATGCATGGAGACGGTGGATTTCCCCGCGCCGCCCTTTTCGTTTCCGACGACAATGATATGTGCCATCTCACGGATCCCTTCAAACCTGCGCGGCTTTGGCTGCCACGCCTTGTGATTTGGCTGGACTATACGGCTCTGACGAATCAATGGGAAGCGGCCAAAACACCCCAGTTAGAGCCTATTTTGTACCAAACCCTGTCGTGCGACGACCCGGTGCGCCCTGTTGCCCTGAAGCCGCACTGAAATCGCACTGAAATCACGCTGCACGGGGCTGAAACGCAAAAACGCCGCCCCGGGGAGGGCGGCGTCTGATTGGCAATCCGAGAGGGATAAACCCTGCAAGGGATGGATTAGAAACCCAGACCTTCGTATTTTTTCTTGAACTTGGACACGCGGCCGCCGGTGTCCATCAGGCGCGAGGAGCCACCGGTCCACGCGGGGTGCGCGGAAGGGTCGATGTCCAGAGCCAGCTGGTCGCCTTCGTTGCCCCAGGTGGAGCGCATTTTGACAACGGTACCGTCGGTCATTTTGACGTCGATGAAGTGGTAATCGGGATGGATGTCTTTTTTCATGAGACCACTCCTTACGCTTTGGCTTTGTAGTTTGCGTCTTCGGCGATACGGGCGGATTTGCCGCGACGCGAACGCAGGTAGTAGAGTTTGGCGCGACGGACGCGACCACGACGAACCACCTCGATGGACTCGATGTTGGTGGAGTAGAGCGGGAACACACGTTCCACGCCTTCGCCGAAGGAAATCTTGCGGACGGTGAAGGAACCAGCGATGCCGGAGCCGTTCTTGCGGCTGATGCAGACGCCTTCGTAGGCCTGCACACGGGTGCGGGTGCCTTCGGTCACTTTGTAGCCGACGCGGATGGTGTCACCGGCTTTGAAATCGGGGATCTCTTTCCCCAGCGCAGCAATCTGCTCCGCTTCGAGTTGTGCGATCAGATCCATGATCGTCTCCTATGTTGCTCGTGGTTATATCCACGAAGGTCTTGTGATCCCCCAGAGCTCTTGGTCTTCACCGGGTCCGCAATCGCGCCCGCCAGAGATGTGGTGTCGTTACTTGTCGTCTGCGCCCTGCGTCGCGAGCCTGCCGAAGAAGACGGGCATAAGCCAAACAAAGCGAGCCCGGACGACTCGATCAGAGCCCCGGACGCGCGGTGTTTAGGCCAGATCCCCCTTCATTGCAAGCGCGATCGTCACCGGCAGGGCACCTAGGAGGCGCGCTCGGCGGCATCGGTTGCGCCGCGTGTGACCCCATAGGCCAGAAGCGCGACCAAGGCGGCCAGCCCAAGCAGGACAGCAAGGGTCGCGAAGGTCCCAGAGTAGCCCGCGTGGCGCACCATGGGCAGGGTCAGAAACGGAGAGACGATCTGCCCAAGAAAGACCGAAGTTGTCATGATCCCAGCAGCCCGCCCGCGCAGATCTGCGGGGGCGGCGCGCAGGGCAATTTCGTTGAAATTCGGAGAGACGGTGGCAAAGCCAAGCCCGACCAGCGCGGCCCCCAGAAAGATCATCGCAAGACCCGGCGCAAGGGCCAGTACCGCCATCCCAAGCCCCATGAGCCCATAGCCCAGCAGAAAGAGCCGCGCGTGCCCAAGCCGGGGTTTGAGCGTGCTGTAGCGGGTGGCCGCCAGCATCCCCGCGAGCGTCAGCGCCCCCATCACGGAGCCGATGATTGCCGTGTTTTTGATGCCGTGACTGGCGACAAAGAACGGCACCTGCGTGGGCATGGTGAAAAAGCAGATCGTGGTCAGCATTTGCAGCCCCGCGATGGCCCAAAGACCAAGCCCCAGCCTCTGTGTTGTCGCAGGGGGAGCACCGCGCGCGGTGGTCGCTGGGCTGGGGCGTTTGGGCTCTGAAATCGCACACCAGAGGATCGGGAGGATCAAGAGCGCGAGTCCGTGGATCGCAAACGCATGCATGGGCGACATCAGGGCGAGCACGCCCGCAAGGGTGATCGACACCAGCCCGCCGAGGTTTCGGGCCGAGATTTGCAGCCCCAGAACGCGACTGCGGGCCGCGCCGTCGAAGTAGTCCGCAATAAGAGCGGTCTGCGCTGTCATGATGAGGGCCACTGCCACCCCAAGGGCGAGGCGGCTCAAGAGGATCGCCTCAAGGCTGCCCAGGACCATGCCGAGGCTACCGGCCAGCGCAAAGAGCAGCACTCCACCAATCAACATCGGACGACGACCCAGTCGATCCGCCAGTACACCGGCCCACCCCGCGATCAGCACCACCGCCACCGAGGGCGCGGGCACCAGGAAACGTGTCAGAAGGGCCGCCTGCGGGTGGTCGGCAAACCGGGCCTCCAGGCCGGGCAGGGCGGGGCTGATGGCGGCATTGGCCATGGTCGTTAGCGTCGCGGCGAGCAACAGCGCAACCGCGCGACGGTCCAGCGCAGGCAGGGTGGAAGGGGCGGCAGTCATTGAGATCTCCTTGCCAAAATCAATTTCGAAGGGCAGGCTACGAATTCAAGTCAACTTGAGGTCAATAATGAAATTGCTCGACATCGGAGAAGTCGCAAAACAAAGCGGCACAAAGCCGTCGACGCTGCGCTATTACGAGGATAAGGGCCTGATCCAGTCGCTGTCGCGCAATGGGCTGCGACGGCAATATGGACCTATGGTGCTGGAGCAGCTGGCGCTGATCGCGCTTGGCAAGCAGGGCGGATTTTCGCTGGATGAAATCGGCGCGATGTTTGGCCCGGAAGGCCAGCCAGAGATTGCACGCACAGAGCTTGATGCGCGCGCGGACGAGATCCAGAGACAGGCGCAGCGCTTGGAGGCTTTGTCCGATATGATGCGCCATGTTGCCACCTGTCCGGCCTCCAACCACATGGAGTGCGACAAGTTCCAACGGCTGCTGCGGCTGGCGACGCGTATTCAGAGGCGCGGCGGCACCCCCAAAGGAAAGAGTTGAGCCCCGCGTTCGCGCAGGGCTCAGGCGATCCGGAGCTGCTCTGTTCTGAGGTCAGATCAGAGTGCCGAAGGGGAGATCAGGTCAGGTCTTCGATGCGGGCCTCGGGGGCGTTGCGCATCACCGACTCGATGCCGCCATCACGACCGGAGGCGCTTGCGTAGCTCTGCGAGGTGCCGATCACCTGACCGTTGCTGGCCTTGAGGTTGAACATATGCTTGCCAGCTGCGGTTTCCTTGCGCTCGAAACGGGCCTCGTCAGCGGCGTTCTTCTTGACCGACTCGATTCCGTTTTCGGCGCTGGCCTTTTGCTTGTAGCCTTCGCTGGCCAGGATGTTCTCGCCATTGCCCGCCTTGAGGCGGAAGCGAAATTCGCCTGCGTTGTCGGTGTAGAGTTCAAACTTTGCTGCCATCGGAGATCTCCCGGTTCTTACGTTTACTTACCAAGGCGACTAAAGCACGCCAGCCCCCCTCGGGCAACGGACAGATGTGCGTCAGGGCCGGTGTTCGCAGATTGACCCTACCGGCATCACAAGCCACACTGGCGCGGAACCACAGGAGATGGGTAAATGATTTTAAGGCACTGTTTTGTATTGGGGTTTTCAGCACTTGTGGTCGCGGGATGCGACTACGCGGGTCCGACTTCGGATGCGGCTGTTCAGAAACGCGCGCAAAATGATGCGCTCTGGGCGGAGCGGGTCACGGTGCGCGATGGCGCCAAGCCCTATGCCTTTAGCGCCGATCGGGCGCGTGGCGTGGCGCTGATCGCTCCGGCGGCAGCGGGCTTTGCCTATACGGTTGCAGATCTCGAGCGCATCACCGCTGCGCAGACGGAATGCAAAGCAGTGTTCCAGGACGGTATTCTGGATCTGCTGAAAGGCTACAGCGAGACAACCAACCTGCGCAGCACGCAAGAGCAGCTCGACAGTTTCAACCGCTGGCAGCTCAAGCTGGACTGCTGATCAGGTCTTGGACTTGCGCGCCTGATACGCCGCCCACAGATCCGGGCGGCGTTCTTGGGTGATCTTTTCGCTCATGTCCTGCCGCCACTCGGCGATTTTGCCATGGTGGCCGGACATCAGAACATCGGGGATCGCGCGGCCTTTCCAGTCGGCAGGACGCGTGTATTGGGGATGTTCGAGAAGACCCGAGGAGAAGCTCTCCTCTTCGGTGGAGGCCTGGTTGCCCAGCACGCCGGGAATGAGCCGTACGGTGGCATCAATGAGCGCCTGCGCCGCAAGCTCGCCACCGGTCATCACAAAATCCCCAAGCGAGACCTCCTGGATGCCGTAGTGTTCGAGCACCCGTTCATCGACCCCCTCAAAGCGTCCACACAGGAGTGTCAGCCCATCGCACCGGGCAAAGGTTTGCATCATCTGCTGGTCCATCCGCCGCCCGCGCGGGGAAAGGTAAATCAGAGGCCAGTTGCCGGCAGTGCCCTGCATGGCGTGTTCGATGGCGTCGCCCAGTACGTCGGCGCGCAGCACCATGCCCGCACCGCCCCCGGCGGGGGTGTCATCGACGTTCTTGTGCTTGCCAATCCCAAAGGGGCGCAGATCGACGGTTTCCAGCTGCCAAAGCCCTTGCTGCAATGCCTTGCCCGTGAGGCTCTCGCCCAGAACGCCCGGGAAGGCTTCGGGAAAGAGCGTAAGGATCTTTGCTTTCCAGACGCCCGCAAGATCCGGCGTGTCGCTCATCAACTCGCGAGGCTTGAGGCTGGCCCCGATCGAGAGGCGCCCATGGGATTTTGTTGGTTTGCTCATGGCAAAAGTGCATGCCGCCCTTCAGTAAGGTTTGCAATAGGGATTTGTGGGGGATTACTCATATGGAGCAGCGTCCCGGGGGGCACATGAGCGATACGTCCAATCAGTCCGGACCGGATCTGGATCGCGAGCGGGTCGCGCAGGCACTGGGGATTGCGACAGATCGCGCGCGATGGCGCCTGATCAAATCCACAGCCGCGCGCGAGGTCTTTTTGCTGGAGGGGACAGACTGCGATCCCTTGGTGGTGAAATATGACGATGACGTCTCGCAGGTGCGCTTTGGCGAATTGCTGTCGTGCTATCGCTCTTTGGAGCGTGTCATGGGACGCGATGGCGCCTTTCGAATGGTGCCTCTGGTCTGGGCTGATGCCGAAAACCGCGTTCTTGCGCTGAAGTATGTTCCGGGGCTCACAGCATATGCCCGGCTGGAGGCCGCCGAAATAGATTTCGACAGCCGCGCCGATGTATTGCGCCACTGTGGCGCATGGTTGAGGCAGCTGCATCAGAGCGCTTCAGACACCCCGCAGCCCTTTGACGGAGAGGGGATGCTGAAACGCGTACGCCGCGTTGCGAAGACCATTCGAAGCGGGTCGCAAGAGGTTGCCTATCCCAAGAAATTCCTTGGCATCTGTGCCTTCATGCACCATGTGACGCGCGGCGCACAGGGCAGGCCCTGCCGGCACGGGACGCGCCACGGAGATTTCCATAGCCGGAACGTCGTCTTTGGGCGCGATGGGCCGCTTTATGCTTTGGATCCGGCGCCGCGCGATACCGGTCCCGTGGCTTTTGATGTGGCGCGTTTCATGACCCGGCTCGGGTATTCCTTTGGCCTGGCGCGAACGCAAACGCGCGGATTGGCGGGACTCCCAGCGGCGGATTGGGTCGCGCTCAGCGCGGGATATGGTCATCCGTGTCAGGACGACCCTGTGGTGCATTTTCTTTTGTGCCACCAGCTCTTTAATGACTGGTTGCAGATGCCAGTAGAAAAGGAACACCGCAGCGCGTCGCAGCAGCGCCGAATTGAGCGGATAGTCTCGATGTTTGAAGTGCTGAGGCAGCAGCTTCAGACGTGATTAAAACACGCCCGCTGGTGGGTCTGCGATGATGCGGCCCTGAGAGAGGTCCACCGTCGGCACCGCCGCCTTGGTAAAGGGCAGAAGCACCGTGGCCGAGAGCCCCGGACCATGCAGTTCCAAGAGATCATCCGCGCCGTAGTTCTGCACCGCCTTCACGCGCCCCAGGAGCGTGCCGCCGGTGTCGTAGACCTCAAGCCCGATCAGATCGGCGTGGTAGAACTCATCATCGGGCAGCGAGGGCAAACGGTCGCGCGGCGCATAGAGCTGCACGCCTTTCAGCGCATCGGCCTGCTCCTTGGTTTCGACATCCACGATGCGGGCGGCAAAGCCGCCTTTGATCGCGCGGGTGATCGCCAGCGTGTAGCGGGTCTGACCGTCCGCGCCCAGGAGGGGGGAATAGTCTTCGATCTCTTCCGCGTTGGCGCAAAAGCTCTTGAGGCGGACCTCGCCGCGCACGCCAAAGGACCCCGCCAGAGCGCCCACGCAAATCAGATCTTCACTCACATCGCTCATGTCACATCCGGCAGATCATGCCGGTCCCCGTCTCTGTTCTTGTCCAATCACCGCCTGCGGCAGCGCATCGCTCGCGCGCGCCGCTGCGTTCATAAAGAACCCCGGCGCCAAAGGCGACAAGGGTGAAGATCACCATGCGGATCAGCCCCATGTTCGCCCCGATGTCAGTCCCACGTCTGCACCACCGCCTCAGCGGGTCTCGATCGGGAGTGCGGCAAAGCGCTGTTCCCAGCCTTCCTGCTCCAGTTCCGGCGTGTCCGACAGGCGCTCCGGGTGGCCGATGCAGAAATACCCGATGAGGCTCCAGCTTTGAGGCACATCCAGATCGCGCGCCATTCGGGCGGGATCAAGCACCGAAACCCAGCCGAGCCCCAGCCCTTCGGCGCGCAGCGCGAGCCAGAAGAGCGTGACCGCCGTCACCACCGAATAGCGGCGCATTTCCGGCATGCTGCGCGCGCCAAGGCCGTGCCCCTTGCCGGTCTCGTCATCGCAAAAGAAGGCGATCTGGACCGGGGCTTCGCGCATGCCGGAGAGTTTGAGGCGCGCATAGGTGGCAGCGCGATCCTCGCTGTAGTCCGCCAGCGCCTCGGCATTGGCGGTCTCGAAATTCTGTAGAGCCGCCGCGCGGGCGGTCTCGCTTTCGACGCGGATGATGCGCCAAGGCTCGCTGAGACCCACGGAAGGCGCCAGCGAAATGGCAGAGAGGCAGCGCGTCAGCACTGCCTCGTCCACCGGATCGGTGCGAAAGCGCCGGACGTCCCGGCGCAATTTCATCAACAGATCGAGCTCGGCGCGGAACGCCTGCGGGAAACATCCCTTTGCCTCCTGCACCGGGCCCGTCATGTGATTATTCCGCGTCTGCTGCTTCGGCGGCTTCTGCTGCCTTGGCGGCTTTCTCTTCAGCGCGCTCCTGAGCTTTCTTGCCCGGCTTCGCTTTGTTGGGGTTGTTGCGCTCGGTTTTCTCGCGCACGCCAGCCGCCTCGAGCATACGAGCCACACGGTCGGTGGGCTGTGCGCCTTTGTCGAGCCATGCCTGGATCTTTTCGATGTCCATTTTCACGCGCTCTTCGCTGTCTTTCGGCAGGAGCGGGTTATAGGTGCCCAGCTTCTCGATGAAGCGGCCGTCACGCGGCATGCGGGAGTCCGCTGCAACGATGCGGTAGAAGGGGCGTTTTTTGGAGCCGCCGCGGGCCAAACGGATTTTCATTGCCATGGTTTCATTCTCCTTTGATGGCGTTGAACGAGGTGTCCTGAGATCAGGTCGAACCCCGCTTATTCCTGGTGTTTCTTGTGGTGGCGGATGACCTCATCGATGATGAAGTTCAAGAACGCCTTGGCGAATTCCGGGTCCAGATCGGCCTCTCTCGCCAAGTCTTCGAGCCGTTCGATCTGCTTCGCTTCGCGCGCGGGATCGGACGGGGGAAGGTCGTGTGTCGCCTTGAGCTTGCCGACCGCCTGCGTGCGCTTGAAACGCTCGCCCAGCGTATAGACGATGATCGCGTCGAGGCGATCGATGCTCTCGCGGTGCTCTTTCAAAAGCGCGGCCGCACGGGCAACAGGATCGGTCGTCGTCTCAGTCAATGGCCCATCCTTTCGGTTTGAACAGCGGGTCGGCGTAATGGCCGATTTCCATCTCGATGCCATGGGTCAGCTGGCTGTCGCGCAGCTGCGCCGGGGTCGGGTGCCGGTAGACGGCATCGTTGCCGTCGATGGTCTGGGCCTCGTGGTCCTTCTTGGCACCGAGACGTTCGGCGAGACGGATCGAATCGAGGTTCTTGGGGTCGATATAGCTGACCGCGCCGTCCCATCCGGCCTGGGTGTAAAAGTAGTTGCGCGCCGCGTGGGTGGCTTCGAGAGCATAGCCCTTGCCGGCCTTCTCGGGCCAGATGATCCAGGCAATTTCGCGCTCTGGCCAGCCGGCGGGCTGCCAGCCACCGGCCATACCGTAGGTTTCATCGGTGATCTTGTCGTGGATCATCCACATGCCAAAGCCGCGCACCTGCCAGTGGCCGATCTCGGCGGCATAGAGCATCCATGCCTCGTATGTGTTCAGCGGCCCGCCCATGAAGCGCGCGCGATACGAGGTGAAGGTGGCCTTGAAATTCGGGTAGTCCTCTGCCTCGGGGCCACGCAGGATCAGGCGTTTGGTTTCGATCACGGGAATGGAGGGGGTGCTCATGCGTAGGCCTCCAGTCCGGGCCCGCTGCTGTCGGGGCTGTGACGATAGACCTGATCTGCCGCGTCATAGGTGCGCGCATTGAGATCCTCGACGGCGCCCATGCGCTTGGCCAGGGCGACCGAGCGCTGGTTGTTGCCGTCGATGTAGCTCACCAGAGTTGGCACTTCGAGGATTTCAAAGGCGTAGTCGCGCATCGCGGAGGCTGCTTCAAAGGCGTAGCCAAAGCCCTCGAACCCGTCAAAGACGATCCAGCCCAGTTCCAGTTCCGGGAAATGCGGAGGCTGGCTGATGCAAACCTGACCGGCCAGCTGTCCGTCCTTGGTTTCAATCGCAAGCCCGCCCCAGCCGAAGATCTCCCAGGAGCCGACCTCGGCCAGCATCCCGGCCCAGAGTTGCGAGCGGCTGGTGGGCACATCCATATAGCGCGACCGGTCGCTCTGGTAGAAGGACCAGAACGCTTCGAGATCCGCCGCAACATGCGGGCGTAGGATCAGTCGGTCGGTTTCTATGGTGGGGGCTGAGCTCATCTGAGGGGGTTACTTCTTCTTGCCAAATCCAGAGAGGCCACCGGGCAGGCCCATGCCGCCACCGAGGCCACCCAGCCCGCCGAGACCGCCGGGCAAACCACCCTTGCCGCCCATGGCCTTGGCTGCGGCCTCGAGCGCCTTGGGGTCCATCTGCGAGGGATCCATACCGCCGGGCATGCCACCGGGCATCTCGGGCATGCCGCCTTTGCCGAACATGCCTTTCATGGCCTGTTTCAGCATCTTGCCTTTGCCCATTTTGCCCATCTTCTTCATGACGTCCGCCATCTGGCGGTGCATCTTCAAGAGCTTGTTGAGGTCCGAGACCTCCATGCCGGAGCCTGCTGCAATGCGTTTCTTGCGGCTGGCCTGCAGCAGCGCGGGGTTTGCGCGCTCTTTCTTGGTCATGGACTGGATCATCGCGATCTGGCGCTTGACCATCTTGTCGTCAAAGCCGGACTCTTCGACCTGTTTGGCCATTTTGCCCATGCCCGGCATCATCTGCATCATGCCCTGCATGCCGCCCATCTGCTGCATCTGCTCCAACTGCATGCGCAGGTCGTTCATATTGAACTGACCTTTCATCATGCGCTTCATCATGCGCTCGGCCTGCTCAGCCTCGATGGTTTCCTGCGCCTTCTCGACGAGGGCCACAATGTCGCCCATGCCAAGGATGCGGCCTGCGATCCGGTCCGGCTCGAAGGTCTCGATGGCGTCCATCTTCTCGCCAAGGCCGACAAAGCGGATGGGCTTGCCGGTCACGGCGCGCATCGAGAGCGCCGCACCGCCGCGCCCGTCGCCGTCCATCCGGGTCAGCACGACGCCGGAGATGCCGATCTTGTTGTCGAATTCTTCCGCGACCTCGACCGCAACCTGACCGGTCAGACCATCTACCACCAGAAGCGTCTCGCGCGGGGAGACCACGTCGCGGACGTCTTCGACCTCTTTCATGAGGGTCTCGTCGATTTGCAGACGACCGGCCGTGTCGAGCATATAGACGTCATAGCCCCCAAGCGCGGCCTGCTGTTTGGCGCGTTTGGCGATGTCGACCGGGCTTTGGCCTTTGACGATGGGCAGGGTGTCGACGCCGATCTGGGTACCAAGCACCGCCAGCTGATCCATCGCTGCCGGGCGATAGACGTCGAGCGAGGCAAGAAGCACTTTCTTGCCCTCTTTTTCCTTGAGGCGCTTTGCAAGCTTACCGGTGGTGGTGGTCTTGCCGGAGCCCTGCAGGCCGACCATCAGGATCGGTGCGGGCGGGTTGTCGATCTTGAGCGCCCCGGGGTCCTCGTCGCCTCGCAGGGTCTCGACAAGCGCATCATGAACGATCTTCACGACCTGCTGGCCCGGTGTCACCGATTTGGTGACGGCCTGACCGGTGGCCTGCTCCTGAACCTTCTTGACGAAATCGCGGGCCACGGGCAGCGAGACGTCGGCCTCCAAGAGGGCGACGCGCACTTCGCGCAGGGCGGTTTTGACGTCGTCCTCGGAGAGGGCGCCCTGTTTTGTCAGCCGGTCGAAGACACCGGATAGGCGTTCGGATAGATTTTCAAACATGCCTTCGGCCTCCTTTGCCGGTTTATGACGCGTGCCCCTCATGTAAGGAGCGGTGAAACGAACCTCAATCACTCGCCACCAGATCGCAAGCCTGGGTACAAACCAATCTGGCCTGACCCCGCTGCGCAAGAGTGTGGGTGCAAACCAACAAGGTTTGCCCCCACGGGCGCAACGCGCTGGTGGAGGGCGATCCCTGGCAAACGCCAAGGACCGGAAGACACAACGACTCCCGGAATTGGCTCTGCCCTACTGTGCAGGCACCCAAGAGTCAAGAAAAAGGGCGACTGGTAGAGATCACCTCCCCTACCAGCAAGCGCGTGTCATCCGACCCCACCATTTCTGGCAGGTCGTCAGTGCGATGCCGGCCTGCTACCTCTTGGTGCCATACTGTTTTATTTGTCCGTGTCGCGTGGAGCGCGAAGGTGCCTGTTTGGAGGCGAGGGTCGTTGTGGTGAAGGTTCTTATTCTTGGTGTCGCGCAGGACGCGATGAGGGCTGTCGATTGGGATGGGGGGCTTTTTGATTACATCCTTGCCATCGAGGAGGCCTGGCACCTGCGGCCCGATTGGACCCATATGCTTCACAGTGACAGTCTTGCCCCCGACGACCGGCCCGTGCTGCTTGAGGCGGGACAGCAAGTCGTCACCGAGGCGGACTATGAGCCGGTGCTGACCCATTTCGGTGGGGCGGCCTATACCGGCAGTGATTTGGTCTTGGCGGCGAGCTATTGGGCGTTGGCGGCGCTAGAACCTGCGCAGGTGTTCTGTATGGGATGCGAGTTTGACTCCCCCGGAGCCCCCATCGAAGGGGACGCAAGAGCCGGCGCCTCCCGGTCAAATGGCGCGCGCGACCTGACAGCGAAGGCGCGTCGACTGGAGTATTTTGCCTCGCTCTGTGGCTGTGCCATTGCCAACCTCAGCTCCGAGAGCAGCGTTCTGCCCTTTCAACGGGCGACATTTGATGGCTTGGACCAGGTGCGGCCAGCCTATCCGTCCGAGGAGGCGTCTATGGTGGCACGCCAGCTTGAGCAGCAATACGGCGACCCTGCCAGCCCGAACGCGCAATACCCCTGCGCCCAAGGTATGGCCGAAATCGACGCGGCCTGGCGCAGGTGTTTCACACTGCGGGATGCGGCCGTGGCCTGAGGGGCGCGGGTTTGATATTGCCGAGCCCCTGAGACATCTGCCAAACAGCCGCAAGACTTACGCGCGCTGTTTTGCAAAGGATCTCTTATGGACGCGACACATGCTGCATCAGAAGAAGGCTTGCCGATTTCTTGCGAGGACCTGTTGAGCCAGCTCAATTCGTGGGGGATTTCCTATGTTCTGCACGAACACGCGCCGTTGCGCACCGTAGAGGATGCAAAGGCCGTCGAGGGGGCGCTGCTGCGCCCGGGAGAGCAGGCGTTGCGATTGAAGAACCTCTACCTGCGTGACCGCAAGAAGCGCAATTACCTGGTGTCGCTGGAACAGGACCGGGACGTGGACCTCAAGGCGCTCGGTGCAACACTGGGTGGTGGCGGGCTGTCGTTTGGCTCCGCGGATCGGCTAATGGAGTTTCTCGGGGTGCGGCCCGGAGCCGTGACACCGCTGGCGATGATCAACGGCGCGCCCAAGGGGGTGCGTTTCTTTATGGATGCACAAGCGCAGCATGCCGACAGTATCTATATGCATCCGCTTGTAAACACGCGCACCTTGGCGATGCCGCGTGCAGACCTGATGGTGTTCTTTGAACGGATCGGCGTCACGCCCGAGTGGATCTGACCGCAGAGGATCAGCACGAGAGGCGTGGTTTGATTGCCCAACGGGCTGAGGGGTTGCGCTCCGCTTTGCGGATCGCCGGGGGCAGGCCGCGCCTGCGGCGCGGCCTGCCCGGCCCAACGGGACGTGGTCAGCCTGTGGCGGACCGACGGACGGGCGGGAGCGCCCGCCCCATTGCATGCAGAGGCTTACGCCGCCAGTTGCGCGATTGCGTCTTTGGCTTTCTGGACCGAAGCTTCGGCATCGATCGCCTGCTGGTCGGCGGCGACAACTTCTACTTCGGTGATACCGATAAAGCCCAGCATGTGACGCAGGTAGCGGCTGGCATAATCGATGTCCGACCCCGCTTCGGTGCCGCCCGAGGCCACCACGAGGATCGCACGTTTGCCGGTCAGCAGCCCTTCCGGTCCGTTCTCGGTATAGCGGAAGGTCACGCCCGCACGGGCAATCTGGTCGATCCACGCCTTCAGCGTAGTTGGAATGGCAAAGTTGTAGATCGGAACGCCGATCACAAGCGTGTCGGCCTGTTTGATCTCTTGGATCAATTGGTCCGACAGGGCCAATACGTCTTTTTGGGACTCCGTGCGCTCCTCGGGGGCGGTGAAATTCGCGCCGATCCAGGTCTCGTCCAAGAGCGGCAGCGGGGTTGACAGGTCACGGTGCAGAACGGTCTCGGCACCGAGGCGGGCCACAACTTGCGCAGTCAGGTCGCGCGAGATCGAGCCGGTTTTGCGGGCAGAGCTGTCGATGTGAAGTACGGTCTGGGTCATGGTCTTGCTCCATTGAAAGAGATCAAATCACTTGACGTGGAAGATGCGCATTTGCACATTCGAACACAATTTGTGATATTCAACAAAAGTTGTGCGTTTGCGCGCAGATTGAGACAGAAAAGCATCGGCAGGGGGATCAGGTGGAAAATTGGGATGAGGTACGCACCGCCTATCAGGTGGCGCGCTTGGGCACTGTGAGTGGTGCAGCAGATGTTCTGGGCGTGCATCACGCCACGGTGATCCGGCATATCGACGCGATCGAAGCCCGACTGGGCGTGAAGCTGTTCCAGCGACATGCCCGTGGGTATACGGCCACCGAGGCCGGTCTTGACCTGTTGCGGGTGGCGCAGGCCACGGACGATCAGTTCAGCCAACTGGTCGGGCGCCTCAAGGGGCAGGGCGATGAGGTCTCTGGGGAGCTGGTGGTGACATCCCTGTCGTCCATGGCGCCAATGTTGGCGCCGGCGCTTGCAGAGTTTCAGCAGCTGCATCCTGATCTTGTGATCCGCTATCTGACCGGGGATCGCCTGTTCCGGCTGGAATATGGCGAGGCGCATGTGGCGTTGCGCGCGGGCGCTGCCCCCGAGCAGCCCGACAATGTTGTGCAGCCCTTCGTGGCCCAGCGGCTCGCGCTCTATGCCTCGCGCGAGTACGTCGAGCGCCATGGCATGCTGAAGGGGCAAGATGACATGGTGAACCATCGTTTTATTGCCAGCGACAATGAGAATACGCGCGCGCCCTTCGAGCGCTGGTTGCGTTCCACGATCCCGGCCGAGAATATCGTCTTTCGCTGCTCTGACGCCGTGGCTGGGCATCAGGCCATTCGGGCAGGGGCTGGGATCGGGTTTGTCTCCCTCTGGGAGGCGGCAAGCAGTCCTGATCTGGTGATGATGATGGATCCCCACGATGAGTGGTCGGGCAAGATCTGGCTCGTGACCCATGTGGATCTCCACCGCACCAACAAGGTGCAGAGTTTTGTGCGCTTCTTGAAAGAGCACGCCAAATCCTGGCCGCAGTGAGACAGAGCATGGAATTGGCCACGCGGCCGCGCGGTCTGCGCGACAGTCACAAGGGGCATCTTGCGATGCTCGCATTCTCAGCCTTGGTGGCCGGGTCGTTTTCGCTCGGGGCACTGATCGCCAATGAGGTAACACCCGCGGCGCTCAATGCGGTGCGTTTTGTACTGGCGGGTATCCTGATCGGGGCGGCGGCAGCGCTTGGTCCGGGGCTGAAACCGCAGCAATTCGAGGCGCCGTGGCGCTATGTGCTGCTGGGCGGGGTGTTTGCGACCTATTTTGTCCTGATGTTCTATGGGCTGCAGACTGCAGATCCGGTGAGCGCCGCTGCGGTGTTCACGCTGACCCCAGCCATGAGCGGCGTCTTTGGCTGGCTGCTTTTACGCCAGATCACCACCCCGCGTATGGCGCTGGCTCTGGTGATCGGGGGGGCAGGCGCGCTCTGGGTGATCTTTCGCGCCGACATGGAGGCGGTTCTGAAATTCGAGATCGGCCAGGGCGAGATGATCTATTTTGTCGGCTGCGTGGCGCATGCGCTTTATACGCCGATGGTGCGCAAGCTGAACCGGGGCGAGCCGGCGCTGGTCTTTACCTTTGGGGTGTTGGTCGCGGGGGCAATCCTGCTGGTCGCGCTGGCCTGGCGCGATCTGGCCGCGACGGATTGGGCAGGCCTCAAACCGATTGTCTGGATTGGACTTCTTTATGTGTCGGTCTTTGCGTCGGCCTGCACCTTTGTCTTGCTGCAGGTTGCCACGCTGCGTCTGCCGTCGGCCAAGGTGATGGCCTATACCTATCTGGTGCCGTCCTGGGTGATCCTTTGGGAGATTGCGCTGGGCAAGGGTTGGCCTCCGGCGCTCATCTTTGGTGGCATTGGCCTCACCATCGTGGCGCTCTGGCTGCTGTTGAAGGATGAGCACGGATAGGCGACGTGTGACTTCGCTCGGCTGAAGGGTGTTTGCGGGCCCTCACTCGCCGTCGCGAAGTTCTTCCTCGAGAAAGCGCTCGAATGCATCGAGGTTCACCGGCTCGAACTGACCAAAACCCTGCATCCAGACCGAGGCTGCCCGCAAGGCGTCCGGTTGTAGCTTGCACCACTTCACCCGTCCGCGTTTTTCCTGCTGAATGAGGCCCGCGCGGGTGAGGATGGTGAGATGCTTTGAAATCGCCGCCAAGGACATCTCGAAAGGCTCGGCCACATCGGTGACGGCCATATCGTCTTCGAGCAGCATCGACAGGATCGCCCGCCGGGTCGGATCTGCCAGGGCCGCAAAGACTGTATCAAGAGTGTCGTTCATACCGATACCTCCTAAAGCGCAAGAGGCGGGTCGACAATCCCGAAGCGTGTGCGCACAAAGGCGCTCTATTGTTTGCGGACGTATTTAAGGAGCGCGCAGATGGCGTTGCGGTATTGGGCGGTCATCGTAATTCTCGGCATCGGTTGGGGAATGTCCTTCATGTTCAACGCGGTGCTTTTGCGCGAGCTGGCGCCGTTATGGGTTTCGGTCGGGCGTGTTGGGCTTGGGGCGCTGGGCTGCTGGATGTTCCTGCTGGCGCGCGGGCGTGATTGGCGCATCTCGCCAGCGCGCGCGCTGGCGCTGGCCGGGTTTGGCGCGCTGAGCTATGCGATCCCGTTTTCCTTTTACGCCATCGGACAACAGCATATTGCCAGTGGCGTGGCCGGGATCGTCAACGCCTGCACCCCGGCGCTTGCGGTGGTGGTGACCCATTTCTGGCCGGGCGGCGAACGCGCCAACTGGCGCAAGAGCCTCGGCGTTGGCGCAGGGCTCGCAGGCATCGTGATCCTGTCGCTGCCGATCCTGCAAAGCGGGCAGAGCAGTGCCATCTGGGCCGTGTTTGTCACTCTTGGTGCACCGCTGTGCTATGCGTTCTCGGTCAATGTCGCGCGCCAGTTCCGCGATATGGAGCCGGTGGTGCTGGTGGCCTGGGCGCTGAGCGGTGCAACGGCCTTTATCCTGCCGGTTGCGTTCTGGGTGGAGGGCGCGCCACAGGCTCTGACGGCGCAGGCCTGGGGCGCTTTGCTGGTGATTGGTTTTGCACTCACCTCGGCGGCCTTCATCGCCATGTATTGGGTGCTGCCCAAGGTGGGGCCAACCAACGTCACCCTGCCCACGCTGATCGCGCCGGCCTCGGCGCTCACGCTGGGTGTTCTGGTTCTGGGCGAGCCGCTTGAGATCAGTCACCTGACCGGGCTCTCTGCGATCCTCTTTGGCCTTCTGTTGATCGACGGACGATTGTTTAAAAGCCGGGTTCCTGCGGTGTGATTTCAAGATCAACCAATCGGTTGAATATGCCCAAGGCGGCTCTTGCGCCGCATCTTTCGGTGCCGAGACTCTCGGTGTCGAAACCAAGAAATTACTAAGGCATTGATATTATAAAGTCTTATTCGAGCCATGAGGCGCGCAATGCGCAATTGACTCTGAGCGCAGCACCGCTTAGCAAACCCTCAGATTTCGCAAGAGGATGCGTCACCTTGATCGACGACGACCAAAAGCAGCGCATGGCGCAGCTGGAGGAGAAACTGGCAGCCGCCAAGAAGGCGCATGAAGAGCCGGAACCTCGCGCGGATGAACACTATTCCATGGCCAATCAGGCCTGGCGGATGGTGACGGAATTGGTGGCCGGTCTCGTGATCGGCCTCGGCATCGGATACGGGCTGGATGTTCTTTTGGGAACGACCCCCATTTTCATGGTGCTGTTCATATTGCTGGGTCTGGCCGCCGGGGTGAACGTGATGCTCCGCAGCGCACGCGAGATTCAGGACAAACAAATGGCTGAGGCGGAACAACGCGCCGACGCTGACAAAGATGCATGAATGCTGGGCGACGGCCTAAGCGACAGGAGAAGCGGAACGATGGGCAAACTGTTCTTTTACGTAGCTTTGGCTTTGGTGCTCGTATCGGGCCTGGTGTTCGCACCGGAAAAGGCAGAGCTTGCGATTCACCCGATGGACCAGTTCACCGTGACGCCGCTGTTCGGTGGTGACCACATCGCGTGGTACACGCCCACCAACGTGACGCTCTGGATGTTCCTCGCCGTGGCGGCCATCATCGGCCTTCTGGTGTTCGGCTCTTCCAACCGCGGCATCGTTCCTTCTCGCGCTCAGTCGGTTGCGGAACTGGCTTATGGGTTCATCTACAAGATGGTCGAAGACGTGACCGGCAAAGACGCGGTAAAGTTCTTCCCCTACATCATGACGCTCTTCATGTTCATCGTGACGGCCAACTTCCTTGGCCTCATCCCGATGTCCTTCACTACGACATCGCATTTTGCCGTAACCGCGATCCTCGCGATGCTGGTTTTCGTGACCGTGACCATCACTGGCTTTGTGCTGCATGGTGCAAAATTCCTCGGCCTGTTCTGGGTCAGCTCCGCTCCGCTGGCGCTGCGTCCGATCTTGGCCATTATCGAACTGATTTCCTACTTCGTACGCCCAGTCAGCCACTGCATCCGTCTTGCAGGGAACGTGATGGCGGGCCACGCGGTTCTGAAGGTGTTCGCAGGTTTTGCTGGCGCTCTGGGCGCCGGGGCATTCCTGCCGATCTTTGCCATCACCGCGGTCTACGCACTCGAAGTTCTCGTGGCCTTCATCCAGGCATACGTGTTCACCATTCTGACCTGTGTCTATCTGAAAGACGCGCTGCACCCGTCCCACTAAGGGCAGGCTGCTGGTCTGAACTACTACCTCAACTTCCAATCGTAAGGAGATATCAAATGGAAGGCGATCTCGCATACATCGGCGCTGGCCTGGCTGGCATGGGTACTGGTATTGCTGCTCTGGGTGTTGGCAACGTTGCTGCTAACTTCCTGGCGGGCGCTCTGCGCAACCCCTCCGCGGCTGCTTCCCAGACCGCAACCCTCTTCATCGGCATCGCATTTGCAGAAGCTCTGGGCATCTTCTCGTTCCTGGTCGCTCTGCTGCTGATGTTCGCCGTCTAAGACTCCGGAACACTTTTTCCTTACGGCCGGGCGGAGTGCCAACCGCGCCCCGCCCGGTGTAACGGCAAGTTCCATAGGAGGACGACATGGCAACTACTACGCATGACGCAGGTCATGGAGCTGCCGAAGCGGCGCACGGGTCTTCCGGCATGCCGCAGCTGGACTTCTCGACCTACGGAAACCAGATCTTCTGGCTTCTGGTCACGCTTGTCGTGATCTATCTGATCCTGTCGCGCATTGCGCTGCCCCGTATTGCAGCCATTCTGAACGAGCGTCAGGGCACTATCACAAACGACCTCGCCGCAGCCGAAGACCTGAAGGCCAAAGCTGTCGAGGCGGAAAACGCTTATAACAAGGCACTGGCCGACGCCCGCGCGGAAGCGCAGCGCATCGCCGCCGAAACCCGCGCCGAAATTCAGGCCGAGGTGGACGAGGCAATCGCAAAGGCGGATGCGGAAATCTCTGCAAAAGCAGCAGAGTCCGAGAAAGCCATTGCTGAAATCCGCGCTGGCGCGCTCGAGAGTGTCAAGGTTGTCGCCGCCGATACCGCATCTGCACTGGTTGCGGCGCTGGGTGGCAAAGACGACGCAGACGCTGTCAAAGCAGCCGTCGCTGAACGGACGGAGGGCTGATCATGCGTGCAACTCTTGCAATTGCTCTGACCCTCGCAACCACCTCGCCTGCATTCGCTGCGGGTGGTGGCTGGAACCTCGGCAACACCGACTTTGTTGTTATCCTCGCGTTCCTGCTGTTCATTGGCATCCTGCTCGCTGCCAAAGTGCCGTCTTTGATCGGCAAACAGCTCGACAACCGCGCGGACAGCATCAAGTCCGAACTGGAAGAAGCGCGCGCGCTGCGCGAAGAGGCCCAGACCCTTCTGGCCTCCTACGAGCGCAAGCAGCAGGACGTTCAGGCGCAGGCCGAGCGTATTGTCGCAAACGCCCGTGACGAGGCCGCTGCTGCGGCTGAGCAGGCGAAGGCGGATCTTGCAGCTTCCATCGCACGCCGTCTTACGGCGGCAGAGGAGCAGATCGCGTCTGCCGAAGCCTCTGCCGTGAAAGAAGTGCGTGACCGCGCCATCACGATCGCTGTTGAGGTCGCTGACCAGGTGATCTCCAAGCAGATGACCGCAGCTGATGCCAACAAGCTGATCGACGCGGCCATCCAGGACGTGGAAGCGAAACTGCACTAAGCAGATCTTCGACCGAGTTTGCGAAAGCCCCGGCCTTATGGCTGGGGCTTTTGCGTGCTGAGGGGTGGGACTGTCGATCCTGAGTTTGCCTCTCTCTGGGGCGGGCACTGCGCATCAGAGAGCCCATTGCCGAAGGCCGGCTGTCGCATGAATTTTTTGTGACAACGCCAATTGGTATTATGATCCTTTAACGCTGCCATGCGATGAGGGCCTTGTCTCCCCAGACTTGCAGGGCCTTCATGTTCCACTCGCTTCCGCTCCTTCGAAAACCTTCGCAGATCGCGGAGGACGTGACGCCGGGCCCTACGGTCTTGCGCCTGCAGGATTTTGGTCTTGAGGCGGGGGGCGTGCAGCTGTTGAGTGGCGTGACCTTTGATCTGCGCATTGGCGAGGCGCTGGGGTTGATCGGCCGAGCCGGGGCGGGGAAGTCGCTGCTGATGCGGGCCATATGCAGGCTTTTGGAGCAGGAGCGCCAAGTGGTGACTCGAGGGAGCCTGCAACACCGGGGGCAAGAAATCTTTGGGCGCGGTTTTGACACCCCGGAGATGCGGGCAAAGGTGGTCTATATTCCCGAGGTTGCAAACCCTTTTCCGATGTCGGTCTGGGACAACATTGCCTACGGGGTGAAACTCAACCGGATTGCGACTCGCCGTCGGGAGATGGCCGATCACGTCGAGGCTGCGCTGCGTCGTTGCCGCCTGTGGGACGAGCTGAAGGATGTGCTGCATACACAGCGCGCAACCGCCTTGCCGCCTTACCAGCAGCGTTTGCTATGCCTTGCCCGCAGTCTCGCGCTCAATCCCGATGTGGTGATGCTGGACCAACCAACGGGGTCGATTGACCAGCAAGAAAACGAGAGCCTGCACGACATCGCAATGGATCTGAAAACAGATCATGCGGTTGTCTTTGCAACCGCGAGTCTTGCCGATACTGCGCGGCTTGCGGATCGCGTGGCTTATCTGGAAGAGGGTGCGCTGGTGGAAATCGATAGCGCTGAAATGATCCTGACCGCGGCACTCGCGCCGCAGACGCGGGCCTTCCTCGAGAGCACTTCGGCCTAGCGCTTGCTTTCGTGCTCGAGACGCTGCGCTGCGATCTCGGCGTTGCGTTCTGCGCGAATTTGCTCCTCGAGGGACTGTTTTACGTAATCCATATGGGTCTCGACTGCGGCGCGTGCTGCTTTGGCGTCGCGGGATTGAAGCGCGGAGTTGATGGCGCGATGTTGTTCCAGCAGCGCCTCATAGGTGGTGTGCTGGCCAAACATGATGCGACGATTGTAAAACACGCCCTTGCGCAACATGTCGAACATGGAGCGCATCATATGCAGAAGCACGACGTTATGGCTCGCTTCGAGAATCGCCGAGTGAAACTGTGCGTCGAGTTCTGCCGCAGCCTCCGAGACGCTGGGGTCGCCTGCGGCTTCCATCTTGTCAAAGATCGTCTGGATGACACCGAGGTCTGCGTCTGATCCGAACTTGGCTGCGCGCTCTGCGGCCATGCCTTCGAGGTCGCGGCGAAACGAGAGATAGTCGAACACCGCCTCATCGTCGCTGGCAAACAGCTGGATCAGCGCAGGCGAGAAAGCCGAGCCAAGGACATCCGCGACAAACACGCCCGAGCCAGCACGGCTGCAGAGTAATCCCTGTTCCTGAAGCTCTCCGAGCGCTTCTCGCAGCGAGGGGCGCGATACGCCAAGCCGCTCAGACAATTCGCGTTCAGAGGGCAGGCGCTCACCTGGGCGCAGGATTCCCCGCAGGATGAGTTTTTCGATCTGTCGTACAACGGCAGAAGAGAGTTTCTCCGGCTGAACTTTCTGAAACGGCATCACTGGCCTCGAAAAACAAAGATTGGTCAACTCATATGACCACCAACGCCCGGCCGCTGCAAGATCACGAAGGTTGAAATAATAGGTCAGAATCATTGACTTGTTTTCGGGTTTGCTGTCGGTTGCGCTGAAGTGGCGAAAGGAAATGATCGAAATGGCACTCTCTGCGCAATTTGCATCACGAATTGGACGGATGAAAGCATCGGAAATTCGCGAGCTTCTGAAGCTGTTGGATCAGCCGGGGATGCTGTCGTTTGCCGGGGGTATTCCTGATCCCGCGCTGTTTCCAGCCGAAGCCTTTGCCGAGGCATTTCAGAATGCCCTTTCGCCCGCGCATCAGGCGCAATCGCTGCAATACTCGGTCTCTGAGGGCTATCTGCCGCTGCGCGAGTGGCTTGCGACCTATATGTCCAAACTTGGTGTGACCTGTGGACCAGAGCATATCCTGATCACCTCGGGGTCTCAGCAGGCGCTCGACTACCTTGGGAAACTCTTTCTCAGCCCGGGGGATACGGCGCTTGTCGGCTGGCCCACCTATCTGGGCGCATTGGCGGCGTTCAACGCGTATGAGCCGCGCTATGACCGGCTGCGGGCTGGCGAGAACCAACCCACTGCGCATTACGCTGAGGCTGCCAAGGCAGCAGGGGGGCGGGTCAAGTTTGCCTATCTCAGCCCCGATTTTGCAAACCCCACTGGCGAGACGATGACGCGTGCGGAGCGTCTGCAGGTGCTCGCGACGGCAGAGGCGCTGGACGCGGCCGTCATCGAGGATGCGGCCTATCAGGATCTGCGGTTTGATGGCGCGGCGGTGCCGCCGATCCTCACGCTGGAACTTGAGCGCAACGGAGGCGACATCGAGTCGTGCCGGACCATCTATTGCGGAACGTTTTCCAAGACCCTGTCCCCCGGACTGCGAGTCGGATGGCTGGTGGCGGCAACGCCTGTTGTTCAGCAACTCGTGCTGATGAAGCAGGCCTCTGATCTCCACTCACCGACGATCAATCAGATCGCAACCTGTCAGGTGGCCGAGCAGCTGTTTGACGCCCATGTCGACACGCTGCGGTCGGTCTATGGTCGGCGACGGGATGCTATGCTGGCCGCCCTTGAGGCACATATGCCGGAGGGCGTGATCTGGACCAAACCCGAAGGCGGCATGTTCATCTGGGTTACCCTGCCCGAGGGGATGAGCGGGGCCGAGCTTCTTGAATACGCGCTGAGCCGGGAAAAGGTGGCCTTTGTCCCCGGTCAGGCCTTCTATGCGGACGCGACAGGCCGCAATACGCTGCGGCTCAGTTTTTCAAACAGCAATGAGGCCACAATCGAAGAGGGTGTGGCGCGGCTTGGTCGGGTCATCCGGAGCATGGTCTGAAATCGGGTTATCCACAAGATATGGTGGGTTCCAGAGCCCATTACTCCTGATTTTGAGGCTCGGCCCGTTGACTCGGAGTGCGCAAGGCTGCTGTGATTTCCGGCAACGGAATCACCAGAAGGGGCGAATTTGCGCTTTTCCAAACTCAGGCTCAATGGCTTCAAAAGCTTTGTGGACCCTACCGACTTGATCATCGCAGATGGTCTGACGGGCGTTGTGGGGCCAAATGGCTGTGGCAAGTCGAACCTCTTGGAAGCGCTGCGCTGGGTGATGGGGGAGACCCGCGCCAAGGCGATGCGCGGCGGCGGCATGGAAGACGTGATCTTTGCCGGGACCGCCACGCGACCTGCGCGCAACTTCGCCGAGGTGAGCCTGCAGATCGACAACTCCGAGCGGCTTGCGCCTTCGGGCTTTAACGACTCCGATCAGCTCGACATCGTGCGTCGGATCACCCGCGACGTGGGCTCTGCCTACAAGGCCAATGCAAAGGACGTGCGGGCGCGGGATGTGCAGATGCTCTTTGCCGATGCTTCAACCGGGGCGCATTCACCTGCATTGGTGCGGCAGGGGCAGATTTCGGAACTGATCAACGCCAAACCCAAGGCACGCCGCCGGGTGCTGGAAGAGGCGGCGGGGATCTCTGGTCTCTATCAACGCCGACATGAGGCGGAGCTGAAGCTCAAGAACACCGAGCAAAACCTCCTGCGGGTCGATGACGTGATCGAGCAGTTGGCAACCCAGTTGGGCCAGTTGAGCCGACAAGCAAAACAGGCGCAGCGTTACCGTGAGATTGGCGAGAAACTGCGGCTGGCTGAGGGCATGCTGCTCTATCGCCGCTGGCGCGAAGCGGATGAAGCCAGGCTTTTGGCCGAAGAGGAGCTGCGCACCCGCGTGACCCAGGCCGCCAAAGCCGAAGGATCGGCGCGTCTGGCTGCCGAGAAACGTGCCGAGGCCGAAGAAGGCCTGCCTCCCCTGCGCGAGGAGGAGGCGATTGCCGCCGCGGTGTTGCAGCGCCTCATGGTGCAACGCGACGCGCTTTGGGATCAGGACGCGCAGGCGCGGCAGAACATCGAGCATCTCAACAACCGTATCCTGCAGCTCGGCAAGGACATCGAACGCGAGTCAGGCCTGAACCGTGATGCAGGCGAGACCATCGACCGTCTTGAGTGGGAAAAACGAGAATTGGCCAAGGCGGGCGAGGGGCATGACGACCGCATGGCCGAGGCGGCTGAAATTGCGCAAGAGTCGACGTCGATCCTGCACAATGGCGAAGAACATCTCTCGCAGGTGACAGAGGATGTCGCCCGGCTTGCGGCGCGCCATCAGTCGGCGCAACGCCTCGTCGAAGATTGCCGCCGCGCCTTGGAGCGCGCACAAGGCGAAGGGGCGAAATCGCGCAGCGCCCAAAGTGCGGCACAAGAAGCCCTCGCGGCCTCCGAAGCGGCATATGAGGCCGCCGTCGAGGCCGAGGAAGAGGCGCGCGAAGCCGCCGAAATGGCGGAAGAGGCGCTTGCCGAGGCAGATGAACTGCGCACCGAGACACAGGCACATGAGACCGACGCGCGCGCCAAGAGATCCGAGGCCGAGGGCGAGTTGGGCGCGCTGCGCGCCGAAGTCACCGCGCTCGCAAAATTGGTGGAGCGCGATACCGCCGAGGGTGGTCAGGTCATGGATGATCTGCGTGTGACGCCCGGCTACGAGAAGGCGCTCGGCGCGGCGCTTGCGGATGATCTGCGCGCCCCGCTCGCCGATCAGGATGGCCCGACGGGCTGGCTGACACTGCCGTCCTATCAACGCGATGCCCCACTGCCCGATGGTGTCGAGCCGCTGGGCAAATATGTCGACGGCCCGGATGCGCTCTGGCGGCGGATTGCACAGATCGGCGTGGTGGACGCGGATGAAGCCGCACGCCTGCAACCGCTCTTGCAACCCGGCCAGCGTCTGGTGACGCTTGAGGGCGACCTGTGGCGCTGGGATGGGTTTCGCTCCTGGGCCGAGGATGCGCCTTCTGCTGCGGCGATGCGGCTCGAACAGATGAACCGCCTGGAGGCGCTGAAGCAGGACATGGCTCACGCCACCGCTCGCACGGAAGGGGCGCAGGCCGCGCATGAGGCCTTGGTGCGCAAGCTCGAAGAAGTGACCCGCGCTGATCAAGCCGCACGGCAGGCCCGTCGTGTGGCTGACCAGCGCGTTGCCGACAGCGCCCGCGCCCTAAGCCGGGCGGAGGCGGAGAGGAACCTCGCAGAAGGCAAGCTTGAGAATTTCGGTATCGCGGTGGCGCGTCATGAAGAAGATGCGCTGACGGCCTCGCTGCAATTGAAAGAGGCGGAAAACGCGCAGACGGCGCTTGAGGATCTTGCCGAGGCCCGCGCCAAGGTCGAAGACATCAAGCACCGGGTTGAGGCCGCGCGGATCACCATGTTGACGCATCGCTCGGCACTCGACGAGCTGCGCCGCGAAGGCGAGGCCCGCACCAAACGCGCGCAGACTGTCGCCAAGGAGCTCTCCGGCTGGCGCCTGCGACTGGAATCTGCGGGCAAGCGGATTGCGGAGCTCGAAGAGCGCCGCGAGACCAGCCAGGAGGAGCTCGAGGATGCAATGGCGGTGCCCGGCGAGATTGCTGAGACCCGTGAGGAGCTGAACGAGCAGATCTCAGATGCGGAGGCGCGCAAAGCCGAAGCCACCGATGCCCTTGTGGCGGCGGAGGCAGTCCTGCGCGAAGCGGTGCATCACGAACGCGAATCCGAGCGCCTTGCGTCAGAGGCCCGCGAGGCTCGTGCCCGCTCCGAGGCCCGCAGCGAGGCCGCCCGCGAAACCGTGGACGCCACTGCCGAACGCATCGACGAAGTTATGCATCTGCAGCCTGCCGAGCTGTTGGAGCAGCTCCAGGTGGCGCCCGAGGACATGCCCGACGCCGAGACGCTGGAGGTCGAAGTCGCCCGCCACAAACGCCAGCGCGATGCGCTGGGGGCGGTGAACCTGCGCGCCGAAGAGGATGCGCGCGAGGTTCAAAGCGAGCATGACGCGCTGGTGACGGAAAAACAGGATCTCGAAGAGGCTGTAAAAACCCTGCGTTCGGGTATTGCGTCGCTGAACCGGGAAGGACGTGAACGCCTGCTCACGGCGTTTGAACAAGTGAACAGCTCGTTTGCGATGCTGTTTACCCACCTCTTTGGCGGTGGTGAGGCGAACCTCTTGATGGTCGAGAGCGACGACCCATTGGATGCGGGCCTTGAGATCATGTGTCAGCCGCCGGGCAAGAAGCTTTCGACGCTTTCGCTCTTGTCGGGGGGAGAGCAGACCCTGACGGCGATGGCGCTGATCTTTGCGGTGTTCCTGTCCAACCCGGCGCCGATCTGTGTGCTCGACGAGGTGGATGCGCCCCTCGATGACGCCAATGTCACCCGTTTCTGCGACCTTCTGGACGAGATGTGCCGCCAGACAGACACGCGGTTCCTGATCATCACCCACCATGCGGTGACGATGGCGCGGATGGACCGGTTGTTTGGCGTGACCATGCAGGAAAAAGGCGTCAGCCAGCTGGTCTCTGTTGATCTGAAGAAAGCCGAGGCAATGGTGGCCTGAGGCGGGCCTAAGACCGTCTCAGCGCCACCACGCTACCGTCCAATCAAGCAGTCGCAGCGGTCAAAGCGCGTTCAGGAGGGCTGGCGTGGGCCATGCATCCGCGGGCATGCCGAGACGCAACTGCTCCTTTTGAACCGCAAGCCGGGTGTTGGCGCCGAGGATGCCGTCCACGTCACCGACGTCATGCCCGCGCGCTTGCAAGCGACGTTGCAGCTCTTTCATCTGATCACCCGACAGTCCCTGATCGGGATTTCCGGCGTCATACACCTGTGCGCCCTCAAGCCGGGTGGCGAAATACGCGGCTGTCAGTACGTAGGTAAAGCTTTGATTCCATTCGAAATAAATGTCAAAATTGGGGTAGGCGAGAAACGCGGGGCCATTGTGGCCCTGCGGCAGCAGCAAGGAGGCCTGTGCCTCTTTCATCGCAAATCCCCCACTCCGGGGGGCCACGCCCATCGCGCTCCATTCGGCGACGGATTGCTTATAGGCCGGGCCTGAGGCAGAGACATCCATGCCCGCCGGGATTTCAACCTCCTGCAGCCATGGCTCATTGGCGCGCCAACCCAGATGCGAGAGCATGCGAGCGGCCGACATCAGCGCATCGGCGGCAGAGGTCTTGAGCGTCACATGGCCGTCGCCATCCGCATCGACCCCGTGTTCCAGGATGTCGCCTGGCAGCATCTGCACCATGCCGATCTCACCGGCCCAGGCACCCGTGGTGCGCTCAGGGTCGAAATCGCCTTTACGGTATAGCTCCAGCGCCGAGAAAATCTGTGGGCGAAAGAGCTCGGGGCGGCGGCAGTCATGGGCCAGGGTCACCAGCGCGTTACGCGTGTTGAAATCTCCCTGAAAGGCGCCGTAATCGGTTTCAAACGCCCAGAACGCCAGCAGAACACCGCGATTGATGCCATAGGTGGTTTCGATCCGCTCGAAGATCTTGTCGAATTCCTCGCCTTTGCGGCGACCTCGATTGAGGCGATCCTGCGAAATAAGGCGGCGCGAAAATTCAATGAATGGTTTTTGGAATACACCTTGTGAGCGATCTGCACGCAGCACCTTTTGGTCCTGCGATACACCGTTGAAAAACTCGTTGACGGTGTTGATTGCATAGCCCGCAGAGACCGCTTCGTCCTTGAGGCCGCGCACAAAGTTTTGAAAATTTCCGCCACATTGCGCCGCGGCGAGGCTGGGCGCGCTCAGGAGGGTGATGAGGGCAATACGGTGCAAGACCGCGTTGGGGCTGGGCAGCACGCGCATGGCCGAAGGTCCTTTGATCGGATGATGTCGCGGCTACGTTAGCTAGAAGAGCAGACCCAATGCAACCACCAGAACCAGCGCGAGACCCCAGGATTTCCAAAGCACCTCGCAACAGCGGGTGATGCTATGAGCGCTGGCGCTTTTTGATCCGCTCGCGTTTACCCAGGCAAAGGGACGCATTTCGCCATCATAAGAGCGCGGCCCGGCCAGAGCGACACCAAGTGCGCGCGCCATCGCTGCCTCGGGCCAGCCTGCATTGGGAGAGCGATGCTTGCGTGCATCCGCGCTGATCTCGCCCCAATCACCTGCGCGGCCGGTCACAAGCGCGATCAGGAGTGCGCTGAGGCGCGCCGGCAGGATGTTGAGCACATCGTCGAGCCGCGCCGCTGCCCAGCCGAAGTCCTCGTACGCCTCGGTCCGATAGCCAATCATGCTGTCGGCGGTGTTGATGAGCTTGTAGATCAGCAGCCCCGGCAGGCCCGCGACCAGAAACCAGAATGCAGGCGCGATAACCCCGTCGGAGAAATTCTCCGCACCGCTCTCGATGGCGGAGCGCGCGATCTGCGGGCCGGTCATGGTCGCGGTGTCGCGGCTGACGATCATCGCGACCGCAGAGCGCCCCGCGTCGAGGTCATTCTGAAGCCCGGTGGCGACTGCGCGCACATGGTCAATAAGAGACCGTTGAGCGATCAGGATGGCGGCGATCAGAACGCTTACGAGGCTGCCAAACCAGGACAGGATCCAGCCGAGGAGCAAACCGACGAATACCAGCACCGCGACCGCGATAACACCTTTGACCTGGCGCCCGTCACCTTCGTTCAGCCGATCATCCAGCGCTTGCACCAGCTTGCCCATCAGCACAGCGGGATGCGGCAGCCGCGACCAGAGCCATTTGGGCTCGCCAAATGCGGCGTCGAGGATCATGGCGGGGATCAACAGGGCGGCGGTGCTCATGTGAGGGCGGTCTCCAGTTGGCTCCAGCGGTCTGCGGGAGGCAGGCCAAGGCGCAGGAAACGGGTTGAATAGGGAAAGATGCGGCTCCAGATGTGCGCACGCGCGAGGCGCTCCTGCCAGGCGCGGGCATCTTCAACGTCATAAAGCCGGAAGAGATCGGTGCCGCCTACGGTCTGTGCGCCGGCGTGCTGCATCAGCTGGTCAAGGCGCGAGGCTCCATCCGCAAGCTCAAGGCGGCTGGCCTCGGCCCAGTTCTGATCGTTCAGAGCGTGCGTTCCCACGCGCAGCGCCGGGCCGGACACCGCCCACGGCCCCATGGCTGCGCGCAGTCCGGCGATGAGCTCCGGATCGCCGATGGCAAACCCGAGCCGCAGCCCCGCGAGCCCCCAGAACTTGCCAAAGCTCTTGAGGACCACGGTGCCCGGCTGTGCTGCGCGGTTGATCAGACTCCGCTCCGGGCAGATGTCACAGAAACTCTCGTCAATGATGCAGAAAGGTGCCTTGAGTTCCTCGGGCAGCCACAGGCGGCCGTCGGGATTGTTGGGGTGAACCACAACTTGCGCGTCCGTTGGACCCACCTCAAGCACCTGCCAGCCACAATTGTCAAATGCAGCGGCGTGTTCGTTGTAGGTGGGCGTCGTGATTTGCACGCTGCGTGCCGGGCGCAGGACAGGGAGCCGTGCAATCAGCGCCGAAGCGCCGGGGGCGGCAAGGATCTCTGCGCTGTCGGGTACCTGCCAGAACCGGCGCGCTGCATCCGTCAGAGCCTGCTGGGCATCTTGATCGGGCAGAGCGGTCCAGTCTTCGGCCAGCAATGGCGGCAGAGGGTAGGGTGCAGGGTTGATCCCTGTGGAGAGATCAATCCAGTCTTCGCGGCTGCCGCCATACTGTGCGATCGCGGCGGCGAGATTGCCGCCATGATCGCGGGGGGAACCGGAGACCGAGGCCTGCGCCGGGTCTTGCGTTGCCGCAAAGGAAGAGCGTTCTGCCATGGCGAGGCGGCCTTTGTCACGTCAGGGTCTTGGCACGATATGCCTTTGCACCCGTGATAAAGCAAGCGCAGCGCCACTTTCCAGCGTCGATGTTCAGCCGCGTCCGTGCGGGGCCTCCCAATCGAGCACCGGATTGATCGGCAGAATGCGGTTGGGGTTAATGGTGTCATGGCTGTAGTGATAATGGCGCACGATATGCGGCATCACCACGGTCTCTGCCACGCCGGGCATCTGATAGAGCTCGCGGGTGTAGGCCCAGAGGTTCGGATAGTCGATGATCCGGCGGCGATTGCATTTGAAATGCAGGTGATAAACCGGATCAAAGCGCACGAGCGTCGTGAACAGACGCCAGTCGGCCTCGGTCAGGTGCTCGCCCATCAGGTAGCGATGCTGGCTCAGGATGTCTTCGAGCCAGTCGAGGCTGTCAAAGAGTGGCACCACAGCGGCGTCATAGGCCTCTTGCGAGGTGGCAAAGCCGGATTTGTAGACGCCATTATTTACGGTGTCATAAATACGCTTGTTCACGGTCTCGATCGGCTCGCGCAGCTCTTCGGGCCAGAAATCGAGCGTATTGCCTGTGATCTCGTCAAAGGCGGAGTTGAACATGCGGATGATCTCGGCGCTCTCGTTCGAGACAATGGTGTTTTCCTGCTTGTCCCAGAGGACTGGCACCGTGACCCGACCCGAGTAGGACGGATCAGCCTTGGTGTAGATCTGGTGCATATAGTCAAAGCCAAAGAGCGCATCACCAGTGGCGCCGTCCGCGTCGGTTTTGAATTCCCAGCCTTTGTCGAGCATGTCCGGATGCACGACCGAGACGCTGATGTGGTCTTCCAGCCCTTTGAGCTTGCGAAAGATTAGTGTGCGATGCGCCCAGGGGCAGGCGTAGGACACATAGAGATGATAGCGGCCGTTTTCGGCTTTAAAGCCGGTCTGGCCATCAGGACCGGGGCTCCCGTCTGCGGTCAGCCAGTTGCGAAACTGTGCCTCGGAGCGTTTGAATGCGCCACCGTGTGACTTGGTGTCATACCAGACATCTTCCCATTTGCCGTCGACCAGCAGTCCCATCTTTCAGTCCTTCCATATTCGCCTGCCCATGAAATAGGCGCTGCGGCGCTTTCGGGCCACCTCCACTGCTGCGCAGTTTCCCTGCGCCGATGCACAGGTCCGCCGCAGGGCGCTATGGTCTGGACGCGGCGCGAACACCACAGTTGTGAATGTGAAAGGAAATGATCGGTCTCTTCACTTGATTTTAGTCAATTTGACGCCACCCTAGAAATCGGCCCGCGCATGTCGGAGGTAGAGACCATGACCACCTATGTTCCAAAATCTGTTCAAGAGGCGCTTGATAAGGCGCGTATTCAGGGCATGAAAAAGAAGAACCGACTGCGGGTTCATGTGGGTGAGGAAATCTATCCGGTGTTGCGCTTGTGGGACCGCGGGTTCGCCGTTGAAGAAGGCGCAATCCCTCAGCTGCGTGGTCTGGTCGACCTCTACGAAGGAACGCGGCACCTGTCGCAGTGCCTGATCGTTGCCGCAGACGCCGAAGCAGGCGAAATGCGCTATGAGTTCAAGCGCGCAACCGCTGCCGCTGACAGCGCGCCACTTGATTTTTATCGCGCTCCGGATGCGCCGATGGGTCTTTTGGGACACGAGCAGCATATCGGCGACAACTGAGGGCATCGTCGCATCAGCCGCGTCATTGGCCCTAAGCCGCACCCAGAATATCGCGACCCTCCCAAAGTTGCGCGCGACAGTTTTCCCGTCGCGCGCCTTCTTTATGTGCGTGTCACTGCAAGTCAGAGAACGCCTTTGCCAGCCGCTCGCAGGCTTCTTCGACCCGTGCACGCTGTGTGCCGAGGTTGAACCGCAAGAAGCTCTCACCGCCGGTGCCAAATGTGGTGCCGTGGTTGGCCGCGATCCGTGCACCCTGTTCAACGCGGCGGGTGAACTCCTCGCGCTCCATGCCTGTACCGGAGAAGTCGACCCACGCCAGATATGTGGATTGCAGCTCCATCGATTGTAGGCCTGGGATTGCATTCACTGCTTCGTCAAACAGGCGCTTGTTGGCCTCGATATAGGGCACCAGCTCTTCGACATAGGCCGCGCCATCCGGGGAGTAGGCGGCGATGGTTGCAAATTCCCCTGCCGTATTGCCCTGCAGATAGATGGCCATCATGCGGCGACGGAACTGCTCGCGCAGCGTCTCATCAGGGATGATGACCTGCCCCGTGTGCAGCCCGGCAAAGTTGAAGGTCTTGGAGGGGGCTGTCAGCATGATCAGGCGCTCGCTGATTTCGGGTGCGGCCACCGCCATGGGGAGATGCTTGCGCCCCCCAAAGACCAGGTCGTGGTGGATTTCGTCCGAAATCAGCATCAGGTCATGGCGCTTGCAGAAGGCGGCAACTTGCGTGAGCTCGTCTTGGGTCCAGACGCGGCCACCGGGGTTGTGCGGCGAACACAGGATGACCATCTTTTCCTTGCCGGTCATCTGCGCATCGTAGGCGTCGAAATCCATCTTGTAGGCGCCGTCTTCCTGCACCATCGGGCATTCGACCACCTCACGTCCCGCAAGACGGATCACCTTGGCAAAAGCGTGATAGACCGGGGTGAACAGCACGATGCCGTCCCCGGGCTGGGTGAAGGTGTCAAGGCACATGCCGACACCGTTCACGAGACCCGTGGTGGTAAAGATCGCATCTGCATCCACGCTCCATCCGTGGCGGCTTTCCATCCACCACTGAATCGCGCTCTTGTACTGCGCCTCGCAGTTCACATAACCATAGATGCCGTGATCGGCCATTTCGCGCATCTTGGCCGAGACAGCTTCCGGTACTGGAAAATCCGTATCTGCAACCCACATCGCCAACCCATCCTCGGGCGTGACGCCATAGAGAGGCTCCATCATGTCCCATTTGGCGCAATGGGTGCCGCGGCGGTCGATGATCTTGTCAAAATCCATAAATCTGTCTCCGTGGTGATTGCGCCAGAAGCTAGGGGATTGTGCGAGCGCTGCAAAGCCCCGCCAATGTGCTGGTACAAACACGCTCGGCCACTCCCGTAGGCTGCGCCGCGAAGAAGCGTTGCGGCCCTGCGGGGATTGGCCTAAAGCCTTTGCCCATGAAACGCTCGATCCTGATCCACCCCGACCCGCGTCTGAAGAAGATCGCCACCGATGTGCCGGACCTTTCCGACGACTTGCGCGCGCTTGCCGACGACATGCTGGAAACCATGTATGCCGCGCCCGGCATCGGTCTTGCTGCGCCGCAAATCGGCGTTCTGGATCGGCTGATCGTCATGGACTGCGTCAAGGAAGGCGAGGGTGACGCCCGCCCGCTGGTGATGTTCAATCCGCGGGTCATTGCGTCCTCGGATGAAACCAACGTCTACGAGGAAGGCTGCCTCTCCATCCCTGAGCAATATGCCGAAGTGACCCGCCCCAAAGTGGTGGATGTCGAATGGATGGATCGGGACGGCAACCTGCAGACCGAGACATTCGACGGCCTCTGGGCCACCTGCGTTCAGCATGAAATCGACCACCTCGACGGTAAACTTTTCATCGATTACCTGAAGCCGCTCAAGCGCCAGATGATCACCCGCAAGATGCAAAAGCTCAAACGCGAACGCGCGCGCGGCACCGCATGAGCCTGTTGCCTATCGTCCAATGGCCGGATCCGCGCCTGTCGACGGCCTGTGCTCCGGTGGGGGCTGCCGAAGACCTTGGCACGCTGATCGACGATGTGTTGGAGACCATGTATGCCGCACCCGGGCGCGGCCTTGCAGCGCCTCAGGTGGGGGTGCTGAAGCGGGTGTTCGTGATGGACGTCGATTGGAAAGAGGGCCCGCGCAACCCTGTGGTGATGATATACCCCGAAGTCCTGTGGCGCAGCGACGACACCACACTGGCCAAGGAGGCCTGCCTTTCAATCCCGGGACTTTCCACGCGGATCACCCGCCCCACAAAGATCCGCATACGCTGGCAGGACGCTGATCGTGCTGCGCAGGAACAAACCTTTGATGGCTTTGCTGCCCGCTGTATCCAGCATGAATATGACCACCTTGATGGACGCGTTACATTCGATCACTTTTCCTCCGAGGAACGCCGACTTCTTGAGGCGCAGTATCTCTCTCAAAACGAGGCGACCGCATGACGACCCGCACTTGCTTGCCCTGGCCCGATAAACGACTGCGCACCAAGGCTGCAGAGGTGACCGAGATCACCGATGAGATCCGTGCCATCTGGGTCGACATGATCGATACGATGGAAGCCATGCCCGGTGTTGGGCTCGCAGCGCCTCAGATCGGGGTGATGCTGCGCCTCGCCGTCGTGGACGGCTCCAGCGAGCGTGGACGGGCCGTGCGGCTGGCCAATCCGGAAATCCTGCACGCCTCGATCGAACTGCGTGAACACGAAGAGGCGAGCCCGAACCTTCCCGGCGTCTCGGCCAAGATCAAACGCCCCCGTGCGGTGACTGTGCGCTTCCTCAACGAGGATGGGGTCATCGATCGGCGCGATTTTGTTGGGATCGAGGCCACGTCGGTGCAGCACCAGATCGACCATCTGAACGGCAAGATGTATTTCGACCATCTGTCCAAGGTCAAACGCGACATGCTGGTCAAAAAGGCCCGTAAGCTCGCGCGCTGACGACTTCATCTTTTCTTAAATACCTCCGCCGGAAGCACCGCCTGACCCGTTGAGGGGCAGGCATATCATGTGGCGCGCAAGCGCGTCCGCTCTGGTCGTGGCGTCCATCCTGCGCTAAGTCTGCGCAGGAACGGATTGCGGCACAAGGACAGCGATATGCGGGTTATCTTTATGGGAACGCCGGAGTTTTCGGTGCCGGTACTGGATGCTCTTGTCGAGGCCGGGCACGAGATTGCGGCCGTCTACTGCCAACCTCCGCGCCCCGCAGGTCGCGGCAAAAAAGACCGTCCAACCCCGGTCCACGCCAGGGCCGAGGCTCTGGGGCTCGAGGTGCGCCATCCGGTCTCACTCAAGGGGAGCGAGGAACAACAAGCCTTTGCCGCGCTCAACGCCGATGTTGCCGTAGTGGTTGCCTATGGGCTGATCCTGCCGCAGGCGGTTCTGGACGCTCCGCGCGCGGGATGCCTCAACATCCATGCCAGCCTGCTGCCGCGCTGGCGCGGCGCTGCGCCGATCCATCGTGCGATCATGGCCGGGGACACCCACACCGGCATTTGCATCATGCAGATGGAAGCAGGGCTTGATACTGGCCCGGTGCTGCTGCGCAAGGAGACCGAGATCGGGGGCGAGGAAACCACAGCGGCGCTTCATGATCGTCTCTCGCTCATGGGCGCGCGGATGATTGTGGACGCATTGGCCACGCTACCGGATCTGAAGGCCGAGCCGCAGCCGGAGGCGGGCGTGACCTACGCCAGCAAAATCGACAAGGCCGAGGCCCAGATCGACTGGAGCGTCGCGGCAGAGGAGGTCGACCGCAAGATTCGCGGCCTGTCCCCGTTTCCGGGCGCGTGGTTTGAGGTCGACGGCCAGCGCCTGAAGGTGCTCGCCTCGCGTCTTGCCGAGGGCACGGGCGCAGTGGGCACAGTGCTTGATGACAAGCTGACCGTGGCATGTGGCAGCGGCGCAGTGGAGCTCTTGCGGCTGCAACGCGCTGGCAAAGCTGCGCAGGACCGCGAGGTCTTCCTGCGCGGCTTCACGCTCGCCAAGGGCACAAATCTGCTGACCGCGCAGGACGCCGAATGATGCTGGCTCTGTTTGGCACGGTGGTGATCGCCGGGATCATCGGCTACGCTGCAGAGCGGAGCGGTTTCACGCAAAATGGTGTGATCCAATCGATCATCATCTGCGTTGGCGGTGCGTTCCTGTTTTTCTTTTTGCGCCTGATGTTCGGCATCGGTTTCAACGCCCCGGGGTGGAACGCGGTGGTCTCCTCTATCGGCGCACTCATCATTGTGCCGTTCCACTGGCGGCGATAGCCTATGGCCGCAAAGGGTTGCGACACGCGCAGCTGCACAGGCCAAAACCAAAGGCTCTCTTGGGGCAGAAAGTGAGACAGGATGTCGGTTGTCTTTTTGATCATCGTGGGCGCAGCCGCAGGTTTCATTGCCACGCGTCTCATGCGGATTGAGGCAGATCTCATTACGACGATTGTTATTGGCATCGCTGGCGCGCTGATCGGCGGGCTGGTTCTTCGTACACTCCTTGCTGTGATGGGGCTCTTTGCGGGGCTTGTTGGGGCCATCTTGGGGGCGGTCGCCTTGATTTTCTTGTGGCAAAAACTTCAGAACCGATAGCCACAGGCGGCCTGCGATCAGGCAAAAGTTCCCTTGAATGGTGCGCGGAGATTCTACTGGCGCGGCGGGCGCGGCTTGTAGACCGGGAGGTGCCAGCCAAAGGCCAGTGACCCCGCGCGGGTTACCCATGTGGTGCCGGCGCAGGCGAGCAGGGCGGTTCCTGACGGCAGACCCAGCCAGACCAGGATTGCGGCGGTGCTTGCGCCCGCCATGGCGCAGGAAATATAGAGCTCGCCCTGTTTCAGGACCAAAGGCACCTCGTTGCACACTACGTCCCGCATCAAGCCGCCGAGACTGCCCGTTGCCATGCCCATCAAGACGATGATGACCGGGCCATACCCTAGCTCCAGCGCCGCACCGGTTCCGGCAGGGACAGCGATGGCCAGCGCAAAGGTATCGAGCCAGATCACCCAGCGCAGGCGGCTCTCGACAAGATGCGCAGTGAAGAACACCAGGACGGCAACACCGGATGCTAGCAGGATAGGCATGGGATCGCCCACCCAAAAGATCGGGTGGCGGTCCAAAAGCAGATCGCGCACGGTGCCACCCCCCACTGCCGTAAGGCAGGCGATAAAGGCAAAGCCAACAATATCAAGCTGAGCGCGGCTTGCGACCATAGCGCCAGAGGCAGCAAACACGATGACCGAGGCGTAATCGAGAAGGGTCAGAATGGTCATGCGCTGGTCTCGTCGCTTAGAGTTGCCCCGATCCTAGCTGGGTGGCGGCGTATAACCAAGGGCGCCGGACACGCACGGCGCACAGCGCAGGTATGTCTGCGCGGGGCTCGATCTCAGCCTTTGGAAGATTTTCCAGAGGATTTGAACGGCGCCATTCCTGCGCGTGCCAGCTCGTCCGCGCGCTCGTTTTCCGGATGGCCCGCATGGCCCTTGACCCACTCCCAGGTGACGTCATGGCGAGATTGTGCGGCGTCCAGACGTTGCCAAAGCTCTACGTTCTTGACGGGCTTTTTCGCCGATGTCTTCCAGCCGTTCTTTTTCCAGCCAAAGATCCAGCCTGTGACGCCGTTCTTCACATAGGCGGAGTCCGTCACCACGGTGATCTTTGAGGGGCGTGCAAGGCTCTCGAGCGCATGAATCGCGGCCAGAAGCTCCATCCGGTTGTTGGTCGTCTCTTTTTCGCCGCCCTTGAGTTCGCGCTCCTTCAGGACGGTCTCCCCGTCCATGGCACGCAAGAGGGCGCCCCAGCCACCGGGGCCGGGATTACCGGAGCAGGCTCCGTCGGTATAGGCAAACAAATCAGGCATGGGCGGTCAGTACGACAAAGGTCTCGCGGGCGCCAGCCAATCCTTTGCTATTGGCACAGCGGGCGCCAAGAACCTCAAAGCCTGCCTCGGCGAGCAGGGCGCGCAGCGCGTCTTCGCTGTAGTAGGTGTAAAACCGCCCCAATGTGTCGCGTCTCTCACCAGTGCCAAGTTTCATCCCAAGCGC
Organism: Ruegeria sp. TM1040; assembly: GCF_000014065.1. Lineage (NCBI taxonomy): Bacteria > Pseudomonadati > Pseudomonadota > Alphaproteobacteria > Rhodobacterales > Roseobacteraceae > Ruegeria > Ruegeria sp. TM1040. Next base: position 2,713,727 of record NC_008044.1, on the reverse strand, counting down.
CAGCATGCCGCCCGGTTTGAGCGCACGATGCAGCCGCAAGAGATGCCCGGGGAAATCCGTACGCGGGGCGTGGAGCAGGCTGAAGAAGGCCCAGATCCCGTCATAGTGGGCGGTTGTATCAATGTCCTCGAACGTGGCGACAGTCACGTCGATGCCATAGGTGTCCTTTGCATATCTGGCCATTTCGGGCGAGGCATCCATGGCCGTGACGTGGAGGCCTTCATCGCGAAACCGCGCCGCCCAATGCCCGGGCCCACATCCAAGGTCTAGCACCGTGCCACCATCGGGCAGACCGGCCACAAAGGTCGCATAATCGCGATCGTGAACGGTGTCCTTGGTGCGGGCAAATCCCTTGGCGTAGTCTTCTGCGGCCTTTGCATAGACCGCCATGGTTTGCTTGTCGCTCATAGGAAGACGCCGATGCTGAGGCTCAGGACCACAATAGCGGTGAGCAGCACGCGCAGTCGAACCCACCACGCGGGCGTCAGGCGCCACAGGCTGAACATCATGTCCAAGAGCAACAGGCCGAGGAAGCCCCAGATCAGGTTGAGTCCCGCGCTGACGGGGCCGCCGCCGGTCATAAAGAAGGCCCAGAGCGCCGGGATCACCGAAAGCGCGTAGCAGGCCGCCGATTGCAGGCGGCCAGAGGCACGCGTGGCATACCCCCAGAGCACACCGGACATGAAGCTTAGGATCACCGAGCCGTAAAACAGCTGCACATAGGGACCGACAAAGCGTGGGCCAAGCGCGCTGATCCCCCACGACTGCAATGCAGGCACCAGCAGCGTCAGGGCGCCCCACACAAAAGGAATGAGGCCAGCGAGGCCAAGCGCGAGCGGCGCTGCGGGAATGCCGCGAAACATCAGCTGCGCTCCATTGCCAAGCGCAGCGCGAGAGCTGCAAAGATGGCGGCAAAGCTGCGATTGAGCCATGTCACTACGCGCTCGGAGCCAAGAATGAGGCTGCGGGCCTGCGCGGCAAAAAGACCGTAGAGCGCAAAGACGGCAAAGGTCATCGCCATGAAGATCCCACCAAGTGCGACCATTTCCTGCGTGGCGGTGGCTGTATTGCCGGAGAGGAACGGCGGCAGCAGTGCCAGAAAGAAGATCGAGAGCTTGGGATTCAGAATGTTGATCAGGGCGCCACGTTTGGCGATCGTAATCCCCGGCTGTGAGGCAGGCTGTGCCGCAGAGACCGAGAGCGCGCCATCGGATTTCAGCATCTGCCAAGCGAGGTAGAGCAAGTAGAGAACACCTGCGATCTTGATGCCTTGGAACAGCACGGCCGAGGAATGCAGCACCGCCGCAAGCCCCAGTGTGGCGGCCATCAGATGCGGCAGGATACCGAAAGTACAGCCTACTGCGGCCCAGAGGGCGGCCCGGCGTCCGCGCCCCAGACCCAAAGCCAGAGTGTAGATCACACCGGTACCCGGCGCGAGGACCACGACAAATGCGGTCAGGAGAAATTGCAGGGAAATCAAAGCAGCTGTTCCTCTGAAAACGACGTGTGACGCCCTAGGTGCGTGTCTTTCAAGGTAGCCACGCGTGGTGAAGTTGCAAGCACCCTTCGCGCCCCGAGAGTGGCGCATTGCCAGTCTGGTCTCATGGGGGTCTGAGGTAGGTCTTGCTTGGAGCTTGAGGTGGCCTCAGGCCGTGCGCAGGACACGCGGCACTTTGAACTCCACCCGCTCCACGGCGGTCTCAACCAGCTCCACCGTCACCTCATAGCGGTCGCGAAAGGCGTCGATCACCTCGTTCACCAATAGCTCGGGCGCAGAGGCGCCCGCAGTGATGGCGATGCTCTGGATGCCCTCCAGCGCGCGCCAGTCGATGTTTTCGGCCCGCTGTACCAGCTGCGCATAGCTGCAGCCATTCTTGGCCCCGACCTCGACCAGTCGGCGCGAGTTCGACGAGTTCGGCGCACCGACCACCAAGAGTGCGTCTGCTTTGGGGGCCACTTCTTTCACGGCTTCTTGCCGATTGGTGGTGGCGTAGCAGATGTCTTCCTTGTGGGGGCCGACGATGGCCGGGAAACGCGCTTGCAGCGCCGCCACGATGTCTTTGGTGTCATCCACCGAGAGGGTGGTCTGAGTGACAAAGGCGAGCCGCTCCGGGTCGCGGACCTCCACCTGGGCCACATCCTCGACGGTTTCGACCAGCAAGACCTCTCCTTCGGGCAGTTGACCCATGGTGCCAACCGTCTCCGGGTGCCCTTTGTGACCGATCATGATCATTTGAAGCCCGGCTTCGGCGTGGCGCTGGGCCTCGATATGAACCTTTGAGACAAGCGGGCAGGTGGCGTCGACATAGACCATCTGGCGCGCCTCGGCGGCGGCCGGCACGGATTTCGGCACGCCATGGGCAGAGAAAATCACCGGCCGGTCGTCCGGGCATTCCTCCAGTTCCTCGACAAAGACCGCGCCCTTGTCCCGCAGCCCGTCGACCACAAACTTGTTGTGAACGATCTCATGGCGCACATAGACCGGAGCGCCCCATTTCTCGAGCGCCATCTCCACGATCTTGATGGCCCGGTCGACACCTGCGCAAAAGCCACGCGGAGCTGCAAGATAGAGGGTGAGGGGTGGTTTGGCGGCCATGGGCGCGGGTCTCCGCAAATCAGATGTGAGCGTCTTGGATCAGAGGTAAGCCTTGCACCGTTCAAGGTCCAGTGCCGGTCGGGCAGGGCTGCAAAAGAAAACCCCCGCCGCAGTATCTGCACCGGGGGTTTCTCGATGATCAGGCGAACGCCGCGCAGCAGCGCAGCGATCAATCCTCGGCCGGAACCGCGCGGGGTTCGCTCGGGACTTCGCGAGGGGGGCGGCCAATGACATCGCGCAGCTCTTCAAGCTCGATGAAATTGTCGGCCTGTCGGCGCAACTCGTCCGAAATCATTGGTGGCTGGCTGCGGATCGTCGAAACGACCGACACGCGCACACCCTGACGCTGCAGGCTGGCGATCAGCGGACGGAAGTCACCGTCGCCCGAGAACAGCACGATATGATCGACGCGCGGCGCAAGCTCCATAGCATCAACCGTGAGTTCGATGTCCATGTTGCCCTTCACCTTCCGACGGCCCATGCTGTCGGTGTATTCCTTGGCAGGTTTGGTCACCATGGAAAATCCATTGTAATGCAACCAATCTACAAGGGGGCGAATCGGAGAGTATTCGTCGTTTTCAAGCAGCGCCGTGTAATAGAAAGCCCGTACAAGTTTGCCGCGACGCATGAATTCCTGACGCAGAAGCTTGTAGTCGATGTCAAATCCCAATGCCTTGGCGGAGGCATATAAATTCGAGCCATCTATGAACAGCGCAAGCCGTTCGTCTTTGTAAAACATTAAATGTGTCCTTCTGGTGTCGCGGGCCAAAGTTCCGTGAGTGAGTTAAATAAATCTCCGGCGCCGCGGGTGGACTTAATTTAGGTTATTTGGCACTCCCCGCAAGGGTCAGGTCTTATGGAATTGGGGACAATCATGGCCGAAAACCGGTCAACTTATCTTGTGGCTATGGGAAGTAACCTCGAGGATGAGGGTACTATACCATTAGAAATCCTGCAAATGTGCCTTGCGGAGTTATCGGGCGAAGGTTTCGACCTAGTGGCTGTTTCTCGTTTCTATGCAACGCCTTGCTTTCCAGCGGGCGCCGGGCCTGATTATGTGAATGCGGCAATTGTATTGCGCGGCGCTTTTTCTGCGGACGAGACATTGCGCAGACTTCACAAAATCGAGACCAAGTTTCACCGCAGAAGGCAACAGCGCTGGGGCATGCGGACACTTGATCTAGATCTTTTGGCTGTGGATCAGGAAATTGCGCCCGATATTCAGACGTTTAGCCATTGGCACTCGCTGCCTCAAAGCGAGCAGAGGACGAAAGCACCCGAGCATTTGATTCTGCCGCACCCGCGTGTGCAGGACCGTGCGTTTGTGCTTGTGCCGCTTCGGGATATTGCCCCAGACTGGGTGCATCCGGTTCTCGAGCTGAGCGTCCGGGAGATGCTGAAACGATGTCCGGCCTCTGATGTGGCCGAGGTGCGCGCCCTCTGAGAGAGGGGCGTTTTGTAGCATTCGTGCAATTGTGATCGTCTCCGACTTGTCAAGTCCCGTGATTCATCCTAGAAGCACTCCCTCTGGACCCAGAACTGTATTGGAGAGTCGCCCATGGCCCGCGTGACGGTCGAAGACTGCGTTGACAAGGTTCCCAACCGATTTGAGCTGGTGATGCTGGCCGCACATCGTGCGCGTGAGATCTCTGCCGGTGCCGAACTCACCGTGGACCGTGACAACGACAAAAACCCGGTCGTCTCCCTGCGCGAGATTGCCGAGGAAACGCAAAGCGCCGATGCCCTGCGCGAGCGCCTGATCGAGAGCAACCAGTCTCAGATCGAGGTGGACGAGCCGGAAGAAGATTCCATGGCTCTCTTGATGGGTGGCGAAGCGGACAAGCCACAAGAAGACGACATGAGCGAAGAAAAGCTCCTGCGCGCCTTGATGGAGGCCCAGGGTCAGGGCTGATCCGGGCTGCTTGAAACAAGAGAGGTTGCGGACCGGCAATGACATCTGCTGATGACCTGATTTCCCTGGTCCGCGACTACAACCCCAAAACGAATGAGCAGCGCCTGCGCGACGCCTACGCCTTTGGCGAGGAAATGCATGACGGGCAGTTTCGCCATTCCGGGGAACCCTATTTCACACACCCTGTCGCAGTCGCCGCAATCCTGACCGAACAGCGGCTCGATGATGCAACCATCATCACGGCCCTGCTGCACGACACGATCGAGGACACCAAGGCCTCTTACGAGGAAGTGTCGTTGCGTTTTGGCGAAGAAGTGGCGATGCTGGTCGATGGTGTCACGAAGCTGACGAACCTGCAGCTCTCGTCGCGCGAAACCAAACAGGCGGAGAACTTTCGCAAGCTGTTTATGGCGATGTCGAAGGATCTTCGGGTCATTCTCGTCAAGCTGGCCGACCGACTGCACAACATGCGCACCATTCGTGCCATGCGCCCGGAAAAACAGGCGCAAAAAGCCCGCGAAACCATGGACATCTACGCCCCCCTCGCGGGGCGGATGGGGATGCAGTGGATGCGCGAGGAACTGGAAGACCTGGCCTTCAAGGTGCTGAACCCCGAAGGTCGCCAGTCGATTATCCGCCGCTTTGTGACCCTGCAGCGCGAGACCGGGGACGTGATCCATCGGATTACCGGCGACATGAGGCTGGAGTTGGAGAAGGCGGGCGTTGAGGCCGAAGTCTTTGGCCGTGCAAAGAAACCCTATTCGATCTGGCGCAAGATGCAGGAAAAGGATCAGGGGTTCTCGCGTCTCTCGGACATTTACGGCTTTCGCGTGATCACGCGCTCCGAAGAGGACTGCTATCGCACGCTTGGCACGATCCACCAGCGCTGGCGGGCGGTGCCGGGGCGGTTCAAGGATTATATCAGCCAGCCCAAATCCAACGGCTATCGCTCGATCCACACCACGGTGTCGGGACGCGACGGCAAGCGGGTCGAGGTGCAGATCCGCACCCGGCAGATGCATGATGTTGCGGAATCGGGTGTGGCGGCGCATTGGTCCTATCGCGATGGTGTGCGCACCGAGAACCCCTTTGCCGTTGATCCCGCCAAGTGGATCGCCTCGCTCACTGAACAGTTTGATGGTGAAGACGATCACGACGAATTCCTCGAAGCGGTGAAGCTCGAGATGTATTCGGATCAGGTGTTCTGCTTCACGCCCAAGGGCGACGTGATCAAGCTGCCCAAGGGTGCCACACCGATTGATTTTGCCTATGCGATCCACACGCGTATCGGCCACGCCTGTGTCGGCGCCAAGGTAGACGGCATCCGGGTGCCGCTCTGGACCCGGCTCAGAAATGGTCAGTCGGTGGAAGTGATCACCGCCGAAGGCCAGACTCCGCAGGTCAGCTGGCTGGAAATTGCCACCACTGGCAAGGCGCGCACGGCTATTCGCCGGGCCCTACGGGAGGCGGACCGGGAACGGTTTGTAAAACTCGGCCACGAGCTGGCGCGTTCCGCGTTTGAGCACATGAACAAGAAGGCCACCGACAAGGCGCTGGAAACTGCGGCCCGCGCGTTGCGGGTCAGTGATGTGACCGAATTGCTGGCGCGCCTCGGGGCTGCGGTGATCACCGCGCATGACGTGGTGCAGGCCGTCTACCCCGAGCTTACCGATAAGGACGGCGAGGAAGTCTCGCCCCGGCGCGCCGTGATCGGCCTGGAACCGGGCCAGAAGTTCGAACGCGCTTCCTGCTGCGAGCCGCTGCCGGGAGAGCGCATCATCGGGATCACTTCGCGTGGGCAGGGTGTCGTGGTACACTCGGCGGACTGTGACCGGCTCGGAGAGTTCGAGGACCAGATGGACCGGTGGGTCGATGTGCATTGGCACTCGGGCACCCATCCCGCTGTCTATGGCGTCACACTTGAATTGACGATCGGGAACGACGCAGGCGTTCTGGGGCGCATCTGTACGTTGATCGGCGAAAAGAAAGCCAACATTTCGAACCTTGAATTCAAGGATCGGAAACCTGACTTTTACCGCTTGATGATCAATGTGGAGCTGCGCGATGTGGAACAGCTGCATTCGCTGATACTGATGTTGGAAGCTGAAAGCGACGTCGCCGCGGTCGCGCGCTACCGGGAAACGCCTGGAACGCAAGCCCGCACGATCTAGCCTCGTTAGACGAAGAATAGGGACGATTCTTTGGTATTCAGGCGCCGAGACAGACGCCCGCCGCTACGGGCGGCTGCGGAGTTTCTCTGGCCTCGCGGGGGCTGGGGAAGGGCGTTTTTGTACGTCAAGCATCGGATCCGGCGCTTGCCTGACCATCCAGAACGCATCGCGCGCGGCATCTGGGCCGGGCTTTTCACCACTTTTACGCCCTTTTACGGGGTTCACTTCATCGTTGCGGCCACCATTGCGCGGGTGATGAACGGCAATATGCTTGCCGCACTCTCGGCGACGTTTTTTGGCAATCCGCTGACCTATGTGCCCATTGGGGTGATCTCGCTTCAGACCGGGCATTGGTTGTTGGGCAGCCAACCGGTGGCAGAGGTCGATGACACGCTTGCGGACAAGTTTCTCGCGGCAGGGTGGGATCTTTGGTACAACGTCTATGCGGTGGCGACCGGGACACCGGTGGACTGGACCGGGCTCAAGGTCTTTTATGACGAGGTCTTTTATCCCTACATGATCGGCGGCATCATTCCGGGGATAATTGTGGCCACGGTGGGGTATATGCTCTCGGTGCCGGTGATCCGCACCTATCAGCAGCGCCGCCGTCGCAAGATCAAGGCGAAGTTCGACGCCATCAAGAAGCGGGCCGAGCTGGAGGCTGTGAACAGTCCGCACCCGCCGCGCGGCACCCAACCTCCAAACCGCACCCCCAAGATCGGGCGCACGGAGTAGCCCCCCCGATACCGAGGCCGAGATGGCGGAGAATTGTATCACTTCGCCCCTTGTGCCTTGCCTCTTTGGCCTTCACCGCTAGGGTCTGCTGCAACAGACACCCACCAAAGAGACCCTCTCATGTCTACCAACACTCTGCGCCTTGGCGTCAATATCGACCATGTCGCGACCGTGAGAAACGCGCGTGGCGGTGCCTATCCAGACCCGATCCGCGCGGCGAAATTGGCCGAAGAGGCCGGAGCCGATGGCATCACGGCGCATCTGCGCGAAGACCGCCGCCACATCGTTGATGCGGACATCGACGGCCTTATGGCTGCGCTGACGGTGCCGCTCAATTTTGAGATGGCCGCAACCGAGGAAATGCAAAAGATTGCCCTGCGTCACAAACCACATGCGGTCTGCATCGTGCCGGAAAAGCGCGAGGAACGCACAACCGAAGGCGGGCTTGATGTGGTGCGCGACGAAAGCCGGCTGGCTGCCTGTATTGCGCCGCTGCGAGAGGCCGGAAGCCGGGTTTCTATTTTCATCGCTGCGGATCAGAAACAGATCGAAGCCGCCCATCGCATCGGTGCCGAGGTGATCGAGCTGCACACCGGAGCCTATTGCGACCACCACGCCGAGGGCGATTTTGCTGCCCGCGACGCTGAGTTGGCAGCGCTTGGCGAGATGGCCACCTACGCACATTCCTTGGGGCTTGAAGTTCACGCGGGGCATGGCCTCACCTACGAGACGGTTGCCCCTATCGCCGCCTTTCCCGAGGTGCGGGAGCTCAATATCGGGCATTTTCTGATCGGCGAGGCGATTTTTCGCGGCCTTTCTCCCGCGATTGGTGAAATGCGCCGCCTGATGGATGCGGCACGCTCTGGAGCTGACGCGTGAAACTGGGTCGGTTTGCCATTGTCTACCTCGGGATCATGGTTGCCCTGATGGTGCTGATCTTGTTGGTGCAGGCGATTTTTCGCTTTGACATCTCGAATGCCGGGATGGCGATCATTCCGGCCATGGGGGCCGCGATGGTCGAGGGGCAAGCCTTTGCCAAGGCGCAGGAGCGCATGCCCGAGCCTGCCGAGATGTGGGGCTTTGCCCGGCGCGCAGGGATTGTGATCCTGGGTCTGACGCTGCTGTCCACCGCCGCCTTCAGTATTGCGGTGCCAGAGATCAAACACATTCTTTCCCAACCTCAGGGCACCATGTTCTTGCTGGTTGCGGTGCTGTTTCAGGCGATGATCTCCTTTCTGCTGGTCCGGTTCTTCTTGGCGACCGGCGCAAAGTCCATGCTGCGGGCACAGAAACGCCCATGAGCAGAGCGATCTGAGGGAAAGACCAAATGATTCTCGGCATCGGTACGGATCTGGCAAATATCGAACGCATCCAAGGCGTGTTGGATCGGTTTGGCGATCGGTTTCGCAATCGGGTTTTTACCGATGTCGAACAGGCGAAATCCGAGCGTCGCCTCGATGTGGCAGGCACCTACGCAAAGCGCTGGGCGGCCAAGGAGGCCTGCTCCAAGGCGCTTGGGACCGGCCTGCGCATGGGGATCGCGTGGAAGGACATGTCGGTTTCCAACCTCTCGACCGGGCAGCCGGTGATGCACGTAACCGGTTGGGCCAAGGCGCGGCTGGATGAATTGACGCCGCCGGGGCATGAGGCGGTGATCCATGTGACCCTCACCGATGATCACCCCTGGGCACAGGCGGTCGTGATGATCGAAGCACGTCCGATCTTGCCCGACGTCCAGACAGCACAGACGACATAAGCCTTCTGAGCACGGCCTCCCGGCTGCAGGGAACAGCGTGCCTGCATCGCGCCACAAACGCGCGCTCTGATCGCCACCGCTTGACTTGCGGCGGACAGCCCCGCATGTAGCCCCGGAGCAGTCCACTAATGACCGGAGAGCCTGATGGCGTCGAAAACCAAAAGCGGGAACTCAATCGTCGAGACGATCAAGACCATTGTCTACGCCCTGTTGATTGCCGGTGTCTTCCGCACCCTGTTCTTTCAACCGTTCTGGATTCCGTCTGGCTCGATGAAGGAGACGCTGCTGATCGGAGATTTCCTCTTCGTCAACAAGATGGTCTATGGCTATTCCTACGCCTCCTGCCCGAATATCCGCCTGAACTCCATCGGGATCAATATCGACGCCAAGGACATCTGCGGCTTTGTAGACGGGGACAACACCCGTATTTTCGGGGGTGAGCCAGAGCGCGGCGACGTTGTCGTATTCCGTCATCCCGTAAATGGAACCGACTACATCAAGCGCCTTGTGGGGCTCCCGGGTGACAAATTGCAGATGAGAGATGGCGTGCTGCACATCAATGGCGCGGCAGTTGGTCTGATGGATGATGGCGAGTTCGAAGAAGCAATGGAGCGCCAGGGGCCTCAGGGCAGGTTCCCGCGCTGTGAAAACGACCCCGTTGGTCAGGGCGGCGTCTGCAAGAAATCGCGTCAGATCGAGACGCTTCCGGGCGGCACCTCGCATGCGATCATCAACATCGGCAATCAGGCCAGCGACCACACCAAGGTCTATCATGTGCCAGACGGTCATTTCTTCTTTATGGGGGATAACCGTGACAACTCCACCGACAGCCGGGTGTCCAAGGCAGTGGGCGGTGTTGGCTACGTCCCCTTCGAGAATCTGATCGGGCGTGCAGATCGCATCATGTTCTCTTCGGCGGGGCGCTCGATGCTGTTCTTCTGGACCTGGCGCGGGGATCGCTTCTTTAAGGGCATCACCTGACAACGGACCCTATCGGGATCATCCATGTCGGCCGTAGGTCTTTTGCATCTGCGGCCGTTTTGCTGCGCGCAATATCAAGAGTTGCGATTGGCGCAAGGCCGATGGTCGCGCAGAGTGCTTTCCTCTGGCGCCGTGCTGGGATATGGAACGAAGCCACCGGGGCGATTGTGCCCTCAAATTGTGCCCTCAAGCTGTTCAAAGGACCACACGTGAAGCTATCTCGGGATATCCTCGCCTTTCAGGCAAGGCTGGGGCATGAATTTTCCAGCCCGGAGCTGTTGATCCGCGCGCTGACGCATCCGTCGGTGTCGTCTCCCAATCGGCAGGATAATCAGCGGCTGGAGTTTCTCGGGGATCGTGTGTTGGGTCTTGTCATGGCGACGGCGCTTTTGGAACACGACAAGGATGCCACCGAAGGCCAGCTGGCTCCGCGTTTCAATGCGCTGGTGCGCAAGGAAACCTGCGCCGATGTAGCCCGGCAAATCGATCTGGGTGCGGTGCTGAAACTGGGGCGTTCGGAAATGCTCTCTGGCGGGCGGCGCAAGCAGGCTCTGTTGGGCGACGCGATGGAGGCGGTGATCGCCGCAGTTTACCGCGATGCAGGCTTCGAGGCCGCTCAAAGCGTGATCCTTCGCCTCTGGGGGAAACGTGTGGGCACCGTCGAAGAAGACGCCCGCGACCCCAAAACCGCCCTTCAGGAATTTGTGCAGGCGCGACGTCAACCGCCGCCTGCCTATGTATTGGTTGCCCGCAAGGGGCCAGATCACGAACCTATCTTTACCATCGCCGCCCGCCTTGAGGACGGCACCGAGGAGCAGGCCACCGCAGGCTCCAAACGCCTCGCCGAACAGGCGGCCGCCAAGGCCCTCCTGGCCAAACTGGAGCAACAGACATGACCACACGCGCAGGCTTTATCGCCCTCATAGGCGAGCCAAACGCCGGGAAATCCACGCTGCTCAACCGGATGGTCGGCGCCAAAGTCTCGATCGTGACCCACAAGGTTCAAACCACCCGGGCGCGCATTCGCGGTGTTGCCATGGAAGGCGACAGCCAGCTTGTTTTTGTCGACACGCCGGGCCTGTTTCAGCCGCGCCGCCGGCTCGACCGTGCGATGGTGGCAGCAGCCTGGGGCGGGGCTGCGGATGCAGATGTGATCGTGATGCTCATCGAAGCCCACCGCGGCGTGACCGAGGGCGTCGAGCGCATCCTGGAAAACCTTGGAGAGGTAGCCGAGGGACGGCGCGTGGCGCTGGCGATCAACAAGATCGACAAGGTGCAATCCGATGTGCTGCTCGGTCTGACCAAGGATCTCAACGACCGCTTCCCCTTCGCAGAGACCTTCATGATCTCGGCCGAAAAAGGCTATGGGACCGAGGATCTGCGGCAGTGGCTTGCTGCCGAAGTGCCGGAAGGCCCGTGGCTCTATCCCGAAGACCAGATCGCCGATCTGCCGCTGCGCATGATCGCTGCCGAAATGACCCGCGAAAAGCTCACCCTGCGTCTCCACCAGGAACTGCCCTACCAGCTCACGGTGGAGACCGAGAAATGGGAAGAGCGCAAGGATGGCTCCGCACGCATTGACCAGGTGGTCTATGTGGTGCGCGATGGCCACAAGGGCATCGTGCTCGGCAAACGTGGCGAGACCATCAAGGCTGTTGGTCAGGCGGCACGCGCCGAGCTTGAGGAATTCCTGGATCGCAAGATCCATCTTTTCCTGCAGGTTAAGGTGCGCCCCAACTGGCTTGAAGAATCCGAGCGGTACTCGGAAATGGGCCTTGAGTTCAAAGACGGCAACTAACCCGTCGAGCCGCTCTCTTTCCCTTCTTGTAAATACCCCCGCTGGAGGCACCCGCCCGTGCCTCTGGAGCAAAGGTTTGCTTTTCTTGCACGCGCGCTGCATCTATCCCTGAAGCAAAGAACTCTCCCGCATCCGGAGGGCCGTGCAATCGCCAAGGAGCTTCCATGTCCCGTCTCACAGCGCGTTTTTGGGTCGATGCCTATCTGGCCCGTCTGCGGTTTCAGGACATACCGGCCTTTGTCACAGCCCATGGGGACGATACTGCGGGCGCAGTTCTGGTGAAGCTCAACACGCTGGACGGGCAGGCGCGCGCCTACCAGCGCAGCTTTGATCTGATGACCGGCGATCGCAAATGGGTCGAACTGGTCGCGGGCGCAGACGGCGATGTCGAGGCCTCCATTGCCAAGCAACGCCAATTCGACAGCGATCTCTGGGTGATCGAGGTGGAGGACCGCCAGGGGCGGCACCTGTTGGACGAGCCGGGGCTGGATTAGAGAATGGACTGGCGCGATCAAGGCATATTGCTCACGGTGCGCCGCCATGGCGAATCCTCGGCGTTGATCGAAGTCTTCACTGAAGATCATGGGTTGCATGCGGGTCTCGTGCGTGGAGGCGCCAGCCGCAAGATGGCGCCGCATCTGCAACCCGGCGCGCAGCTGGACCTCACATGGTCAGCGCGTCTCGAAGACCACTTGGGCACCTACAAGGCCGAACCGTTGCGCAGCCGCGCGGGCATGGCGCTGTCGGGACGTCTTGCGCTTGCAGGCCTCAATGCGGTTTGTGCGCTGTTGGCCTTTGCCCTGCCGGATCGCGCACCTTATCCCGCGCTCTATCATCGCAGCTCCGCGCTTCTGGACCTTCTGGACAGCGAAGACCTCTGGCCTTTGGCCTATCTGAGATGGGAACTCTCGCTGCTCGAAGATCTGGGCTACGGGCTCGATCTTTCCGCCTGCGCCGCTACGGGCGTGACACAGGATCTGAGATATGTCTCGCCCAAAACCGGGCGCGCGGTCTCCGGCGCGGCAGCTGGCGAATGGGCCGACCGGCTGCTGCCCTTGCCCCCCGTGATGCGGGGCGAGGGGGCAGCCGAAGACATCGAGATCCTGACCGCACTCAGAACCACGGGATTTTTCCTTGAATCAAAGCTTGCGCCTGCTTTGGGAAATCGTCCCATCCCGGAGGCGCGCGGCCGGTTTCTGGATGCGCTGGCCCGTCGCGTTTAGCGATATGCACTCCAACGTCCCGCGCAATCAGACCATTCTTCACCCGCGTCATAAGCATGATACATCGGACCTTGAGAACGCTCTTGAAGCGCGGCCAGTTGAATGTGGCCACGCCCCAGCCAGTGTGATCGCAAGGAGCATAGGAATATGGTTGAGAAGAGCCTGATTGACCTTTCGTGGGACGATTTTGACGAGCATCGCAGCCCGCGTCCCGACCAGAATCAGTTTGATGCCGTGGTAGAGCGCGCCGTCTCCCGCCGGGGTTTTCTCGGGGGTGCATTGGCCTTTGGATCTGGGGCTGCTGTTTTTGGCACGGGCCTGATATCGTCCACGACTGCATCGCGGGCACACGCGCACGCAAAATTTGCCTTCACGCCCATCGGCATTGCCACGGATCATGCGGTTCATGTTCCCGAAGGATACAAATCACAGGTTCTTGTGCGCTGGGGGGATGCGCTCTGGTCTGACGCTGAGGGCGCCTATTCCGCCGATACGGGCATTTCGCTTGCGATGTCCGACAAGGTCTTTGGTGAAAACACCGATGGGATGGAGCTTTTTGAGGTAGACGGTCGCGAGATTCTCGTCGTGAACTCAGAATATGTGAACCCCAAGATCAACCTGCCCGCGTCCTCTGAAGGGGTGCCGCAGGATGCAGATGAGGTGCAACTTCTGAAGAATTTGCAGGGCGTCACGGTGATGGAAATCGCGCGCGGCGCGACAGGGTATCAAGTCGTCAAAGACAGCCCCTACAATCGCCGTATCACGCATGAGACCGAGATGACCCTTGCCGGTCCGCTCGCCGGGGATGAACTGGTCAAGACCGATGCCGATCCTTCGGGGCGCCGGGTCAAAGGTACGATGAACAACTGCGGTTCCGGCAAAACGCTCTGGGGCACCTATCTGACGTGTGAAGAGAACTTCAACGGCTACTTTGGCGCCACCGGCGAGATGCCGGAGGGCGAGGGCTACATTCGCTATGGCATCGGTGGTGAAGGCCGTTACGCCTACGAGAAGTACGATGATCGCTATGACATCTCCAAGGAGCCCAAAGAGCCGCACCGTCATGGCTTTGTGACGGAGATCAACCCGTCGGATGCGACGTCCGTGCCGGTGAAGCGCACCGCCCTTGGCCGTTTCAAACATGAAAACGCCGAGATGGTGCATGCGGCGGATGGTCGGATCGTTGTCTATATGGGTGACGATGAGCGGGGTGAGTATCTCTATAAATACGTCTCCACGAACACTTGGACCGAGGGCGCGCCGACGGAGGGACTTTTGGACGATGGTCAGCTCTATGCCGCCAAGTTCAACGATGACCAGACCGGTGAGTGGTTGGCACTGACGCCTGAGGCCACAGGTATGTCGGAGGCAGAGATCCTGTGTTTCACCCGTATGGCAGCCTCTGCGGTGGGAGCGACCACCATGGATCGCCCCGAATGGGTCGCTTGCAACCCGCTCAAGGCCGAAGGCTATTGCGCGTTGACCAACAACAAGAATCGCGGTGTGAAGCCCAATGCCGGTGGCGACGACGCATCTGTGAATGGTCCAAACCCGCGCGAAACCAACAAGTATGGCCAGATCGTGCGCTGGGCCCCCTCGGAGGACAATCACGCCGCCGAAGGCTTCACATGGGATCTCTATGTGATGGCGGGAAATCCAACCGTCTACGACAATGCCTACGCCGGGTCTGCCAATGTCAACGCGGGCAATATGTTCAACTCGCCGGACGGGATGGCCTTCTCATCCGACGGGATGCTTTGGATTCAAACCGATGGCGATGATGACAACGAGGGTGACTTTGCCGGGCAGGGCAACAACCAGATGTTGGTTGGTGACCCCGAGTCGGGTGAGATTGCGCGTTTCATGACCGTGCCCAACGGGGCTGAGGTGACAGGCCTGTGCTGGTCGCTCGACAAGACAGTGGCCTTTGTGGGCGTGCAGCATCCGGGTGGTGCGTGGCCTGATGGTGCGGGCAAGCCGCGGTCGTCGATCGTGGCGGTCTGGCGCGAAGATGGTGCGATGATCGGCTAAGGCCGATCCGTGTATCTGTGGCTGGCCCCAATCAACGGGGCCAGTTTGCGCCCTCAGCGTTTGCGATCTGCGGGATAGACGCCGAGGATTTCCACATCGGTTGTGAAATAGCTCAGCTCATCCATGGCGAGGCGGACGTTCTCATCCTCCGGGTGGCCGTCGATGTCGGCATAGAACTGGGTCGCCGTAAAAGAGCCATTGACCATGTAGCTCTCGAGCTTGGTCATGTTGACGCCATTGGTGGCAAACCCGCCCATCGCCTTATAAAGCGCGGCGGGAATGTTGCGTACCTGAAAGACAAAACTGGTGATCATGCCGTTATCGCCGCGGCGGCTTGTATCGGCCTCGCGTGCCATGGTCAGGAACCGCGTGGTGTTGTTGCCCTGATCCTCAATGTGGCGGGCCAGTACATTGAGACCGTAGATCTCACCGGCCAGTTCCGACGCGAGCGCAGCGTGGGTGATCTCCCCGCGCTCGGCCACCTCGCGGGCGGCGCGCGCGTTGTCAGGGCTGACGCGGCCCTGGATCTGGTGTTGGCGCAGGAAAGTTGCGCATTGTGGCAACAGCACCAGATGCGAATGCGCTTCCTTGATGTCATCAAGGGTGGCTCCGGGCACCCCCAGGAGGTTGATGTGGACGCGCACAAAAGCCTCATCGATGATCTTGAGGCCGGAATGGGGCAGCAGGCGGTGAATATCTGCGACCCGGCCATAGGTGGTGTTTTCCACCGGCAGCATCGCGAGCTCGGCCTCGCCGGAGCGCACGGCGTTGATGGCATCCTCAAATCCCCGGCAGGGCAGCACCTCCATATCGGGCCGTTTGTTGCGGCAGGCCTCGTGGCTGTAGGAGCCGAGTTCGCCCTGAATTGCGATTTTCTGGGTCATAGCTGCGTCATCTTTGCAAAAACTTGGGAATTTGGTCGTTTAGTCGCGGTGTCTATACCTTGCCAGTTGATAGGGGAAGCCTTAGACACCCTGTTAGACAGCTGAAATGGACACGCTATCATGTTTGACACAATGACACTCACCAAAGCGACCGCAGGTTTCTGTGGCGCGTTCCTTGTGTTCCTCTTGGGCAAATGGGTTGCCGAGGAGCTCTATCACGTTGAGGCACACGGAGAGGCGTCCTACGTCATCGAGGTGGCTGATGCAGGTGGTGCAAGCGACGAGCCTGAGGTGGACTTTGCGACGCTGATGGCCTCGGCGGATGTCGACAAGGGTGCTAAAGTCTTCCGCAAGTGCTCCGCATGCCACAAGCTTGACGGCACTGATGCAACCGGCCCGCACCTCGACGGTGTTGTTGGCCGCGATATCGCAGCCAGCGCAGGCTTTGGCTACTCCGGTGCGCTGACCGCGCTTGAGGGCGCTTGGACACCAGAAGCGCTGAACGAATTCCTCCTCAAGCCGTCCGACTATGCCTCCGGGACCACCATGTCCTTTGCAGGTTTGAAAAAGGTTGAGGACCGGGTGAACCTGATCGCCTATCTGCAGACCACTGCAAACTAAGTGCGACGCGCACAGGGTTAACGTGAAAAGGCCGCAGCACTGCTGCGGCCTTTTCTTTTGACGCTTGCGCCCTAAACCGTTGATTGAAATCGACCAAGGGTCAACCAAGGTACGCAGTTTGTTTTCAATTCCGTGCGAGGCCGCAATCTCGGCTTGAAAACGATGCGCTCTGACCTTTAGCTTTGAAGAAAGCAGATAAAACGCCAGCACCGGTGCGATCGGGCAATGGCGCCACATAAGAAGGGTTAGGCAGATGACGATCAGACGTGCGACAGCGACCGCAACAGGAACTGCAAAAGCCCGCACTCGATCGTGGTTAAAACCTTTCGCGGGGGCGGTCCTCATGTCCACCGCGGCCCTGATGACCTCGGCGCTTGCGGTAAAGAGCACAGAGAGCGAGGCGATCACCGTCAGCCATGGCTATTCGTTTTACGGCGATCTGGATTATCCGGCTGATTTTGAACACTTCGACTATGTAAACCCGGACGCGCCGAAGGGAGGGGAGCTTGCGATTCCCTTCATCGGGACTCTCGACAGCATGAACCCCTATTCTGGCAAGGGTCGGGCGCATGCGTTTTCTGTCTACCCTTACGAGAGCCTCCTCTCGGATGCGGCACCTGCGGATAAATATGGTCAGTCCTACTGCCTGCTCTGCGAAACCGTGGAATATCCCGAAGACAAGAGCTGGGTGATCTTTCGCATGCGTCCCGAGGCGCGGTTCTCCGACGGCACACCGGTCACCGCACATGACATCGCCTTCAGCCACAACCTGCTGCTGGATCAAGGTTTGAAGTCCTACGCAGACTTCATTCGCCGGCTGATCCCAAAAGTTGAGGTGATCGACGATCACACCATCAAGTTCTATTTTGCTGATGGCGTCTCACGCCGGAGCCTGATCGAGCAGGTGGGCGGCGTACCGGCCTGGTCGAAGAAGTGGTTCGATGAAACGGGACAGAAGCTCAACGAGAACTGGATCGAGGGGCCTCCGGGCTCTGGTCCCTATGTGATCGAGGAAATCGACCTGTCGCGTCGTATCGTGCTGAAACGCAACCCTGATTATTGGGGCAAGGATCTGCCGGTCAACCAGGGGCGGCACAACTTTGATTCGCTGCGGGTGGAAATCTTTGCCGACGACACGGCAGCCTTTGAGGCCTTCAAGGCGGGCGAGTATACCTTCCGCGCCGAAGGCGACAGCAAGAAATGGGCCAGCGGCTATGACTTTCCGAAGGTCGATAGCGGCGCGGTGAAACTCGAAGAGCTGCCAAATGGTGCACCGCCTGCGTCATCGGGCATCGTGTTCAATCTCGCCTCTCCCGAATTGCAAGATCGGCGTGTGCGCGAAGCGCTGGCTCTGGCGTTCAACTTCGAGTGGTCCAACGAGAGCCTTCTCTATGGTCTCTTTGATCGCCGTGCGTCGTTCACCCAGAACTCCCCCCTGATGGCCAAAGGTGTGCCCGAGGGCGCCGAGCGCGCGTTTCTGCAGAGCCTCGGCGACCTTGTTCCGGACGAGATGCTGACCGAGGAGGTCTATATCCCGCCGACCTCCGATCCTTCGCGACTGTTTGACCGCCGCAACGCACGCAAGGCAGCGGCCTTGCTGGATGCGGCCGGGTATACGGTGGGCGATGGCGGCATGCGCATGTCTCCGGATGGCTCTGCGTTTGAGCTGGATTTCCTGTTTTCCTCCTCATCCTCGCCCACCACGCGCGGGGTGATGGAGAACTTCGTCGACAACCTCGAAAACCTTGGCGTTCAGGTCAATTTCGAGGTGGTGGATACGGCGCAATACACCAGCCGGGAACGGGACCGCGATTATGATCTGGTGGTCGACAGCTACACCACGTTCCTTGGCACCGGTACCGGTCTGGAGCAGCGGTTTGGGTCCGAGGCCGCAGCCTTCTCGCTGTTCAACCCCGCCGGTTTGGCCTCCCCGCTGGTGGATGAGATCATCACGAGATCGCTGCACGCTGAGACCCGCGAAGAAGAAACTACCGTCATGACGGCGCTGGATCGCGCTTTGCGGCATGAGTTCATCATGATCCCGCTGTGGTATAACCCGAACCATTGGGCCGCCTATTACGATCAATATGAGCACCCGGCGGAAATCCCGCCCTATAGCCTCGGGTATCTGGACTTCTGGTGGTATAACGAGGACAAGGCCAAAGCGCTGCGCGATGCTGGCGCGCTGAGGTAAGCTCCCGATGTTAAACTATATTCTGCGGCGTCTTCTGCTGGTGATCCCGACACTGATCGGGATCATGGTAGTGAATTTCGCGCTCGTGCAGTTTGTCCCCGGTGGACCGGTGGAGCAGATGATTGCCCGCCTTGAGGGCGGTGGCGATGTCTTTGGCGGCTTTGCTGGGGCGGCGAATGATGCCGGGGCAGAGACCGTTGGTCAGGCCGAAAGCCAATACGCCGGGGCGCGGGGGCTGCCGCCTGAATTCATCGAGGAACTGGAGCGCGAGTTCGGCTTTGACAAACCTCCCCTCGAGCGGTTCCTCAACATGATGTGGAACTACGTCCGGCTTGATTTCGGCGAGAGCTATTTTCGCAATATCGGCGTGATTGATCTGGTGCTCGAAAAGATGCCAGTGTCGATCTCGCTGGGACTGTGGTCCACCCTCATTGCCTATCTGATCTCGATCCCGCTTGGTGTGAAAAAGGCGCTGCGCGATGGCAGCAGCTTTGACAGTTGGACCAGTGGCGTGATCATCGCGGCCTATGCAATCCCGGGCTTCTTGTTTGCGATCCTCCTTCTTGTGCTTCTGGCCGGGGGGTCATACTGGCAGATTTTCCCTCTAAGGGGCCTGACATCCGAGAATTGGGAAGAGCTGAGCCTTCTGGGCAAGATCGGCGACTATTTCTGGCACATTACCTTGCCGGTGGTGGCCTCGACCATTTCGGCCTTTGCGACGCTCACCTTGCTGACCAAGAACTCCTTTTTGGACGAGATCAAGAAACAGTATGTGATGACTGCCCGTGCCAAAGGGTTGACGGAAAACCGGGTGCTCTACGGGCATGTGTTTCGCAATGCGATGCTGATCGTGATTGCTGGTTTTCCGGGGGTGTTCATCTCGATCTTTTTCACCGGCAGCCTGATCATCGAGACGATCTTCTCGCTCGACGGTCTCGGGCGGCTCGGGTTTGAGGCTGCGGTCGCGCGTGACTACCCGATTGTATTTGGGACACTTTTCATCTTTGGTCTGATGGGCCTGGTGGTTGGGATCTTGTCAGACATTATGTATGTGCTGGTGGATCCACGCATCGACTTTGAAAAGCGGGAGGGATGATCTGATGGCCCTGTCTCCTCTCAATCAGCGGCGGTGGAACAACTTCAAACGCAACCGTCGCGCCCTGTGGTCGCTCAGGATCTTTTTGGTGCTGTTTGGCCTGTCGCTGTTTGCGGATGTTCTCGCGAACGACAAACCGATCCTCGTGAATTATCGCGGCGACTATTACACGCCTGTTTGGAACTTCTATCCCGAGACCACCTTTGGCGGTGATTTCCAGACCGAAGCCGTCTACCGCGATCCCGAAGTGAAATGTTTGATTGCCTCTGGAGGCAGTCTCGATTGTTTTGACGATCCCGAAGGGATCATGGCTGCGATTGATTCAGGCACATATGCAGCCGAGGATTTTGTCGAAGGCTGGTCGCTCTGGCCGCCGATCCCTTACCGGTTTGACACGCCGGTTGATCGCGCGGGCGCAGCCCCGCTGCCGCCAAACGGGCAGAACTGGCTCGGGACCGATGACACCAAACGCGATGTGCTTGCCCGCGTTATCTATGGTTTCAGACTCTCCATCCTTTTCACCCTGATCGTCACCCTTGCGGCGAGCCTGATCGGGATTGTTGCGGGCGCGGTGCAGGGGTTCTTTGGCGGATGGGTTGATCTGATCTTCCAACGTGTCATCGAGATCTGGTCAGCGACACCGTCGCTCTATGTCATCATCATCATGTTTGCGATCCTCGGGCGAAGTTTCTGGCTCCTTGTCTTCCTGATGATCCTGTTCAGTTGGACCGCTCTTGTGGGGGTGGTGCGCGCGGAGTTCCTGCGCGCCCGCAACCTCGAGTATGTCCGCGCGGCCAAGGCGCTGGGGGTCGGCAATGTAACGATCATGTTCCGCCACATGCTGCCCAATGCGATGGTGGCGACGCTCACCATGCTGCCGTTCATCGTGACAGGGACCATCGGCACATTGGCAAGCCTCGACTTCCTTGGTTTTGGGCTGCCGTCGTCGGCGCCCTCCTTGGGGGAGATGACCTTGCAGGCCAAACAGAACCTGCAAGCGCCCTGGCTTGCCTTTACCGCCTTCTTCACCTTTGCAATCATGCTCTCGCTTCTGGTCTTCATTTTTGAAGGCGTGCGGGACGCGTTTGACCCGAGAAAGACCTTTTCATGACGCGTCGAGACAAGGGAACGGAGCACTTGGTTTCGCATCGGGAAGGGCAGGGCCAATGACACAAGCGCCAATTCTGCAGGTCAAGGACCTTCGGGTCGCCTTTCGTCAGGACGGTCAGCGGGTTGAGGCCGTCAAAGGGGTGTCCTTTGCCCTGTCTCGTGGCGAGACGGTGGCTTTGGTGGGCGAGTCGGGCTCCGGCAAATCGGTCTCGGCGCTTTCGACGGTGCAGCTCCTTGGTGATAGCGCCGAGGTCTCCGGCTCGGTGAACTATGACGGACAGGAAATGATCGGCGCCGATGAACGTACCCTGCGACGGGTGCGCGGCAATGACATCTCCTTCATTTTCCAGGAGCCGATGACCTCTCTGAACCCGCTGCATACGATCGAAAAACAGTTGGGCGAGGCGCTTGCGCTACATCAGGGAGTGATGGGAGAGGACGCCCGCGCGCGTGTGCTGGACCTGTTGAATAAGGTTGGTATCCGGGACGCGGAAACCCGACTGGGGGCTTATCCGCACCAGCTTTCTGGCGGTCAACGTCAGCGTGTAATGATCGCAATGGCGCTCGCCAACAAACCCGACGTTCTGATCGCGGACGAGCCCACAACGGCGCTCGATGTGACCATTCAGGCGCAGATCCTCGATCTCCTTGCGGATCTGAAACAGAGCGAGGGGATGGGGCTTTTGTTCATCACCCATGACCTCTCGATTGTGCGCCGTATTGCGGATCGGGTCTGCGTGATGAAATCCGGTGAAATTGTCGAGGAAGGTCCAACGGCTGAGCTGTTTGCAAACCCACAGCACCCCTACACCCAGAAACTCCTGGCGGCAGAACCCTCCGGTCGACCCGCGCCGATCCCGGAAGGGGCAACCGAATTCGTCAGTGCCAAGGATCTCAAGGTCTGGTTTCCCATCCAGCGGGGGCTACTGAAGCGCATGGTTGGCCATGTCAAGGCGGTCAATCCCATGTCGCTCTCGGTGCGCGCCGGGGAAACTTTGGGAATTGTAGGCGAATCCGGCTCGGGCAAAACCACGATGGCACTTGCGATCATGCGCCTTATCGCCTCCGAAGGCGAGGTGCGCTTTCAGGATCAGGACCTGCGCCAATGGTCCACGCGGGACCTGCGCCGGTTGCGCAAGGACATGCAGATCGTGTTTCAGGATCCGTTTGGCTCGCTGTCTCCGCGTATGACATGCCAGCAGATCATTGCCGAAGGTCTGGCAATTCATGAGGTTGACCAACATCGTAAGCCGCGTGATCTTGTGGCTGATGTAATGCAGGAAGTGGGTCTCGACCCTGCCACCATGGACCGCTATCCACATGAATTCTCAGGTGGGCAGCGTCAGCGCATTGCCATCGCCCGTGCAATGGTTCTGCGCCCCAAGCTGGTGGTTCTGGACGAGCCGACCTCGGCCCTTGATATGACGGTCCAGGTGCAGATCGTGAACCTGCTGCGCGATCTTCAGGCCCGCTACGGGCTTGCCTATCTCTTCATCAGCCATGACCTCAATGTGGTGCGCGCCATGTCGCATGACATCCTGGTGATGAAAGCCGGAGACGTGATCGAGCAAGGCCCCGCCGAGGAGGTATTTGCCAATCCCAAAGAAGAATACACACGGCATCTGCTCTCTGCCGTGACGGGTGCCTAGCGCCGCTTCTTCTAACAGAAAATATCCCGGGAGCGCGAGGGCAGAGCCCTCGCATCTTGCCACGAATGGGGCTGCACCACCGCCGAATGTCTAGATCGCCGAGCTATGTCCGGCCTTGCTCAGGTCATAGGCATCAAAGTGGCGCGCCACCATTCGCGTCAGGGGCTTGCCTTCGGGTCTTACCCGCAGCCCCGATGGGGTGACGTCGAGCATTTCCGGAAAGGCGACGGAGGCCTCGCGATACATGCGCTCCAATGCGTCTTGCGTGATGTCGAACTGTGCCCGAATATCGTCGGTTGCAATCTCGAAATCACACATCAGGGCTTCGATCATGCGCCCACGCAGCAAATCCTCGCCCGAAAACACATGGCCGCGCGCGGTGGAAAACTGTCCGTCACGAATAGCCTTGGTGTAGGCCGATGTGGATGGAGCATTCTGAGCATAGCCCTGCGGAAAACGCGAGATAGAGGATGCCCCAAGGCCGATCAACACATCTGCCCGATCATCGGTGTAACCCTGAAAGTTCCGGCGCAGCCGCCCCGTCCGGGCCGCAACCGCCAGCCCATCGTGGGGCGTGGCAAAATGGTCGATACCAATTTCGCGATAGCCATCCCACTGAAACAATCGCTGCGCGGTCTCAAACAACTGTAGTCGGGTTTGAGGTGACGGTAGGCTGTCGGTTGGAATCATATTCTGGCGCCGCGCCATCCATGGCACATGGGCATAGCCATAGAGTGCCACGCGATCCGGCGAGAGCGACAGCAGTTTTTGCACGCTTTCGGTCATGCGCATCCGGTTCTGATGCGGCAGCCCGAAGAGAATATCTGCATTGAGGCTTGTGATGCCCCGCGCGCGGATCATGTCGACGGCGTCGCGCGTCAGATCAAAAGGCTGAATGCGACCGATGGTTTCCTGGATCTGGGGGTCAAAATCCTGAACGCCGATCGAGGCACGGTTCATCCCCGCCGCCGCGAGGGCGTCGAGGCGCGCATCGTCGATTTCATTTGGGTCGATCTCAACGGAGAACTCGCCGCCCTTCGCCATCGGCGTCACGGCAAAGATCGCCTCCGCCAGATCAGAGATCATTTCGGCACTGAGGAGCGTGGGCGTCCCGCCGCCCCAATGCAGCCGCGCAAGGCGGACGCCTTCGGGTAGGGCACGCGCAAGAAGCGCAAGTTCTTGCTTCAACACCTCTATGTAGGCGCGCACAGGTGACTCGGACTGCGTGCCCTGCGTGCGGCATGCGCAAAACCAGCACAGCCTGCGACAGAAGGGCACATGCACGTATAGCGAGATTTCTGCGCCGGGCTTGATAGACCCGATCCAGGAGGCAAAACGCGCTGCGCTCACGTCATTGTTGAAGTGTGGCGCAGTCGGGTAACTTGTATATCTGGGCACCTTTGCGTCGAAAAGTCCGAGCCGCGCCAATTGAGATTCCTGTGTCATGCGACTAGGGTAGGGTCAGCTGGCACCGTCGGCTTTGACACAGATCAACCAGAGGCACACATGTCCCTTGCTCAATTTCAGTCCGTCGAATGTGCGGATTGTCCGATCCGCCATCGCGCGGTCTGCGCCCGTTGCGATGCCGATGAGCTTGAGGCGCTCGATGCGATCAAGTTTTATCGCAGCTATGAGGCCGGGCAAACTGTGGTGTGGTCCGGGGACCAGATGAATTTTGTGGGCTCCGTTGTCTCGGGTATCGCGACCTTGACCCAAACCATGGAAGACGGGCGCACCCAGATGGTCGGTCTGCTGTTGCCGAGCGATTTTGTGGGGCGGCCCGGGCGGGAGGGATCCGCCTATGACGTTGTGGCCACCACAGACGTGATAATGTGTTGTTTCAGAAAGAAACCTTTCGAAGACCTAATGGTGCGCACACCGCATATCGCGCATCGTTTGCTGGAAATGACGCTCGACGAGCTTGATGCTGCGCGCGAGTGGATGCTGGTCTTGGGCCGCAAGACCGCACGCGAAAAGATCGCCAGCCTTCTGTCGATCATCGCGCGTCGCGATGCATCGTTGGCGGTGGATCCTTCGAACGGAGCTGTCAGCTTTGATTTGAAACTCACCCGCGAGGCGATGGCGGACTATCTCGGCTTGACGCTCGAAACCGTAAGCCGCCAGATTTCTGCGTTGAAAAAGGCGGGTGTGATCCAGCTGGAAGGCAAGCGTCATGTGACGGTCCCAGACATGCATCGCCTGATCGAAGAGGCGGGCGATGACAGCGACGGTGGCGTTCTGGGCTAGAGGCAGCGTTGATGTGTAGATGTCCGTTGACCGCATCCGCTCACTCACGAAGTCCCCATAGTGACATCGAAAGGCGCTCTTGCAAAAGTTGTGCCTGCGCGCGATGCGAATGACCGACAAAAAAGGAAAGTCAGCCCAAGTAGAGCTGACTTTTGCCTTCCTTTGCCGCCGCAACCATCAATGCGCCATCAAGACCGGAACTTTGGCATGCTCAAGCATGTTGCGGGTCGCGCCGCCGAGGATTGACTCCCTGAAACGGGAATGCCCATAAGCGCCCATCACGATGAGCTCGGCTTCGGTGTCGGTGGCATGACGACACAGCACGTCCGAGATTCGCGGAAGAGTTTTGCTCAGCACATCGATCTCGCAAGCCACCCCGTGACGCGCCAGCATTTGACACAGCATGCCACCCGGATCAGAGCGCTCGATACCATGCTTTGGCGGGTCGATGATCGTGATCCGCACGAGATCGGCTGCTTGCAGCAAAGGCAGCGCCTTGCGCACCGCTGTCAGCGCTTCGATGCTCTCATCCCAGGCGACGAGAACGGTCTTGGGCGAAGCGGCGAGCTCCGTGCCTTCGGGCATGACCAGAACGGGGGTGCGGGTGTCAAAGAGAGCCGCTTCGACGATGGGTTCCACTTCTGGCCCTTGGCCTTTGCTGTAAGGCAGGTCCATCACCACGAGATCGCTAAAGCGTGCGTGGTGAGAGGTGATGCGAGAGATGTCCCCAAAAGGCGCAATCGCGGTTGAGATCGCGCGGGGCACATCGCTGCCAGCGAGATGTTGTTCCGTATGGGCTTCGGTCGCCTGAACTTCCTCGCGGGCACGATCCAACAGGGTGTTGATGGCAATCGCGTTGGCTCCGCCATCGTAATAGCCGACGCGTGTACGATCCACGCCGAGGCACAATACGTCCAGATGTCCATTGGCGCGGCGTACCATCGCTTCGGCTTGATCCAATGCTGTCGTCGACCCGTCAGGCGCGGATCGCACGGTAAGAATTGTTTTGTATGTCATGAGCTTACCTCTTCCCAAATCCCATGAGGTCGGTGGCAGGCGTAGGGATTCACATCGTGAACGCCCCGCGTCCCACATGCCGATATGACACATTTCGCGGGCCCGTATCTTGATACAGATCAATGTTTGAAGAACCGCGCTCTGGCATCAGGGACGGGGAAACGACGCCCGAAGTGTATCTGCGAGGGACACGATTCGGGTGAATCATTCAAAGGGGCATGAAATGTCTAATTATCTCAAGCTGATAGTGCTTGGCGTATTGACGGTCTTCTTCATGATCGCCGCCGGCTACGCCAGGGATCTGGCGTATCAGGTACATGCGGTGATCTTGATGCTCGTCGCAGGTGGCCTGTTCTTGTGGACACTGCGCGAGACCGACGAGCCGGTTCCGGCTCCCGTCACCGGGGAATATCTCGATGGCGTGGTGCGCGCAGGTGTCATTGCAACCGCATTCTGGGGTGTCGCGGGGTTCCTTGTGGGGACCTTCATTGCGTTCCAGCTGGCTTTTCCGGTTCTGAATTTTGATTGGTCCGAAGGGTTTGCGAATTTTGGCCGCCTGCGTCCGCTGCACACATCTGCAGTGATTTTTGCGTTTGGCGGTAACGCGTTGATCGCGACGTCCTTTTACATCGTGCAGCGCACCTCGGCGGCACGACTCTGGGGCGGCAACCTCGCGTGGTTTGTCTTCTGGGGCTATCAGCTGTTTATCGTGCTTGCGGCAACCGGCTATCTCTTGGGCGGAACGCAGTCCAAGGAATACGCTGAGCCCGAGTGGTACATCGACCTGTGGCTGACCGTTGTCTGGGTGGCCTATCTGGCGGTGTTCCTCGGTACCATCATTCGCCGCAAAGAGCGCCACATCTATGTGGCCAACTGGTTTTTCCTCGCCTTCATCGTGACCGTCGCGATGCTGCACCTCGTCAACAACCTGACCATTCCTGTTTCGATCTGGGGCTCCAAGTCCGTGATTGTCTGGCCTGGTGTACAGGATGCCATGGTGCAGTGGTGGTATGGCCACAACGCGGTGGGCTTCTTCCTGACCGCAGGCTTCCTCGGCATGATGTATTATTTCATTCCCAAGCAGGCAGATCGTCCGGTTTACAGCTATAAACTGTCGATCATCCACTTTTGGGCGCTGATCTTCATCTACATCTGGGCCGGCCCACACCACCTGCATTATACCGCGCTGCCGGACTGGGCCTCGACGCTGGGCATGGTGTTCTCGATCGTGCTGTGGATGCCCTCCTGGGGTGGCATGATCAACGGTCTGATGACGCTCTCGGGCGCTTGGGACAAGCTGCGCACCGATCCGGTCCTGCGGATGCTGGTGATCTCGGTTGGCTTCTACGGCATGTCCACATTTGAGGGTCCGATGATGTCGATCCGTGCGGTGAACTCGCTGAGCCACTACACCGACTGGACCATTGGTCACGTGCACTCTGGTGCGCTGGGCTGGAATGGTATGATCACCTTCGGTGCGCTCTACTACCTGACCCCGGTTCTGTGGAAGCGTGAGCGGCTCTACTCCCTGAGCCTGGTCAGCTGGCACTTCTGGCTCGCGACCATCGGCATCGTTCTCTATGCGGCGTCCATGTGGGTGACCGGTATCATGGAAGGCCTGATGTGGCGTGAAGTGGATGCGAACGGCTTCCTCGTGTGGTCCTTTGCCGACACCGTTGCTGCGAAGCTTCCGATGTATGTGATGCGTGGTTTGGGCGGGGTTCTGTTCCTCACCGGGTCGCTGGTCATGTGCTATAACCTCTGGATGACCGTTCGTCGGGCGCCGGCCAAAGAGGCCAGCCTGTCCGTCGCGGTCCCGGCTGAATAAGGAGGGCCGGAGAGATGGCAATTCTCGACAAACATAAAATCCTCGAGACCAACGCAACGCTTCTGCTGATCTGTTCCTTTCTCGTGGTTACCATCGGTGGCCTGGTACAGATCACCCCGCTGTTCTATCTAGAGAACACCATCGAGGAGGTGGAGGGCATGCGTCCCTACACCCCCCTCGAGCTGGCGGGGCGGGAGATCTACATCCGCGAAGGATGCTACGTCTGTCACAGCCAGATGATCCGTCCGATGCGGGATGAGGTTGAACGCTACGGTCACTATTCGCTGGCGGCGGAGTCGATGTACGACCACCCGCACCAGTGGGGCTCCAAGCGCACCGGGCCGGATCTGGCCCGGGTTGGCGGGCGCTACTCGGACGAGTGGCACGTCGATCACCTGCGTGACCCGCAGGCGGTTGTGCCAGAGTCGGTCATGCCCAAGTATGACTTCCTGGAGCGCACCCGTATTGATGGCAAATACATCGGAGAACTGATGGCCACCAATGCGATTGTCGGTGTCCCCTATACCGAGGCGATGATCGAAGAAGCTCGTCGCGACTTCCGCGCACAAGCCGATCCCGACAGCGATTATGACGGGCTGCTGGAGCGCTACGGCGAGAGCGTCAATGTGCGCAACTTTGATGGTCAGCCCGGTGTATCCGAGGCGGATGCATTGATCGCCTATCTGCAGATGCTCGGCACGTTGGTCGATTTCTCGACCTTCACACCCGACGCAAGCCGCTAAGGGAGGATTGAGCCATGGAAACCTATTCGCTGCTGCGAGAGTTCGCCGACAGCTGGATGCTTCTCTTTCTGTTCCTCTTCTTCATTGGTGTTGTGATCTGGGCGTTCCGCCCGGGTTCCACCAAAACCTATGAGGACACAGCCAACATCCCCTTCCGCAACGCGGACAAGCCGGCGTCCGAGCGCGCCGCTCAACCGGAGGCCCAGCAATGAGTGAAACGGGCAATAAAAAGACAGTAAAGATCCACGAGGGCGATCCAAACACCACCGGCCACGAGTGGGACGGGATCATGGAATTCGACAACCCGATGCCGCGCTGGTGGCTGTGGGTGTTCTACGCCACGATCATCTGGGGCATCGGATATACCATCGCCTATCCTGCATGGCCGATGGTCAGCGCGGCCACCTCCGGGATCACCGGATGGTCTTCGCGTGGTCAGGTCGAGGCCGAGATTGCCGCCGTCGATGAGGCCAACGCGCCCATCAACGCCCAGCTCGAAGCGCTGGAACTTGCCGCCATTCCGGGCCATCCCGAGCTTGAGGGCTACGCCGTCTCTGCCGGGGCCGCCGTCTTCAAGACATGGTGTGCGCAGTGTCACGGGTCTGGTGCGGCGGGGGCCAAAGGCTATCCGAACCTCTTGGATGATGACTGGCTCTGGGGTGGCACGATGGAAGACATTCATGCCACGGTCTCTTATGGCATTCGCAACGAGGAAAGCGACGATGCCCGCTATTCCGCAATGCCCGCCTTTGGTCGTGATGAACTGCTCCAAAAAGAAGAGGTCAGTCAGGTCGTAAACTACGTGATGTCCCTGTCAGACACGCCCAAAGACGCAAGCGAAGTGGCTGCGGGCGCGGTTGTGTTCGAAGAAAACTGCGCCTCCTGTCATGGGGCGGACGCATCGGGTGATATCTACCAAGGTGCGCCGAACCTGAAGGACGCGATCTGGCTCTATGGGGGCGACTACGACACTCTCTACGAGACAGTCTGGAACTCGCGTTTTGGGGTCATGCCGAACTGGGACAGCCGTCTGAGCGAAGCTGAGATCCGCGCAGTCAGCGCCTATGTCCACCAATTGGGTGGCGGCGAGTAAGCGCCATAACACTGAAAAGACTGGGCCGCTCCATCTGGGGCGGCCCTTTTCGTTTGGGGGACAATGGCGTCCAAGCCTCTAGAATCCAGGCTCTAGCGACGTCTTTGAGGGACAAATGCGCAGCGGGTTGATCTGTATCAAGGCCGCCAACCAAGGCCGGAGGCACAGTGGGAACAAGACGAAATCCAGGGTCATGGTTGGGAAGGCCTTTGTGTCAGACCTTGCTTTTCGCCTGATCCCGTTCCGGGAACGGACGGGCTCAATTGACGCCAGTTCTCTGCTTGTTTGCGCGTTTCCTGGAGAACTGGCGTCTTTTGTCTTCCGGTCGTCTGGATGTGGTACAGGCCGCAGGCGCTGGGCGATTACTTGCACGCCACAGGGTGTGTGGCGTGGGGTAGGTTTCTTCTTTCGTTTGCCTGACGCGCGCCCACCCGGATCTTCAAAAACCGCAGCATGCCACTGAGGGACAGGCGCGATCGCCGGGCTGGAGCGGGTAGGGGCCGCACCGGCAGATCCGAGTGGCGGGTCGCGTTCAGCATCGATCGGGCGTAAATATCAACTAACATGCTTGTACTCCTTGATAGGGGCAGGGTGGAAGGAAACTGCGCTCATGCTTGCCCGAGTGCGCCTGATATGCGAGTCAGGAAGAAATTCAACGTGTAAGTAAGGCTTACATATGAACTGGCGCGACATGCCCCCCTTGTCGGCCCTGAGGGCTTTTGCGGCCTTTGCGGAGACCGGCAACCTGCAACAGGCAGGCGAGCAGCTGAACGTCAGCCACGCTGCCATCAGTCAGCAATTGCGCCACCTTGAGACGCATATGGGGGTGCCGCTTCTGGACCGCTCTGGCCGCTCGCTGCGTCTGACGAGCGAGGGCGAGCAGCTAGCACAGGCGCTGGCGCTTGGGTTTGGCGCGATTCGCAGCGCCGTGCAGGACCTGACCTCACGCGGCGCAGGGCAGCCTCTGCATGTTACCTGCACGCCAATGTTTGCGACTCATTGGCTGATGCCACGGCTGGCGGGGTTCCGTCAGGCCTACCCCGATGTCGATCTGGTGATCGACCCCACCGGCGAAGTGGTGCGTCTTGCCCCAGGTGGGATCGATATTGCCCTGCGCTATGGAACAGGCACATGGCCGGGGCTCGAGGCAGAGATGCTGCTCGCTTCGCCGATGGTCGTGGTGGCTGCGCCGGGTCTCTTGGATAAACGCGCCGTCACAACGCCGGAGGACCTGCTGGACCTGCCCTGGCTTGAGGAAATCGGCACCAATGAGGCGTCGGTCTGGCTGCGCTCCCGAGGCGTTCAAGATGGCGTTAAGGCGGGGCGAGTCGTTTTGCCGGGCAACTTGTTGATGGAAGCGCTGCGCGCGGGGCAGGGGGTTGCGGTGTCGGTGCGTGAATTCGTCGCGCTCGATGTGGCGGCGGGCCGCCTGACCGAGCTTTTCTGCGAAGAAAAGGGCCGTGGCTATCACATAGTGCACCGCCCGTGCTTGCTGCGTCCGGGTGCGCGGCATTTCGTCAACTGGCTGCGGCGAGAGCGCGACTCTACGCCCTTGATCTGACCGTACAGTTCTTGTGCGGCGCTCGCAGCGCCAGCGACAGATGGGCAAAATGCACATGCGAGATGCGATTTTTGATCCACGTCAAAGTCTCGACCGCTGGCCTCTGAGAGAACACAATCAGACCTGTCACAGGATCGGAGCCAGAAGTTGAGCGATTCGAGCCAAACCCCCAGCCTTTACGCCGCGCGAGAGCCAATCTTTCCCCGTCGCGTATCGGGAAAGTTTCGCACCCTCAAATGGGTGATCATGGCCGTCACACTGGGGATCTACTACCTGCTGCCATGGATCCGCTGGGATCGTGGACCCGAGTTGCCGGATCAGGCGGTCCTCCTCGATCTGGCCGGGCGGCGGTTTTACTTCTTCTGGATCGAGATCTGGCCACATGAGTTCTATTTTGTGGCGGGCCTTTTGATCATGGCCGGCCTAGGGCTGTTTCTCTTTACCTCGGCCTTGGGGAGGGTCTGGTGCGGTTATGCCTGTCCGCAAACTGTCTGGACCGATCTCTTCATTCTGGTGGAGCGCTGGATCGAAGGGGATCGAAATGCGCGCCTGCGCTTGCACCGTCAGAAAAAATGGGACTTCAAAAAGGTTCGCCTGCGGGTCACCAAATGGGTCGCCTGGCTGTTGATCGGTCTTGCGACTGGTGGGGCGTGGGTCTTCTATTTTGCAGATGCGCCGACACTGCTTCAGGATCTGGTGACGGGGCAAGCGCATCCGGTGGCCTACACGACGATGGCGATCCTGACTTTTACGACCTTCTTTTTTGGCGGTTTTGCGCGCGAACAGATCTGCATCTATGCCTGCCCATGGCCCCGTATCCAGGCGGCTATGATGGACGAGGACACGCTGACGGTGGGCTATCGCGATTGGCGTGGTGAGCCGCGCGGCAAACACCGCAAATCCGCTGAGGCGGAGCAGTTGGGCGACTGTATCGACTGCATGGCCTGTGTGAACGTCTGCCCGATGGGAATCGACATTCGGGACGGGCAGCAGATGGAGTGCATCACCTGCGCGCTTTGTATCGACGCTTGCGACGACATCATGGCCAAAGTGGGCAAACCACGCGGGCTGATCGACTACATGGCGCTTTCAGACGAGACACAGGAACGTGCAGGCAAGCCGCCGCGCCCGGTCTGGAAGCACATTTTGCGCCCACGTACGATCATGTACACAACCCTCTGGGGAGGTGTTGGTCTGGCGCTTGTCTTTGCGCTCTTCATTCGAGCAGACATCAACATGACCGTCGCACCCGTGCGCAACCCGACTTATGTGACTCTGTCGGATGGCACTATCCGCAACACCTACGACGTGCGCCTCTCGAACAAGAACGGGGAGGCTCGGATCTTTGAGATGTCGATTGTTGGTGATCCTACGCTCTCTGTCACGCTTGAGGGCGAAGAAGGCACCAAGGTCGAGGTGCCCGCAGACAGCGCCGAATTGCAGCGGGTCTATGTCTCTGCACCACGGGACAGCGCGCCGGCAGAGGCGGAAAACACTGGCCTGAGACTCTGGGTCGAAGATTTGACCTCAGGCGAGCGCGCCTATCGTGACACGACATTCAACGGACGGGGGAACTGATCCATGCATAGCGAAACCACAAAAGCACCCCGCCAGTTCACCGGCAAACATATGCTTGCAGTCTGTGTGGGGGCCTTTGGGATCATCATTTCGGTGAACCTCTACATGGCCTACAGCGCGGTGAGCACGTTTCCGGGTGTCGAGGTCAAGAACTCCTATGTTGCGAGCCAGCAATTTGATACGCGCCGCGCCGCGCAAGAAGCGCTGGGCTGGTCGGTCTACGCCTCGGCGATAGGGAACGAGGTGAAGCTCGAGATCAGCGATCGTGACGGCCAGCCGGTTGAGGTCGCCTCGCTCACTGCGACGCTGGGACGCGCCACGCATGTCAGGGACGATCAAAAGCCGCAGTTCCGCTTTGACGGGTCGGCCTATGTGGCCCCCGCAGAGCTGGCCCCGGGGAACTGGAACATCCGGATGATCGCGCGCGCCGAAGATGGCACCGAGTTCACGCAGCGGGTGATCCTGCACGTAAAGGACTGAGATCATGCGAGATGCCTTCTTTTTCGGCGCCTGCGGGGGGGCGACTGCCCGTTTTGTGCAGAGGCCTGAGGCTAGACGATGACTGCCCAGATGCACCACCAAACGGCGGTTTGTCCGGGCTGCGCGGCCGCTCCGACAGAAGCTATTGCGCAGGCCCCGACCGAGGCGCGTCTCGCGATCTCGTTGCCAACAATCCATTGTCAGGCCTGTATTTCCGCCGTTGAGCGCGGTCTGTCGCAAGTGCCGGGTGTACGGTCTGCGCGGGTGAACCTCACGTTGAAGCGCGCCTTGGTGGAGGCCGAACCAGAAATGCGCGCCGCCGACTTGGTCCCGATCTGCGCGTCGCTTGGTTACGAGGCGCATGAGTTGGATCTGGCAGCCCTGGCCGCTACGGAGACGGATCGGGCGGGGCGTGAACTGTTGTTGCGTCTGGCAGTGGCGGGGTTTGCGTCCATGAACGTGATGCTGCTGTCGATCTCGGTCTGGTCCGGGGCTTCCGATGCCACCCGTGACATGTTTCACTGGATTTCGGCGGCGATCACATTCCCGGCCATCGTCTATTCTGGGCATCCCTTCTTTAAGAACGCATGGCAGGCGTTGCGGGCGCGGCGGCTCAATATGGATGTGCCGATTGTTCTTGCGCTGCTGTTGGCGCTGCTGACCTCCCTTTGGGAGACGACACTGTCCGGGGAGCATGCCTATTTTGATGCCGCCCTGACGCTGACGTTCTTCTTGCTGGCGGGGCGCTATCTCGATCATCGGACACGCGCGGCGGCCCGCTCTGCCGCCGAGGAGCTTGCAGCGCTTGAGGTGCCGCGTGCCTGGCGACTGGACAAACAGGGACAAGAGGTCGAGGTCTCGGTCGCCGATCTGACCATCGGGGATTTGATCCGCGTGCGACCCGGGGGGCGCATGCCCGTAGACGGAGAGATCACCGAGGGGCGCTCGGAACTTGATCGTTCTTTGCTCACCGGGGAAACCCTTCCGGTGCTGGCAGAGCCCGGGGGCCTTGTCTCTGCAGGGGAAGTGAACCTCACGGGGCCGCTGACGATCCGCGCCACAGCTGTTGGCGCAGAGACGTCGCTGCACCGAATGGCGGATCTGGTTGCGATCGCCGAGTCGGGCCGGTCGCGCTACACCTCTCTGGCAGATAGCGCTGCAAAGCTCTATGCGCCGGGGGTACATATCCTCTCGGCTCTTGCGTTTGTTGGGTGGTATCTTTATACCTGCGATCTGCGCACGGCCCTCAATATCGCCGCAGCTGTTCTGATTATCACCTGCCCATGTGCGCTTGGTCTTGCGGTTCCTGCAGTGACCACTGCGGCATCGGGGCGGCTGTTCCGGGCCGGGCTTCTTGTCAAACACGCCACCGCGCTTGAACGGCTGGCCGAGGTTGATACGGTAGTTTTTGATAAGACCGGAACCTTGACGGAGGGCGCGCCGGAAGTTGTCAACCTCGATACACTCAGCCCCAAAGAACGCTCTGTTGCGCTTGCCTTGGCGTCTGGCTCAAGTCACCCGCTGGCCATTGCGCTGTCGCGGGCAGCGAGAGATGCAGGGGCGGAGCCAGCTGTGCTTGAAGATCTGCGCGAAGTGCCCGGCTATGGCACCGAGGCGCGTCTGAACGGCCAGCCGGTTCGGCTTGGGCGTGCAGCATGGGTCGGTGCTCGAGGGACGCAAGAGCAAACTGCGACCTGGCTGGATCTCGGAGAGGGGGCGCCTGTCGCAATTTGTTTCAAAGATGCCCTTCGCGCCGGTGCCGAAGAGGTCGTGCGCGCGCTACAGGGGGCGGGCAAGGATGTTCTGCTGATATCTGGTGACACCACAGCCGCAGTGGAGGATCTGGCGAAGCGCCTGGGCATTCAAAGCTGGGTGGCTGAGGCCCTGCCTGAGGACAAGGCCGCTCGCATTGCGGAGCTGACCCAGACAGGGCGCAAGGTGCTGATGGTGGGTGATGGGCTCAATGATACCGCTGCATTGGCAGGTGCGCATGTGTCGATCTCTCCGGCTTCGGCACTGGATGCAGCACGGGTTGCCTCAGACATTGTTTTGCTCGGCAAAGATCTAGCGCCCATCGCTGAAGCCTGCGGCGTGGCAGAGCGTGCGACCAGACGCATCCGGGAAAACTTCCAGATCGCAACACTCTATAATGTGATTGCGGTGCCCCTTGCGATCGCGGGCCTGGCCACCCCCTTGATCGCGGCGCTGGCGATGTCCACGTCATCCATAACTGTTTCACTCAACGCCTTGCGTCTGCGTTAGAAAGCCGGGAGTGCCGTCATGACTGTTTTGTCTTATCTGATCCCAATTTCCCTTATCCTCGGCGGGGCAGGGTTGATTGGGTTCATCTATACGGTGCGCTCGGAGCAATATGACGACCCGGAAGGGGATGCGCGCCGTATCCTGAGTGACGAGTGGGATGATCACCCCAAACCTTGATGGCGCGACCTCATTGAGGGGGCTCAAACCGGTCAGATACCATATTGGTCGTCAGGTTTTACAAGGCCCACTGGCAGGGGGCGCTGCCCCCTCTTGCCCGTCCCGGGCAATTCACCCCCGGGATATTTCTGGTTGGAAGAATGGAAAAACCCCCGCACCAATGGCTTTGGTACGGGGCTTTTGACTTGCACGTCAGGGCTTAGGAGGAGGGGCCAAGTGTCTCGCAGGTGACATTGCGAGAGTTGAGGCGCTTGCATGCGAGCTCGGCGCTTTCCTTGGTCATCCCAAGGAAATTGGCGTCAAATCCGCGCGGACTCTGCACCACCTTGCGCAGAGAGCCTTCGAGCGTCTCCATTTCGGCCAAAGCCGTGCGCAACAAGACTTTTTCGGCCTGAAAACGGTTGGTGTAGCGTCCGACATTGATCCCCCAGTAGCGGCCGCCAGAGGTCGACAGGCGTGTCACCACGACTGGTTCCTCGAGCGAAGCAACTTCGGTGTTGAATTTTGCTGGGCGCGCCTGTGGACGTGGCCCGGTGTAGCGCGGTTGCGTCGGGGCCTCAACGGCGCGCGCGACCGCTGTTCGGATTTCCGCCTGCAGGGCTTGCTCACCTTCCACCTCTGCCTGAAGAGCCTCGGGCCGCGCCTGAGGTTGGATTGCCGAGACATCGGAGACTTCGGTGACTTCCAAAAGAGCGTCGTTGATGCCGGATTTCAGGGCATCGCTATCCAGCGCGGCGAGCTGCACCTCTTCAGGTGCGGCAACAGTACCGGTCTCGACCTCTGTTTCAGCCTCTGCAAGTAGCGTTTCCGGGGCAGGCTCTGGCAGCGGACGGGGCCGTGGGCGCAGGGTCTCTGAAATCACCCCGCTGACGCGGATCGTCTTTCCGGCCATGCCATGCGTGTCATCCTCTGCCAGGCGCACACCGCTGTTGCCGAGGTAGGGCGGCATAGGGGGCTTTTGCAGTTTGGCATAGGCCGGAGCGCGCCGGAAGCCGAGGTCCAGGAGTTCTGCGATCTTGGCGTTGCGTGCCGCGGTGGATTTCCCGCCAAATACGGTTGCAATGATGCGCTCATCGCCCCGTTTTGCAGAGGAGACGAGGTTGAACCCGGCTGCGCGCGTATAGCCGGTCTTGATGCCATCCGCACCGCGGTAGGCCGCGAGAAAGCGGCGGTTGGTGTTGTAGACAACCTTGGTGCCCGCGTTGGTCGAGGTGCGCGAAAAGAGATTATAATACTCAGGGTAGTCATAAAGCATATGACGTCCGAGGATTGTCATGTCGCGTGCCGTCGACATGTGACCATTGGCAGTCAGCCCATGCGCGTTCTTGAAGGTCGTGCGGGTCATTCCCAGTGCCTTGGCGGTGCGATTCATTCGCCGCGCAAAGGCCGCCTCAGACCCGGAGATCGCCTCACCAATGGCCGTGGCCGCATCATTGGCGGATTTTACCGCTGCGGCCCGGATCAGATACCGTAGTGCGATTTTTTGCCCGCGGCGCAGGCCCAACTCAGAAGGAGGTTCTGCCTCGGCATTGCGCGAAACCGTGATCTGGGTGTCGAGGGTGATTTCCCCGTTCCGCACCGCCTCAAAGGCGATGTATAGGGTCATCATCTTGGTCAGCGAGGCGGGGTGCAGCCGAGTATCCGCATTGCGCGAATGCAGCACTTCGCCGGTACGCGCATCCATGACCATCGCCGCGTAGGGGGCAGCGGTTGCGCGCTCCGGCGCAATGGACGCCACGCCAAGTGCGAGGGTCAGCGCCTGCGCACTGCGCCTGCACAACGCCCTGAACTTGTTGCGAAATGTTTGTACTGTGCCGCGACGTTGTCCACGGCCAAACCTCACCCACAAGGAGGAGGGGCGACCGTCGTCGACCTCTGAAAATACTGCCATGTCTGCCTCGTGCCGCTGGTTTTCCAACTGGCGTTTTGTCTTGTCAGCAAAAGCTACCACAGCTGATCATTCGAATAAACCGGTCGTTACGGAACATGACGTGGACGAAAAGCGTTGGAATATCTTGAGAATCGATATGTAGTGGTTGCTGCGCGTGCCCTCGCTAAATAAGGCGATCCTTTTGTGGAAACTCTGCGGAAAATTCTCTTCGTCTTGTGGTGCAAAAAGCGGGATCACGCCGATATTTAGCGATCAAATGAAGCGCTAAAGTCACAGTTATGAATGAAGGGTTAACATAACCCTCGGAATTCCCCCTTTAGGCGAGTCGTTCAACCAACTCAGGGAGCGCGCCGAGGTCGGGGATTTCGTGATAGCGCGGGCTTTCTGTGGGGGGCTCTGCGGCCTCGACTTCCCAAATTGCGCCATGCGGGACATAGACCCCGTGGCCGCCAGCCCGCACAACCGGAACCACATCGGAACGCATGGAGTTTCCGGCCATCAAGGCCCGCGCGGCGCCGTCACCGTGACGCTCAAAAATGTCGATATAGACCTGCGGTGTCTTCTCTGAGACCACCTCGACCGCGTCGAACAACTCGCCCAGCCCAGATTGGGCGAGCTTGCGCTCCTGATCGAGCAGATCGCCCTTGGTAATCAGGATGACTCGGTGCTCTTTGGCGAGGGTTTCAACTGCGGTCTGCGCATGGGGTAGCAATTCGATCGGAAAGGAGAGCATCATCTGGCCAGCCTCCAGCAGTTCTTTGATGACCGCCGCCGGAACGCGCCCCTCAGTCACCTCTATCGCGGTTTCAATCATCGAGAGCGTGAAGCCTTTGACCCCGTAGCCATAGGCGCCAAGATTGCGTTTCTCTGCGTCCAGCAGCTTGCGATCCAGCGCTTCCGGCCCCATGTCTTCGGATGTGTGATCCATAAGGAGTTCGGCAAAGCGATCCTGAGTGACACGAAAGAAGCGTTCGTTGTGCCAAAGCGTATCATCTGCGTCAAAACCGATGGTCGTGAGCGTTCTAGACATTATCCCGGCCTCAATCTCTTTTCCTTGTGGGGTCTTCCGCTATATAAGCCGGTGACGAAATCAGATGCACCACTGGAAACTGTTGATCCTATGCTAATGCAGCCCTTAATGATGTCGGACAATCCGGATGACGAGAGCGATCTTGGTCTGTTGACCAAGACGCGCCCGCGTACGCAGCGGCCGCCGCGCTACAAGGTGCTGCTGCTGAACGACGACTACACACCGATGGAGTTCGTGGTCATCGTTCTGGAGCGGTTCTTCGGTCTCAATCACGCGCAAGCCTTTGAAATCATGCTGACTGTTCACAAAAAAGGTCTCGCGGTAGTGGGTGTATTCAGCCATGAGGTTGCCGAAACCAAGGTTGCGCAGGTGATGGATTATGCCCGTCGCCATCAGCATCCTTTGCAGTGCACCATGGAAAAAGACGACTGACCCGCGTCTGCGCGTCTGGTCTGGGAAAGGTCTCTTCACATGTCTCAACGCCTGAGCCTCGTGGTTCAATCAGGCGATTTTCGCGTTCCCGATGAGGGGCGAATCGCTGTTTTTCATCCGCGCGAGGGGCATGATCTCTCTGATTTGCCAGATGCGCGGCTGGAGATCATCCAACCGCTGAAGCCCGAATATGACTATTGGGCGGGGCGTGGTCTGACCTCTGTGGCGGAGGTTGCGGAAGATGCGACCTATGATGCCGCAGTGGTGTTCATTCCGCGCTCAAAGCCCTTGGCTCGCCAACTCGTGGCGCAGGCTGTCGCGGCCACGCAGGGGCCGGTTTTGGTCGATGGTGCCAAGACTGACGGCATCGACTCGCTGCTGAAAGAGCTGAATAAGCGCACCCGTCCCAGTCATGCGATTTCCAAGGCGCATGGCAAGGCGTTTTGCATTGAGGGCGGGATCGACCTCTCTGATTGGGTGCCAGGACCGAGTGAAGTAGACGGCGGATTTGTAACCGCGCCGGGTGTGTTCTCTGCGGATGCCATCGACCCAGCCTCTGCTTTGTTGGCGCGGGCACTGCCCAAAAAGCTCGGCAAAGAGGTGGCCGATCTTGGTGCGGGCTGGGGCTATCTCTCGGCTGAAATCCTGCGGCGCAGCAATTTGGAGACTTTGCATCTGGTTGAGGC
The DNA here is from genome assembly GCF_000014065.1 of Ruegeria sp. TM1040. Lineage (NCBI taxonomy): Bacteria > Pseudomonadati > Pseudomonadota > Alphaproteobacteria > Rhodobacterales > Roseobacteraceae > Ruegeria > Ruegeria sp. TM1040. The sequence goes on along the minus strand of NC_008044.1, from coordinate 2,673,945 downwards.
CGACCATGTCGCGCTGACCTGTGCGCAAACCAATGTCACCGATGCGCATGCTGAGTTTCACTGGGCCGATGCGCGCAGCTGGGGCCAAAAGGGCAGTCTGGATGCGGTTGTCATGAACCCTCCGTTTCATAGCGGCCGCGCGGCTGAACCCTCGTTGGGCCAAGCCTTCATTGCAAATGCGGCCCGTCTGCTGAAACCGGCAGGCCAGCTCTGGATGGTGGCCAATAGGCATCTGCCTTATGAGGCCCTTCTTGGCGAGTGTTTCGTGTCCTTTGAGGAGGCGGCAGGCGACAACCGCTTCAAGATCCTGCATGGTGTTCGCCCGCGCCGCAAAGGTTAGCGCGTAACCCAAGGTCAAGACGACGGGCAGGGATCAAAACCTGTTCAAATCTGAAAATCTTCGGGCTATCGTTTCGCCAGAGTGCGCCACAGACGCGCGTTTCTTCTGACCCCTGGCCCAAGACACAGGCCCAAGGCCTGATGCAAGCAAGGATCCAACCCCCATGAGTTTTTCCATCTCTGGCAAGACAGCCATTGTGACTGGCGCGGCCAATGGTATCGGCCTGGCGATTGGTCGGCAGTTCGCCCGTGAAGGTGCAAATGTAATGTTTGTGGATCACGATGAGCCAACGCTCCTGCAAGAGCTGGGCGGTGACGTGGAGGACAGCAATATCCGCCATTTCGCGGGTGATTTGCGCGAACGCCTGACCATTGCCAACCTGTTGTCAGCGACCATCGACGCGTTTGATCAGGTCGACATTCTGGTCAATGGCGCCCGAAAGGTCGTGCCCAGCGAGCCACTGAACCCCGACGACGAAAGCGTTGAGTTCCTGTTAAAGCAAAACCTCATGTCCACGCTGCGTCTGTCGCAGCATGTGGCCAAACGGATGATCCGTCAGGCTGAGGAGCGTGACGATGAGGGCCCCAATGGCGCCATCATCAACCTGTCGTCCATCGCCGCACGGCGCACCCACCCCGACCTTATGGGCTATTCGGTGGCCTCGGCGGCGCTCGATCAGATGACGCGCTCTTTGGCGGTTTCGCTTGCGCCGCACCGGATACGGGTGAATTCCATCGCGTTCGGTTCCGTGATGAGCGCATCCATGCAGGCGACGTTGAAGGACAACCGTTCCTTGCGCCAGGACATTGAAGAGCACACCCCGCTCAATCGGATTGCGCCGCCGACCGAGCTGACCGAGACCGCGCAGTTTCTCGCTTCGGAAGCCTCGGGCTTCATGACCGGGCAGGTACTGACGCTCGACGGCGGGCGTACCCTGCTTGATCCTGTCACAGCGCCGGTGCATTGAGGCGGCAGTCTAAAACTCGATCTGATGAGGGAGGCCGTCATGGCACAGAACACGGCAGAAATGCGTGACGAGAAGGCGCGCGCGGCGGCGTGGTTTCGAGAGCTGCGAGATCAGATCGTTGCTGCATTCGAAGGGCTTGAGGACAGCCACCACGAAGGTCCCTTTACCGAGATGGGCGCCGGGCGGTTTGATGTGAGCGACACCAAACGCACCGCCGAGGATGGTTCCGACGCGGGTGGTGGCCTTATGAGCGTGATGCGTGGCGGGCGCGTTTTTGAAAAGGTCGGTGTCAATATCTCCGAGGTCTACGGCACGCTGGGAGCACGCGCGCAACAGGCGATGGCGGCGCGCAAGGGGCTGCCTGGCATGAAGGAAGATCCGCGCTTCTGGGCCTCTGGCATTTCCCTCGTGGCGCATATGCGCAATCCGCATGTGCCTGCGGTTCACATGAACACCCGCATGTTCTGGACCCCTCATGGCTGGTGGTTCGGGGGTGGCTCAGACCTCAATCCCTGCATCGAGTACGACGAGGATACGGCGCATTTCCATGAGGTGCAGCAGACGCATCTCGACCCCCATGGAGCGGATCTTTATCCCCGCCTCAAGGCTTGGGCGGATGAGTATTTCTTTATTCCCCATCGCGGTCGGGCGCGGGGTGTTGGCGGGATCTTTCTGGATGACCACAACACGGGTGACTGGGCGCAGGATTTTGCATTGATTCAGGACATTGGCCGCGCCTTTTTGCCCGCCTTTTTGCCTTTGGTGGAGCGGCGACGGGGGCATGCGTGCTCTGCGGATGACAAAGAGGCTCAGCTCATTCATCGCGGTCTCTATGCCGAATATAACCTCGTCTACGACCGCGGCACAAAATTTGGTCTCGAGACCGGGCACGATGCCAATGCAGTCCTGATGAGCCTGCCTCCGCTGGCGAAATGGATTTGATCGCGGCATAGGTGTAAATTCGCTCAATTGGCGTGAGCCCTGCGTAAATCTCGTATTCTGCGTTGAAGCACTGCTCTGTCTCCGGCTCTATGGAGACAGGCAATTCTTTGAGGCGGGTATTATGATTTTTCATCGTTTGTTAAGCATGGGACTACTCGCGGCTCTCGCAGCCTGTGGCAGCACTACACAGGATGCAGTGCCTCCCCCGCCTCTGGAGGCAGCGGCCGAACAGGTCGTAAACCCTGCCTTCGCCCGTGCCTATGCCGCTCTGTCGACCTATCCAAAATACGGCGACAACGATCCGCATGACTGGGAGGGGGGAACGCCATGGGCTTACCCTATTCACGGTATTGATGTGGCGCGATACCAAGGAGCGATAGATTGGCGGCAGGTGGGCGCGGCAGGCGTGTCCTTTGCGTGGATCAAGGCGACCGAAGGTGGCGATCTCCTTGATCCCGAGTTCAAGTCCAACTGGCGCGGCGCACGGCGGGCCGGGGTGCGGCGGGGCGCCTATCATTTCTATTATTTCTGCCGTAGTCCCGAAGATCAGGCGCGCTGGTTTATTCGCAATGTCCCAAAAGAAGCGGGCAGTTTGCCCCCGGTTCTGGATATTGAGTGGAACCACACGTCGCCGAGTTGCAAGCGCCGCCCGTCTGGCGCGGAAGCGCGCCATGAGGCGGAGCGCTTTATCAAGAAGATCACGCAGCATTACGGGCGCAGGCCCGTGGTTTATACAACTGTCGACTTCTACCGCGACACCAACATCGGTCGACTGCGCGGTGTCGATTTTTGGCTCCGTTCGGTGGCTGGCCACCCGGAACAGGTCTATCCGGGCGCATCTTGGGCGTTTTGGCAGTACACCGGTACCGGGTCGGTGCCGGGCATTACGGGGGATGTGGATCTCAACGTCTTTGCCGGGAGTGCCGAAGGCTGGCTGAAGTGGCTAGGCTACCAGAAGTATGTGGAGTCAGAACAAGTACCCTCTCGGCCCGAGGAGTAAGCCATTCCCTCTCTGAGAGGCTCTGCGCTCCGTTTGAGCGGATCGCCCAGGGCGAGCACATCGTCCATGTCGCTGCGCCTGCTGGGTTCAAGCCCTTTGAGAGAGACAGCGTTTCCACTGCAGCCTAGGTATAGGCCCGCCGTTTGAAGGACAGCGGGTTGGTCCGTATGTAAGAGCCGCTCTGAGGACAGCCGCCCTGAGTTCAGGCGCCATAGGCACTAGTGCGCGAAGAACCCTGCGCCTGCGCGGGCTCTGAGCGTCTCACCCATTTGGCGACCGAGTTCTGCGCCGTCTTCGATTGCGCCGTCCTGTTCGTCACTGAGGGCCTCTGAACCGTCGGGGCGCAGGATCTGACCGCGCAACTGAATGGTGCCGCCAGAGAGATCGGCAAGTGCGGCAATCGGTGTTTCGCAGGACCCATCCAAGGCGGCGAGGAAGGCGCGTTCGGCGGCAAGGCGCAAACTTGTCTCGGCGTGATGGATCGCCTCAAGCATCGCGGCAGTGGTGATATCGCTGCTGCGGCGCTCGATGCCGATTGCACCCTGAGCCACTGCGGGCAGCATGTCGTCGACCGAAATGGGCGTCGCAGGCACGGCTTCTGCCATATCAAGGCGCCTCAGTCCCGCCATGGCGAGAAAGGTTGCGCTGGCGACGCCGTTTTCGAGTTTCTGCAGCCGGGTTTGTACGTTGCCGCGGAACTCTACCACTTGCAGGTCGGGACGGCGATGCAACAGCTGCGCGCGTCTGCGCAGCGATGAGGTGCCCACAACTGCGCCTTCGGGCAAATCTGCAATGCTGTGAATCCCGGGTGACACAAACGCATCGCGCACATCTTCCCGAGGCAGATAGCAGTCAAGCGTCAAGCCCTCGGGCTGCAGTGTCGGCATATCCTTCATGGAGTGAACCGCAATGTCGATCCCGCCAGAGAGCAAGGCCTCCTCGATCTCCTTCGTGAAGAGACCCTTGTTGCCGATCTCCTTGAGCGGCCGGTCGGCGTCGATCATGGCGCGATTGTCGCCCGTGGTCTTGATCACCACGATGTCAAAGGCCGTGGGCTCCAGCTCAAAGGCGCGCGCCAGTCGGTCGCGGGTCTCATAAGCCTGTGCAAGCGCGAGCGGCGAGCCACGGGTGCCGATCTTGAGGGGCGAAGCGGGAGAGGGCAGGGTCAAAGTCATGCCGACAGGATTAGTCGCGACATTATGCCGTGGCAAGCGCTTGGATGCGCAGGTTGGCAAGCCTTGACAATTTGCCGCTGAGGCTAGACCTCAGGGGGACCGCAATGAGAGGGGCAGAGCATGGGCCAACAGAAGACGATCCTACGCGCATTGGCAGGCGAAACGCAGGCCGTGCCGCCGATTTGGATGATGCGTCAGGCCGGGCGTTACCTGCCCGAATACCGCGCGACCCGGGCACAGGCCGGGGATTTTCTGAGTCTATGCTACAATCCCGAACTGGCGGCAGAGGTGACACTGCAGCCCATTCGTCGCTATGGCTTTGATGCGGCTATCCTGTTTGCCGATATTCTTCTGGTGCCACAGGCGCTGGGGGCAGACCTTTGGTTTGTCACCGGCGAGGGGCCGCGCCTCTCCACGATCACGACAGATGCGGATTTTGCCAAGCTGGGGCCAGCCAGTGATGTGCACGAAACCCTGAGCCCGATTTACGAGACGGTGCGAATTCTGTCGAAAGAGCTGCCGTCGGAGACCACCTTGATCGGGTTTGCGGGCGCGCCATGGACGGTTGCGACCTATATGATCGCAGGACGTGGAACGCCGGATCAGGGACCGGCGCATGCCTTGATGCAGGAAAACACCCCCCTGTTCGAGGCGCTTTTGGCACGGATTACCGAGGCGACCATCAGCTATCTCTCAGCCCAGATCGAAGCTGGCGCAGAGGTTGTGAAGATCTTTGACAGCTGGGCGGGATCGCTCAAGGGAGAGGCATTTGACAAATACGCGCTCGAGCCGGCACGTCAGATCACCGCGGCCCTGAAGGCGCGCCACCCGCATGTCCCCGTAATCGGCTTTCCGCGCGAGGCCGGCGAGAAGTACATCGGTTTTCACGCAGCGACAGGTGTGGATTGTGTTGCGCTCGACAACTCCGTCGACCCGGAATGGGCGGCGGAGCATGTGCAGGTCGCAGGCTGCGTGCAAGGCAACCTTGCATCGCGGCACATGGTCAGCGGTGGAGAGGCGCTCGTTCAGGACACCCGCCGGATCGTCAAGGCGTTCTCGAAGGGGCCGCATATTTTCAACCTCGGACATGGTATCACGCCGGATGCGGATCCCGACAACGTGCAACGAATGATCGATACCGTACGCGAAGGCGCTTAGGCGCGCAGGATTGCACGCTACAAAGATCTGGTCATTCCGATGAGGGGGCGCTGCCCCCTCAAACACCCCCGGGGTATTTCTCGTTGGAAGAGGGGGAGACGTCCGCGCGCAGCATCGCAAGTATCTCCGCTCGGTGCTCGTCACGATTTGGCGGCTTTTTGGGCGCTCGTGTCTGCCCGTCAAAGCGAGGTGCGGGGGCCGCTTGCAGTATGCCCCCTGTGGTGTGCCAGGTCTGTCTGTCGTTCATCGGGTCCTTGGCAGCCTCGGACGGGGACAGAACCTTGGTGACGCAGGCATCACTGGTGGCAAACAGGGCTGACCAGTGCTCGCGGTCTTGCGTGGCAAAAAGGCGAGCGAGCCGCGAGGTAAGAGCTGGCCACGAAGCCTTGTCGAACTGCTGCTGAAAATCGGTATCCTGCGCGAGGTTTAGTCTCTCCAGAAAAATTTCGTAGAATTTCGGCTCAAGACATTGGACCGCGATATAGCCTCCGCATCTGCAACGATAGGTTCTGCTCCAATGGGGACCGTCGAGCAGGTTCTCGCCGCGTGTTTCGCCAAAGCTGCCAGCTTGGCGCAGGGCCATCAAAAGAGTCATCATATGTGCGGAGCCATCGTAGATCGCCGCGTCGACAACGGTGCCCATGCCGGTTTGTGCGGCGCGCAAGAGGCCGGCCAGAAGCCCTGCGACGAGGTAGAGCGCGCCGCCCCCGATATCACCCACAAGGGTGGCCGGCGGCATAGGGGCGTTACCGGCATTCGACGCGGGCCAAAGCGCGCCGGAGAGCGCGATGTAATTCAGGTCGTGTCCAGCCTCGTTGGCTCTGGGGCTGTCTTGCCCCCACCCCGTTAGCCGGCCGTAAACAAGGCGTGGATTATTACTCTGCATGGCTTGGGGGCCGAGCCCGAGACGTTCCATCACGCCCGGTCTGAACCCCTCAATTAAGCCGTCCGCGGTTGCAATGAGATCCTGTGCGATCTTCAGATCGCTCGGGTCCTTGAGGTCCAGAGCAATGGATTTCTTGCCCCGATCCAGGATAGAGCGCTCTGGCATGATGGATGTGGCCGCAGCGCCTTTGCGGTGAATGCAGATGACCTCGGCGCCGAGATCCGAAAGCATCATGGCCGCAAATGGGGCGGGACCGAGCGCTTCGATTTCAATGATGCGTATGCCTTCGAGCAATTTCTGTCCTCCTGCAACTGGCCGATAAGGTGGCTCAGCTTGCGCAGGCGGTGGGCTTTGCTGTCAACCTATTGGCTTTGAGGCGACGCAACGTAGCCTTGGCGTCGATACTGGCCCGAGGATGGTTCTTGGCAGAGAGGCGAAATTACGTCTAGGTGAGGGGCGGGGCCAAAACGGACCGAAAACGAGGGGAGATGCGCCATGCAAATGAGTGATCAGAAGGAAATTGCCGCCGATCCAGCGAGCGTTTACGCGGCTTTGCTAAGCCCGGAGGTGCTGAAGGCCTGTGTACCGGGCGCGCAAGATGTCAGCGGATCCCCCGAGGAGGGGTTTGAAGCCAAGGTGACGCAGAAGGTGGGGCCAGTCAAAGCGACGTTTACAGGGCATGTAACGCTGTCCGATATGGTCCCGGGCGAAAAACTGACGATCTCTGGCGAGGGGAAGGGTGGTGCCGCAGGTTTTGCCAAAGGTGGCGCGGTTGTCACCTTGACGCCGAGTGAAACCGGGACCTTGCTGTCATACGAGGTTGAGGCGAAGGTGGGGGGCAAGCTCGCACAACTGGGCAGTCGCATCATCGACGGTTTCGCCAAGAAGATGGCGGATCAGTTCTTTACCAACCTGCAGGATGCGCTGGCTCCGGCCCCTCTTGATGCAGCAGATGCAGAGGAGGATGCGGAAGCGGGTGGTGCAAAGCCAAAAGGGTGGTTCCGCAAACTCTTGGGGGGCGCGTCGGAGGAGAATACGTAAAGGTAGATTAGCCTTTTGGTGCTGGTCGATGCGGGAGCCGTATCGGTCAGGACGAGACTGCATCCATGCACATGCAGATGCGCGGTGATTGGGGGTGGCGGTAACAGGGCTCAGGCGTTACCCCTAACACAAAAGGTGAACAGAGCGGTTTACCCTCTGATTGCTGTTGTCCGAGCATGATCCGAACTGGAGGCCGCATGAGCACCATCTTGTCCATTACTGACCTGCGAAAATCCTATGCGGGAGGGTTCGAGGCGCTGAAGGGGGTGAACCTTGACATCGAAGAAGGCGAAATCCTTGCCTTGCTCGGCCCCAATGGTGCTGGGAAAACAACCCTGATTTCAACGATCTGCGGTATCTCGACCGCGAGCTCGGGATCCGTGACGGTTGGCGGGCACTGCATTGAGCGTGCCTATCGTGCGGCGCGGGAGATGATCGGTCTGGTTCCGCAGGAGATCAACCTGGAGCCCTTTGAGACCGTCATGAACTCCGTGCGGTTCTCACGGGGGCTTTTTGGCAAACCCAAAAATGATGCCCTGATCGAAGAGATCCTGAAGAAGCTGTCGTTGTGGGACAAGCGGAAGAGTCAGATCAAGGAACTTTCAGGCGGGATGAAGCGCCGGGTTCTGATCGCCAAGGCGCTCAGCCACGAACCGCGGGTGCTGTTCCTGGATGAGCCCACCGCCGGCGTGGATGTCGAGTTGCGCAAGGACATGTGGGACGTGGTGCGAGAGCTGCGCGAAAGCGGTGTCACCATCATTCTCACCACGCATTACATCGAAGAAGCAGAGGCCATGGCCGACCGTGTGGCAGTGATTGCCGCAGGTGAAATTCTCTTGGTCGAGGAAAAATCCGATCTGATGGCCCGGATGGGCAAAAAGGAACTGCAGGTTATCCTGACCGAGCCTCTTTCAACGGTGCCGCAGGCGCTTGCGCAGCATGAATTGCGGCTGGGCGAGGATGGGCGGTCCTTGATCTACACCTATGATGTCAAAGCCGAACGCACCGGCATCACATCGCTGTTGAATGATGTGGCCGCCGCTGGGCTGGTGCTGGCGGATGTATCGACACGCCAATCCAGCCTCGAAGACATCTTTGTCGGGCTTGTATCTGGAGAAGACGCATGAACTGGACTGCTATTGCCGCCATTTACCGTTTTGAAATGGCGAGATTTTTTCGCACGCTTGCGCAGAGTTTCATCTCTCCGGTTCTGTCGACTTCTCTTTACTTCGTGGTGTTTGGCGCGGCCATCGGCAGTCGCATTGATGAGGTCGAAGGCGTCTCTTACGGGGCGTTTATTGTGCCGGGGCTCATCATGCTCAGCGTCATTACACAAGGGATCTCAAACGCATCCTTCGGGATCTATTTCCCCAAGTTCATTGGGACGATCTATGAGCTCTTGTCGGCACCGGTCAATTTCCTCGAAATTGTTCTGGGCTACGTCGGTGCCGCCGCGACCAAGGCGCTGTTTATTGGGGTTGTGATCCTCGGCACGGCCTATCTCTTTGTGGATATTACCATCGCGCATCCATTTGCGATGATCCTGTTCCTGGTTCTGACGTGCATCAGTTTTGCGCTCTTGGGGTTCATCATCGGGATTTGGGCCAAGAATTTTGAGCAACTCCAGCTGGTGCCGCTGCTGATCATCACACCGCTGATCTTTCTCGGGGGCTCGTTCTACTCGATTTCGATGCTGCCGCCGGTTTGGCAGACAATCACCCTGTTCAACCCGGTTGTCTATCTGATCTCGGGCTTTCGCTGGTCTTTCTTTGGGGTGGCGGATGTTCCGATTGGATTGAGCCTTCTGGCCATCGCGCTGTTCACCGGCTTGTGCTTGCTGGTGATTGGCTGGATTTTCCGCTCGGGCTGGCGCTTGCGCTCCTGACTTCCGGGGCTCTCCCGCCAGTCACGCCTGCATTGGAATGCAGTCCCGCCCGTTGGGCCGAGCGCCGCCCCCCCTGAGGAGGGCGGCGCGGCTGCGTCAGGTTGCCCCGGAGGCGCGACACAGCGCCGGTTTGAATACGTTGCATTTTTACCCGTTGCAGGGCCGCAAACGTAACAACGAAATAATTCCTCCCTCCCGATACCTTGTTTCCAAGGGGTGGGCATTCTACATCGGCGCCATGAGTTTTCGATTGCCCTTCACAAAACGCCCGCCCCAAGTGGCGGTGGTGCGCCTGTCCGGAGCCATTGGCATGGCTGGGCGCGGAAGCCTGAACGACTCCACGCTCGCTCCGGTCTTGGAACGCGCTTTTACGAAGGGCAAGCCGAAGGCCGTCGCCCTTGAGATCAATTCCCCCGGCGGCAGCCCGGTGCAGAGCGCGCTGATCGGGGCGCGTATTCGCCGCTTGGCTGAGGAACGCGACGTTCCTGTGATCGCTTTCGTCGAGGACGTGGCGGCCTCGGGCGGCTATTGGCTCGCTGCGGCTGCGGACGAGATCTATGCGGATGCGAGCTCGGTTGTTGGGTCGATCGGCGTGATTTCCGCGGGCTTTGGCGCGCATGTGTTCTTGGCGCGACAGGGGCTGGAGCGCCGCGTGCACACTGCTGGCGAGAGCAAAAGCATGCTCGATCCTTTCCGCCCGGAAAACGAAGAGGATGTGGCGCGCCTGAAGGGGCTGTTGAACGATATCCACGCTAATTTCATCGATCATGTGACCGACCGTCGGGGAGAGAAGCTCTCCACCGAGGAAAAGCTCTTTACCGGAGAGATCTGGCTGGCGCGGCGCGCCAAGGAGCTCGGTTTGATCGACGGCATCGGCCATCTGAGGCCAGTTCTGCAAGAGCGGTTTGGGGACAAGGTGCGCCTGCGCCGCCACGGTATCAAAAAGCCCTTCCTGAGCCGGTTTGGCCTGTCCATGGCCGAAGATGCGTTGGCAGCGGTTGAGGAGCGCGCCCAGTTTGCGCGTTTTGGCCTTTGACGTGATCCTCAAGATCGTCTCTCTGTTTCTGGTTGTCATGGCTGTCCTCGCCATGTTCGGGCGTTTGCGTTTTCCGGGACAAAAGAAACTCAATTCGGCTCGCTGCCCGTCCTGTGGACGTTTCAAAATCGGCAGGGGCGCCTGTGACTGTGGACGAGGAGGTCCAAAACCATGATGCCCTGGCTGCTTTCTGTCCTAGGCTTGGTAATTCTGTTGCTGGCAGGTGATGCGCTGGTGCGCGGCGCGGTGAACCTCAGTCTGCGGGTTGGTATTCCTGCGTTGATCGTCAGCCTGACCATCGTGGCATTTGGCACCTCTGCGCCAGAGCTGCTGATCGCGATCCAGGCGGTGCATGAAAATGCCGACGGTATCGCACTGGGTAACGTGGTGGGGTCCAATACGGCCAACATACTTTTGGTGCTCGGGCTGCCCGCCTTGATGCGTGCACTGCACACAAGCGAGTGCAACACGCGCAAGAACTACATCTTCATGATTGCGGCCTCGGTGCTGTTTATCGCGCTGGCCTTTGTTGGGACCTTCACTTGGGTCTCGGGCGTTGTCCTTCTGCTGGCGCTCTTTGGCGTACTGTTTACGGCTTTTCGCGAGGCTCAGGCGCATCGTGCTGCCGGGGAAGACGACGAACTCGAAGAGATTGACGAAGCCGACCCGGACATGCCGTATTGGCGCATCGGCATATATCTGGTGCTCGGTTTGATCGGTTTGCCTCTTGGTGCAGAGCTTTTGGTCGAGAACGCGACCATCATCGCGCGCATGTATGGGCTCTCTGAAACCGTGATCGGCCTGACGTTGGTGGCGCTGGGCACCTCGCTGCCTGAGCTGGCCACAACGCTGGTTGCGGCCCTGCGCCGACAGGCGGACGTTGCCTTGGGCAATGTGATCGGCTCAAACATGTTCAACCTTCTGGCAATCATCGGTCTGACCACTTTTGTGGGGCCGATCACCGTCGACCCGGCCTTCCTGCGCTTTGATCTCTGGGTGATGCTGGCGTCGTCCTTGCTGATCATCCCGTTTGTGTTCTTCCGACAGGACATTACGCGCATCTGGGGGATCATATTGACGGGGCTTTATGTGGTCTATGTATGGTCTCTGCTCTAGGTCTTTGTGAAAGCCACAAAGACAAAGGGATCAAACATGCGGGCATTGGTAACCGGAGCGGGTAAGCGTTTGGGGCGGGCAATGGCCTTGGCGCTTGCAGAGGACGGCTATGACGTTGCCGTCCACTATGCCTCATCGGAGCAAGACGCCAACGATGTCGTGGCGCAAATCGAGGCACGAGGCCAGCGGGCCGTCGCGTTGCGAGCGGACCTGTTGCGAGATACAGAAACCGAGGCGTTGCTCCCGCAGGCAGCTGAAGCGCTCGGTGGGGACATCACCTGTCTCATCAACAACGCGTCAATTTTTGAACCTGATGATCTCGCCTCCGTGACCCGCGACAGTTGGGATCGTCATATGCAGAGCAATTTGCGAGCGCCTGTGCTGTTGCTTCAGGCGTTGGCCGCGCAGTCTCTGCCGGATCTCTCGGATGAGGCCGGCGAGCCCCGCGCTGCGGCTGTGGCGATCAACATGGTTGACCAGCGGGTCAACAAGCTCACCCCGGACTTCCTGAGCTACACACTGGCGAAATCCGCGCTTTGGACCCTGACGCAGACGGCAGCGCAGGCCTTGGCGCCACGGATCAGGGTGAATGCAATTGGACCGGGACCGACGCTTCAGGGGCCGCGCCAGAGTGTTGCCGACTTTGCTGCGCAACGTCGCGCCACCCCGCTGCAGCGCGGCGCGGGAGAGCAGGACATCACCTCGGCGCTGCGCTATCTGGTCGGCGCGCCGGCCATTACCGGACAGCTCATTTGCGTCGATGGCGGGCAGCATTTGGCCTGGCAGACGCCAGATGCGTTGCTACCGGAATAACCTGTCAGAGAAGGGCGCGAGCTTCATCTTTGGGGTGCAAAAGAAGGGTTTCCGGCGCGACTTATGCACCCATCACAGCACCGTCACAGAGTCGTTACAAAAACCCAAGTGTTTTCAATGATTTGGGGCGATGGGTGGGAAAATGTCAAAAAAATCAGTGTGCTACCGGATTGATTAAATTTTAAGCAAATCAGCGAAGTCGCCCAACATAAAGGGAAAATTCAAACAAGCCCAAAGTTACCCGCATTGTTATCCACAGGAATGGTGGATTCATCACAGCTTGAACTTCACGCCTGAAGATTGCAGCACATGGCTCAGAATCATATGTCAGAGACTATGAACGACATCAGCGCAGAATCGCCCGACCAACCCGAGCCCCCCCGCACCGGATACGGTGTCATTCAGGCATACCTGAAGACGCTTGATTCATCGCCGGGCGTGTACCGTATGCTCGATCACGAAAGCAGGGTGCTCTATGTCGGCAAGGCGCGCAATCTGCGGGCGCGGGTGTCCAATTACACCCGCCCGGGACATACGCAGCGCATCGAGACGATGATCTCACAAACCAGCCGCATGATGTTCCTGACAACGCGCACCGAAACCGAGGCGCTCTTGTTGGAGCAAAACCTCATCAAGCAGCTGAAGCCCAAATACAATGTGCTGCTGCGCGACGATAAAAGTTTTCCCTACATCATGGTGAGCAAGAACCATGCTTTTCCGCAGCTGAAAAAGCACCGCGGCGCACGCAAGGGGAAGGCGAGCTTCTTTGGGCCCTTTGCCAGTGCCGGGGCGGTGAACCGGACGTTGAATCAGTTGCAAAAAGCGTTCTTGCTGCGCAACTGCACAGACACCATGTTTGAAAACCGCACCCGGCCCTGCCTGCAGTATCAGATCAAACGCTGCTCTGGCCCATGTGTGGGAAAGATCTCGCAGGCGGATTACGCCGACAGTGTCCGGGATGCAGAGCGGTTTCTGGCGGGACGCTCCACAAAGATCCAGGAAGAGCTTGGCGCTGAGATGCAAGCCGCCTCGGAAGCGATGGAATATGAGCGCGCGGCAGCCTTGCGGGACCGGATCAAGGCGCTGACGCAGGTGCAATCGGCGCAGGGCATCAACCCGCGTGGCGTGTCCGAGGCTGACATCATTGGCCTGCATTTGGAAAACGGGCTGGCCTGCGTGCAGGTGTTTTTTATTCGCGCCAATCAGAACTGGGGCAATCAGGACTTCTACCCGCGCGTGGCCGAGGATATGTCCGCCGCCGAAGTCATGGAGGCTTTCATTGGCCAGTTCTATGACAACAAGGATGTTCCACGTCAGCTCATCTTGTCGGATGACATCGAAAACGCAGATCTGATGGCTGTGGCACTCAGTGAGAAAGCCCGGCGCAAGGTGGAAATCGTGGTGCCCCAGCGGGGCGAGAAGACCGAGCTTGTGGCCTCGGCTGTGCGCAATGCCCGTGAAAGCCTCGCTCGCCGGATGTCCGAGAGCGCCACACAGGCCAAACTTTTGCGCGGCATTGCTGATGCTTTTGGGCTGGAAGCTCCGCCAAACCGCATCGAGGTTTACGACAACTCTCACATTCAGGGCACCAACGCCGTCGGTGGCATGATCGTCATGGGGCCTGAGGGCTTTATGAAAAACGCCTATCGTAAGTTCAACATCAAGGATGGTGAGGTCATTGCAGGCGATGACTTTGGCATGATGAAGGCGGTGCTGAACCGCCGCTTCTCCCGCCTGTTGAAAGAAGACCCCGACCGCCAAAAGGGCATGTGGCCGGATCTTCTGCTCATTGACGGCGGTGCGGGGCAGGTATCGGCCGTGGCCGAGATCATGGAGGAGCATGGCGTGCAGGACATTCCCATGGTCGGGGTGGCCAAGGGTGTCGATCGCGACCATGGCAAGGAGGAGTTCTACCGCCCCGGCGAAAACGCCTTTGCGCTGCAACGCAATGATCCTGTGCTTTACTTCATTCAACGCATGCGCGACGAGGCGCACCGGTTTGCCATCGGCACCCACCGGGCCAAGCGGGCAAAATCTCTTGTGGCCAATCCATTGGATGACATTCCCGGCGTCGGCGCGCGTCGCAAGAAGGCACTTCTGACGCATTTTGGCAGCGCCAAGGCGGTGAGCCGCGCGAACCTGTCGGATCTCAAGGCGGTGGACGGCGTCTCAGACGCGCTGGCGGAAACGATCTACAACTATTTTCAGGTGCGCTGATTGCCATTTGTGGGTCCGGGGCTCGCCGGATCGTGACTGGATCTCGAACCTGTGGTGCCCACAAAATGAAACCCCCGCGACCGAGGTCTGCGGGGGTTTTATTCTTAAACAGTATCCAGAAGCGACTGGAGACGTGCGAGTGACCTCAGAGGAGACCTTCGCGCTGTGCTTTTTTGCGTGCCAGCTTGCGGGCACGGCGGATAGCTTCAGCTTTCTCGCGCGCTTTTTTCTCGGAGGGCTTCTCGAAATGTTGCTTCAGCTTCATTTCGCGGAAGACGCCTTCGCGCTGCAGCTTCTTCTTCAGGGCGCGGAGCGCCTGATCGACGTTGTTGTCGCGAACACTAACCTGCATGTGGTTTTCACCACCTTTCTAAGTTGAGTTGCAAGGATTTGCAGGAGGTGGCCGTATAGCAAGATGGTCCTAAATTGTCTAGTACTGGAACCGCCAGGACAAAGGAGCATCGCTGCTATGGCTGAAAATCAAGGAAATTTCACCGATCCCAGCACGGAAATACAGGAAAAACTGTTGGATGCTGCGTTGATGCATGTGACTTTTGATGGCTGGACCCCGGCAACCTGGGATGCGTCGGTCGCTGATTCGGGCGTAGATTCCACTCTTGCAGAGGCCCTGTTCCCGCGTCGTGCCGTGGATTTGGCGGTGGCCTACCACAAGCGCGGTGATGCAATGATGCTGGCGCGCCTCAAAGAGGCCGACCTTGGTAGCCTGCGGTTCCGGGACCGAGTTGCAGCGGCCGTCCGGTATCGTCTGGAGGCCGTGGAAGACAAAGAGGCCGTGCGTCGCGGAGCAACGCTATTTGCGCTGCCACAGCACGCCGCCGAAGGCGCAAAGCTGATCTGGGGCACAGCTGATGCGATCTGGACGGCGCTCGGGGACACCTCAGAGGATGCCAATTGGTACACCAAACGTGCCACGCTTTCGGGAGTTTATTCGTCGACGGTGCTGTTCTGGCTGGGCGATGACAGCCCGGAACATCAGGCAAGCTGGGCCTTTCTGGATCGGCGCATCGACAATGTTATGCAGTTTGAAAGTCTGAAGGCACAGGTCAACAAGAACCCGCTCCTGAAACCATTGCTGGCCGGGCCCAACTGGTTGATGAGCCATGTTCGCGCGCCAGAACGCCGCGAGGACCTGCCGGGCCGCTGGCAGCCCCGCGCTTGAGCGCGGTCTCGGAGGCGGGTGGCCCGCGCGCGGGGCGCGGCGAGAGTTTGCATGGCTTGGCCGATTGAAGCGGGGATGCTAGGTCTCTGGGCAACAGATAGCAGAGGACCGTTCCGATGACGTTAGAACTCCCGCAGACAATGCGCGCGATTGAAATCTCGGAATTTGGCGCGCCGAATGTGCTCAAGCTTGTGGAGCGCCCGGTGCCGTCCGCTGGCTATGGTCAGGTGGTGATCCGCGTTGCATATGCCGGAGTGAACCGGCCGGACGCCTTGCAGCGTGCCGGCGCCTACGCGCCGCCGAAAGGCGCGAGCGACCTACCTGGGCTGGAGGCCTCAGGCGAGATTGTCGCGCTGGGCGAAGGTGTAACCGGCTGGAATCTTGGTGATCGCGTCTGCGCCTTGCTGCCCGGCGGCGGTTACGCGGACTATGTCGCTACGCCAGCAGCCCATTGCCTGCCGGTTCCTAAAGGGCTGAGCCTCAAGGAAGCCGCCTGCCTGCCCGAGACCTGTTTCACGGTTTGGTCGAATGTCGTCACGCGCGGCGGCCTTCGCGCCGGAGAGCGTTTCCTTGTGCATGGCGGGTCCTCGGGAATTGGCACCACCGCCATTCAGTTGGCGTCTGCGCTGGGGGCGCGGGTCTATGCCACCGCGGGGTCGGACGACAAATGCGCTGCCTGCGTCGGACTCGGGGCAGATGTCGCGATCAATTATCGCGATGAAGATTTTGTCGAGATCCTCAGGGCAGACGGGGGCGCACATCTTATTCTGGACATGGTGGGTGGGGACTACATCCCCCGCAACATTAAGGCGCTCGCGGATGATGGGCGGCTGGTCCACATTGCCTTTCTGCAAGGCCCAAAGGCGGAGCTGAATTTTGCGCAGATCATGGCGCGCCGTCTCACGGTCACGGGATCAACTCTCCGTCCCCAAAGCGACCTCGCCAAGGCGCGCATCGCCCGGGATCTGCTGGAGGCCGTTTGGCCGCTGATCGAGGCTGGAAAACTGCGCCCCGTGATGGACTCGACCTTCGCATTGGCGGAGGCCGCCATTGCACATGCGCGCATGGAGGGATCGACCCATATCGGAAAAATCGTGCTGGAGGTCGCAGGCGCCGACTGACGCGCTGGAGATACAGCTGCTGGCGTTTATCCGATCATTTGTCGATTTTTTATCGGCGAGAGGGGGCAAGTCCCTAGCCAAGAGCATTCTTCTTGCTTCAAACGCAGTTGCCCGCGCGCAGGGCGATCACATAGGATCAAGGTGTCATGCTGGGGTCATCAGAGCGACATCAATTGGTGATCAAAGTCGAGAATAGTTGCGGCACAGCGTGAATTGGGCCATAAGGCCCGCAGAAATGTTTGCGTTAACGGTCTGTGTGAAGCTTTTGGTTGCATAGCGCCCTACCACGTAAATTCGTTATCAAGATTTGCCGTTCAAAAATGCGGCTGCCGAAGGATGGAGATCCCATGAAACGCACGCGCAATGTCAAAATCGTGGCCACGCTCGGTCCTGCCTCCGAGACCTACGAGACCATTCGCGCTCTGCATGAGGCAGGTGCGGATGTGTTCCGCCTGAATATGTCCCACGGCAGCCACGATGAAATCGCGGTGAAGCACAAGATCATCCGCCAGGTCGAAGAAGACCTGGACTCCACCATCGCCATTCTGGCCGACCTGCAGGGACCTAAACTCCGCGTCGGCGTGTTTGCGAATGGTGCCGAGGAACTCGAAGAAGGGGCAAATTTCCGCCTTGATCTCGATCCGGCCGAGGGCGATCTGTCGCGCGTTTGCCTGCCGCACCCCGAGATTTTTCAGGCGCTGGAGCCCGGTGCTTCGCTTCTGGTCAACGATGGCAAGATCCGTCTCAAGGTGGAGGATTGCGGCGAGGATTATGCCAATTGCGTCGTGACCACCGGTGGCACCATCTCGAACCGCAAGGGTGTGAATGTTCCCGATGTGATCCTGCCGTTGGCGGCACTTTCGGAAAAAGACCGTGCGGATCTGGAGTTTGTCTGCGAGCTCGGTGTCGACTGGCTGGCGCTGTCCTTCGTACAACGCGCAAAAGACGTCTTTGAGGCCCGCGCTCTGGCTGATGGGCGCGCCGCAATCCTCTCCAAGATCGAAAAGCCCGCCGCCGTCGACAACTTTGCAGAAATTCTGGATGCCTCCGATGGCATCATGGTAGCGCGCGGAGATCTTGGCGTTGAGCTGCCGGTTTCGCATGTGCCGCCGATCCAGAAACGCCTGGTCCGCAAGAGCCGCGCGGCCGCAAAGCCCGTGATTGTGGCGACACAGATGCTCGAGAGCATGATCGAGAGCCCGATGCCCACCCGTGCAGAGGTCTCTGACGTGGCAACCGCGATCTACGAGGGCACCGACGCTATCATGCTCAGCGCGGAGTCTGCAGCGGGTCAGTACCCTATCGAAGCGGTTCAGACGATGGACAAGGTCGCAACCGAAGTGGAGCAGGACCCGACATATCGCGACATTATCGCCGCTTCCCGCTCTTCCAAGGGTGACACCATCGCGGATGGCATCGTGGCAGCTGCGCGCGAGATTGCGGAGAAGACCGAGATCAAGGCGATCTGCTGTTTTACACAGTCCGGAACCACCGCGCTTTTGACTGCGCGCGAGCGGCCCTATGTGCCGATCCTCGCGCTGACACCGCTGGCAAAAACCGCCCGCCGCCTTTGCCTGACCTGGGGTTGCAACTGTGTGGTTACGCCCAAGGTGGATCGCTTCAAGGGGGCTGTGGTATCTGCTGCGCGTGCCGCGCGTTCGGGTGGCTTTGCCTCTGAGACGGATCAGGTTGTCGTCACTGCCGGTGTGCCGTTCAACGTACCGGGCACCACCAATATCTTGCGCATTGCGCCTTGTGATGAACGCCTGATTTACAATACCGACCCGGAATAATACCCTTTCCCCCGTATGTATTAGGGGGTGAGGCGTATGGACACGGACCTGTTATTGGTGACTGGGCTGATACTCGCCTGGCTTGGTGTGCCTGCCTTCTTTGCAGCCTATGCCCATCGCCGCAGCCCGATAACGGCTGCGGCGATGCTGATTCTAGGGGGTGGCTGCATCGCTTGGGCAGTGCTGAACCACCCGGGTGGGTATAGCCTCGCTGATGTTCCGGATGTCTTTTTTCGGGTGATCGGGCGCTTTCTATGATCAAAACCGCTTGCCCTTTGTGAGTGGCTGACGTAAAGGGCAGCCCTGTTCGCGCGACCGGCCAGTGTGGCATGCCGAGTCGCGTGTGTAGCGAACCTACGAATAAGGAGACGGAAATGCCCAAGATGAAGACAAAATCGAGCGCCAAAAAGCGCTTTAAAGTGACCGCGACCGGCAAGGTCATGGCTGGTCAGGCCGGCAAGCGCCACGGCATGATCAAACGTCACAAGAAATTTATCCGTGATGCACGCGGAACCACCACCCTGTCCGCACCGGACGCAAAGATCGTCAAGGGCTTCATGCCCTACGACCGCTAAGAGGAGATCTGAGATATGTCCCGCGTTAAAGGTGGTACCGTCACTCACGCCCGTCATAAGAAGGTCATCAAGGCAGCCAAAGGTTACTACGGCCGTCGCAAGAACACCTTCAAGGTTGCCCGTCAGGCCGTCGATAAGGCCAACCAGTATGCAACCCGTGACCGGAAGAACCGCAAGCGTAATTTCCGCGCCCTGTGGATCCAGCGTATCAACGCTGCCGTCCGCAGCCACGACGAGGCTCTGACCTACTCCCGCTTCATCAACGGCCTGAACCTGGCCGGTATCGAAGTGGACCGTAAGGTTCTGGCCGACCTCGCCGTACACGAGCCCGAAGCTTTCGGTGCGATCGTGCGTCAGGCACAGGACGCGCTGGCTGCCTGATTTTCAGGTGAAGCCAAACGGATTGAACCCGCCGAAGCAATTCGGCGGGTTTCTTGTTTTTATATCCTGATAATTCTTCAAGAGCGGTGCTAGGTCCGCACAGGGCAGTGGCCTCACTCGGCTTCTGACCAGCGTCGCTTCAGGAGAGAATAGGCAGCCATCCCTCCAATTGGCCAGAGGGACCACATGACGCCCTGCCAGCTGAAAAGGTTCACCAGTAGCAGAAAGGCTGCGATCACACATAGTTTGACCGGGATGCCACGAAACTCCGTGCGTCCAAGCAGGCGCGGCCCGTCTCGCAACCCGATCACCATTGCGATCACCAGCAGCGGCCAGTGCGCCCAGATTCCCCGTCCTGAGGCAAGGTCGATCACAAAAAGCCCGGCTGCGACAAGCACCAGTGTCTTGCTGCGCTTGCTTAGCGGCAGGCGGCGGCCAACGAGCCGATCCAGCCCGCGCAGGGGCACCTCTTCTGGGTCCTCAGCGTCATCCGTCAGCCCATAGTCACGCTGAGGCGCGTCGGCAAACGGATCGGGGTCCGACCATACCTGCGCGCTGCTGCGTGGATGGCTGGCGCGGCTCGGGCGCGGTGCGCCCAAAGAGATGCGATAGACTGCGACATCTTCGGGAAGGTTGCGTGGCCTGCGATCCCCCAGATACTCAAACCCGATGGAGAGCTTGTTCTTGACGTGGTCATAGACCTGTTGCGAGATCAGGACGCCACCCGGTTCTGCCATCGTTTGCAAGCGGGCTGCGAGGTTCACGCCCTCGCCAATCAGATCCTCGCCATCACAGATCACATCGCCCAGATTTACGCCGATCCGAAAGGAGAGGGCGCTGTCCTTGGCGGCAAGCTCCTGCTGAACCTCGATCGCACATTGCACCGCCTCGACAACCGAGGGGAAGTCGGCAATCAGCCCGTCGCCTGCGGTATTGGCGACCCGCCCGCCGTGGCGTTCGATCAGCTTGAAAAACACATCGCGCGCCGACTGCAGCTCCGTATAGGTGCCTACCTCATCGGTTGTCATCGCCGCACTGAATTGCTCGGCATCCGCGGCCAGGATCGTTGTCAATTTGCGGGTGATGCGATCATGCATAGCAAGGGCCCAAATGAATACAGGCCCAAAGTGGGCTTTCGCGCCGCCGCATGCAAGGGGTTTGCGGTTTCCAATGACAGCACAGCTTTGGCGACAATGAGGGGGCAATCGTAGACGCAGGGCGACAGGAATGGGCTATGTCGTCGCTCCGGCGCCTCGGGTGCTTGCTTTCGACGCCTCGTGTGGTAGCAGGACATCAAAGCGAGACTTGAGGGGCCGTCATGGACGATCTTAAAGCAAAATACCTCGGCCAGATCGCCGAAGCCACGGATGAAAACGCGCTGGAGGCCGTGCGCCTCGCGGCTGTGGGCAAGAAGGGCGAAGTCGCCCTCAAAATGCGTGAATTGGGCAAGATGACACCGGAAGAGCGCCAGGTGGCCGGCCCGGCGCTGAATGCGCTCAAGGATGAGATCAACGCGGCGCTGGCGGCCAAGAAGGCAGCGCTTGGCGATGCGGCCCTGGATGAGCGTCTGCGCTCGGAGTGGCTCGATGTGACGCTGCCAACGCGTCCGCGCCGCCAAGGGTCGATCCACCCGATTTCTCAGGCGTCCGAGGAGCTGACTGCGATCTTTGCGGAAATGGGGTTCTCCGCTCAGGAAGGCCCGCGGGTTGATACCGACTGGTACAACTTTGATGCGCTGAATATCCCCGGCCATCACCCGGCCCGTGCCGAGATGGACACGTTCTACATGCACCGCGCCGAGGGCGATGATCGCCCGCCGCATGTACTGCGCACGCACACAAGCCCCGTTCAGATCCGCTCGATGGAGAAACTGGGCGCGCCCTTGCGCATCATATGTCCCGGTGGCGTCTACCGCGCCGACTATGATCAGACCCACACCCCGATGTTCCATCAGGTCGAAGGGCTGGCGCTGGACGAAAACATCTCCATGGCGAACCTCAAATGGGTTCTGGAGGAGTTCGTGAAGAGCTTCTTTGAAGTGGACGAGGTTGAGCTGCGTTTCCGCGCGTCGCACTTCCCCTTCACGGAGCCCTCCGCAGAGGTCGACATCCGCTGCAGCTGGGACAATGGTCAGCTGAAGATCGGCGAAGGCGACGACTGGCTTGAAATTCTCGGTTCCGGCATGGTGCATCCGAAGGTGATCGCCGCTGGCGGGATCGACCCCGAAAAGTATCAAGGCTTTGCCTTTGGCATCGGGATCGACCGGCTGGCGATGCTGAAATACGGAATCCCAGATCTGCGCGCCTTCTTTGAGAGCGACCTGCGCTGGTTGCGTCACTATGGCTTCAGCTGTCTGGACGTGCCGACACTGCATGGCGGCCTGAGCCGCTAAGTGTTTCTAATCGGCTTGTATCTGGCGCGGTACATCGACTGGTGTGCCGCGCTTTCGCGTAGAATGAGGCATTGGCAGATCCTTGTGATTGAGATGGCCTCATTCATCGGGTTCGTGCTCTGTGTCAAACTCATGCCTGTCTGGGTTGCGGCAGTGTATCTAGTTGTGATCGCAATTCCGGTCGGTATTTTTGCTTTCTCGGCATTTCGGGGCAGACGCCAGCGCGCCGATGACGTTTCTGCGCTTCAGGTGCAAAATCAAAAGAGCCGAAAGCTGCTTGAGAGGTCTAGGAACCGTTAGGCAGTTTCGCCGCGATCAAGAGTGCGTTCAACACATTATCCAAACAAAAGGCCGCCCCATTCAGGGCGGCCTTTTCTAACTTTCAGATGTCATTGGGCTCAGACCCAGGGGCGCTCTTGCGCTGCGCGCTCTTCATATGCCTTGATCGCATCTGCTTTCTCAAGCGTCAGACCAATGTCGTCGAGGCCATTGATCAGGCAGTGCTTGCGGAAAGGATCAACGTCAAACTTGATCACATCACCCTCGGAGGTGGTTATCTCCTGAGCCTCAAGATCCACGGTCATGCGGGCGTTTTCGCCCTTCTCCGCGTCCTTCATCAGCAGGTCGACCTGTTCCTGCGGCAGAACGATCGGCAGCATGCCGTTCTTGAAACAGTTGTTGAAGAAGATGTCGGCAAAAGAGGTGGAGATCACCACTTTGATACCGAAATCTGCCAGTGCCCAAGGCGCGTGCTCGCGCGAGGAACCACAACCGAAGTTGTCGCCTGCCACCAGGATGGAGCTCTCGCGGTAGGCCGGTTTGTTCAGCACGAAGTCAGGCACTTCGTTGCCCTGCCGATCATACCGCATCTCGTCAAAGGCATGCACACCAAGGCCGGAGCGTTTGATGGTTTTCAGGAACTGCTTGGGGATGATCATATCGGTGTCGATGTTGACCAGCGGCATTGGCGCCGCAATCCCGGTGAAGGTTTCGAACTTTTCCATGGGTGTTGTCCTTCAGAGCTCGCGAACGTCGGTGAGTTTGCCGGTAACGGCAGCAGCGGCGGCCATGGCTGGCGACACCAGGTGCGTGCGTCCCTTAAAGCCCTGACGGCCTTCAAAGTTCCGGTTGGAGGTGGAGGCGCAGCGCTCGCCCTCGCTCAGCTGGTCGGGGTTCATTGCCAGACACATGGAGCAGCCCGCCAGACGCCATTCGAAACCGGCATCCTTGAAGATCTCGGCAAGGCCCTCTTCTTCTGCCTGGGCGCGCACGAGGCCGGAACCCGGAACCACCATGGCGCGCATGCCGTCCTTGATCTTCTTGCCTTTGACTACATCCGCAGCGGCGCGCAGATCTTCGATGCGGCCGTTGGTGCAGGAGCCGATGAACACGGTGTCGATCTCGATGTCCGACAGCTTCATCCCGGGGGTGAGGCCCATGTAGTCAAGCGCGCGGCGCGCGGCCTCGACTTTGCCACCAGTGAAATCCTCGGGGGCGGGGACGGTTGCGGTGATCGGCAGCGCGTCTTCGGGGCTGGTGCCCCATGTGACGGTCGGCGCGATGTCTTCGCCGCGGATGGTCACAATCTTGTCCCAATGGGCGTCGTCGTCAGAGTAGAGCGTTTTCCACCAGTTCACGGCGGCTTCCCACTGCGCGCCTTTGGGGGCATGCGGGCGGCCTTTGACGTATTCAAAGGTGGTCTCGTCGGGCGCGATCAGGCCGGCGCGTGCGCCGCCCTCAATGGCCATGTTGCAGATTGTCATGCGGCCTTCCATCGACAGATCGCGGATCGCTTCACCGCAATACTCGATGACATAGCCAGTGCCGCCACCGGTGCCGGTTTCGCCAATGATGGTCAGAACGATGTCCTTGGCGGTCACGCCCGGCGACAGCTTGCCGGTGATCTCGACCTTCATGTTCTTGGACTTCTTCTGGATCAGCGTCTGGGTGGCAAGCACATGCTCCACCTCCGAGGTGCCAATGCCATGCGCCAGCGCGCCAAAGGCACCGTGGGTCGCGGTGTGGCTGTCGCCACAGACCACGGTCATACCGGGCAGGGTCCAGCCTTGCTCGGGGCCGACGATGTGCACGATACCCTGGCGGATGTCGGTCACCGGATAGTAATGCACGCCGAACTCACGCGCGTTGGTGTCAAGGGCGGCTACCTGGATGCGGCTGTCCTCCGGCATCTGGTCGGGGTTTTCGCGTCCTGCAGTGGTGGGGACGTTGTGATCTGGCACCGCGATGGTTTTCTCTGGCGCGTGCACCTTGCGACCTGCCATGCGCAGCCCTTCAAAGGCTTGCGGGCTTGTCACCTCGTGAACGAGGTGACGGTCGATATAAAGCAGACAGGTGCCGTCTTCGGCTTCTTGCGCGACATGCGCATCCCAGATCTTGTCATAGAGTGTTTTGGGGGACATCGGTCCTCTCCCGTATGTGGGTAAATGTGCTGGCGAAACTGGTCTGGCTGCGCAGCTTATAGGCGCGCAAGAACCGTGCGGGCGGCACCAAAGAACCGTTCACGCAGTCGCGCGCGGTCCTGAAGGGCAATCGTCTGAGCCAATACGTGAGTCATGCTCAGTGGCATATATCCACACCTCGCGACAATCAAGATTCGTTCTCCGTGCAGTCCGATCACAAGACAGGCAGTTCCCCTTGCAGAGTGCCCCAACTGCGGCACATGCTGGTGCGAAGGAGGACAGGAATGGAGCAAGACATTCTACCCGAAGAGGTACAGGGCACGTTGGATTACCTTTTGGAACTGGCGCAAGACTATTGGGAAATCGCGCTCACCCCGGGGTGGCGGCAGTACCAGGTGTTGATCGTGATCGCTCTGGTTCTGGCGTCGATCCTGATGCGAAAGCTGACCCAAGGGCGCTGGGAAGCTTGGGCGCGGTCGCGTGAGGGCTGGCCAAAGTGGCGCCTTCGCCTGGCCGTGCAAGTGCTCAGGCGGCTGTCGCTGATCTATTTCACTGTTTTTTCTTGGGTGGTCTTCGCGGTCATGCAAGAGGTGACATGGCCCTCCCGCAGCTATCTTATCGGGGCGGTTGCAAAACTGGCGACCGCGTGGCTGGTGATTGCGCTGATGGCGCGCTTTATTGCCAACCCAACCCTGCGCAAACTCGCCTCTTGGCTCTTGTGGATCTACGCAACGCTTGCAGTCTTCAACCTGGTGGATGATACCGCGCGGGTTCTCGATTCCACCGCCTTTGATATTGGGTCCTTCCATCTCTCGCTGCTGGTTGTGCTCAAGGCTCTGGTGTTGGCGACCGCTTTGCTTACATTTGCGCGCATGGGCTCTGCTCTGGCTGAGCGTGGCCTCAGCGGCAACGAGGATCTGTCGCCCTCCATGAAGGTGCTCGCCGGCAAGGCGGTGCAGGTGCTTTTGTACGGGATCGCATTTGTGATTGTGATCCGCTCCATCGGGTTTGATCTCACGGGGCTGGCCGTCCTGTCGGGGGCGGTGGGCGTCGGGATTGGTTTTGGCTTGCAAAAAGTCGTCTCCAACCTGGTCTCAGGCATCATCATCTTGATGGATCGCTCGATTAAGCCGGGAGATGTGATTTCCCTTGGAGAGACCTTTGGTTGGATCAATGCCCTGGGCGCGCGCTACGTCTCTGTGGTGACGCGGGATGGCAAGGAGTACCTGATCCCGAACGAGGATCTGATTACCTCGCAAGTGGTGAACTGGTCGCATTCCAACCGCTATGTGCGGCTCGATATTCACTTTGGCACAAGCTATGATGACGATCCCCATTTGGTGCGCAAAGTGGCTATTGCTGCGACGATGACCGTGGACCGCGTGCTGGATCGCGATGGTATGCGGCCGGTCTGTCATATCGTTGGATTCGGGGACAGCAGCGTCGATTACATCCTGCGCTTCTGGATCGCGGATCCAACGGGCGGACTTACGAATATTCGCGGCAATGTGTTTCTCGCGCTTTGGGACGCCTTCAAGGCCGAGGGGGTTTCGATCCCCTTCCCGCAGCGGGAATTGCGCCTGTTAAACAATAGTCTGGCTGTCGAGATGGCCGAAGGGCGTATGGGGCCTAAGGGTGACGTCGAGGGCGAGGAGCAGGGCAATGCGGAGCGCGCGACACAGTCGCGCGGTGCAGCCCCGAAGCTTGATTGAAAAGGCGCGGCGCAGTTGCTACATTTGAGACGACCCCAGCGCCGGGGGTCTGACGGCGCGCAGCAAGGAGGACAATGTCCTGGCACCCCAACCTCAGGCGGCCGTCGCCGCCCCGTCCGGAGCAGCCGTGATGGCAGCGTCCGCAACCCAATTCTCCAGCGAGGATCTGCTGGAGCGCATCCTTTCCTCTCTCGATGAAGACAAGGCCGAGGACGTCACGCAGATCGACCTGCGCGGCAAGACCTCCATCGGTGACTATATGGTCGTGGCCTCTGGCCGCTCGACCCGTCAGGTTGCGGCAATGTCCGAAAAACTGACTGAGAAGCTGAAGCATGAATTCGGCGTCGCCTGTAAAGTCGAAGGCAAGGATGCAGGTGACTGGGTTCTGATCGACACCGGTGATGTGATCGTGCATATCTTCCGTCCCGAAGTGCGCGACTTCTACCAGATCGAGAAGATGTGGCTGCCCGCTGGCGCTGTCGCTAGCTGACACGGGTTCCGCAGTGACATGTTGCGGGTCGGGCCTCGCCTGACCCGAGCAGGTCACACGGCCCGTTCAATTTATCCTCTCGCGTGATGCATCCTGCATGCGCAGAGCTCTCCTAACATCGGATTTTGAATGCGCGTACATATCTGCGCGGTCGGGCGTCTGCGCGCTGGGCCGGAAAAGACGTTGATTGATGACTATCTGCAGCGGTTTGACCGCAGCGGGCGCGCTCTGGGTCTTGGCCCGGCCAGGGTGATTGAGGTCGAAGACAAGAAAAACGCAGGGATGGGCGCCGAAGCGGATCTGCTGCGCAAGGCACTGCCCAAAGGGGCGCTGATCTGCACCTTGGATGAGCGGGGGAAGGTCATATCCTCGCCGGATTTTGCCGAGAAGCTTGCAGGGTGGCGCGACATGGGGCGGCAGGACCTGGCCTTTGTCATCGGTGGTGCCGATGGAATCGACCCCTCGTTGCGCGCCGAAGCGGATTTTTCGATTTCCT
Organism: Ruegeria sp. TM1040; assembly: GCF_000014065.1. Lineage (NCBI taxonomy): Bacteria > Pseudomonadati > Pseudomonadota > Alphaproteobacteria > Rhodobacterales > Roseobacteraceae > Ruegeria > Ruegeria sp. TM1040. Next base: position 2,646,809 of record NC_008044.1, on the reverse strand, counting down.
TTGGCAAGATGGTCTGGCCACACATGATGGTGCGCCTGATGCTGGCTGAGCAGGTCTATCGCTCCGCCACGATCCTCTCGGGCAGTCCCTATCACCGGGTCTGATCTGGTCAGTGCAGGTCGATCACGGTTGTTGTGGCAGCCCATCCGTCGAGATTGCAGCGTGCCTGAATTTGCACCTGTGTGGTGCCCGCAGGAAGACGTACACCTGCAAGCGATCGTGTGAAGGGTTGCTCATTCACATGCGGATGGGCCAGCACGCGCAGCCCGAGTTCGTTACCCGCCATATCAAGCACGCGCCAACCGTCCGCGTAATGCTCCCAACCGGTATCGGGGTGGGAGATCGTAACTGAAAAACGCCACGTGTCGCCGCTCGGCTCTGCGGTCGCCTGTTCGATGACGGGATCTGCAGCATGGGCAGCAAATGGGCCGGCCAGGCCCAAGAACGGGATCAGGACATATCTCAGCATGGGGCCAGTCTAGCCGATGTTGCGACCTGTGCAGGTCACAATTCGGTGGGCGACGTGGTTTCGGGTTTTGATTGCATCAGGATGCGACGTGACCGGGAAATGAACTCTCGCCTGTAGAGCACGGCCAGCGTGATGACCGTGGCGATAATGAGGGCTTCGGCGCTCACCAGCCATGCCAGTCCGGCCAGTGAAAAATACGTGGCGCGCAGACCGCGATTGAAGCTGCGCGCGGCAGTGATGTTGATCTCTGCGGCTTGGCAGGCGCGCGGATAGGCACGGGGGTCGCTCGGTTCATTGGGGACGGCGGCCATCAGCACCGAACAATAGCCAAAGAGCCGATGCGACCAGACAAAAGAGAGAAACGCATTGGTGAGCGCAGCCAGAACGAGGATGATCTTGATCTCCCAGACAAAATCCGGGGTTTGCCCGAGTGCCAGATCCTGCGCAACACCTGCAAGCTGATCTGTGTTGCCAATGAGCGCAAGCCCCGCCCCAAGCGCGAGCATGGTGGCCGACGCGAAGAATGCCGTGGCTTGGCGCAGGGAGGAGATGACTTGCGAATCAAATATCCGGGGCGAGCGCGTCACCATCTCTTTCATCCACTCGCGTCGAAAATCTGCCATCAGGATCGAGACGGACGGGCGCGATTTGCTGGGATTTTCGATGCGCCAGCCAATCCAGAGCCAGCCCAGCAAATAGCAGGCCAGGCTTATGAAATCCCACGTAGAAAACTGGCTCAGGCGCTCGATCCAAATCATAGGGCGACCCTAGCTTAGTCAGTTCAGCCTTGCCAGAGGTGATAGATTGGTAATATTATTTTACCAAAGAGGAGAGCCCGCATGGAGATGCCACCCCCCAATGCCGCCATCCTGTCCTTGAAGGCAGAGCTTTTGCAGCGCCTGCAACAGGTGTTGCCAAAGGATGCGCTGATTTCGGATGAAGCAGAGACACGCGCGTATGAGTGTGACGCGCTGACGGCCTATAAATGTCCGCCGATGCTGGCGGTTCTGCCGCGCTCTACTCAGGAAGTGTCAGACGTTCTGCGGATATGTCACCAGATGAATGTACCCGTTGTACCGCGTGGAGCTGGAACATCGCTGGCGGGGGGCGCATTGCCTACCGCAGACTGCGTAATCCTCGGGGTGGCGCGGATGAACGAGGTGCTGGAGACGGACTACGACAATCGTGTCATCCGTGTTCAGACCGGGCGCACCAACCTGTCGGTGTCCGGCGCCGTGGAAGAAGAGGATTTCTTTTATGCGCCTGACCCCTCTTCACAGCTCGCCTGTGCGATTGCTGGCAACATCGCAATGAATTCCGGTGGGGCGCATTGTCTCAAATACGGGGTGACGACCAACAACCTTCTTGGGGTCACCATGGTGATGATGGACGGAACGGTTGTCGAAATAGGTGGCGCGCATCTGGATGCCGGTGGGCTTGATCTCCTCGGGGTGATCTGCGGCAGTGAGGGGCAGCTGGGCGTGGTGACCGAAGCCACCCTCCGGATTTTGCGCAAACCCGAAGGGGCGCGGCCCGTGCTTGTGGCCTTTGACAGCAATGAAGTCGCTGGGGCCTGTGTTTCTGATATCATCAAAGCGGGCGTTCTGCCGGTGGCGATTGAGTTCATGGACCGTCCTTGCATTGAAGCCTGCGAAGCGTTTGCCAAAGCGGGCTATCCGATGTGCGAAGCTTTGCTGATCATCGAAGTCGAAGGGTCAGAAGCAGAAATCGACCATCAGCTGAAGCTCATCACCGAGATCGCGCGGCGCCACAACCCGGTGGAGTTGCGCGAAGCGGGGGATTCCGAGGAAGCCGCGCGCATCTGGCTTGGACGCAAATCCGCGTTTGGTGCGATGGGACAGATCAACGACTACATGTGTCTTGATGGGACGATTCCCGTTTCTGCCCTGCCGCAGGTTCTGCGTCGCATCGGGGAGATGAGCGCGGAGTTCGGCCTGAAAGTGGCAAACGTGTTTCACGCAGGGGATGGCAACATGCACCCGCTGATCCTGTTTGATGCCAACAAACCCGGTGATCTGGAGCTGTGCGAAGCCTTCGGGGCCGAGATCCTGAAGCTCTGTGTCGAGGTCGGGGGGTGTCTGACCGGCGAACACGGCGTTGGGATCGAAAAGCGAGATCTGATGCTGCATCAATATGCACTTGCTGACATCGAAGCCCAGTTGCGCGTGAAGGATGTGTTTGACCCGAAGTGGCTGTTGAACCCGGCAAAGGTCTTTCCGCTGTCAACCACGCAGAGCCGGCGCAACGTCGCGATTGCGGCGCAGTAGCTCAAAGCGGGGGCGTTGCCCCCGAACCCCCAAGGATAATTGGAAAAAGGTGAAATGATGACAGCGCAGAGCGAGGCAGAGCTTGCCGACATCATTGCCGGAGCGCATGAGCCTCTATGCATACAGGGTGGGGGCACCCGGGGTGTGTCTGTCCCCGGAGAGGTGTTGACGACGCAGGGACTGTCGGGCGTGAAACTTTATGAGCCGGGCGCGCTGACGCTGGTGGTCGGTGCGGGGACGCCGGTGGCGGAGATCGAAACCTTGTTGGCGGCAGAGAACCAGCGCCTTGCTTTCGAACCTCTGGATCTGCGCGGGCTTCTCGGTACGGGAGGCGCGCCGACCATTGGCGGCGCATTTGCCACCAATGCCTCGGGTCCACGGCGTATTCAATGTGGCGCTGCACGAGATTTTCTTCTGGGCGTGCGGTTTGTAGACGGGCGCGGCGAGGTACTGAGCAACGGCGGCCGGGTCATGAAAAACGTCACGGGCTACGACCTCGTCAAACTGATGGCGGGCGCACATGGCACCTTGGGTGTGCTGACCGAAGTCTCTCTCAAAGTGCTGCCCTGCGCGGAAACACAAACCACACTCGCGGTGCGGGGTGTGGATCTGCCAGAGGGGGTTGCCGCCTTGTCGGCAGCACTTGGGTCGCCCTATGACGTGACTGGGGCGGCATATGATCCGACTGAACGGGTCGCATATGTGCGCCTTGAGGGTTTTGAGGGCGCGGTGCGCTATCGTGCAGAAGCCCTGCGCGCGCTGCTTGCTCCTTTCGGGGAAGTGGAGGAGGTTTCAGGCTCCGAAGAGCTCTGGCGCGATATTCGCGATCTCAAGGCCCTGGCTGGGGTGGAGGGTGACGTCTGGCGACTGTCCGTCAAACCCTCGGATGCGGTGGCCTTGATCCCGGCGCTTGGGGCGACGCGGTGTTTCTGTGATTGGGGCGGGGGGCTGATCTGGGCCGTCATGCCAAAAGGCGTCGATCTGCGTCAGCGGATGACGGTAGCGGGTCACGCCACCTTGATCCGGTCCGAGGGGCGCAGCCCGCTGGCGCGGCATCACCCGGAGCCTGCGCCTTTGGCGGCGATTTCAGCTGGGCTGCGGCAGCAATTTGATCCGCGTGGGATCTTCAATCCGGGTTTGATGGGGTAAGACAATGCAAACGAGTTTCACCGACGCGCAATTGCAGGACCCCGGTACGCAGCGGGCCAACGAGATCCTGCGCACCTGTGTGCACTGTGGTTTTTGTACGGCGACCTGTCCGACCTATCAAGTGCTCGGGGACGAGTTGGACAGCCCGAGAGGCCGGATTTACCTCATCAAGGATATGCTCGAGAACGAGCGCGTGCCGGATGAGAAAACCGTAAAGCATATCGACAGATGCCTGTCGTGCCTTGCTTGTATGACCACTTGTCCATCGGGCGTGCATTACATGCATCTTGTGGATCACGCGCGTGCCTATATCGACAAGCATTACAAACGCCCCTTTGGTGATCGGGCACTGCGGTGGATCCTGGCGCGCATCCTGCCCTATCCCACGCGGTTTCGCCTCGCGCTGTTGGGAGCAAAGATTGCGCGTCCCTTCCGGGGACTGATGCCTGACCCAAGGCTGCGGGCGATGCTGGAGATGGCGCCAAAGGTCATCCCCCCGGTGAGCCGCAATGACGACCCGCAGAGTTTTGCGCCGGAAGGGCGGCAAGTGAAACGCGTGGCGCTTATGACGGGCTGCGCGCAAAAGGCGCTCAATACGGATATCAATGACGCCACCATCCGGCTCCTTCGGCGTTTGGGGTGCGAGGTGGTTGTGGCGGACGGGGCCGGCTGTTGCGGGGCTCTGACGCATCACATGGGGCGTGAGGACGAAAGCCACGCAACCGCCGCCAAGAACATCCGCGCGTGGATGGCAGAGAAGAACGGCAAGGGCCTTGATGCGATTGTCATCAACACATCGGGCTGTGGTACCACGGTCAAGGACTACGGCCACATGTTCCGCAATGATGCGCTGGCACAGGATGCGGCAACTGTGTCGAACCTGGCGATGGATATCTCCGAGTTGCTGATGCAGCTTGAAATGCCAGAGGCTGAGGATAAGGGGCTGACGGTCGCCTATCACGCCGCCTGTTCGCTGCAGCATGGCCAACAGATCAAGACGCATCCCAAGACGCTGCTGAAACGCGCGGGCTTTCGAGTGGTTGAACCAGCCGACAGCCATCTGTGCTGCGGCTCTGCAGGGACCTATAATCTGCTGCAGCCGGAGATTTCCGCACAACTAAAGGCACGCAAGCTGCGCACGCTTGAGGCGAAAAATCCCGACATCATCTCTGCGGGGAACATCGGGTGCATGATGCAAATCGGATCTGGCACCGAGATCCCGATCGTGCACACTGTGGAGCTCTTGGACTGGGCAACCGGAGGCCCTCAGCCACCCGCTCTCACGGCGGAGCGCAGCCGACCCTCAGTTCCCATCTTGCGCTGAAGCTGCACAGGCGGCATCACAGAAAGGCGCGCGGAATCGTCCTTCTGCGCCCAACTTTTGCCCGAAGCGTTGGCTAGGCTGTCGCATAGGGGATGTGGAGTTTGCCCGTGCTGCCGATTAAGAAATTGATTGTTAGTGGTGTTTTATGCGTGTTGTCTGCTGCTGCGGTGGCGGGCACAACACTGCGCGGCAATGATACGCGTCTTAAAAGTCTTGAAACCACAGATGCAGGCCGAGACTGGGAAGCGGTAGGGCGGCTGGATCGTGCGGGCGAGGGGTTCTGCACCGGGGCCTTGATTGCTCCGGATATCGTGCTGACGGCGGCGCATTGCCTTTATGATCGCGACACCATGGCCCAGATCGACCCGACCTCAATCGAGTTTTTGGCGGGATGGCGCAACGGCCGAGCCTCGGCCTATCGCGCGGTGAAGCGGGCGGTCCTGCATCCGCGCTATGTCTATGACGGGACACTGTCGGCAAAACGAGTCCGGAACGACATTGCCCTGTTGCAACTGCAACGCCCCATTCGCAACACTACCGTCACGCCATTTGAAACCGACGCGCGCCCCCGCGAGGGGGCCCGGGTCGGTGTGGTGTCCTACGCGCAGGACCGCTCCGAGGCGCCCTCGCTCCAAGAGGTCTGCAAGGTGATTGCTCGTCAGGATGGTGTCCTGGTGATGTCCTGTGACGTGGACTTCGGGGCCTCTGGCGCCCCTGTGTTTTCGTTTGACGCTGGACGCCCGCGGATCGTATCGGTGGTCTCAGCCAAGGCGCGTGTCGAGGGTTCTGCCGTTTCTCTGGGCGCGTCGCTGGCCGAGGAACTGGCGCTTTTGCAGTCACAGCTGACCGGGGCCCATGTCGGCAGCCGGATGCCTCAGGGGGTTGGTCGCGTTCAGGTCGGGGAACCGCGCCGCAGCGACATTGGTGCAAAATTCATTTCCAACTGAATTCGCCCCCTCTTGAAACAAAAATGACCCTTCATACATGGGAGGTACCCAAGGCGCCAAAGACTGGGCCTTGGATCAATCCACCCGTCCCGTGTTGGGAGGGCTTTATAGCAGTTATCGCTCAAAGATGAGGATGAACCATGCGTACGTTTGATTTTGCTCCGCTGCACCGTGCAACTGTCGGCTTCGACCAGATTGCCGATTTAATGGACCGGGTGATGAGCTCGGATCTCCAGCAGCCAAGCTACCCCCCATACAACATTGAAAAAACCTCGGACGATGCCTACCGCATCTCGATCGCTGTCGCGGGCTTTTCCGAAGACGAGTTGAACGTCGAGGTAAAAGAGCACGCCCTGGTCGTGTCCGCGCGCAAGTCCGAAGAGAACGGCGAGCGCACCTACCTGCATCGCGGGATTGCAACCCGAGCCTTTGAACGCCGTTTCACCCTTGCAGATCATGTGCGGGTGCAGGGCGCCAGCCACGGCGACGGCATGCTCCATATCGATCTCGTGCGAGAAGTGCCTGAGGCGCTGAAGCCGCGCCGGATCGAGATTTCCTCCGCTGCGGCGTCCAAGCCCAAGGAAATTTCGGGCTCGACCGTGAACTGATCTGACGCAGGATGCGAGTTGCGTCCTATTCCGAGGGCTCCCGGCTGGTTAGACGGGAGCTCTTTTTATTCATGGATTTACGTTATTTACCAAGCGGTAGGTTGTCCTGCGGCAGAATGCCTGCCTTAATGGATGTATGACCCTGGCCGAGATGACATCTACCAGTACCCGCACACAGTTGATCGAAAGCGCTTGCCGCTTGTTTGCGGCACATGGGTATGCCGGGGCCTCCATCTCAGCCATCGCACAGGAACTCGGCCTCAGCAAACAGGCGCTGTTGCACCATTTTGGGAGCAAGAACGCGCTCTATGCTTTGGCGGTTGAACAGGCTGCGTCGTCGGTACTTCAACTGCTGTTTGATGCGATGGAAGATGACCGCCCGCCAGAAGAGCAACTGGAGACGTTCTTTGCAGCTTACCAATCGGCGCTGCAGGCGGATTGCGCCTCGGCCCAGATCGTGCTGCGAGAGCTCTTGGATCAGGCGCTGCCACGTGACGGAGGTACGTCTTTTGCGACCTTGTTTGAAAGCCTCGTCGCCACCGTGCAAGCCACCGAGCGCTGGGAGGGCAAAGGCGTTGCCGGGGCATTGGGCGTGGTGACGCAGCTCTTGGGAGCTGCGTCCCTGATGGGATGTACGCACGACGCCTGGGGGCGATATTACGATGCCAGCGTGCTGAGTACGGCTAAGGTTCAGGCCCGCGCCCCATTTGCCGAGATGGTCTCAGGCGTTTTGCGCGGCTGAACCCGGTTTAGCACGGGCCTCTCTGTTCAGCAGATAGGCGCTTGCAACAATGATCAGCGCGGTGCCCAGCCACATGTTGCCATCCGGCAAGAACCCAAAGACAACTGCGCCCAGCCCCACGTTGAAGACCAGTTTCAGGTGATCAAAGGGTTGAAGGAACGCTGCGTCTGCCAGCGTGTAGGCCCGCACCAGGCTATGCTGCGCCAGAGCCGTCAACAGTCCCGCGCCAATCACAAGCCAGATAGTGCCTTCTGGCAGTGCAAAGCCGCCACCAAGTGACAGGAGCGCATTTGCAGGGCTGAGGAGCAGCAGCAGATAGATCGTGACCGTCTCGGTGCTATCGCGCCGTGTGAGGTGCTTGGTCACAACGGAACTCGCAGCCCAAAAGGCCGCCGCAGCGACTGGCAGAAGGGCCGCGATCTGGAAGCGATCTGACCACGGGGCCAGGATCACCATGCCACCAAAGATGCCCACAACAACAGCGCCCCAGCGGTGCAAGGAAACATCTTCGCCGAGGAAAAGACCCGCGCCGATGGTGACAAAAAAGGGCGAAAGCAAGATCAAGGCAATCGCCTGCCAGATTGGCACATGGGCCAGCCCAAGCGTCCAGAGTTGCACACCGGCAACGGCCAGCACGACCCGGATCACATGGGTGATCATTTGCCGGGTCGACAGAACGGCAGTCCAGTTGCGCCAGATCCATGGGATGTAAAACAGAAGCGCGATCAGATACTGCCAGAAGGTCACCATCGGAGCAGAGGCCCCATGCAGCATCGTGGCCGATTGCAGTGCGGTGTTCACCAGCGCAAAGCAGGCTCCGGCGATGACCATGAGGCCAGCCGCCTTGAGCGGGGTAGGAAGCGATTGAGTCATCTGCGTGTTGTCCTTTCCTCGGTCCGCAATTGACCCAAGGCAAACGAATAGACCCAAAGCCCTCCTGCACATGGCGAAGGGCGCGGGTCTCTCCATTCTCTTTCATCCGGACTGTAACCGTCGGCCCCGGAATTGCGCCGGGTCTGCTGTCACCCTTGTCAAACCAAGGGCCGCTCGTGGGCTGTGACCACCGGTAGGGACTTTCACCCTGCCCTGAGAATATCGCCTCATGATGAGGCATGAACCTGATAGCGAAGCGATTGTGCAAAGAAAAGCACGCAGCTGCGAATTGCGCGCGACGTAAGATGCAAAAAAGAGGCCCCGCTAGGGACCCCTTTGCTGTGCGGCGACGTCGGCGCCATGATGGCAGGCGCCGGACAGATCGCGGGTCGGATCAGTCGACCTTGAACGACCAGAACATCGTCTCGCCAGAGCTGTCATCGACACCGTCATTGTCGGTCGACACCCAAGCGGTGCCGTCTGCCAGGATGGCCAAACCTTCAACCTTGTCGAGCACATAGCCGCCGGTGGATTTCAGGTCAGGCAGCAGGTCGCGGACCTCTTCCTTTGTCACGACAGGGAGATCGCTGCCAAGCGGGGCAGGAACCATATCCGAGAGCGCAATGCGATAGATCTTCTTGGTGACTGCGCGGTCATCATGCTGGTTGTCGCGCTCAATCACATAGACATGATCGCCATGCGCCACGATTTCCGACAGACCAACCCAGCCGGTGGCCGGCGCTGCCTTTGGATAAAGAACGGCGCCCCATTCCTTGGTATCCAGATTGTAGGAAACCAGCTTTACATGGTTTTCGGGATCGTCTTTCCACTCACGCTGCACCGCCATCCAGAGCGTGTTGCCAACCTTGGTGATGCCTTCAAAGCCAAAGCGCTTCTCGACGGACTGCAGCTCTGCGGGGATCGCGATTTCACCCTTGTTGGTTTTGATCAGGCCCTCGGCGCTGACGTGATAGATCGCGTGCGGGATCGCGCGTTCCGTGCGGCCCTCGGACGCCACATAGAAGCCGCCTTCGCCATCAAGCGTGATCCCTTCGAGGTCGAGTTTTTGCGCAGCGTCGCCATTGGCGCGATGAATGCGGATCACATCGGTGATGCGCGCTGGGGTCTGAGAGGGGTCAATCTTGAAGATCGAGGGCTGGAAGCCGTAAAAGCTATCATTGACCGCCCAGATCATACCGTCTTCATCCGCAACCATGCCGGAGATGGCGCCCCAGCCGATCAGCTCTTTGGCTCCTGCCGAGGTCAGATGAGGATATGTGGCTGCGCCATCCTGAAGCTCAAAGAGCATCACATGCGCCCGTGCGCCACCGTCTTCGAGGAGGTCTTTCTCGTTGGCTGAAACAAGAAGGCCGCGCTCGGGAATGGTCACATAGCCTTCGGGGCCGGTACCAGAGGGCAGCAACTGTGTCAGAACCGGTTTTGCCGGGTCGGTGACGTCATAGACGCCAACAACCGAAGCGCGCTCTGCCCCGACAAACACGAAAGGTGTGCCGTCAAACTCTGCGAAGGTCACAGATTCCGGTTCGACACCTTTGGCATCGGAACGCTTGTCCGGGTAGTGGCCGATCTGGATGATCGCATGCTCAAAAGAAACGCCAGAGTCATAGACCACAGAGCCGTCTTTGTGGAAGATGGTCCAACCGCGCGAACCGCCGTTGTAGTCCCCCTCGTTTGCGGTGGCAAAGTGATCTGCGTCAATCCAGGTCACAGCATCAGGTTCGCGCAGGCGCCCCTTCTGGCTTTCGTCAAAGATCAGTGCACCGCGCTCGTCGGTGGCATCAATGCCATCGAGGTCCACGGCGCCTGCGGAGAAGTGACTGAGAATCTCACCATCCCTGGACACGACGACCATGTGGTTGTTCTCTTGCAGCGTCACAACCGTCTCGTCGAGGTTGTTGATCGAGACATACTCTGGCTCCGGGTCCGATCCTGCGATCTCGGCCAGACCGGTCAGATCCACCATCTTCATGCTGGCGCAGTTCAGGCCGTCTTGCGTGGTGTTGATCATAACGAGGTTGCCTGCGGGCAATTGCGGAATGATCCCGTCATTCAGGTCTTCGTCGCGTTCGTTTTCGATTGCGATGGACAGGAAGGCGCCGTCCTTGGATTTTGCGAGGGAGTCCGGCTGACCGCCCAAATCACAGGAGGCAAGTTCCGCGCCTGTTGCGGTGTCAAAGGCCATGACTTGCCCGGAAGGCTGGGTGTAGCTCTCCGAGGTGTTGACCCCGACATATGCGATGGTACCGACCACTGCGACCGAGGTGGGCTCGCCCGGAAGGGCGATATTGCCTTTGGGCACCGGGTTGGCGGCATCGGTGATGTCGATCATCCCAAGCGCGCCCAGCGGGCTGTCGGTATAGACCAGCGTCATGCCATCGGCGGTCACGTCGATGATCTCGGGCGAGCTTTCGCGGCTCTGGTCGGCACCTTCGGCCATGTTCTTGATGACGGGGAAAGACGCGATCCGGTTGAAGGCTTTTTCAGCCTGCGCAAAACCGGCGGTCAGCGCGAGGGCGGAGGTCAGGCACACTAGGCGCAGGGACATCGGCAGCTCCTGTAGGAATGAAATCGATGCCAAGGCCATGCCCGCGCTGTGCAAACTATTCGCAACGGTTTTTTGTATGTTTCGTGACGTCTGTGTAAGCCGGTGTTTACACAACATTGCTATCCTCGTGGACGGAAACCGGCCCTCCAAAATGTTCGAGGTGTGCGATGGGAATGGCGATACTGCGTCAGATTGAAGTGCAACTCATCAAGGTCAGCTTTAATAGGGTCTTTGCACAAAAGGCCGCGTTGGCAGAAAAGTTCTACCATCATCTGTTTCTTGAGCTACCTGACGCCGAGGTCATGTTCACCCGTGATTTCTCGCATCAAACAGAAATGTTTGCCCGCGTTCTGACCACTGGGATGCAGAGTCTCGGACGAGATCGGGAAATGATGGTTCTGGTTGATGACTTGTTGCAACGACACAAGCACCTGGGGCTGACATTGGACCAGATGTATACGGCACAACGGGCGTTGCATCTGGCGTTTTGCGAGGTCATGCAAGCTGAACTCACGGCGGCCGAGGTTTCTGCCTGGGACAATGCAATTGGTCGTCTGTGTCGGGCGTTGGCGGCCGGGATCGAACCCCCAGCCGCCTGAGATTCATTTTACGGTCAAGGGGTTTAAACGGACATGCAGAGGTACTTCATTTCGAGATAGTCCTCGATGCCGTGATGGCTGCCTTCCCGTCCAAGCCCGGATTGTTTTACACCTCCAAAGGGCGCAAGCTCGGTAGAAATAATCCCTGTATTGATCCCCACAATTCCGTATTCCAGCGCCTCGGCGACCTTGTACACGCGGCTCAGATCCTTGGCATAGAAATAGGATGCAAGGCCAAAGATGGTGTCATTCGCCATCTCGATCACCTCGTCTTCGGTCTCAAACTTGAAGAGCGGCGCGAGCGGGCCAAAGGTCTCATCCTGCGCGAAAGCCATGTCCGGTGTCGCGCCGGTCACGATGGTGGGTTCAAAGAAGGTGCCACCGAGCTCTGATGGCGCGCCGCCTAGGATTACCTCGGCACCCTTGTCCATGGCATCCGCGATGTGGTCTTCGACCTTCTTGACTGCAGCCTCAGAGATCAATGGGCCAAAGTGCGTGCCATCCTCAAGCCCGTCTCCGACCTTCATGGCCTCGACTTTTTCCTTCAGCTTGGCGGCAAACGCATCATAGATCCCAGACTGCACATAGATCCGGTTGGCACAGACGCAGGTTTGGCCATTATTGCGGAACTTGCACATGATGGCGCCCTCGACCGCCGCATCGAGATCGGCGTCATCGAACACGATGAAAGGTGCGTTGCCGCCGAGCTCCATGGAGCATTTCATCACCTGATCCGCTGCTTGGCGGAGCAGGATTCGACCGACGTTGGTTGACCCGGTAAACGTCAGCTTGCGCACAATCGGGTTCTCGCAGAATTCCTTGCCAATGCCGGAGGCGTCCGAAGCGGGGATGACATTGAAAACACCCGCAGGGATGCCCGCGCGTTCTGCCAATACGGCGAGTGCGGTGGCGGAGAGCGGTGTTTCAGAGGCCGGGCGCGCCACAAAGGCACAGCCGGCCGCCAGTGCCGGCCCTGCCTTGCGGGTGATCATGGCGTTGGGGAAATTCCATGGCGTGATCGAAGCGGCAACGCCAATGGGTTGCTTGATCACGGTGATCCGTTTGTCGCGTTGGTGACCAGGAATGGTTTCGCCATAGACGCGCTTGGCCTCTTCGGCAAAGAATTCAATGAAAGAGGCACCGTAGGCGATTTCGCCGCGTGCCTCGGCCAGCGGCTTGCCCATTTCAGCCGTCAGGATCACGGCGAGATCTTCCTGATGGGCCATCATCAGGTCGAACCATTTGCGCAGAACGCCTGCGCGCTCCTTGCCAGTCCATTTCGCCCATTCCTTTTGCGCGCCCTGTGCTGCTGCAATGGCGTCGCGGGCTTGCATGCGGCTGACATCCGCCACATTGGCGATCACATCACCGCGCGCCGGGTTGGTCACTTCAAATGTGCCCTCGCCAGCGACAAAAGCGCCATTGATGTAGGCCCGGTCTTCCAGCAGGGTGGGGTCCGCCAGAAGGGATTTCAGGTCGGTTGTCGCGTCGAGCATCGGTTCCTCCGCAAATTCGAGTCTCGCAAATCAAAAGCAGTTGGGCCTAATGTTGTCCAGTGACACCGATAAGTCCATAAGCTTAACATATTAAGGGAAAATGATGGAACTCGACGACGCCTATGCCAACGGAGCCTATATCGAAGGAGCCGCAGACTATCCTCCGCGCTGGGCGGCCTCCGCAGAAGATTTCCGCAACAGTCTGCAGGACCGGGCGCGCTTGAACCTTTCTTATGGCGAAGGTGACCGACACAAGTTTGATTTGTTCCTGCCCGAAGGCACCCCCGTGGGGCTGTTTGTCTTTGTGCATGGCGGGTACTGGATGGCATTCGATAAATCGAGCTGGTCGCATCTGGCGGTTGGGGCGCTCTCAAAAGGATGGGCGGTGGCGATGCCGTCATACGAACTTTGCCCCGAGGTGCGCATTTCCGAGATCACGCAGCAGATTTCGCAGGCTGTAACGGCAGCTGCAAAAGAGATCGATGGTCCGATCGTTCTGGCGGGCCACTCCGCCGGGGGGCATCTGGTTGCGCGGATGCTTGACCCCGAAGTGCTGCCGGAGGCCGTTGGGGCACGTATTCGCAACGTTGTGCCGATCTCTCCACTCTCAGATCTGCGTCCATTGCTGCGCACCTCGATGAACGAGAAGTTCAAGATGGACGCCGACGCCGCCATTGCTGAGAGCCCGGTCGAGATGCAAAACCGCTATGACGCCAAAGTGACCGTCTGGGTCGGCGGGGCGGAGCGGCCCGCATTTCTTGATCAGGCGATCTGGCTGGTGGAAGCCTGGGATGCGGATCACGTCATCGCCTTTGAAAAACACCATTTCAACGTGATCGAACCGCTTGCGGACCCAGAAAGCGATCTGGTTGCGGTGATAACCGCCTGAGGATCTGCCTTGCCCGGAGTATGCTTCGGGCAAGGAAAAAAAGCGCTTGCCGCATGCGGAGATTCCTCGCATCATCCCGCCAGAACCAGCGATGGCGTCGCGCGTGGTTTGGCCACGGGTTCAACATCTCAAAAAACATCCTGTACGCCGGGATCTTCTTGTCAAAAGGAGGGTCCAGCATGACTGCTCGTCCTGAAATGTATCGCTTCCATAACGGTGAAAAAGCGCCGTTGCAGTTCTCTGTCGCGGAATACGAAGAGCGCATCGCGCGCTTGCGCAGCACCATGTCCGATCTGGGAGTGGAGGCCGCTGTCTTCACCTCCATGCACAATATCTCTTATTACTCGGGGTTTACCTATTGCGCCTTCGGGCGACCCTATGGGCTGGTGGTCACGGCGGATCAGGCGGTGACCATCAGTGCGGGGATCGACGCGGGCCAGCCGTGGCGGCGCTGTTTTTGTGACAACATCACCTACACCGACTGGCAGCGTGACAACTTCTGGCGGGCTATTCTGTCGGTGGTGGGCGCGCAACGCGTTGTCGGCATCGAAGGTGATCATCTGACGCTGTTGCAACGCGGCAAGCTCGACCATTTCCTCGCCCCTGCAAAAGTGGTGGACCTCTACGAGGCGACCATGGTGCAGCGCATGCACAAATCACCGGCAGAGCTCGAGATGATCCGCGCCGGTGCTGCGGTGGCTGATGTGGGCGGGTTTGCTATTCGCGACGCGGTAAAGGCCGGTGTGAGAGAAATCGATGTTGCCATGGCCGGGCGGGACGCAATGGAACTGGAGATCGCACGCCGCTTCCCTGATGCGGAGTATCGCGACACTTGGGTTTGGTTCCAATCTGGCCTGAACACCGATGGAGCGCATAACCCGGTCACCGCACGCCAGCTGCAGCGTGGAGACATCCTGTCGCTCAATACATTCCCGATGATTTCGGGCTATTACACTGCCCTGGAACGGACGATGTTTGTGCAGGAGGTCGACCCCGCGAGCCTCAAGATCTGGGAGGCCAATGTCGCGGCGCATGAATATGGCATGTCGCTTCTGAAGCCCGGCGCGAGCTGCGCGGAGATCACGCATAAGATCAACCGCTTCTTTGAAGAGCGCGACCTGCTGCAATATCGCACGTTTGGCTACGGGCATTCCTTTGGGGTTTTGTCGCACTACTACGGCCGAGAGGCGGGGCTTGAGCTGCGCGAAGACATCGACACTGTGCTGGAGCCGGGCATGGTGATCTCGATGGAGCCCATGCTGACAATTGCTCACGGCGAACCTGGTGCAGGGGGCTATCGCGAGCATGATATTCTCATCATTACCGAAGACGGCAATGAAAATATCACCAAATATCCCTACGGGCCCGAGTTCAACGTTGTGGGCTAATCCCTGATAAAACCCTTGACCGGCGCGCGCGGGACTTGCATCCAACGCGGGCCGGTGCTGAGCCCTGATCTCGGGCTCAGTCGCCGCAAAATTTCGCCTTATGTCATTGCTTTGCGACGCCGCAGATCCGACATTAGATAAGGTGGCGCAGTGTTTGAGGGGGCAAAATGGCCTATGTGAAGTGGATTTTCATTCTGATCTTCTGGCTCTTTGTTGGGAGCTTTCTGCACTACACGTTGCCCCAATATGACGTCGTGCGCATCGTCAACACTTATGAAGAGCGCAAGGAGCTGGGCGATTGGACGCGTATGTTCTGGTCGACGCCAGACAGCCAAAGCGCCGCGCTCCTCAATCGCGATGTACAGTTCATTCAGGCGGTGCGCCCCAATGGCGATGCTATTGTCTATCGCAACGAGGACACCGGCTGGAATTGGCCGCCCTATTTCAAATTCGACACCGCCAATCTCTACACAGAGGCGAATGATGCGATTTCCACCAAAGACGACCCGGAGTGGGTACGGATCATGCATTATGGCTGGCGCAGTCAGCTTCTGACATCGTTCCCCAATGCGGTGTCCATCTCTCCGGCGGCGGGACCGGATGACAAGCCGATCAATTGGATTTCGATCAGTATTCTGGTGCTGCTCGCGGCTGTGAGCTGGGCGATATTTGTGCGTCTGCGTCGCTTCAAACGCAATCGGTTGGATCCGTTGTTCGAGAACGTCGAAGATGGATTCTATGCCGCCGGGGATGCGATTGATGACCGCACCCGTGGCCTGCGGCGCTGGTTTGGTCGAAAGTCTTGACGCGAAACCGCATCCTCCAACGCGCGGTTTCGTTTGAAAGTCCTACTTGGTTTTTGCCGTGAATATGGGTCCTGTGTCCTGTGCCGATTAATTGGGCCGAAAGCGCAGACGGCTAACACTCCGTTGATCTGACGTAGACCTCATCACGGAGAGATATAATGAAAAAACTGATCGCGGCGCTTGGCCTTGCCACCGTGTCATGGATCCCCACGGCCCATTCAGCCGAGACTTTGGTCGTCGGCGTTGAAAACATCGAGTACCTCCCACATTACTATTGGGACGGAGATAGCTATTCTGGGTTTGGGGCTGATGTGCTCAATCGTTTTGCCGAGGACGAGGGCTATACGCTCACCTATCGCGCGCTGCCGATCTCCAGGCTTATGCAGGCGATGGTCAACGGGGACGTCGATCTGAAGTATCCCGACAACGCGTTCTGGTCTGCCGACCTCAAGGAAGGCAAGAGCATCACCTATTCTGCACCAGTGGTTGAAGCGATCGACGGTGTTATGGTTCTACCCGAAAATCTAGGTCAGCCCGTGGAGTCGATCGAACGCTTGGGCACCGTCTTGGGCTTTACTGCGTTTGCTTGGATGGACCGAATTCAGAGTGGTGCAGTCGCGCTAACTGAAAATTCCAGCTTCTCTGGCATGGTGCGCCAGGCGCTTGCTGGACGGATTGATGGTGCATATGCCAATCAGGACGTAGTGCGCCGCGTTCTGACTGATATTGGCATGGAGGCCGAAGCCCTCGTGTTCGACGAAGGGTTGCCGCACTCGGTTTCAAACTACCATCTTTCGTCCGCTACACATTCAGAGGTGGTGGAAAAATTCGATGCCTGGATGGCAGCCAACCCTGATGTGATCGCCGAGTTGAAGTCCAAGCACGGGTTGTGACCCTGCGAGTGCACGCTCTGTTTGTGAGACTGAGGCCCGTCGTTTGGGCAATACGCGGCCTCGAAGGACAACAGTGTTGACTAGTCGGCGAACAGATAGGGCGTGCGCACCACCTCAAGGGCGGTCTCAACCGGCACGTCCAGAAACTGTGAAACCGCAAGAGCGTTGTCGCTCTCGGGGCCGCGTTCCGCGACCGTCCAATGGCGCACAAAACCCGCATCGCGGATTTGGTCAATTTCATTGCTGATGTCGTTGCGGATTGCGGGCAGCAGCCGCTCAAGCGTTGCCTTGGCCGCATGTTCACCGGCGAGCCCGACCCGATGCGCGTGGCCAATGAGGTAGCTGTCCGAAAAATCGCAGTCGATCCGCAGGAGCCGCGTGTGGGACCGGTCTGAATAGAAATCATGCATCAGTTCGAGCGCGGACGGATCAAGGCAGATAATCAGCCGGTCGGTCTCGTAATAGTCAAACAGCATCCGCACCAGGGCGCGCCGATGACGGGTGCGTTTGGCGAGGGTGCGCTGGATGCCGCCAAGATCGGGCAGGGGCGTGCCTTCTTCGTGGAAAAGATACTCGATCGCGGGCGTATTGGTGAGCGTGCGGATCTGCTCCAGCATACGTTTGGCCACATGCCATTTCTTGCAGGTGAGGATCAACAATTCACGCTCGCGCCCGAGGCTGCTCTCGGTTTCCCAGAAGCGCGGTGCAAAACGCTGTCCGGTGCGCCCGCGCTCGGACAGAAACTTGTAAAGGTTGCGCCCCTCGTTGGAAATTTTGAACTCCACATCGCGCGCGGCATACAGACGCCCGAGGCGCGTTTTCAGTTCTTTTGCATCAGGACTGATTTTGCGCGCAAACAGGAAATCCTGCCCCAGCAACAGATCATAGTGATCGTTATAAAAATTCACCGGCATGCCGTAGTCGCTGAACATTAAAAACGTAAGTGTGCGACTTTCGATCTCATCTTCAGGAATGAGGTGGCGCACAAGCGTCTGAAAAAACGTCTCATCCGGAATCCAGGTCGAGGCAAAAAAGCGCATCACGTCGCGGCGTTTGCGTGTCATCGCAAGCACAGCTTCGACGGTGCGTCGGCGCAGGCACCACCATTGGCTGCCGATCTGGACCTGAATATCGGCGGGCACCTCCCGCGTCAGTTTGAGCTTCTTCTGAAGCTCGAACGCGGCATAGAACAGGCGTTTCTGGGTGCGTTCGTTAAAGTAGTGGCGATAGATCAGCCGGTCCTCCTTCATCCCGGTCTTGATCCAGTCGCTCTCGAAGAAATCAAAGCTCTCGATGAAATCCTTGTCGTGCTGATCGAGAAAGGCGCGCGCGTATTGCGCCGTCTTGATCGCCATGCAATCCCCCGACAGCATATAAAAATGCGTTGCGCGCGGGAACTCGTCGACAGCTGCCTCCAGCGCATTGAGCGTGGCGCGCACCAAGGACCATTCGCCCCAACCACATTTCACCCGACGCTTGGCGAACGTCACGTTGGGATTGTCTGAAAGCGCTGAGCGGATAGCACGATAGTCGCGGGTCTTGGCACGGGCATCAAAGTGGATCGCCATAAAATCGCCGGTCGCAGTGAGCCGGTTGGCCTGCTGAATGATGGCCTCCGGATCCTTGTGACAGAGCAGAATATAGGCGATTTTTGCCATAGTTAGGATGCAATAGCCTGTTTTATCGAACTGTTTCCTTGATAAAGTGGAAGGAGGGCTGAATAAACCAGATTGTTCTTCATTGACCGCCAGATAGGGCATTCTTGCCCCACGCGACACAAGGGAAGTGTGAGAGATGGGATTTCCGGGCACTTGGATGACCGAGAGTGAGAGCGTGGTCTACCGCGTGGTGCCAAAATGCGCCTGTTCGACCATTGGCCAGATCATGTATTACTCAGATCACGGGCGGTTCTTTGACGGCGACATTCACGACTCGACGGCGGGGCTGCACAAATGGGCGCAAGACGAGAGCAAGCCCCTGATCGAGAGCAATGTGACAGCGCACCGTGCATATGCGTTTACCTGCGTGCGCAATCCCTACACTCGGATCCTAAGCTCGTTTTTTGACAAGATCTGCGGCATCCAGCGCAATGGGCGCCGGTATCGGGGCAACCTGGTACCACAATTGACGTATGAATACGGCATCGAGGTCGGCGGCGAGGATGGCAAGCAGGAGTTTGACCAGATCAAGAGTTTTCGGCGTTTCTTGTTGTTTGCGCGGGATACGATCCGGTGGCGTCGCCCCATGGAGCCAGACATTCACTGGTCGGCAACCTCGGGGCATGTGGCGACATTCATCGTCAACGGAGGCCGCTACGACAAGGTGATCTGGACGGAGAAGTTCAACGAAGGCATGCAGCAGGTGCTGGATGCGATTGAAACGCCGCATCCTGTCGATCTGGCGTCAATCCCCCGGTTCAACGAAAGCGAGGGGCACGGTCCCAAACGCGCGCATCCGGTCGAGGACTATTTTGACGATCTGTCAATGCACCTCGTTTATGAGATCTACAAACGCGATTTCGAGGTTTTCAAATACGATTTTGAAAACCCTGCAAACAAGATGCCGATTGCTGAGATCGATCTTGATGAGCTCCACGCCAAGCTCGGGGATTGATCCACGGGGCACGCGGGCAGGGCTCCGGCCTGTGCTGCGTTCATTAAAATGATCTGATCCAGTTGGGCCGAGCGCCGGGCGCGTGCCCGGCCTGCGCTTTCTGGAAAACAAAGCAGATTGGCGGCTCTGCGGCCCGTGACCCGTGGCGCTGACTCCGAAGGTAAAAAAGGCCCCTCAGCCTTGCGCTTGAGGGGCCTTTGCGTTGCGATCAACCGCGTTGATTACTCGTCGTCTGGCAGTTGGCGCACAGCGCCTTTGGCTGCAGATGTGGCCAGCAAGGCGTAAGCCTTGAGCGCGGTTGATACCTTGCGTTTACGCTTGGCAACAGGTTTCCAGCCTTTCTCATCCTGCGCGGCGCGGCGCGCTGCAAGGGTGGCCTCATCCACCGCCAGATGGATGGAACGGTTGGGGATATCGATCTCGATGGTGTCGCCATGCTCCACGAGGCCGATGGTGCCACCTTCGGCGGCTTCGGGCGAGACGTGGCCAATGGAAAGCCCCGACGTGCCGCCGGAGAAACGCCCATCGGTCAACAGAGCACAGTCTTTTCCGAGCCCCTTGGATTTGAGGTAGGACGTTGGGTAGAGCATTTCCTGCATGCCCGGTCCCCCGCGCGGCCCCTCATAGCGGATGACAACTACATCGCCCGCCTGAACTTTGCCGGTGAGGATATCATTGACGGCCTGGTCCTGGCTCTCGCAGACATAGGCTTTGCCGGTGAACTTCAGGATCGAGGCGTCCACGCCCGCCGTTTTCACGATGCAGCCATCCAGTGCGATATTCCCAAAGAGCACCGCGAGGCCGCCGTCCTGGCTGAAGGCATGTTCCTTGGAGCGGATAACGCCGCCCTTGCGGTCGATGTCGAGATCCTTGAAGCGGTTGGACTGGCTGAAGGCCTGCGTCGTACGCACTCCGCCGGGAGCGGCCTTGAAGAGGTCCTTCGCCGCTTGGTTGTCCGCCACAGCGATGTCCCAATGGGCGATGGCTTCACCCATGCTGTCGCTGTGGACCGTCGGGACGTCATTGTGCAGGAGGCCTGCACGGGACAGCTCCCCGAGGATCGAGAAGATCCCACCGGCGCGGTGAACGTCCTCCATATGGACGTTCTCGATATTGGGCGCGACTTTACACAGGCAGGGCACCTTGCGGCTCAGCCGGTCGATGTCTTGCATGGTGAAGTCTACCTTGCCCTCATGCGCGATGGCGAGGAGGTGCAAAACGGTATTGGTGGAGCCGCCCATGGCAATATCAAGGCTCATGGCGTTCTCAAACGCCTCAAAGGTGGCGATTTCGCGCGGCAGCAGGCCTTTTTCGTTCTGCTCATAGTGGCGCTTGGTGATCTCGACGATCTTGCGCCCCGCCTCGAGGAACAATTGCTTGCGATCCGAGTGGGTGGCCAGGGTGGAGCCATTGCCGGGCAGCGCAAGCCCAAGGGCTTCGGCCAGACAGTTCATCGAGTTTGCGGTGAACATGCCAGAGCAGGAGCCACATGTGGGGCAGGCGTTTTCCTCGATGTGCTGGACTTCCTCGTCGGTCAGCTTGTCGCTTGCGGCGGCAACCATTGCGTCCACGAGGTCGATTTTCTTGGCATCAAGGGAGTCGATGTCGATCTTGCCCGCTTCCATCGGGCCACCGGACACAAAGATCACCGGGATGTTGAGGCGCATTGCGGCCATCATCATGCCGGGGGTGATCTTGTCGCAGTTGGAGATACAGACCATCGCGTCGGCGCAATGGGCGTTGACCATATACTCAACCGAATCCGCGATCACCTCGCGCGAGGGGAGCGAATAGAGCATGCCATCGTGGCCCATGGCGATGCCGTCGTCCACAGCGATGGTGTTGAACTCCTTGGCCACACCGCCAGCGGACTCAACCTCACGGGCCACCATCTGCCCCAGATCCTTGAGGTGAACGTGGCCGGGGACGAATTGGGTGAAGGAGTTCACGATGGCGATGATCGGCTTGCCGAAGTCGCTTTCGGTCATGCCAGTGGCGCGCCAGAGGCCACGAGCGCCGGCCATGTTGCGACCGTGGGTGGAGGTTCTTGATCGGTACATCGGCATATTGCTGGTTCCCTATATTTTTGCCCACAGGGACACTATTCGCGCAGTAAAGGCAACATGTCGGGGCGGTTTGTGGTCACGAAATTACTCAAGGGGCCGCGATTTCAGTGTTTTGCAAAACCGCGGCGGTTCAGGTCATCAGGTCTTGATGGGTTGCGGAAGTGGCAGCGTCGTCAGACGGGTGACAGCAAGTCCTATCAGGAGAGCCCAGAAAGCGGCACCGATTCCCGCAAAAGTCACGCCCGAAACTGTCATCATGAAGGTGATCAGCGCGGCCTCGCGCCCCCGGCTTTCAGCCAATGCGGCCGAGAGGCTGTTGCCGATGGTCGACAGGAGCGCGAGCCCTGCAACGGTGGCGATCAGGGCCTTTGGGGCGATGAGAAACAGGCTGATGACGGTCGCGCCACCCAAGCCCACCAGACAGTAGAGAACCCCGGCAATCACGCTTGAGAGATAGCGGCTCTTGGGATTCTCGTCAGCTTCGGGTCCGGCACAGATGGCGGCCGTGATGGCGGCCAGGTTGAAGGCAAAGCCACCAAACGGTGACAGGATCAGGGATGCTAGCCCGGTGACGGTAAGGCTGGCAGAGACCGGGGGCGGGTATCCGGCACTGCGCAATGTCACCACGCCCGGCATATTTTGCGAACACATGGTCACGACGTACAACGGCAGTCCCACACCAATCAGGACCGGGAGTGAGAACTCTGGTGCCACGAATTCTGGCATGCTGAGGCTGAAGGTGAGGGCATCAAGGTCGCCAAACGATCCTGCCCCCGCGGCCCAGAGGCAGCCGACGAGCAGCACGACCGGGATCGCATAGCGCGGGAAAAGGACTTTGCCCGCCAGAAAGGTGACGCCCATGGCCCCCACGAGTGCTGCATCATCGCTCAGGGCGTGGAACGCCGAGAGTCCAAACTGGAACAGGATCCCAGCGAGGAGCGCGTTTGCAAGCGAGTCGGGGATCAGTTTTGCCAGTCGTTCAAACCAGCCCGTGAGCCCCGTTAGGGTCAGGAGTGCGCCACAAAACAGGAAGGCCCCCACCGCTTGTGGCAATGAGACCCCATCCAGTCCCGTTGCCAGAAGTGCGGCACCCGGTGTCGACCATGCCGTGAGGATGGGCATGCGAAACCGCAAGGAAAGGGTAAGGCTCGTGAGCCCCATACCCAGCCCCAGAACCACCAGCCAGCTATTGGCCTGTGTCTGCGTTGCCCCCACCGCCTCGATGGCCTGAAAGATGATGGCGACCGAGCTGGTATATCCTACCAGCACAACAATCGCTCCCGCAGCGAGGTGAGAGAGTTTGAGGTTGCGCAGCATCAGGGTTTTCCTCGGGCAAGGGCTGGGGTAAGCGTTGTGCGTTATAGCGCACACTACAGTTCGTGCGCTATAACGCACAAGTCATTTTTTCTATGGCCCGTGGATGAGGGCCGCATTGGCCAAAATGGTCAGGGGAGCAGCATGAGCGACGAAAGTATCACGTTGAACTTACGCGAAATTCGCGCGGCGGCGGGTCTGAGTTTGTCCCGGGCTGCGGAACTTACCGGGGTCAGCAAGGCGATGCTTGGGCAGATAGAACGCGGCGAATCCAGCCCGACGATCGCGACGCTGTGGAAGATCGCCAAAGGCTTCCACCTCCCTCTGACGGCGCTGATTGAAGAGAGCACCCGGCCCTCGGGGCGCAGTGGTGAAGTCTATCGCACGGTCGAGTTTCCCGGCAGCATCGCAGTCAAAATCGTCTTTCCCTATGACCCAAGCCTGGGCGCAGAAACATTTCACGTCAGCCTCAAACCCGGGCAAAGCCATGAGTCGCTGCCCCATGATACGGGCGTGACGGAAGAGGTCTTTGTGCTTGAGGGGCGTATGGAGGTGCTGCGGGACGGTGACTGGGTTGCGCTGGAGACAGGGCAGGGCTTGCGGTTTGATGCCGATCAGCCGCATGGGTATCGCAGCCTGAGCACGGGAGCCGCCTTTCTGAATATGCACCACTACCGGCAGGCGGCCCTGTCACGCGCGGCAGATTGACGCCACTGGCTTGTCCTGCGGTTGTGAATGCGCGTACCACTGAGCGCAAGATTTTCGATCAGGGCATTCAGTATGGAACGTGACACCCTGCGAGGCAGCCTGTTGATGGCGCTCGCAATGGCGGCCTTTGCCGTCGAGGATATGATCATCAAGTCGGTCGCCGCTGCGATGCCCACCGGGCAAGTGCTGATCCTTTTTGGGCTGGGCGGGATGGTGATCTTTGCGATCATGGCGTGTGCGCAAGGCTCCGCGCTCTGGCACCCGGGGTTTTGCACGCGTCCGCTGTTGTGGCGCTTTGTGGCCGAAGTCTCGGGGCGTCTGTTCTTCACCCTGGCGATTGTTCTGGCACCTTTGTCCCTGGCCTCAGCCATTTTGCAGGCCACCCCGCTTGTGGTGACCGCCGGGGCTGTGGTGTTTTTTGGCGAGTCCGTGGGCTGGCGGCGATGGCTGGCGATCTGTGTCGGGTTTCTCGGCGTCTTGATGATCCTGCGCCCGGGGCTCAGTGGATTTGAGGCCACCTCTCTGCTCGCAGTTGCGGGCATGCTTGGATTCGCGGGGCGGGATCTGGCGACCCGCGCAGCTCCCAAAACCATGAGCAATGCACAGCTTGGGCTTTTTGGCTTTGCAATGCTGGTGATTGCGGGCGTGATCCTGTTGTCTTGGACGGGCGGAGCAGTTTGGCCAACCGTTGCGCAGAGCGGCACGCTCGCGGCGGCAGTGGCGGTCGGGGTCCTGGCCTATATGGCACTTACGGGCGCGATGCGGACCGGAGAAATCTCTGTGGTTGCGCCGTTTCGCTACACCCGGCTTGTCTTTGCCATGGCGCTAGGAATTGCAGTATTTGGAGAGCGCCCGGATGTGATGACGCTCTTGGGCTCCGCCTTGGTGGTGGGCAGCGGGATCTTTACGCTTCTGCGCAATCAGCGACAGAAGGCGTGAAAGCGCGCCGAGCATGGCCTTTGCAGCACAGAATGCCTGCTTTGTGCATCAGGTGATCTTGCACGCCGTTGCTCGGCGACTTACATCTGCGCCCCATGGCGAAACAAAAGACAGACCCGAATTACAAAGTCATAGCTGAAAACCGGCGCGCGCGGTTTGACTATGCGATCGAGCAGGATCTCGAATGCGGCATCATGCTTGAAGGGTCCGAGGTGAAATCCCTGCGCGCGGGTGGCTCCAACATCGCGGAGTCCTATGCTGCGGTGGAGGAAGGCGAGCTGTGGCTGGTCAATTCCTATATCGCGCCCTACGAGCAGGCGAAGGTTTTCAAGCACGAAGAGCGCCGCCGCCGGAAGCTTTTGGTGTCGCGCAAGGAAATGGCGGATCTGTGGAACGCAACCCAGCGCAAGGGGATGACTCTTGTGCCGCTGGTTCTCTATTTCAACCATCGTGGCATGGCGAAGATCAAGATCGGCATCGCGAAGGGTAAGAAGAACCACGACAAGCGCGAAGCCCAGGCCAAACGCGATTGGTCACGCCAGAAACAACGCCTTCTCAAGGATCACGGCTAACCAGAGTCTGTGGGTTTCCGCGCGCGCTTGAGTGATCAAGCATGGCTTGCCTACATTCAGATCTCATTGCCAAACAACAAGCCCCGAAAGAGCGCACTCTTCCGGGGCCTTATTTATGAGGTCTGAACAGGTCAGCTTAGTTTCTGGAGATCCGAGATCATCTTGTCGATATCACCGCCGTTGCGGTCGATCATCGCGCCGATTTCGGTGCGTTCGGTGAGCAGAAGATTAACGCCTTCAATGAACATGTTGAAGAACAGATCCTTGCCCGAACGGTCTGACACATGGAAAGTGACCTCAAACGGGGATTGGCCGCGCAGATAGGCAACGCAGGAGACCTCGTACCATCTCTTGACCTTCTTGACGTCGGTCACCTCAAGGCGACCGCCGATGAATTCGCGAAAACGGCTGCCGTATTTGCGGGCGATATAGCCTTGGAACGCGTTGGAGAAAGCGCGTTTCTGAGCGTTGGTGGCCCGGCGGGCGTCCACACCCATCGCGTAGGCCGCAATATAGGAGGTGTCGCTGTAGCGTTGGAAAATGCGCTCAAAATCGCCGTACATGGCGCGCTCTGACTTGCCAGAGGCGATCACCTTGTTGATGTCGGACACAAGACCGTTGATCAGGGCCGACGCCGAGCTTTCATTGAGCGCAAGGGCGGGCAACGCTGTGGTGGATACGCCAACCGCTGCAAGCGAGGCGAGGAAGTGACGGCGAAGCATGGCTTAGAACCCTCCGGTATCTAGTTCGAACGGATCGATCTCGGAATTCACGTCTTCCTGCCCCAGCTCGAAACGGCGGTTCTGCAGGTAGATCTGGCGGCCCTGTGCGTAGCTGTCGGCGCTCTCGTAAAGAATCGAATCGATCGTGTCGGAATATGTACCGCGATTGCCAAGCTGATCCACGATCTCGGCCGGGATCTGCAGGTCTTCGGCGGGATTGTTCTCAAACTGGCTGAGCGGGTTGGTGAAAAAGTCGACCACGATCCCGACAGCATCACGGGTGGTGGAGGGACCATAAGCGGGCAGCTCCACATAGGCGCCTTCGCCCGCACCCCAGATATGCAGGGTCTCACCAAAGTCGGTCCGGGCTTCGGGCATCTTGAAATCAGATGCGGGATCGCCAAGCCCACCGATCCCGAGGACGGTGTTCACGGCAAAACGCCCCAGCGCTTGCCCAGCACCTTTGAAATTTCCCTGTAGCAGATAGTTCACTGCGTCGCCAGGCTTGGACAGGTTCTCGGCAAAATTGCCAAAAGCCGTAACCATATCGGGCGGAACCACAGCGACGTAGCCTTTGGACGCCGGGCGGAACGCATAGCGGTCGAGCCCTTTGTTGAACTGGTGAATGGAGCGGTTTGTATTCTCGTAGGGGTCGAAAATCTCACCGGCGGCCTTGGCGGCAGGGTCTTGGGTGGCACAGGCCGAAGTCAGGACCGCCGCGGAAAAGGCCATCGCGGTCACGGATTTTTTAAACAGGGCAATCATGTCTACCAATTCAGTTATAACTGGCGCCGGGTCACGCATCCTAGGGTCACTTAGCAATCTTTGCGTCACTTCCCAGCCCGGATCACAGCAAAGCCATATAATGTGACAGATATGGAACAGATTCCAGTCACTCTTTGAAATGAGTGCCGAGGCTTTATAAGGAAGTGTAGAGGCGCTGTACTGGAAAGTTATGAACAACAAATTTGCAAACGCGGGACGCGCAGAGCTTCTGGCAGTACGCCGTCAAAGCCGCAAACTTTATTGGACGGTTGCTCTGTTCAGCGCATTCGTCAACATGCTGATGCTGACCGGACCGCTCTATATGATGCAGGTCTATGATCGGGTTTTGGGCAGCCGATCTGAGGCCACGCTGCTGGCGCTCACTCTGTTGGTGATTTTCCTCTATGCGATGATGGGGCTCTTGGACGCCGTGCGCGGGCGGATCATGCGTCGCGTCGCGGCGCGGTTTCAGGCGGCGCTGGACAAGCGTGTGTTTGATGCAATGATCCGGCGCTCGGCGATTGCCAATGATCCCGAGGCGCAGACGGGCCTGAGCGATCTGGAGAGCGTGCAGAAATTTATTGCTTCTCCCGGTCTCATGGCCGCATTCGATCTGCCGTGGACCCCAATCTTCTTGGCGGGGATTGCCTTGTTTCACCCGTGGCTGGGGATGCTGGCGATTGGAGGTGGCAGCGTGCTGATCGCGATTGCGCTGCTCAATCAGCTCTTGAGCGCGGCCCCCAGCAAAGCCGCGATGGTCAGTGGTCATCACGCGACCCTTCAATCTGAAGAGATCCGCACCGAGGCGGAGATGATTCAGGCCATGGGCATGCGCGAATCCGCATTCCAGCGTTGGAGACACGCTCGAGACAAGGCGCTGGCGGATTACGTTGTCGCGTCGGATGTCACCGGGAGCTTCAGCACTGTGACCAAAACCCTGCGCCTGTTCTTGCAATCGGCGATGCTTGGTCTTGGCGCTTATTTGACGCTTCAGGGCGAGGTAAGTGCGGGCGCAATGATCGCGGGTTCGATCCTTTTGGGACGTGCGCTCTCACCGATTGAGGTCGGTCTGGGGCAGTGGCCTCTGGTGCAGCGCGCACGCAAGGGCTGGAGCAATCTTGAAACCCTCCTGAGCAAGACCCCGCCAGAGCCTATTCGGACAGCCTTGCCAAAGCCCAAGGCGAAACTGGAGGTCGAGGCGGTCGCCGCCACCGCCCCCGGCGAGACGCGCCCGTTGCTGCGCAACGTGACTTTTCGGGTGGAGCCGGGCGAAGCCATCGGCGTGATCGGCCCCTCGGGATCCGGCAAGTCTACCCTTGCGCGCGTGTTGACCGGGGCGTGGCGTGCGGCGGCTGGGACCGTGCGCCTGGATGGCGCAGCGCTGTCACAATACGATCCCTCGGTGCTCGGGGATCACATCGGGTATCTGCCGCAACGGGTAGAGCTCTTTGAAGGTACGATCGCGCAGAACATTGCCCGCCTCGCCTCGTCCCCCGACGCGCAGGCGGTGGTCGAGGCCGCGAAGGCCGCTGCGGCGCATGAGATGATCGTGAGCCTGCCCGACGGCTATGACACCAAGGTGCGCTCTGGCGGTGGTCGCCTCTCTGGCGGTCAGATGCAGCGCATCGGCCTGGCTCGGGCCCTTTATGGCGACCCGGTGATCCTGATCCTGGATGAGCCGAACTCCAATCTAGACAATGATGGCTCTGTTGCCTTGAATAATGCAATCAAGAGGCTGAAATCACATGGGAAATCTGTTCTCATCATGGCCCATCGTCCCGCTGCCATTCAGGAATGCGACAAGCTTTTGGTCGTGGAGCAAGGCGCGATGGTGGCCTTTGGCCCCAAAGATGAGGTGCTGCGGAAAATGGTTGCAAATCACCGCGAACTGCAACCCTCTGGTGCGCGCCGCCCGGCTCAGGGAGCAAATGCGCTGAAGGGAGGCCCTCGATGATCGACCCAATGACTGAGACAGCGCACAAAAGCTGGTCCGTACGCGGAGCCCTGATCGCGGGCGCGTTGGGTGTGATCATTCTGCTTGGCGGCTTTGGTACCTGGGCGGTTTTTTCCAATATCGCCGGGGCGGTTGTCGCCTCTGGCCAGATCGAAGTGGATCGCAATCGTCAGGTTGTGCAGCACATCGATGGCGGAGTCGTGGAAGACATTCTTGTGGACGAAGGCGATCTGGTCACCGCTGGCCAGACCTTGGTTCGTCTTGACGCGGTGGACCTGCGCTCGCAGCTTACGATTACCGAAGGACAGTTGTTTGAGATGATGGCCCGCCGAGGCAGGCTCGAGGCCGAGCGCGATGAGGTGGACACCATCAGCTTTGATGCAGAACTCCTGACGCTGGCGCAGCAACGCCCCGAAGTGGCTGAACTCGTCGAAGGGCAAGCCCGCCTGTTTCGCGCCCGACGCGAGTCGGTGCGCCGCGAGGTGGAGCAACTTGAAAAGCGCGCGGTCCAGATCGAGGATCAGATCACTGGCGTGCGCGCCCAGCAGGAGGCCACACGAGAACAGCTGGTTCTGATCAAAGAAGAGCTCAGCAACCAGCAGTCCCTGCTGGATCGAGGTCTTGCGCAGGCGTCGGTGGTGCTGAACCTCCGGCGCAATCAGGCCAACCTGCAAGGGACGCTGGGCGAGTTGATTGCGAGTGAGGCGCAGGCACGCGGTCGCATCACCGAGATCGAAATCGAGGCGCTGAAGCTCCGTAATCAGCGCCGCGAGGAGGCCATCACCCGCCTGCGCGACCTGCGCTACAGAGAGCTCGAGTTGATTGAAACGCGCCGTTCTCTGATTGATCGACTGGGCCGTCTGGACATTACCGCGCCTGTTTCGGGCGTGGTCTATGGGATGAGTGTGCGCACCCCACGTTCCGTCATCCGGCCCGCCGACCCTGTACTCTATCTGGTGCCGCAGGACCGACCCCTGGTGATCGCTGCGCGGGTTGCGCCGACGGATATTGACCAGATCCATGTCGGCCAGGCGGTCTCGATCAGATTGCCCGCGCTGGATCAGCGCCAAACGCCGGAGCTGTTTGGATCGGTGACGCTGTTTTCGGCGGATGCTTTCCAGGACGAAACCACCGGGGCCTCCTACTATCGCGCCGAGATCGAGTTGAATGCGGGCGAAATGGATCGGCTCCCGGAGGGCACGGTTCTCATCCCGGGGATGCCGGTCGAAAGCTTTATCCGCACTGCTGATCGCTCGCCATTGGCCTATCTTGTAAAACCACTTTCGGACTATTTCGTACGCGCGTTCCGCGAAAGTTGAGGAACGCGTAGAAACCTGTCCAAAGGGGTCGCATTTGCCTCTTTTCCCGCTGAGGCTTCCACTGTAGCGTCCGGCGAAATGACACACGGACGTTGATACAGGAGCCCAATCATGAGCATCGATGCGAAACTGCAATCTCTCGGTCTGACCCTGCCAGAGGCCCCGGCTCCGGCTGCGAACTACGTGCCTTTTGTCGTGTCCGGCAACATGGTCTATGTGTCTGGACAGATTTCTGCGGATGAGAATGGTCTGATCACCGGCTGTCTCGGTGCGGATCTCGATGTCGAAGCGGGTCAGGCCGCGGCAAAACGTTGCGCTCTGTCGCTGTTGGCTCAGGTCAAGGCGGCTTGTGGGGGCGACCTCGGCAAGCTGAAGCGCGTTGTGAAACTGGGCGCCTTCGTGAACTCGACCGCCGATTTCACGCAGCAGCCGCAGGTGGTCAACGGTGCCTCCGATCTTTTGGTCGAAATCCTTGGCGATGCAGGCCGTCACGCGCGCTCGGCTGTGAGCTCGCCGTCGCTGCCAATGGGTGTCGCGGTCGAGATCGACGGCGTGTTTGAAATCGAAGTCTGACACCCCTCATGACAGCCCCACGCCTGCCTTTGGCCTTTTTGCAGCGCCCGATCACGCATCGAGCGCTGCATGGTCTTGACGAAAATTGCCCCGAGAACAGCCGCGCCGCCATCCGCGCGGCAATCGCGGCGGGGTATGGCATCGAAATCGACCTGCAATTGTCCGCCGACGGGCAGGCGATGGTCTTTCACGATGATGAACTCGACCGGTTGACGGATGCCACCGGTCCCGTTCGCGCGCGCACCGCGGTGGAGCTCGGCACTATCGCGCTGCGTCATGGGGACGGTGAATGCATCCCAAGCTTTGCCGAAGTTCTGGAACTGGTGGCCGGGCAGGTGCCGCTTCTGATCGAGATCAAGGATCAGGACGGCGCGATGGGGACAAATGTAGGGGCGCTGGAGGCTGCAGCGATTACGGATTTGCGCGATTATCAGGGCGATGTCGCGCTCATGTCCTTTAATCCCAACAGCATGGCCGAAGTGGCGCGGCTCGCGCCCCATTTGGCGCGGGGCCTGACCACTAGCGCCTATGATCCGCTCGAGTGGGCGCCGCTGTCGCCGGCGCGCTGCGACGAATTGCGAGACATTCCGGACTTCGAGCGTGTCAGCGCGAGCTTTATCAGTCACGAGGCGAGTGACGTGGGCTGTGACCGGGTGCGCAGCCTGCGCGCCGCTGGGGTGCCCGTCTTGTCCTGGACCCTACGCACTCCGGCGCAGGAGGCAGAGATCGCCAGTCTCGTCGATAACGTCACGTTTGAAAACTATCTTTCTGCCTTCGGCGCTTGATCGGACGCGTCCGGCGCCCAAATAGGGAAGAAGACGACGGGGGCAAGATGGATCAGGCGCAAATCGAAATCCAGGTGTTGAGCAGCCTGTCGCAGATCGCGGCATCGGACTGGGACGCCTGTGCCTGCCCAGAGGCTGAGGCCGGCGGGCGACCGCTTGATCCCTTTACCACGCACCGGTTCCTGAGCGCGCTCGAAGACAGCGGCTCGGTAGGGCAGGGGACCGGCTGGCAGCCGCAGTACCTTACCTGCTATCTCGATGGGCA
The DNA here is from genome assembly GCF_000014065.1 of Ruegeria sp. TM1040. Classification (NCBI taxonomy): domain Bacteria; kingdom Pseudomonadati; phylum Pseudomonadota; class Alphaproteobacteria; order Rhodobacterales; family Roseobacteraceae; genus Ruegeria; species Ruegeria sp. TM1040. Next base: position 2,615,177 of record NC_008044.1, on the reverse strand, counting down.
ACTGGTCGCCTGCGCGCCGCTCTATGCCAAGGGGCACAGTCAGGGCGAATATATTTTCGATCACAATTGGGCGCATGCCTATGAGCGAGCGGGTGGGCGCTACTACCCAAAGCTGCAGGTCGCGGTGCCGTTTACCCCGGCCACCGGACGCAGATTTCTTGTGCGTCCAGGCTATGAAGAAATCGGCATCTCCGCCTTGCTTCAGGGCGCGGTACAATTGGCGTCTGACAATCAGCTGTCCTCTCTTCATGTGACATTCTGCACCTCCGACGAGGCTGAGGCCGGGCGCGAAATCGGCCTGATGTCACGCAGCTCTCAGCAGTTTCACTGGCTCAATGACGGCTACGCGGGGTTCGAGGCGTTCTTGGCGGCGCTCTCATCTCGCAAGCGCAAGAACATCCGCAAGGAACGCAAACAGGCCCAGGGGTTTGGCGGCAGTATCGAAACCTACACCGGCGCAGACCTGCGTTCCGAGCATTGGGATGCTTTCTGGCGGTTCTATCAGGATACTGGCAGCCGAAAATGGGGCACGCCCTATCTGACGCGTGCGTTTTTCGAAATCATCCATGACACAATGGCCGAGGACATGGCGTTGGTCTTGGCTGAGCGGGACGGCGTGCCGGTCGCGGGTGCGCTGAACTTTATCGGGGCCAAGACGTTGTATGGCCGGTACTGGGGGTGCATGGAACATCACCCCTGCCTGCACTTTGAGCTGTGCTACTATCAGGCGATCGATCTTGCCATCGAGATGGGACTGGATCGGGTCGAGGCTGGCGCGCAGGGCGAGCACAAACTGGCGCGTGGCTATTTGCCAACCGAGACCCACAGCCTGCATTGGGTCGCAGATCCGGGGTTTCGTGCAGCTATCGAACAATATCTGGAGGCAGAACGGGCTGCCGTAGGAGAAGAGATCGAGATCCTCACCTCCTATGGGCCGTTCAAGAAGACCCATGTGGAGGAACAGGAATGACCGAGAAGCTTTCCGATGAAACCCGAGGCCCCCTGCTGGAGCCATTATTCGCTACGGGATGGGAACTTGAAACAGGACGAGATGCGATTCGAAAAACCTATGAGTTTGCGGACTTTGTGGAGGCCTTTGCCTTCATGACAAAGGCCGCGATCTGGGCGGAAAAATGGAATCACCATCCAGAATGGAGCAATATCTACAACAAAGTGACGGTTGTTCTGACCACCCATGACGTCGGCGGGGTGAGCTCCCTCGATGCAAAGCTCGCCCGAAAGATGGATGGTCTGACCTCCTAGCTCTTGCAGAGAGCGGTAAGGACACAACAGGTGCGCCAGATCGGAAGGCGCTAGGCAGCCAGCGCGCAGTCTCATCGCGTTCTTCAGGTCAGAGACGGTGTTCAAGCATCGAGGCGCTGCGCCACGAGGGCACCGCGCCAGGGGTTAGTGAAGTGGCAAGCCAACCGTCGCGCGCCAGAGTTTCTGCAATCGCTTGTGATCGAGCCCGACCCCTGCCTCTTTGGCTTTGATCAACTCCTGCGCGATATGGCGCTCTGCCGAGCCCTCTTCCATATCTTGCATCAGATCCTCGAGCCGGTCACGCACGGCACTTGCATCGCGCGCTGCGACCATGGAATCCAACAGCTTTTTCAGCTGTTTGAGAAAGGCTTTGGTCTTTTTTGAGGGAAACATCGACTGAGTGAATTCAGCCGTCGCCCGTAGCTTGCGCAGGCTCTTGCGGAAGCTGTCGCGTGCCTGGGAATCCAGGCGTTTCAGGGTCTCTCCGTGCTTGAGAGCCTGGCTGAGGCGCAAATCAAGGGTCTCGATGCAGAGATCTTCGAGCTTCTCAGGACTATGCGCAGCCGGCTTCCAGAACTCAGTGTCGCGCATTTCGTTTCCCTGCGCGATCAGCGCCTGAACCCGGTCACTCACGAGCAGCGTGCGAAGCTGCTGACGCTCTTTTTCAATGCGATTGAGGACGCGCACCTCGAGGCTCTGCAAGGCGGTGTTGTCCGGCAAGGCGACGCGCGCCGGGGTCAATGTATCTTGCCATAGCAAGTAGAGATCCCGCAGACGCGTGACCTCTGCTGCCAGCCAGCGCGCCTCTTCAAGGAGGGCTTTGTTGTGCTCGGTGGGAAGCATCGGGCGAAACAGGGTCAACCCGCTACGCAATCGCCTGAGCGCCACCCTCAGTGCCTGTGCACTGTCAAAGGAATCGTCGCGCGCCACGAAGGTGCGCGCGGCGTCGATTTCATCCAGTACCTCGGCCATAATCGCGGCGGGGTGCTTCGCGGTGCTGTGCGCGTCAGTCATTCGTCTTTGTACAAAGCCTTAGCAATACGGGCGGTTCGAACTGACCCGATTACAACGCATCCAGCAGCCCTTCACCAGCAGACACTTCACATGTTCCCGGACTTTCTTCGAGGTGCAGGATTTTTACCTCACCATCCTCGACGATCATTGCGTAGCGTTTGGAACGCCCGATGAGCCCGGCTGGTGGCGCGTCAAAACGCATCCCGATTGCATCGGTAAAGCTGCACTCCGCATCTGCCAGCATGGTGATTCCCGCCTCGGTTGCCCCGGTGGCCTCGCCCCAGGCTTTCATGACGAAGGGATCGTTGCCTGAGATACAGATGATTTCGTCAACGCCTTTGGCCGCAAACTGGTCCTTGGTACGAATGAAACTCGGCACATGCGCAGAGTGGCAAGTGGGAGTAAAGGCGCCCGGCACAGCGAAAATGGCCAGCTTGCGCCCCTTGGCGAGGTCTTGGATCGCAACCGCTTCGGGGCCTTCGGCGCCCAGTCGGGTCAAGGTGGCCTCGGGGAGTTTGTCTCCAACAGATATCATGTGGTCGATCCTTTATGCTCTCTGGGGCGCCCTGGCGATTTTGTGCAATTGCATCCCGGCGCGCCCTCCATGTAGGGTTCGCTCGAACGGTATATCAACTGCATCAGGAGACAAGAGCCCAGATGACTCATATCGCTGTGATTGGCGCAGGTCAGGCAGGGTCCTCCCTGGTTGCCAAGCTGCGCAAATGCGGATTTGACGGTGAGATCACCCTGATCGGTGCCGAGAAGGTGCTCCCGTATCAACGCCCTCCGCTGTCCAAGGCCTATTTGCTGGGTGAAATGGAACTTGAGCGCCTGTTTCTGCGGCCCGAGAGTTTTTATGCCGAGAACAACATCACCCTGCGTCTTGGTACCAAGGTGGATGCGATCGACGCGGCTGCAAAGACTTTGCAGATCGGCGACGAAACGCTGTCCTATGATCAGCTTGTGCTCACGACTGGGTCGCACCCACGTCACCTGCCTGCTGCCATCGGTGGCGATTTGGGCGGTGTGCATGTTGTGCGCGACCTTAAGGATGTAGACGCGATGGCCCCCGCGGTTACGGATGGCGCGCGCGCATTGATTGTCGGCGGCGGTTATATCGGCCTCGAGGCGGCCGCGGTCTGCGCCAAACGGGGTGTATCAGTCACGTTGGTTGAAATGGCGGACCGCATTTTGCAACGAGTCGCCGCGCCAGAGACTTCCGATTACTTCCGCGCGCTGCACAGCGCGCAAGGTGTAGACATCCGCGAGGGCGTGGGCCTGTCGCATCTGGAGGGAGACGCAGGCAAGGTGACCTGCGCGGTGCTGGCGGATGGCACCCGTCTCGATGTGGATTTTGTGGTCGTTGGTGTCGGGATCACCCCAGCCTCTGAACTGGCCGCAGACGCGGGGCTCGAGATCGAAAACGGCATTCGCACGGATGAGCTGGGCCGCACCTCGGATCCGGCAATCTGGGCCGCAGGCGATTGCGCATCCTTTCCGTATAAGGGCCAGCGAATCCGCTTGGAAAGCGTGCCAAACGCAATTGATCAGGCCGAAGTGGTGGCGGAAAATCTCCTAGGGGCAGAAAAAGCCTATGTGGCTACGCCCTGGTTCTGGTCGGATCAATACGATGTGAAACTGCAAATTGCGGGTCTGAATTCAGGCTATGACAATGTTGTGACGCGTCAGGGCGCAGATGGCTCCATGTCCTTCTGGTATTACACCGGGGATCAACTGGTGGCTGTGGATGCGATGAATGATCCACGCGCTTACATGGTAGCAAAACGCTTGATCGAAGCCGGAAAAACGGCGGACAAGGCGATTGTGGTCGATCCCGAAGCGGATCTGAAGCCGCTCCTCAAGGCATGAGGATCATTGCCGGCGCGTTTCGGGGCCGCGCCCTCGCCTCCGTGGGCAAGGGCGATGCGGGCGCGCATTTGCGCCCGACCACCGACCGGGTCCGCGAAAGCCTGTTTAATGTCCTGGCGCACAAGATGGATGTCTCGGGCGCGCGGGTGCTGGACGTCTTTGCCGGGACGGGCGCGCTCGGCCTCGAAGCCTTGTCGCGCGGGGCCGAGAGCGTCGCATTTGTCGATGATGGTCGGGTGGCGCAGGGGTTGATCCGCAAAAACATTGACCTGTGTCGCGCTGGCGAAAGCTGCCAAATCCTGCGCCGCTCCGCGCTAAAACTCGGACAAAATCCAGCCGAGGGTCACGATCTCGTCTTTCTGGATCCGCCATACGGAAAATCGCTTGGGCACAAGGCGCTCGACGCGCTGCGGGACGGCGGCTGGATTGCACCCGGCGCGCTTGTCGTCTGGGAAGAGAGCGCCCCCATGACCCCACCTCAGGGATTCGATTTGGACGATCAGCGCAAATACGGCGACACGCACGTGACGTTTCTCTGGTCGCAGGGTACGTAGAGGTCACACCCGCCGCCTTGCAGCGCTGCATCACCACACAGGCCAACAAAAAAGCCTGCACTGGGGTGCAGGCTTGGCTTTCTTCTAACCTCAAGTATCCCGGGGTGAATGGCCCGTAAGGGCCAGAGGGGCAGCGCCCCTTGCCCCGTCAGGGTCAGTCTTTGTCGTACGTCGGGTGAAACCGGCCTGCGGGCGAGAGCGTGAATATGTCCACCCCGTCAGATGTCACGCCAACAGAATGTTCAAACTGTGCCGACAGCGATTTATCGCGTGTCACAGCCGTCCAGTCGTCGGCCAAGACCTTGGTTTCGGCCCGGCCAAGGTTCAGCATCGGTTCGATGGTGAAGAACATGCCCTCTTCGAGCACCGGCCCAGTACCCGGGCGGCCGTAGTGCAGTACGTTTGGCGGGGCGTGAAAGACCTGACCTAGGCCGTGACCGCAGAAATCGCGCACCACGCTCACGCGCTGGCTCTCCGCATAGGACTGGATCGCGTGACCGATGTCACCGAAGGTATTGCCGGGCTTGACCACTTCGATCCCCTTCATCAGGGCATCATGGGTAATCTGGATCAGGCGTTCCGCCTTGCGGGGCAGCTTGCCTGCCACATACATGCGGCTGGTATCCCCAAACCAGCCATCGACGATCACCGTGACGTCGATATTGAGGATGTCCCCGTCCTTGAGCTTTTTGTCCCCGGGAATGCCGTGGCACACCACGTGGTTGATCGAAATGCAGCTTGCGTGCTGGTAACCTTTGTAGCCGATGGTGGCCGAGGTCGCGCCGGCATCCTCGACCATCTGGGTGATGATCCGGTCGATCTCGCCTGTGGTCTGGCTCGGAAACACATGCGCCGCGATGTCGTCCAAAATCTTGGCCGCAAGCGCACCTGCCTTGTGCATGCCAGCAAAGTCGGCTTGCTCATAGATGCGGATGCCGTCTTTGGTGGTGCGGCCGGTCTTGGATCTCATTGGGCGTGCTCCATCACGTTTGTTTGACTGCTATTTAGGGGTTTCATCGCCAAAGAGCCAGAGGCAGCGGTGCCTCTTTCGCTGCCCCGAGGACCGAAATGCGGTGGTTTTGCTCGGATCTTGGGCGAAACGCCTCTGGTCGAGGGCTGCGCGCGGCTCCGCGACAGAGGCGTCTTTTTGGGGTTAGCTCGGGAGGATATCGCCTATTTTTACGCCCTCTGGCGTGATGGTGGTGCCGATCACCAGCCGCTCAACGCCTTTGGCGTGGGCGGTTTCGAACTCGGCAGCGTAGGCTGGGTCTATATCAGCGGCGAGAGCAAAGCGGTCGCAATCCGTACGCTGAACGAGATAGAGCATCACGGCCCTGTGGCCGGCTTCCGCCATAGCTGCTAGTTCGCGAAGGTGTTTGGTCCCCCGCGCGGTGACGCTATCGGGAAACTCCGCAAGGCCCGGCTGGCGTGACAGTGTCACGCTTTTGACCTCGACATAGCACCGCGGCAGCTTCGCATCCGTCAGCAAAAAGTCGATCCGGCTGTTCTGCCCGTACTTCACCTCGGCCTGAACCTCGGAGTAGGCGGCGAATTCTGCAATTTCGTGCGCCTCCAGCGCGGCTTTGAGCGCACGATTTGGAACAGATGTATCGACACCGGTGAAATGGCCATTCGTATGCTCCACCAGCCGCCAGCCGTATTTGAGCTTTTTCTTCGGGTCGTCGTTGGGTTCCAGCCAGACCCGCATGCCCGGCTCGGCCAAGCCCATCATCGAGCCTGGATTGGCGCAATGGGCCGTGATCTCGCGGCCGTCCTCAAGCCGGCAATCCGCCAAAAAGCGTTTGTAGCGTTTGATCAAGGTCGCGGGGATCAAGGGGGTCGGAAATCTCATGCCGTGGTGATGGGCCATATTCCGCGCGCTGTCAAAGCGTCAGAGGCCCAATCCGCTTGCACCGACTGTCGGGGCGGCTATCCTCTTGGTGGACGCCGCAAAACTCACAGGAGACGAGCCATGCCCAACCCCACCGCCGCGATGCTTGTGATCGGGGATGAAATACTGTCTGGGCGCACACGCGATGCAAATATGTACTATCTCGCTGGCGAATTGGCCAAACACGGCGTTGACCTAAAGGAAGTCCGCGTGGTGAGCGACGACGCGGCTGCAATCGTTACTGCCGTCAAAGCGCTGTCAGGGGCCTATGACCATGTGTTTACCTCTGGCGGGATTGGCCCCACGCATGATGACATCACCGCAGATTGCATTGCCGAGGCTTTTGGGGCCGCGATTGATGTGCGCGCCGATGCCCGCGCGATCCTCGAAGAGCATTACGCCAAGACAGGCGCAGAGCTGAACGAGGCGCGTTTGCGCATGGCCCGCATACCCGATGGGGCCGCGTTGATTGACAATCCCGTATCGCGCGCGCCCGGTTTTACCTTGGGCAATGTTCACGTTATGGCGGGGGTGCCGGCGGTGTTTCAGGCAATGGTGGAAACCGTTCTGGCCACTCTGGCTGGGGGTAAGCCCCTCCTGAGTCAAACCTTGCGTGTGGAGCGCGGGGAGGGCGAGATTGCCGCGACCTTGTCGGCGCTGGCAGAAAAATTTGGCGACCTCTCGATTGGCTGCTACCCGTTTCAGGTCAACGGTGCTTTTGGCGCCAATGTCGTTGTGCGCGGAACAGAAGGCGCGCGTGTGGACGCCGCAATCACAGAGCTTGCACGGGATCTCGGCGTGTGACAGAGGCGCAGACCGATCCCAAATATTATGATGTGGTAGAGGCCACATGGCCTTGTCTGCGATGCGAAAAGCTAGGCGATATCACTTTGCGCGTCGGTGCAGGCGGAGGGAGCCGTGTGAGTGCCGCAACCTGCGACGCCTTGGTGAGTGACGCCCAGATCGCCCAAGCCGAAGCGGCAATGCAGGACTTCGACCAGCCGCGCCTGTTTATGATCCGCGATGGGCAAGACGCGCTCGACGGTCAGTTGGAACGCTTGGGCTATGCGGTGATGGACCCGGTCGCCCTCTGGACGGTCGCACCGTCAATGTTGACGGATGTCGAAATCCCGCGGGTGACGACGTTTTGCCTGTGGGAGCCCTTGGCCATCCAGCGAGAAATCTGGGCCACTGGTGGCATTGGACCTGAACGTCTGGCCATCATGGAGCGGGCAACTCGTCCCAAGACTTCGATCTTGGGGCGTTGGGACGATAAACCTGCAGGGGCAGCCTTTGTCGGGATGCATGAAGGTATTGCCATGCTGCATGCGCTTGAGATCCTGCCGCATCAACGGCGCAAGGGCATGGGCGTTTGGATGATGCGGCAAGCCGCCTATTGGGCTGCCGAGCAAGGCGCAACCGAGCTTGCGGTCCTGTGTACCCGTGCCAATGCTGGCGCCAATGCGCTCTATGCCCGTCTGGGGATGCAGCAGGCTGGCGGTTATCACTACCGGATCAAACGCTAGAAGACCACGCGCCGGAGGAGGGCGTTGAAATGACGAAACCAAAGGAGCCAACCGCGCTAGACCTGCCCATGGCTGATCCACTTCCCGACGAGACACAGAAATATTTCGAGATCTGCCAAGAGAAGCTGGGCATGGTTCCAAATGTGCTCAAGGCTTATGCCTTTAACGTCGAGAAGCTGAATGCCTTCACGGCGATGTATAATGATCTGATGCTTGGGGAGAGCCAACTCTCCAAGCTGGAGCGCGAGATGATCGCGGTTGTGGTTTCCTCGATCAACAAGTGCTTTTATTGCCTCGTAGCCCATGGTGCGGCAGTGCGACAATTGTCCGGAGATCCGCAATTGGGCGAGATGCTGGTGATGAACTATCGTGTTGCCCCCTTGGATGCGCGTCAGCGCGTGATGCTGGACTTCGCAGCCAAGATGACCCGCGCAAGTGCCGAGATCGAAGAGGCGGACCGCGAGGTGCTGCGCAGCCACGGTTTCAACGATCGTGACATTTGGGACATTGCCAATGTCACCGGCTTCTTCAACATGACAAACCGTGTCGCCAGCGCCACTGCCATGATGCCAAACGCAGAATACCACGGGCAGTTTCGGTGACCACGAAGGCTGGCTCTCTCATGGATCTGAAGGCTGCGCTTGTTGCGCTGTCTTTTGCGTCCATGGCGGTCGTGTTGTTCGGAGGTGCGGTGCAGGCGGCCACGGTCGAGATCCCTCTGCCCGGCGCACCGGAGCTGTTGCGCACGCAAGAGACGCCGCTTGATACCTTGCTGTTGCCCATTGGTCCGGTGTCCGGCGATGATGTTCCCACCCGAGCCCTTGAGGGGCGGGTTCACCGGCGTAGTTGGCGGATCGACGCGGACCTCAGCCCATTGGAGGTGCTTGCGCCAATCCGGGACGCGCTCACCGCGCGAGGATTTGAGGAAGTCTATGCCTGCACGGCGCAGGCCTGCGGCGGGTTTGGGTTTCGCTTTGGGATCGAGGTGATCCCTGCACCGGATATGGCAGTCAACCTTTCAAACTACGAGTTTCTCTCAGCGCAGGAGCCTCAATCCGGGACGGCGGTGTCGCTTCTGGTGTCCCGGCTGGGGGGCTCCATATACGTTCAAGTCATAGAGCGTCATGACCCGGCGCATCTTTTGCGCCCGCAAACGCTGCCCGCACTGGGCCCCAGCACGCAGCCTGTGGACCGCGACACCATCCAAGCGGATGCCAGCGCACAGGGTGCCGCAAGCAATACCGAGAACGGATTGGAACAAGCTCTGCTCGTTGATGCGATCAAAAAGGGTGGAAGCCTGAGCACCGGCGCCCTTCGGGATGTCTTGCAGTTGCAGGGCCATGTCCCGCTGCTGGATCTCGAATTCGATACGGCGTCGGCACAGGTGGGCGAGGGGCCTTATGATAGCCTCAAGCACCTTGCGACCTTCATGAGCGATCATGAAAGCGCGGTCATCTTGCTCGTGGGTCACACCGATACGGTTGGGGGGCTGCAGGGCAATATCGCGCTTTCTGAACGCCGGGCCGCAAGCGTGCGCGAGCGTTTGATCACGCGCTACGGGGTCGACGGTGCGCGCATTCAGGTGGCGGGGGCCGGATATATGGCTCCCTTGGCGCCCAACACTTCCGAGGAGGGGCGCGAAATCAACCGCCGCGTCGAGGCGGTTCTGGTGCGCCCCTGAGCACACATCATCCGAAAAGCATCCATATTGCGATCCCGACCAAGAGGCATGCAAAGGCGGTGTTGATCCCTCGCGCTTGCACAGAATGGCAAAAGACGCGCCGCAGTTGCGTCCCCGCAAGAATCCAAACTGTGAATGCAAGAAGATTGTTCAACGTAAACACCAGACTGATGATCCAGATCTCGTGCCATCTGTGTCCAGCATCAAGCGAGAGGAACTGCGAGAACATCAACGAGATGATCACATAAGCCTTGGGGTTGAGCAGCAACAGCCAAACCCCGTCGGAGAAGCGGACAGTTGATTGCGGTTGGTCCCCCTCTATCGGAGTGGCGCGAAAAAACCGCCAAGCCAGCCAGAGGACATAGGCTGCGCCCGTGGTCTTGATGATCTCGAAGGCCATGGGCCGTTGCGCGAGAGCAGCAAATCCGCCCATCCCGATCGCAAGGGTGATGATGAGGGTGGCAATGTGATATCCGGCCAGGGCCAACAGGGTCGCACGCAGCCCTAGTCTGGCGGCAGCTGCGGCGAAAAAGAGATTGCCCGGTCCCGGACTATAGGCGAGCGGAGCCAGAAAAATCATAAGGGGCAGGATCAAGCTTAGTTCTCCGACGAGAGACAGATGGGATCTGTCTCCTCTGCCACAGTGTCTGATCCCATGCCGACCCGAAGCTTGCGCATTCTAGGCGTGCCCGCTGCCAAGCGCCAGCGGCTCTATGCATCCGGTGCCCCCCTCGCAAGCGCCTGTGCGCGCGCCGAAGACACGTCGGCGCCATAAGGGCAGCGACCGCAGCGTGGTGCGGCCCCGAACGGGAGTTTGATGGATCTGTGATGCATTCCTGACCGACGGTCAGTTGTCCGTTTTTATGTCCCGGGTCGATCATGCAGGGCGCGGCTGTCCTCTGGAGCCTGCTCACGCTCCATCATGCCGTAGTCCCGGATCACACCTGCCACGCGCAACCGGTAGTCCGCAAAATAGCCGCTCCGTCCTTTTGCCTGCGCGGCCCGGTGCTTCTCCATCTTGCGCCAGCGCGCCAGCGCCGCTTCATCTTCCCAGAAGGACAGCGACAAGAGTTTGCCGGGCGTCGTGAGGCTCTGAAATCTCTCCACTGAGATAAAGCCCTCCATATCCTCAAACAGGGGCCGCAGCGTTGCTGCATGATCGAGGTAGGCGTCGGTCATGCCGTCTGCGGGGGTAACTTCGAATATGACTGCAATCACGCTCTGTCTCCTGCGCTGCCGTGGGGATTGGACGCCAGTGTGAGCCATGTGCGGTCCTCGCGCAAAATGAACTTTTCCTTTTGCGCAAATGCGTAGTTCTCTCGACCGAGAGGATCTTGGGCAAGGCGGGCGCGATAGGCCTCGTATGCGGCCAGCGAGGGAATGGAATAGATCCCATAGGCGAGCGTCGTGGAGCCCTCATGCGGGGCAAAATAGCCGATGAGCTCTGCGCCATTTCGCGGAATCGCCTGCCCCCAGTTTTGCGCATAGGTGCGGAACTGATCCTGTTTGGTCGGGTCGATCTGATAACGGATAACACATGTCAGCATTGGTCTTTCCTTTGTGTTTCAGGTGCCTAAGGCGACTACACCAACCCGGAGATCGAAGGTTTCGGCCTGTAGCGAAGTGTTTTGTGCCCTGTTTCCTGAACCCGAACGATCCGGCGAAAACCCCGCAATTATCCCAAGCGCGCCCCGTTCTTGCCCGATTTGCAGCGCAGGAAGAGCAAGATACAGAATGTGCGACGAGGAAAGCGAGATGGACCGACTGACCGAGATGGAAGCCTTCGCCAATGTGGTGGATCAGGGTGGCTTCACCGACGCCGCCAAGAAGATGGGAATCTCCAAGTCGGCTGTGTCCAAACATGTGTCCAGTCTCGAAGCGCGCCTTGGCGCGCGCTTGTTGAACCGCACCACGCGGCGGGTCTCTCCTACCGAGATCGGCCTTGCCTATTATGATCGCGCGCGCCGGGTGCTTAATGACGCAGGCGAGGCCGATGCATTGGTCACCTCGATGCAATCGGCGCCTTCCGGGCTTCTGCGGATCTCCGTAGCGACAGATTTTGGGGTCAACCATCTCTCGCCGGTGCTGTCGGATTTCCTGCGCGATTTTCCCGATATTACGGTCAACATGGTGCTCAACAATCGCTTCGTGGAGCTGATCTCCGAAGGTTTTGACATGGCGTTGCGCATCGGAGAGCTGGAAGACAGCTCACTTCGGGCGCGCAAGCTCACAGAGACCACCAAGCGGATGGTGGCCGCCCCCGAATACCTCGAGAAATATGGCCGACCGCAGAAGATTGATGATCTGAACGAGCACAAGCTCCTGCATTATTCCAACCAGTCCAGCGGCAACGTCTGGAAGCTGACCGCGCCCTCGGGCGAGAAGCGACAGGTGCGCTCGACAGGTTGGCTTTCGGTGAACGATGGCCAGTCGCTCCTGAACGCAGCGATCTCTGGTTTGGGGATCGCCTATCTGCCCAGCTATCTTTACGCTGAGGCCAAGGCCGAAGGACTGGTTGAGGACGTGATGCCCTCGCTGCCAGTCGAAACGCTCGGGATCTATGCGGTTTACCCGCCGGGGCGTTTTACCCAACCCAAGGTGCGCGCATTCATTGACTTTCTCGTTCATGCCTTTGCCGAAAAAGGCATGGAAACCTGGTAGGTCGCCACGTGCGATCTCCTTCCTCCCTGACCGCAAGGTCAATTCAAGACTCCCTCGAAAGACTTGCCCCTCGCCCGAAAAGCGAGGGGCTTTTTTCTCCGACCCTGTCGGAGTGGCCTTCCCGGCTGCATTGAGCCATTGTGATGGCAATCGAGATCACACGGCGGAGGGATGTTGCTATGACCAAGGGAGAGGCTTTTCTGGATCGTCTTGGGATTTCGCTGCCTCTGATACAGGCGCCGATGGCCGGGGTCTCAACTCCGAGGCTCGCAGCAGCAGTGACGGACGCCGGCGCGCTTGGTTCGATCGGGGTGGGGGCCCTGGATGCTAGCGCGACTCGCAAGCAGATCGAAGAGCTGCAGCATCTGACCAATGGGCCCTTCAATGTGAATTTCTTTTGCCATCAGACGCCGCAGCGCAACCCTGAGATCGAGGGTCGCTGGATCCAACGCAGCGCGCCTTTGTTTGCCCGCATGCAGGCGGAGCCACCCAAAGAGCTATCTGAAATATATACCAGTTTTCGGGATACAGACGCATTTCTCGAGGCGGTGCTGGACCTGCGGCCTGCGGTGGTGAGTTTCCACTTTGGTTTGCCCAAGCCCCATCAGATCAGCGCCATGAAGGCCGCAGGGCTGACACTGCTGGCGAGCGCCACCTCGCTGGAGGAGGCCCGCCAGATCGAAGCGGCGGGGCTGCATGGGATCATAGCACAAGGGTGGGAGGCCGGCGGCCACCGGGGTGTTTTTGAACCTGGCGCCTTGGATGCACGCCTTGGCCTGCTGGAGCTGGTTGCGGTGCTGGCCGAACAGACCACCCTGCCGGTGATCGCAGCCGGTGGCCTGATGACGGGCGCGGAGATCGCGCGGGCGCTCTCGGCGGGGGCAGTCGCGGCACAGCTCGGCACCGCGTTTATCGGCTGCCCGGAGAGCAACGCCGATGCTGCCTATCGGGACAGGCTGGCGCTTGGAGATGAGACGGTGATGACCGCAGCGATCTCCGGTCGTCCGGCGCGATGTCTCAGCAATGCCTTCACCGAATGGGCCTCAGATGTCCCGATTGCAGAAATTCCAGCCTACCCATGCGCTTATGATCTTGGCAAAGCCCTGAATGCAGTGGCAACGGCCAAGGGCGTCAGCAGTTTTGGCTCGCAGTGGGCAGGCATGGGCGCAGATCGCGCTCGGTTTATGCCCGCGCAGGCCCTGGTGCAGACCTTGATGGCTGAACTTGCCGCTACAATCTGAAATGTGGCGTGTTCTCCGTCGGGCGAGGAGGACCCTCTCGTTCGGCTGCGCCAATGAACGAGAGGGCTCTGTTCAGAGCGTGGCCGCGAGGCGGGTGCCCTGATTTATGGCCCGTTTGGCGTCGAGTTCTGCCGCAACATCCGCGCCGCCAATGACATGGGCGGTGATTCCCATTTCGGCGAGCTTGTCCGCAAGAGAGCGTTCACTGACCTGTCCGGCACACAGCACGATGTTGTCTGCCTTGATCACGGTTGGGTTTTCGCGCGCTTCGCCAAAGCTCACATGCAGGCCATCATCGTCGATGCGCTCGTAGTTGACGCCACCGACAAATTCGACGTCTTTCATCTTGAGCGTTGCGCGATGAATCCAGCCGGTTGTTTTTCCCAGACGTTTGCCGTGGCGCTCTGCCTTGCGCTGCAGCAAGGTGACCTTGCGTGCCGGAGCCTCGGGCTGAGGGCCCTCGGGAGCGAGGCCCGATCGATGATCGGCCGGGTCGGTCACCCCCCATTCGCGCATCCAAAGTGGTAGGCTTTCAGCGGGGCTTTCGCCCTCGTGCAGCAGGTATTCCGACACATCAAACCCGATGCCGCCCGCCCCGATGACCGCAACCTTTTCTCCAACCGGAGCTTTGTGGCGCAGGACGTCGATGTAGCTCAGGACCGAAGGGTGGTCCTGACCCGGAATGTGTGGATCACGCGGCGTGACTCCGGTCGCGATGATCACCTCGTCGAAGTCCTTGAGATCTGCGGCATCGACGCGGCGGCCCAATTCCAGAGTGACGCCTGCCTTTGCAATCATAGTGCGATACCAATCAACAAGCCCCCAGAACTCCTCTTTGCCGGGGACCTGTTTGGCCATATTGAGCTGCCCGCCGATTTCATCTGCGGCATCAAACAACGTGACCTTGTGGCCGCGCTCTGCCGCGGCAAGCGCGGTCGACAGACCCGCAGGTCCAGCACCGACGATCCCGACGGATTTGATCGTCTCAGCAGGGGTGAGAGTGAGCTCGGTTTCGTGGCAGGCGCGGGGGTTCACCAAGCAGGACGTGAGCTTGCCACCAAACGTGTGATCCAGACAGGCCTGGTTGCAGGCGATACAGGGCGCGATTTCATCTCCGCGTCCGGCGGCGGCTTTGGCCACAAAATCCGCATCCGCCAGCATTGGCCGCGCCATGGAGACCATATCGGCACAGCCCTGCGCGAGGACGTCCTCTGCAACCTCGGGCGTATTGATCCGGTTCGAAGTGATCACCGGAATCGAGACCTGCCCCATCAGTTTCTGCGTCACCCAGGCAAAGGCCGCGCGCGGCACCGATGTGGCAATCGTCGGTATGCGCGCTTCGTGCCAGCCAATGCCGGTGTTGATGATCGTCGCCCCGGCGGTCTCGACCGCCTTGGCCAGTTGCACGACCTCCTCGAAGGTGGAGCCATTAGGCACA
Source organism: Ruegeria sp. TM1040 (assembly GCF_000014065.1). Taxonomy (NCBI): domain Bacteria; kingdom Pseudomonadati; phylum Pseudomonadota; class Alphaproteobacteria; order Rhodobacterales; family Roseobacteraceae; genus Ruegeria; species Ruegeria sp. TM1040. The sequence goes on along the minus strand of NC_008044.1, from coordinate 2,600,039 downwards.
AGATCGATCATCGAGAGACGATAAATCAGGATGAACTCCGGCCCCACGGCCTCGCGTACACGGCGCACCACCTCGACCGGCAGACGCATGCGGTTCTCATAGGATCCGCCCCAGCGGTCTTCGCGTTTGTTGGTATGTGTGACGAGGAACTGATTGAGGAAGTACCCCTCCGACCCCATGATCTCGACACCATCATAGCCTGCTTCTTGCGCCAGCCGCGCGGCGTTCACGATGTCGGAGATCTGTTTTTCGATACCTTCCTCGTCGAGCTCGGTCGGGGGGAAGGGCGAGATGGGCGACTTGACGGGCGACGGTGCAACGCATTTGGGACCATAGGCATAGCGGCCTGCGTGCAGGATTTGCATTGCGATCTTGCCGTCTGCCTCATGTACGGCCTTCGTGACGACCGAATGGTTCTCGACATCTTTTTCTGTGGTCATCATCGCCGCACCCGGCAGCACGGAGCCTTCGAGGTTGGGGCCAATGCCGCCGGTGACCATCAAGGCCACCCCGCCACGCGCGCGCGCAGCATAGAACTCGGCCACGCGATTCCAGTCGCGGGTCTCTTCGAGCCCGGTGTGCATGGAGCCCATCAGAACCCGGTTCTTCAGCGTGGTAAAGCCCAGATCCAACGGGGCCAGCAGATGTGGGTACGCAGCCATGACACTCTCCCTCTGTGTACTGCGCGGCACTTGTTACGGGCACCGCGTGAGGGCGCAAGGATCGCCCGAAGCGCATGGAATGTCACCTGCAGACGCGGCGTCACCCCCTTGCGTGCCCCGGCGGCAAACGGTCTAAGAGGGGCGGAGCAACCCTCACCGGAGACTGAGGCATGAGCAAAATACCCGCCAAGGAAATGACCCCAGAGCAGATCGCCGCTTTGCCATACCGCCCAAACGTGGGGGTCATGATGATCAATGCTGCAGGCGCAGTCTGGGTCGGGCAGCGGATGGATCGCCACAAAGAAGCATGGCAGATGCCTCAGGGCGGTATTGATAAGGGCGAGGATGCCCGTGTCGCGGCGTTGCGCGAGCTCGAAGAAGAAACCGGCGTCACCCCAGATCTGGTCGAAGTCATTGCCGAAAGCGATGGCTGGCTACCCTATGACTTGCCCCATGACGTTGTGCCGCATTTCTGGGGCGGAAAGTATCGTGGTCAGGAGCAGAAATGGTTTCTGTTGCGTTTTCTTGGGCGTGACGATCAGATCAATATTGCAACCGACAGCCCCGAGTTTTCAGCATGGTGCTGGCAGCCCGTGGAGCAGTTGGTGGACAAGGTTGTTCCTTTCAAAAAGGAGGTCTACGCCCGTGTTGTCGAGGAATTCAAAGCCCATTTGTAACATTGCCCTCGCTGCGGGGCTGGCCCTCTTGACGGTGACCGAGGCCGGTGCGCTCAGCTGTTTGCCGATGGGGCCGGGGGATGTCTATCGGATCGTGTCCGAACGCGAGGACGCTTTTGTGGTCATTGAAGGCCGCGTAAGTTTTGACGAAGCGCTGTTGCCTCAATATTCCGAAGCAAACCCCAGCGCGACGGAAGAGCCAATCGAGATTCCGGCGCAGGTGACGGGGCTCTTGTTGGGGCAACGGATGTTTGACCAACCCGTCGAGGGGGAGATCATTCTGGAGGCCCATTGCCTTGGCCCGTGGTGTGGCAGTCTGGTGTCCGGAACGCGCTATTTGTTCTTTGCGCGACAGATCGAAGGACGCGTGGTTGCGGTTGTCGAGCCATGTGGCGGTTTCTTCTTTTCCGCCGAAGACGGGCGCGCCGGTGATACGGTTCTTCAATGCCATCAGGGCGGGGCGTGCCCATCGCAGTTGCCCGACAATTTCGACGGCGCGTTGATCCCGTCGGATAAGGAATAAGCTGAAGCTTGCAAGCGCACCCCCGTCGAGGGCGCGCCAGAGTTATTCGGCTGGCACCTGCGTGGCGGGGGACTTGGGGCGCGCGCGCGGCGCTTGCCCGCCCAACCAGACCGAGAACAGGGCGACAAATGCCCCGATAGCCTGCCAGATCGAGAAGGTCTCGTTTGCAAAAGCCATCCCGAGGATCACGGCGGTCAGCGGGCTGAACACCCCCAAGAGCGAGATTTGTGCGGGGGCGATGCGCGCGATGCCGCGAAACCAAAGGACATAGGTCAGCGCGCCGCCAATCAAGCTCATATAGCCAAGACCCATAAGGTTATGCGCGCTGAGGCTTGGCCATTCTGGCAGTGCGATCACGGCGACGGGTATAAGCAGGATTCCCCCGGCGGTGAGTTGCCACGCGGTAAAGGTCAGCGCGGGGACGTCAGGTTGCCATTTGCGGCTCAGAACCACTCCGGATGCCATCGAGAGCGCGCCACCCAGACCTGCCAGCACACCCGTTACGTTGAGGCGCGCATCCGGTCCCAGAACCAACAGTGCGACGCCCACCATCCCCAGCATCGCGGCGGCAACGGCTTTGCTATGGATCTGTGTTCCGAGCAACGCACCCGACAGGCCAACGACAAAGAGAGGTTGCACCGCCCCCAATGTCGCCGCGACCCCGCCTGGCAACTGGTAGGCCGACAGGAACAGGAGCGTCCAAAAGACGGAAAAGTTCAGCGCACCGAGGACCATGATCTTTGGCAACAAGGCCGCAGGCGGCAGCTGGCGCACCAGTGCCAGCAACAAGATTCCTGCGGGCAACGCGCGCAAGAGTGCGACCAGAAAGGGAGATTCTCCGGGCAGGAAGCTTGTGGTCACAAAATAGCTGCTTCCCCAAATCGCGGGCGCCAGCGCCGTGAGCGCAAGGTCTCTTGTCTGTGTCATGATTTCTACTCTTGTATATCTTGATGTCGAGATAATTGACGTATGTCTCGATGTCAAGATATATGCCGACATTGACGTTCTTCGTGCGGCGGCACATTACTGGCAAATGGATCATGTGGACTTCGTTTTAGAGCAATGGCGACGGGAACGCCCCGACCTTGATGTCACCGCAATGGGGGTGATCGGCCGGGTGAGCAGGCTTCAGCTTGAATACTCCAAGGCAATGGCGAAAACCTTTGCCAGCTTTGGGTTGAACGGTGCGAAGTTCGATGTTCTGGCGACCCTGCGGCGTGCTGGGGTTCCGCATTGTCTCTCTGCCGGAGACCTCATGAAGGCAACGATGGTGGCTTCCGGGACGATGACAAACCGGATCGATCGTCTTGAGGCGGACGGGCTGGTCACGCGTACGACAAATCCCAGCGATAGCCGGAGTTTCCTGATTGCGCTGACCGACAAGGGGATTGCTCTGATCGATCAGGTCGTCGAGGCACATGTGGCCACGCAGGCTTCGCTTCTTGAGGGGCTGTCGACGGCCGACGTGGAAAATCTGGCGCAGCTTTTGTCAAAGGCCCTGACCGCCGCAGGCCGCAGCTGACGTGGCGCACCCCTCATGGAGCGGCGCAAGTGCTGGTGCCCATCAGCTGGACGGATACCTCGGACCCAGCGTGGTGCGCGATCAGAAGTCCTCGTAAAAGTTATAGGCCGCGTTGCCGTTGCTGGTGGGGACCCCATGTGCTGTAGGCGCCATGGGCGTCTCATCCGTTTCCGCGTCCAGATCCCAACTGTCGCTGGCAGCCGCCGAGGACACAGCCGTGGATGTGGTTGGGGTGTTTTGTGCAGTTTGACCGGAGAGTTTGAACTTGGCCACAACGCCACCCAGTTCGGATGCGTCAGTGTCAAGCATCTGGCAAGCTGCTGAAGCCTCTTCGACCATCGCGGCGTTTTGTTGCGTGACCTGATCCAGCTGCACCATGCCAGTGTTGATTTCCTCGATCCCGTTGGATTGCTCTGAAGCGCCTTCGGCGATGCCGGAGACCAGCTGCGCGATATTATTGACCCGCTCGACGATCATGTTGAGGGCTTCGCCGGCTTTACCCACCAGATCAACGCCCGATTCCACTTGTTTGGAGCTTTCACCGATCAGCGTTTTGATTTCCATCGCGGCGTCCGAAGACCGCTGCGCCAATGCGCGCACTTCGCTTGCGACCACGGCAAACCCGCGACCGGCTTCACCTGCACGCGCCGCCTCGACACCTGCGTTCAGCGCCAACAGGTTTGTCTGAAAGGCGATGTCGTCGATCACCAGAATGATCTGCGCGATCTGTTTTGAGGATTCTTCGATTTCGGTCATCGCGGTCACAGCGTTTTGCACCACTTTGCCACTGGCTTCTGCCTCCTGTTTGGCTTCGCCGGTGATGGTTTCCACGCTGCGCGCGCTATCCGCCGCAGATTTCACGCTTGCGGTCATTTCTTCCAATGCAGCGGCAGTTTCTTCAAGTGTCGCGGCCTGGCTCTCTGTGCGATGGGACAGGTCGTTGGAAGATTGATTGATCTCTGCAGCGCCGTTTCGGATGCGGCTCACCGCAGTCACCACATGCCCAAGCGTCTCATTCAGTGTGGTGACGGTCTTGTTGAAGTCCGCGCGCAGCGTCTCATGCTCGCCGGAGAACGGCGTATCAATCGTGGCGGAGAAGTCACCTTGAGAAAGCTGCAAAAGCCCCGCGCTCAGGTTTTCGACAACCTTCTCCTGTTCGCGCTGTTGCTCGATGCGCTGCTCTTCTGCATCGCGCGCGACTTTCAGGTCCTCTTGCAGCGACAGAAGCGATTTCCCGATGTCGCCGATTTCATCGCTGCGCTGGGCTTCTTCGACTGTGGTGGCCACATCTCCAGAGGCGACGCGATCCATCCCCACTGCGATCTGATGCAGGGGGCGCGTGATCGAGGTTGCGATCCGCCAGCCAATCAATGACATGATCGTGCAGACCGCGAGCCCGATGAGAACCAAGGCCCACGCTTTTTGGCGCACAGGAGCCATCACATCCGAAACATCTTGCTCGACCACCAGAGCCCAATTGGCCAGCTCGAGGCCCAGGGGGCGCGATGCCGCATATACTGGGTGGCCATCCAGGCCGATTGTTCCAACGGAAAAGCCCGTCTCGCCACGCAGGGCTTCTTTGATGTGGTCGACTTCGGGCAGCGTCTCCAGCACGCCAAAGCCGCCGTCGAAACGGGATTTGGTGCGGGCCTTAAAATCAGCACCTACAAGAAAGACCTGCGCGGTTTTGCCAAGCCCATCGCTGTTGTTGGTGATCACGCCTAGCATATCGACGGGTACTTGCACGGCGATCACACCGATGAGGGAGCCATCGGAGCCTTTGACAGGGGTTGCCAGAAATGCTGCCGCCGCGCCCGCGCTGGGCGCATAGGGATCCATATCTGCAAAGACGACCTCGCGTTCCGCCGCCTTAGTGGCCGCGCGATAGGCAGCACCAAGGCCGGATTGTGCATATTTTCCATCGCTGAGGTTGGTGGCGTAATCCAGCTCCTTGAAGACCGAATAGATAATGTCGCCTTCGGGATTGATCAGGAAGGCGTCATAATAGCCTTTGACTTCAATCAGCGTTCGCAGGCCATTGTGAAAGGTCTCATGGGCGTCGTGATAGGCGGCCTCTCCCTCCGCGCGATCAAGCTTGTGCTTTGCACCGCTGGGGTGGCGGTTTTGAGTGATGTAGGCCGTTTGCAGGGCGGCTTGTGCATCCGGACCCAGAGCCTCCCAGCCTTCGTCAAACGCCACCAGGGCAGAGGACGTCGCGGGCGACTGGGACAAAGAAACAAGATCAGTCTCGATGTTGGAGATGATTTGCCGCACCGAATAGCTTCGATCGGCCAGAAGGGACACCATTTGGTCCTGCACAGATCGTTCTGCAAAGCGGTTGAAGGCGATCAAGGAAGCGGCAATGAGAAGAAAGCTGGTTCCCGCGCAAAAGCCTGCAAACAGCAGCGGCAGCTTGCGAGAAATTCGCATGTTTTTTGAGCGAAACATCTTGGTGTCCTGTGGGTTTTCTGAGCCTTCACAGGATTTTCTCGGCGCGTGCTTTAAAAATTTGCAAACATACCGGCCGGCACATGCTTTTGGGTCGCGGATATACGATTATGCAAGCTTTTTGTTCTGAATGCAGGTCACGGGTGTCTGTATTGCGTAATTTGATGGTTTTGCTGGGTTCGTGCGAATCGGTTCGTCTATGTGAATAGGGGTCGCTCAGCGGAAACACCCATTCACATATTTCGTAATTTGAAATCTACCTGCGGTTGGGTGGTTTTGGGTAAGACGAATAGTCTCAGCGATGCGGGACCGGCCCAAAGTTCAACTCCGCCCGGCCGCAAGATCGATTAGAGGAGACCCGCCTGTTTAAGCACAGCGCGCATGTCTGCCTTGGGGCGGGGGCCAATGTGACTGATAACCTCTGCGGCGCAGGCGTTGCCCATGCGTGCGCAGGTCTCCAGATCCCGTCCCTCGGCGAGCCCGAACAGGAAACCTGCCGCAAATTGATCTCCAGCGCCGGTTGCATCGACAGGCACAACCTTGATCACAGGGACATCGATACGGCCTTCCTGACTGACGACGGTCACACCATCGCCAGAGCGCGTGCAGACCACCAACGGGCAAATCGCGGCTGTCTTGGCGAGCGCCGCCTCCAGATCATCTGTCTCAAACAGCGAGCGGATCTCATCCTCGTTGCCGATCACAAATTCCAGCTCGGTCTCAATCAGTTTCAGGAAATCCGCGCGGTGGCGTTCGACGCAGAACGGATCGGAGATGGCGATGCCGGGCTTGCCACCGCCCGCGCGGCAGTCGCGTGCGGCTTCCATAAAGGCGGATTTGCCCTTGTCCTTGTCGAACAGATAGCCCTCGAGGAACATGATCTGCGCTTGGCCGGCGACCGCGTTGGAGACATCTGCCGAGCTAAGCTCTGATGAAATGCCAAGATAGGTGTTCATCGACCGCTCGCCGTCGGGCGAGACAAAGATCATCGAACGCGAGGTTGGCAGCTCGCCGCCAGCGACGGGTGGGTTCACAAAATCAACGCCATCGTCTTGCATGGCTTCTGCGTAAAACCGCCCCAAAGCGTCGTCATGCACCCGCCCGATAAACGCGGCGGACAGCCCCAGCGCACCTGCCCCGGCGATTGTGTTGGCGACGGATCCGCCCGGGGTCTGCACCCGCTCTTTCATCGCGGCATAAAGCACCTCACCCCGTTCGCGCTCGATCAGCTGCATGATGCCTTTTTCGATCCCCATGTGATCCAGAAAACTGTCATCACATTGCGAGATCACGTCGACAACAGCATTGCCGATGCCAACGAGTTGGTAGGTTTTGGTCATAGTGTTTTTTCCTCGTAGAGGCAGAGGTCACGGATGATGCAGGTCGCACACAGAGGTTTGCGCGCCTTGCAATGATAACGGCCATGCAGGATCAGCCAGTGATGTGCATGCAGCTGGAAGTCGACCGGGATATTGTCTTCGATTGCGCGCTCGACCGCGTTTACATCCTTGCCCGGACAGATGCCCGACCGGTTGCCGACGCGAAAGATATGGGTGTCCACTGCCTGTGCCGGGTACCGCCACCACATGTTCAAAACCACATTTGCGGTCTTGCGCCCGACCCCCGGTAGGCTCTCCAGTGAGGCGCGCGAACAAGGAACTTCGCCGCCGTATTCGTCGACGAGAATGCGCGATAGCTTGATGACGTTCTTGGCCTTGTTACGATAAAGGCCAATCGTCTTGATGTGTTCGATCACACCCTCCTCGCCGAGGTCGAGCATCTTTTGGGGTGTATCGGCAATCTTGAACAAATCCTTGGTGGCTTTGTTCACGCCAGCATCCGTGGCCTGAGCGGACAAAGCCACGGCCACCACCAACGTGTAGACGTTGACATGGTCGAGTTCGCCCTTGGGTTCGGCCTCGGCGTCCTGGAACCGCGTAAAGATCTCGCGGAGCGTATGATAATCGAGTTGCTTGGCCATCGGGGCTTCTTTTGCCCGCTGCGGAACGGGGGCGCAAATTAAAAACGCAAAGCATTTGCCGCGGGCGGCGCATTGCGATGCAAAAGACGCGCTAACCATGGGCCTGGACGGCCAAACCGCAGGTTCCGGGTCGCCGCCGCGCGGCACGTTGGCTAAGGTGCGTCTCCAGAGTATTGACCCAATACAAGAGGACGAGGTGCCATGCAACGGGATGAACAGGCGTACCATTACGGGGTGATCCGGCGCGCTATCGAGGTCATCGATGCGGATGGTGGCGATCTGTCGCTGGAGGAGCTGGCGGCGCGCATGGGCATGAGCGCCGCGCATTTCCAGCGCGTCTTTTCCTCTTGGGCTGGCGTTTCCCCCAAGCGGTATCAGCAATATTTGCGCCTTGGTCATGCCAAAGCGCTGCTCCACGAGGATCTGCCTCTTCTGGAGACCGCACATGCGGTGGGCCTTTCTGGATCGGGACGGTTGCACGACCTCTTTGTCCGATGGGAGGCCATGAGCCCAGGAGATTATGCCCGCCGTGGCGCGGGGCTTACTGTGCGCTGGGGGTGGTTTGACAGCCCCTTTGGGCAGGCGCTTACGATGGGGACAGAGAAGGGGCTCTGTGGGCTGGCCTTTGCCGCCGAGGTTGGGCCAGAGGCCGCTTGGGAGGACATGCGCGCCCGCTGGCCGAAGGCGGAGTTTGTCGAAGACCCCGATGCCCTTCGCCCGCGGGTTGAGGCCGCCTTTGCCCAAAAGGGAGAAACCGCCCTCCATCTGATTGGCGCCCCGCTGCAGATAAAGGTCTGGGAGGCGCTGTTGCAGATCCCTGAAGGTCAAGCGACCACCTATGGCGATATCGCGGAGGCGATCGATAACCCACGTGCCGTGCGCGCCGTTGGCACGGCCGTGGGGAAGAATCCGCTCAGCTGGCTCATTCCCTGCCATCGCGTCCTTCGCAAAGGCGGAGGCATGGGGGGCTATCACTGGGGTGTGCCCGTCAAACGTGCGATGCTGGCTTTTGAGGCGGCCCGTACCGAGACCGACCCGAAGGCCGTCGCCTGAACGGCACGCGGATTGACAGGTTTATCATTTTCATCAAGGCTTTGCGCCTTGTGCGCCTTGTGCGCCTTGTGCGCCGTTTCGCCCGTTGAAGGGCCTCGATCTGATCCCAGGCCTCTTGGCGTTCGATCTCATAGGTGGTGCGCGGCTGGCGCGGTTGTTGCCAGTGGTCAAGACCGAGGGTGGCGAGTGCGAGCCAATCATAAGCGGACATGGTGATCTCCGTTTCGGGTTGTAGTATCCGCGAGACAACCAGAACGCTGCTGACACCCTGTTGTCAGCGGGATCTGTTAGATTGGCAGCAGGCTGTCAAATCAGGTGCCAGAGAGGTGCCATCACCGGAGGTTTCATGACTCGCAGCAATCGGATGTTCGAGCTGATCCAGATCCTGCGCGCGGCGCCTGCGTCGGTACGGGCCGAGGATCTTGCGGCGCAGCTTGAGGTTTCCAAGCGCACGATTTACCGCGATATCGCCGCACTTCAGGCCATGCGTACCCCGGTCGAGGGCGAGGCGGGCATCGGTTACATGCTACGCAAGGGTTACGATTTGCCGCCTCTCAATTTCGACGAAGAGGAAATCGAAGCGCTGCACGTCGGCCTCGCAATGTTGATGCGCACCGGGGATGGTGCGCTGCAGCAGCCAGCTGCGCGTGTAGGGCGCAAGATCTGCGACGTACATGCCAGCGCTGAGTGGCTGCAGGTCGCGCCCTATGGCGCCCCGCTTGACAATCCCGAGGAGGGGTGTGTCTCAAAGGCCATCCTTCGCCAAGCGGTGCGCAGTTCGCAAAAGTTGCACCTGGCCTATGTGAATGGCGCTGGAGAACGCAGCGAACGGGTTCTGCGCCCTCTCGCGCTCATCTATCACACCGACTGCACGTTGCTTGCGGCGTGGTGCGAGTTGCGTGGCGGCTTTCGCCACTTTCGCACAGAGCGCATGATGTCGGCAGAATTGCTCGACTGCTCCTTTGCCGCTGAGGCAGATGTGTTGCGAAAGCTCTGGCAGGAGCAGGAGAGCAACACCTATGTCTACAAAGCGTAGTCGAGCCCACTGGCGACCGATCAGATGCGTCCGATTGGCGGCGCCATGGTGCGCGGCATTTCGCCGAACCGGAGGTCTTGGTGCTTGCTGCGCGGCGTAATGCGCACAATATCTATACATAATGTCGGTGCGCCGAGCAGAACACGCGCGCAAAGCCAGACAGGTTTGAAGAAGAAAAGGTAGACAGTATGTCTTTTGCAAAACTCCCCGCTCTTGGCGTATTGACCGCCGCCGTTGCCCTCAGTGCCTGTGATGATCCTGCGTCCTACGGTGCGCCCGGCGGGATCAACCGCTCTCAGAACGGGGCTATCATCGGTGGCTTGATCGGGGCTGGCATTGGCGCTGCGACTGCGGATGACGACAAGGCGGAAACGATTATCGGGACCGCTGCGGTTGGAGCGCTTGCGGGCGGGCTGATTGGTCGTGAACTCGACAAGCAGGAGGCCGAGCTGCGCCAGAGTCTCGACAATGACTCAATTTCGATCGTCAATACCGGCGATCGCCTGATCGTCTCGCTGCCCAATGATCTGACGTTTGCCACCGACAGTGCAGCGATCTCCTCGGTGGTGCGCAGCGACCTGCGCAAGGTGGCGGGTAGCCTGCAGCGCTATCCCGGCAGCATCGTGCAAGTTATCGGTCATACGGACAGCGATGGGGCTGCGTCTTATAACTACAGCTTGTCCGAGCGCCGTGCCAACGCCGTCGCGGATGAGATTGCAGCAGGCGGCGTGTCCTACGGCCGTATGCGGATCATTGGGCGCGGCGAAGACCAACCCGTTGCCAGCAACCTCACGCCCGAAGGCAAAGCGCGTAATCGGCGGGTTGAAATCGTGATCATCCCGCAAGCAAGCTGATCGCACTTCTAAAGGTGCACAAGATATGGCCGCGCTCCCAGAGCGCGGCCTTTTGCGTACCTCGGGGCACCATGTGTGGCAATGCACACCCCGCCTGCGGTGATCCCTGTTTGTCTGAGCCGGGGAAGAGCCTAGCTTTCAACACGAAACAGATTTTCTGAAAGGACTTATCGATGGCTGATCCGGTATTGCTTATTCTCTCCGGCTCCTTGCGCAAGGAGGCAACCAACCTCAAACTCGCCCGTGAGGCCGCGCGGCTATTTGGGTCCGCCGAGGTGATCGAGGGCGGTCTGAATATGCCGCTCTATGATGGGGATCTTGAAAGCGCTGAGGGCATTCCCGCAGTGGTGCAGGCTCTGGCAGATCAGATCGCGCGCGCGGACGCGGTTGTGATCTCGACACCGGAATACAACAAAGGGCCTTCGGGGGTGCTCAAGAATGCGCTTGATTGGGTCAGCCGCACCGAGGGCAATCCATGGCAGGACAAGCCTGTTGCAGTGATGTCCGCGGCCGCCGGGCGTGCGGGTGGGGAGCGGGCGCAGATGGTGCTGCGCAGCTTCATGGTGCCGTTTCGAGCCAATGTCCTGCCGGGGCCAGAAGTGCACCTTGCGGGCTCCAGCAAGGAGTTTGACGACGCCGGGCGGCTCACAAGCGAGCAGTACACCAAAACCCTTCTGGCCCTGATGACCGGGCTGCGCGCCTTGGCGACGCGCGCCTGAGAAGGTGCGGGGCGACGCCAGTTGCCCCACAGCAAGGGGCGTCAGAGCGCGGGCGGCTCGATGCCGTCCGCCTCGAGCTTGTTATCCGGCTCGACATGGATGGTTACATGAACGCCGGGCAGGGCGGCTTCGATCTCTGCTTCAAGGCGGTCACAGATGTCATGGCTTTCAGCGACCGACATTTCGCCATCCACAACCATGTGAAACTCGACAAATATGGCTTTGCCCGCGCGCCGGGTCTTGATGTCATGGATCTGAAGCGCACCGCCACCGGAACCAAGAATAACCGAGGCTATTTTCTCTTGCTCATCAGGTGAGGCGGCTTTGTCCATCAGCCCATCGATAGAGTCAGAGACCACATGCAGCCCTTCTCGCAGGATGTTGACCGCAACCAGCAGCGCAAGAATTGGGTCAAGAATGTGCCATCCCGTCGCCAGCACCAACAAAAGCCCAACCATCACTCCGGCAGAGGTCCACACGTCGCCCATCAGGTGGCGGCCACCGGCCGCAAATGCAGGCGAGTTTACGCGTTTGCCGGCCCGCAGCAGGACCTGCGCCCAGACCAGGTTGATGACCAGCGCGATGCCATTGACGCCCAGTCCAATCGCCGAGAGATCTGCCCGGGTGCCCGCGGTCAATGTGGCAAAGGCCTGATGCAAAATCAGAACCGCGGCGAGAATGATCATGATCCCTTCGATCACGGCAGAGAAATACTCGGCCTTGTGATGTCCAAACGGGTGTCCGTCATCGGCGGGGCGCTGGGCATAGCGGATCGCAAACCACGCAAGCACCGCCGCCGAGACATTGACGAGACTCTCCATCGCATCAGAGAACAATGCGACCGATCCGGTCATGGCCCAAGCCCCGAGCTTGAGCAGCAGGACCACAACGGATACCACAATGGTCCCGCTTGCGATCTGACTGGCTGTCAGCCGGGTATTGAGGCCAAAGGGCATCGCCTCAGCCCACCCAGGCGCGGCGCAGCAGGTTGAGACCCGCGATCAGCAGCACAAACAAGGTGGCGCGGCGGAATGTCTTCTGGTCGATCCGATCCTGCAGCCGCCCGCCGACCCACATGCCAAGGAGTGCTGGTACTATCATCAGAATGGAAAAAGGCAGGGTCTCGCCGCGCATCACACCAGACCCGATATGAGCAAAGAACAAGACAACGGCCCCAAGGCCGTAGATCACGCCCTGAATGCGCATCTGTTCCTTTTTCTCGGTCCCGAGCGCGGTGAGATACGCCACGGTCGGGGGGCCCCAAATACCTGAAAAGCCACCGATGAACCCTGCAAAAGCGCCAATGCCGATCTCCATCCGGCGCGAGGCTTCATGCAGAACGAGCTGTTTTCCAAGCAGCTGCGTCAACGCAAAGAGCGTGATTGGCGCACCAATGATGAGCAGCATCACCTGTGGCGGAAGCAGGCGCACCAGTTGCGCACTCATCAGCAAGAAGAGCCCCCCCACAAGAAGGAATGTGCGAAACCGTTTCATCGACGCCCAAGCGGCGGCCGGTCCCTGTTTCAGGGCTTGAAACCCGTTGGTGACGAGCGTGGGGAGAATCAGCCCTGCCAAAGCCAGGTCCGGTGCCATGATGGAGCTTAGGCCCGAGACCATGATCATGGGCATGGCAAAGCCCACAAGGCCTTTTATGGTGCCTGCAATAAGCGCAATGATGAAGGCGAGCACGAATCCGGCCGGCGCGAGAAAGGGAATAAGATCAGTCATACCACTGCCTTTAGCACACCCAGCGCGTGCTGCACTGCAAAACCTCTGGGTAATTATCGAATGAAAATTTGCCCATATGAGATTTAATATTGCGCTGCAGGTGCAAAATGACCTATCAGGGGGCAAGCCCTGAGGAGGACCATGCGCATGCCCCATGACGGACAATTGGACGGACAGGATATGAAACCCAACACCCCTCTGCTGCCGGAGCTTCTGGCATTGACCAAGGAGGCGCTGCCGCCTCTGGACGAGCTGCTGGAGCGCGCGACCGCACGGGTGCGTGACAACGTCAGCAACAACGGCAGGGTTTCCGGGGCGCTGGTAGAGCAGCACCAATATGCCGCCCATGGGCTCGCATGGCTAGCCACCTACGTCTATTCCCTGCGCCAGATGCATCGCTGGGCAGAGGCGCTTGAGCGGGACGCAAAGTTTGGCGAGATGGAGCAGTTGATCCACCAGATCGCCTTTGGAGAATATCTCTGGCAGATCTATGGCGGGATCCAGATGAACCAGGGCGAAGTGCTGCGCCTTCAGGATCTGGGGCTGTCGCAAGACGATCAGCGCGCGCTGATGGCACCCGCCGTCATGATGCTTACGCAGTCGGGAAACACGCAGGCCGCGCGGGTCCGTCTTGTGGAATTGATGGAGCAGCAGGCGGGGAGCACGATGTTCGGGGCCTCCGGGCTCGACGAAGAGCTGGAGATGATCCGTGATCAATTCCGCCGCTACGCGCAGGAAAAGGTCGAACCCTTTGCGCACGACTGGCACCTGAAGGACGAGTTGATCCCTCTCGACGTGATTGAAGAGCTGGCGGAAATGGGGGTCTTTGGTCTGACTATCCCAGAGGAGTTTGGCGGCTTCGGGCTCTCCAAAGCGTCGATGTGTGTGGTCTCTGAGGAGCTGTCGCGCGGTTACATCGGTGTCGGCTCTCTAGGCACCCGCTCCGAAATTGCCGCCGAGCTGATCCTTGCCGGGGGCACCGACGCGCAGAAACAGCAATGGCTGCCCAAGATCGCGAGCGCCGAGATTCTTCCCACGGCAGTCTTTACCGAGCCCAATACCGGATCTGATCTCGGCAGCCTGCGCACCCGCGCGGTGAAGGACGCGGCGGGTGACTATCAGATCACCGGCAACAAGACCTGGATCACCCATGCTGCCCGTACCCATGTGATGACGCTTCTCGCGCGCACGGACCCCGAGACTACGGACCATCGCGGTCTCAGCATGTTCCTTGCGGAAAAAACGCCGGGGACGGATGAAACCCCCTTCCCGACCGAAGGGATGACGGGGGGCGAAATCGAGGTCCTCGGCTATCGCGGTATGAAAGAATACGAACTTGGGTTCGATGGCTTTCATGTGAAGGGCGAGAATCTCCTCGGTGGCGAAGAGGGCAAAGGTTTCAAGCAGTTGATGGAAACCTTTGAATCGGCCCGGATCCAGACCGCGGCCCGGGCGATTGGCGTAGCACAATCGGCGCTCGATATTGCGATGCAATATGCACAGGATCGCAAACAGTTCGGCAAGGCGTTGATCAATTTCCCGCGCGTGTCTTCCAAGCTTGCGATGATGGCGGTCGAGGTCATGGTGGCGCGGCAGCTGACGTATTTCTCGGCTTGGGAGAAAGACAACGGCCACCGCTGCGATCTTGAGGCAGGAATGGCCAAGCTCCTCGGCGCGCGTGTGGCCTGGGCGGCGGCGGACAACGGCTTGCAGATCCATGGCGGCAACGGGTTCGCGCTGGAGTATAAGATCTCTCGCGTTCTCTGCGATGCGCGGATCCTCAATATTTTTGAGGGCGCAGCTGAGATCCAGGCACAGGTGATCGCGCGGCGTCTTCTGGCGTAAGGTGGCGCAATGGGCGGACAGCGTTTCCATCCCGGGGTGCGCTGTCCGACGAGAGGTTTAACTTCCTGTACGCCTCTTTTGTGCTAGACCTCGTTTATGATCCGTCGCGCGCTCTTATTGCTCAGTTTTTGCTTTCTTACAGCCTGTGGCGCAACCGTCACCGGAACCGACACCCGCATCCTCGCGATAGGCGATTCCCTGATGGCGTGGAATGGTCTGTCCCAGCAATCTATCCCCGATGTTGTCTCCAAAGAACTGGGCGAGCCGGTCGCTGATCGCTCCGTGCTGGGCGCGCGCATGATCTATCGTCTGCCGATCAGCGGTGCGGCGGGTCTGTCGATCCCAAAGCAATACCGCGGGGGGAAATGGGAGTGGGTGATCCTCAATGGCGGTGGCAACGATCTTTGGCTGGGCTGTGGCTGCGGGCAATGTGACCGCAAGATGGACAAGCTCATCTCGCAGGATGGCGCAACCGGGGCGTTTCCCGAACTTGTCATGCGCATTCGCGAAAGCGACGCCCGAGTGATCATGCTCGGATATTTGCGCACGCCGGGTCGGTCATCTCCGATCGAGAATTGCCGAGACGAAGGCGACCTGCTGGATGCGCGGCTTGCGCAGCTGGCGGCTGGGGATGCCGGTGTGACGTTTCTGCCTGCGGCCGATCTGGTCCCTTATGGCGATCTGAGCTTTCACGCCCCGGACCGCATTCACCCTTCGCCCAAAGCCAGCCGGATCATCGCAGAGCGGGTGGCCGCCATCATCAACGCACAGCGATAAGCCAAAGGGTGGAACGCGCCCTTGCGGGGCTAAGCCCTGCCGCCCCCTTATCGCGGAACACAAAAAAGCCCCCTCCGGATTGAACGGAGAGGGCTTTGTATTTTTTGCGGGAAGCGTCGATCAGCAGATGGCGGCTGCTTTCACGTCCTCATCGATGTAGGGCAGGTACTGTTCGAAGTTGTCAGAGAACATCTGCACCAGCTTCTCGGCCTGCGCGTCATAGGCGGCTTTGTCGTCCCATGTGCGGCGCGGGTCGAGCAGCACTTCGGCAACGCCGGGAGCAGCGACTGGCACGTCAAAGCCAAAGTTCGGATCTTTGCGGAACTCTGCATTTGCCAGCGAGCCATCAAGCGCAGCAGTCAAAAGCGCACGGGTCGCTTTGATCGGCATGCGGGAACCCGTGCCATAGGCGCCGCCGGTCCAGCCGGTGTTCACCAGCCAGCAGGTTGCACCATGGGCCGCGATCTTTTCGCGCAGGAGGTTGCCATAGACCTCGGGGCGACGCGGCATGAAGGGCGCGCCAAAGCAGGTGGAGAACGTGGGCTCCGGCTCGGTGACGCCACGCTCGGTCCCGGCGACCTTGGAAGTGAAGCCGGAGAGGAAGTGGTACATCGCCTGGGCCGGCGTCAGACGGGCAATCGGAGGCAGCACGCCAAAGGCATCACAGGTGAGCATGATGATGTTCTTGGGATGTCCGCCACGCGCCGAAGCAGATGCATTCGAGATATAATGCAGCGGGTAGGCGCAGCGCATGTTGGCCGTCAGGCTGTCATCATCGAAGTTGAGATCAAAAGTCTCCGGATCGAAGGTCATGTTCTCGATCACGGTGCCGAATTTCTCGGTCGTGGCGTAAATCTCAGGCTCCGCCTCGGGGTTGAGGTTGATCGTCTTCGCGTAACAGCCGCCCTCAAAGTTGAAGGTGCCGTTGGACGCCCAGCCATGCTCATCATCGCCGATCAGCACGCGGTCCGGGTCTGCCGAAAGCGTGGTTTTGCCGGTGCCTGACAGGCCGAAGAACACGGCGGTGTCGACCGGGTTGCCCTTGGCATGGTTGGCCGAGCAGTGCATCGGCATGATGCCCTTTTCGGGGAGCAGGTAGTTCAGAAGGGTGAAGACGGATTTCTTGTTCTCACCCGCATACTCGGTGCCGCCGATCAGGATCATCTTGCGATCGAAGTTCAGCGCAATCACGGTTTCGGATCGGCAGTTGTGCTTATTGGGGTCTGCCTGGAAAGAGGGGCAGTTGATGATGGTGAAATCGGCGATGAAGTCATCCAGATCTTCGCGGTCGGGGCGACGCAGCAGGTGGCGGATAAAGAGGTTGTGCCACGCCAGCTCGGTGACCATGCGCACATTGATCGCGTGCACGGGGTCCGCGCCCCCGACGAGATCCTGCACGAAATAGTCGCGGCCTTTCATGTGCTCGACCATGTCCGCATAAAGCGCGTCAAAGCCCTCGGGGCTCATTTCGGCGTTGTTTTCCCACCAGATCGTATCGGCAACAGAGGCCGTCTTCACCACATGTTTGTCCTTGGGGGAGCGACCCGTGAACTTGCCGGTGGTGACGAGGAAAGCGCCCCCTTTTCCAAGGTTGCCTTCGCCACGGCTGAGCGCTTCTTGAACAAGGGCCGGTTCCATGAGGTTATAATAGACATTGCCCAGACCCTCTATTCCCTGATCCTCGAGGCGGAAGTTCGGGTTTACCCGTCCAGATGTCATCTTGTTGTCTCTCCTGGTGTCGGCCCTGCATGATGCAATGGAGCTGTGACAGGGACCGCATAGATCAAAGGCTGCGCCATAGGGCGCCGGAGCGCAATAATCGCACTCATGAGGCGGTCTTAACACGAGGTTTTGCAGGATGAACAGGAGGGTTTCAGGTCGTTAGCGCAACCAAGCAAACCTTTAGCGCCACCAAAAGTTTCCCATAGTGAACAGGGGTGTTTCACGGAGCCGCTCGCGATGTTTCACGCGACGCTCTTTAACAGATGATAAGGTATTTTTGCGTCAATAGGCGCCAAAGTTTCGCCTGATTCGTTAATCAGGGATTGATTCGAGGCGCCTTCCAAGCGACAAAGGGCATAAAATAAACGAATAATGAGCAGATAAGGGCAAATCCGATGTCAAAGATTGCTTTGGTCGATGACGACAGGAACATCCTGACCTCGGTGTCGATGACACTGGAGGCCGAAGGGTTCGAAGTCGAAACCTATAATGACGGGCAGGCGGCACTGGACGCCTTCAACAAGAAACTGCCGGATATGGCCGTTCTCGATATCAAGATGCCGCGCATGGATGGCATGGATCTGTTGCAGCGCCTGCGCCAGAAAACCCAGATGCCGGTGATCTTTCTCACTTCCAAGGATGACGAGATCGACGAGGTTCTGGGTCTGCGCATGGGCGCCGATGATTACGTCAAAAAACCGTTCTCTCAGCGTCTCCTGGTTGAGCGTATTCGCGCCCTTCTGCGCCGACAGGAAGCTGTCGCCACCGATGAGGTGGGCACCGCGCCGGAAACCAAGGTGATGGAACGCGGCCATCTGCGGATGGACCCGCTGCGCCACGCCGTGAGCTGGAAGGGGCAGGATGTTTCGCTGACCGTGACGGAATTCCTGCTGTTGCAAGCGCTGGCGCAACGCCCCGGATTTGTCAAAAGCCGCGACCAGCTGATGGATGTGGCCTACGATGATCAGGTCTATGTGGATGACCGGACTATCGACAGTCATATCAAGCGCCTGCGCAAAAAGATGCGCAGCGCCGATGCGGATTTCGCAGCGATCGAGACCCTCTATGGGATCGGCTACCGCTACAATGAAGAATAAGACCCCGACTTTCGGGGTCTTTGGCGGAGACATGCGTGCATGCGCGATAGTAGCATGACCGATACACACCGGCAGACGGGCCGGGATTCACGCCGGGACGGGGATCTGGTGCTGGGTGACGATTGGGTCGCACCAGAGCAGACGGTCGGGCGCGAAATGCGGGCCAAACGGGCGCGGCGTGGCTGGTTTTCGCTGCGCGGTTCTCCGCTGGCGCGTAAAATCATCACCTTCAACCTGATTGCACTGATCATCCTTGTGTCGGGGATCCTCTATTTGAACTCCGCGCGGCAGAGCCTTGTATACCAGCGGCTTGGCACATTGGTATCCGAGGCGATGCTGGCTACGGATGTACTTGAGGTGCAGCTTTTTGAGGGGGGCGAGGCTGGTGTCACACCCAGCGCGGAGGATATTTCGCGCACGCTCGATAATATTTCGTTGCGTGGCGGCGTTGAAATTTTTGTGTTTGATACGTCGCTGACCCTGTTGGACCAGCAAAAAGGCGTCATGCGTGCGGATGCGCTCAATCGGCTCAACGACAATGAGGGCGGGCGCACCCTGATCACTGACACGCTCAAGGCGATCTGGTCTGCGGTGGGCGGCGAAAGCGCGCCGGAAAACGTCGTGGCCGAGATCGACCTGACCGAACCCCAGCTTTTGTCTCTCATTCAGCGTGCGCTCAGCGATGGAACACAGGTGGGGGCGGTGCCCGACAGTGCAGGCGGAACCGTTTACGCCGCGACCAATCCGATTTTGCAGCAGGGCCAGGCAACGGGCGTTCTGTTGATGACTTCGGCAACTGGCGAAATCGACCGTCTCGTCCGCATCGAACGTGAGCGGGTATTGCAGATGTTCATCGTCGCCCTCCTGGTCTCTATCGGGTTGAGCCTCGTGCTGGCTTCCACGATCGCCAACCCCCTTGCCGATCTGGCCGAGGCGGCAGAGCTCGGCAAGGACCGCGACAACGACAAGGTCAAACCGGGACGCATTCGCATTCCGGACCTCTCGGCGCGCCCGGATGAGATCGGCCGCCTGAGCCGCGCCCTGCGTGGAATGGTCAAAGCGCTCTATAATCGTATCGATAGTAACGAACAATTTGCAGCTGATGTGGCACATGAGATCAAGAATCCTCTGGCCAGTTTGCAGTCTGCGGTCGGCACGCTCCGGATGGTTCACCGAGAAGACCAACGGGAGAAGCTGATGGAAGTGATTGAACATGATGTGCGCCGTCTCGATCGGTTGGTGAGCGACATTTCCAATGCGTCCCGGTTGGATGCAGAGCTGGTGAAAGAGGACGAAGAAGACTTTGACCTTCTCAAGATGCTCGGCAATCTCAACCAGTATTTGGGCGAAGACGCCCGCGGCAAGGGAATCGATTACATCACCGAGCTGCCGAATGAGCCGATCTTGATCCGGGGTCTCGAGGCCCGTTTGGCGCAGGTTTTTGTCAATCTGATCACCAACGCAATTTCGTTCTGCGAAGAGGGCGATGCGATCCGTGTCTGGGCGCGGCGGCGGGACAATCGTGTCCTGATCGTGGTCGAAGACACCGGCCCCGGCATTCCAGAGCAGGCATTGTCCAAGGTCTTCAAGCGCTTCTATTCTCAGCGCCCCGAAGAGCATTTTGGCAACAATTCCGGCCTTGGGCTTGCGATTTCCAAGCAGATTGTTGAGGCGCATGGCGGCGTGATCTGGGCGGAGAACATTCGCCCCACCGAGGCGGATCTGACCTCCGAGCCGCTCGGAGCTCGTTTTGTGGTCGGTCTGCCGGTCTGAGCGGGTGAATACCGCGTCGCCCGACCTCGACGTCATTTTATTGCACGCCAGTTGCGTCGCGCTCGATGAGCGCGGCGTTTTGCTCTGTGGCCCCTCCGGGAGCGGTAAATCGGCGCTTGCTTTGGAACTGATGGCACGTGGTGCGATCCTAGTGGCCGACGATAAGACCGAGGTCTTTAGGGACGGCGCGGTTTTGCGCGCGCGTGCGCCCGAAACGATCTCAGGCCTCATTGAGGCGCGCGGTGTGGGGCTTCTCCGCGCTGAGACGCTGGCGCAGGTGCGACTTTGCGTCGTGGTCGACTTGGGTCAACTTGAAACCGACCGTCTGCCGCGCCACCTAAAGGAAGAGGTGTTGGGAATTTCATTGCCCAAGGTGAACCGAATCGACGGCGCGCATTTTCCGGCAGCTTTGATCCAATATGTGAAAGGTGGAGCACTTGACCCCGAAACAGAGCCCAAACTCTGAGACTGGTGCGGTAACCGAGCCGCCACTGGTGTTGGTCACCGGTCCCTCGGGGGCGGGGCGCACCACTGCAATCAACGTACTCGAAGACTTGGATTTTGAGGCCATCGACAATTTGCCTCTGCGTCTTGTCCCCGCACTGGTTGCAGCAGGCGGTGCGGATCGCGCGCTTGTTCTGGGACTCGATCCGCGCAACAGGGATTTCTCGACCGAGGCCATGGTCGACATGATCGACATGCTAAAGGCGCGACGCGGTTTGAAGACGACGGTGCTCTATCTCGACGCGGATGCCGAAATCCTGCTGCGCCGGTTCTCCGAAACCCGCCGTCGCCACCCGCTTTCCCCCGCAGAAAGCCCAGAACTGGGGGTGAGCCGTGAACTTGATCTGATGCAGCCTGTGAAGGAGCGTTCCGATGTGGTCATCGACACGTCGGATCTCAACGTGCATCAATTGCGGGCCGAGGTGGAACGTCTCTTTGCCCCAAGCGGGCGCAGGCTTGCGGTGTCCTTGCACAGTTTCTCCTACAAACGTGGGATCCCCCGCAACGTCGATATGGTGTTTGACTGCCGATTTCTGTCGAACCCCTACTGGGAGCCGGCCTTGCGGGTCCATGATGGGCGTGACCAGGAAGTTCAGGACTATGTGATGTCTGATGCGCGCTTTCAGGGCTTTTTTGATCGCGTGCTGGACCTTACCTTGTCGTTGCTTCCTGCCTATCGCGAGGAGGGCAAATCGCATTTTTCCATCGCCTTTGGCTGCACCGGGGGGCAACACCGTTCCGTCACCTTGGCAGAAACACTGGCAAAGGCCCTTGCGCGCGAGGGGCAGCAGGTGTCAATTAGGCACCGCGAGCTGCCTGGCCAGCAATTGAAGTGAGAGAAATCCTTGATCGGGATCGTGATCGTCGCACACGGCGGATTGGCCAAAGAATACCTGGCTGCCGTTGAACATGTTGTCGGGCGTCAGCCTGCGCTGGTGGCGATTGCCATCGGCCCTGAAGACGACCGCGATGCCAAGCAAGATGAGATCTGCACTGCCGCCAATTCAGTTGATGTCGGGGATGGTGTGGTCGTGGTGACGGACCTCTTTGGTGGTAGCCCGTCAAACCTCAGCCTGCGGGCCTGTGCGCCTGCGAACCGGCGCATTCTTTACGGTGCCAACCTTCCTATGCTGATCAAACTGGCCAAGTCGCGGCATCTGCCGGTTGCAGATGCTGTGCGTCACGCCATGGAGGCGGGGCGCAAGTATATCAATTCTCAAAATGTGAACCCTGAAGGGGGCGTGGCATAATCAATGGCTCGAAAAACGCTCAAGATTGTAAACGAAAAGGGTCTGCATGCACGCGCGTCGGCCAAACTGGTCGAAGTGGTCGAAGGCTTTGATGCCACTGCCGAGGTCATCAAAGACGGGATGTCTGCGTCAGGCGATAGCATCATGGGGCTTTTGATGTTGGCAGCGTCGAAGGGAACGACTATTGACGTCGAAACTTCTGGACCTGATGCTGAAGCGCTGGCCTCCGCCGTCGAAGCCTTGGTGGCTGACAAGTTTGGCGAAGGCTACTAATCTGGCGGAACGGTCCAAAATGACGGGACGGGTGAAAGTGGCTGACACCGCGCATGACAACAACTCTGGCATGACATCGCAAGACCCCCAGGAGGGAGGTTCCGGCGAGATTTACGACCGGCGTACTTTGACCTATGCGAACTCCTTTGACGACCGCTGGACGTCTTTGGCGATCCGGACCCTGGAATGGTTGACAGGCAAGTTTACGATCCTGCGGATGGTGTCAAAATTCGAGGCCCGTAACGCCGACTACCGGGGCAACAAATTCTGGCGTGGGGCCCTCGATGTGATGGGCATCGAGCTCAAGACCCCCGAAGAACAGATCAATAATATCCCTGAAACCGGCCCGGTCGTCGTGGTTGCAAACCATCCCCATGGCATGGTGGACGGCATGATCTTTGCGGATCTTATTGGGCGGCGACGTTTGGACTATCGTATTCTGACCCGATCGGTACTGACCGGCCTCGATGAAGCCGCGACCTCATTCATGATCCCAGTGCCGTTCCCGCACGATCCAGACGCACAGCGCAAGATGGTGGAGATGCGGGCCAAGGCGATGGCACACCTCAAAGATGGGGGGGTTGTTGCTCTGTTTCCCTCGGGTGTTGTGATGTCTTCCGACAGCTGGTGGGGACCGGCGGTGGAGCGCGAATGGAATGTGTTCACCGCGCAGCTTATTCGCCGGTCTGGCGCAAAGGTTGTGCCGATGTTCTTCCCGGGCCGAAACTCTCGCGCCTATCAGATTGCCTGCCAGATCTCACCTATCCTGCGCCAAGGGCTGCTGCTGCACGAGATCGTGCGTTCCTGCAACAAACCGCAGGCCCCTGTTGTCGGAGAGCCCTTGACGGATGCGCAGATGGAGCGCCTGCACAGCGACCCGCGTGGTTTTATGGCATGGCTGCGCGAGCATACTCTGAACCTCGGTTCAAAGCGCTGACACCGACGACTTCTCCTGCGGGTATCTGCTAGGCTACGAGCGCCGATCTTGGCGCCAATGAAGCAGCGGCCGCGTCCTTTGGTCTTCGCGTCCGAAAGGCGCTGTACGAACCCTGCAGGGCCACTTGTGCGGTACCACGAGGCGCGATGTCCCGCTGGTGTCGCGCCGCTGCTCGGCTGGTTGGCGATACTGGGTTCGATACAGCCTCAAAGCGGAGGGCACGCGATGAATTGCCTGCACTCTCAATGCCCATTTCAGTTGCGAAATTTCAAACCAAGATCGGCTATAGGAAGCGTGCACTGAAGCAGCGCGTAACAAACACGGTGATTGGTGGGCATACCGTTGCAGCTCCAGAAATTTTCTGAGCTCTGGCTCGCCACATAAGTGTGTAAGATGGCGGAGACGAAGGGATTCGAACCCTCGAGACGGTTTCCCGCCTACTCCCTTAGCAGGGGAGCGCCTTCGACCACTCGGCCACGTCTCCGCTGACCCGTATATGTTCCAGTGCCCGGAGAAACAAGGCGTTTTTTTAAAAATTCTACGACGATCACATCGCAAAATTTACCAACGGTATTCGCTTTGAAATAGGACATACGTTCGGTGTTCTTTCTCACATGAGGCCACCCAAAAACGCCTGGGTGGTTTCGCAATGGAGCGTCACAGAGCGCTTCAGAGGAGCAAAAAGGTGCAACTGGAGCCTTTAGAGTAGGGAAGCAGCTCCACCGAGAACTTGGCCTTCTCGCACGATGGAATTTGGGATCCGGCTCTGCGCCATGTGCGACACGTTGAGGCGTCGCATTCAGTCTCAGCTGCAGCTCGCGCTCGGCGACACGGATGCTCGATAGACGTCAAAGCACGGAATGCGAAACGGCAGAGTGTGGGTGATTTAATGGCAGGGGCAGCAGGGTTCGAACCCGCGACCTACGGTTTTGGAGACCGTCGCTCTACCAACTGAGCTATACCCCTGTGGTGCGCCGTTCCTAAGCGAGACATCCCTCAGTGGCAAGAGGAAAAACAACATTTTTGGGCGTGCTTGAGGCGGAATTGACCTGCTTGGAGAATGCGCGCCTCTTTGCAAATCGTCACGTCAGTTAGCAGTTCAGCACACCAGACGTGACCGCTCTTCATCTCTTTCGCAAATACCTCGGAGCGCGAGGCAGCGCCTCGCAACAAAAAAGGGCCTCCCATTGGGAGGCCCTCTCTATTGTCACTCGCCATTTAAATCAGGCGAGGATCTTCGCTTACGCGAGGATCTTGGACACAACGCCCGCGCCAACGGTGCGGCCGCCTTCGCGGATCGCGAAACGCAGACCGTCTTCCATTGCGATCGGGGCGATCAGTTCAACTTCGAACTTCAGGTTGTCGCCCGGCATCACCATTTCGGTGCCTTCCGGCAGGGTCACGGTGCCGGTCACGTCGGTGGTGCGGAAGTAGAACTGCGGACGGTAGTTCGCAAAGAACGGGGTGTGACGGCCACCTTCTTCTTTGGTCAGAATATAAGCTTCTGCCTCGAATTTGGTGTGCGGGGTCACGGAGCCCGGCTTACACAGAACCTGGCCACGCTCAACCGCTTCACGGTCGATACCACGCAGCAGGGCGCCGATGTTGTCGCCTGCTTCACCGCGGTCCAGCAGTTTGCGGAACATTTCCACACCGGTACAGGTGGTGGTGGTGGTGTCTTTGATGCCAACGATTTCGATGTTGTCGCCAACATTGATCACGCCACGCTCAACACGACCGGTCACAACGGTACCACGGCCAGAGATCGAGAACACGTCTTCGATCGGCATCAGGAACGGCTGGTCAACAGCGCGCTCGGGGGTCGGGATGTACTCATCCACAGCCGCCATCAGTTCCTTGATCTTGTTTTCGCCGATTTCCGGGTCACGGCCTTCCATCGCCGCCAGAGCGGAACCTGCGATGATCGGGATATCGTCGCCGGGGAAGTCGTAGGACGACAGCAGTTCGCGGATTTCCATCTCGACGAGCTCGAGCAGCTCTTCGTCGTCGACCTGGTCCACTTTGTTCATGAACACGACCAGCGCGGGAACGCCAACCTGACGCGCCAGCAGGATGTGCTCGCGGGTCTGGGGCATCGGGCCGTCGGCTGCGTTCACAACCAGGATCGCGCCGTCCATCTGCGCCGCACCGGTGATCATGTTTTTCACATAGTCAGCGTGGCCGGGGCAGTCGACGTGTGCGTAGTGACGGCCTTCAGTTTCATATTCCACGTGGGCGGTGGAGATGGTGATACCACGGGCTTTTTCTTCCGGCGCGCCATCGATCTGGTCGTATGCCTTGAAGTCGCCGAAGTATTTGGTGATTGCTGCGGTCAGCGTGGTTTTACCGTGGTCAACGTGGCCAACGGTGCCGATGTTGACGTGCGGTTTATTACGCTCAAACTTTTCCTTTGCCATTCCTTAGGCGCCCTTTGAAAATTGGGGGGTCCACATCAGACCCGGTTTCCTCTGCGCGCGCGGCTTATTTGGTTTGCGCGCAAAAATCAAGCGGTTCGTTCTTGACAAACATGCTATTCGCTGGCCGCGACAGCGGCATTTTCCTCTGGGTTCTCGATCTGGGCGTCAAACCAGCCGTTCTCCTTGTGCTGTTCTTCCATCCAGGTCTCGATTTCACGGACGGCATTGCGCGCCAGTCCGAGCATTTGTTCCTCGCGTGTGCGCGCGTGCCCTGAGCCAACCAAGAAGCTCTCGCCCGAAGTGGTCTCAAACACGGTAAAGGTCTTGGGCTCGTCGTTCAGCTTCTTGTTTGCCGCGTCATCCCAGACCGTGACCTTGATGGCGAGCACGGATTTTGGGCTCAAGACCAGTGGCACGCCGCCGGGAGCGACAAAATACCCCTCCACGCTCAGGCCAAAGTGATAGAGTTGATCACCCTCATATTGCGAGAACCGCGTGGACATCTCATTGGTCAGGAGATCCACCCATTCCTGTGCTTCAACTGGGCGAGAGCCAGGAACCATCTGGACCTTGGGCGCCACCACGATGTTGTGGCCGAGCTTGAAGCTACCCAAATCACGCAGCGCGTCATCCGGGCTGGGCGGTGTGCAGGCGGCGACAAAAACGGTCAGGGCCAGAAGGGCAATGGTGCGCAACATCAAATTTCTCTATCTCGCTCTGGGATCAGGGTCGCCAAGTGATAGACCGGGATTTCCCTTCCGGTAAACCCGCACAAAAGCGAACCCTCGCGCGGTTGCGCGGGGGCCACATGTTTTCCGGCAATATATTGCCGCTATTTGAATTTGTAGTCCTTGGGGAAGCCGTAGGGGGGGCGCTTGCCGATGCCCGCGCGCTTGCCCAGCCACTGGGTGAGGTCGGTCTCGTGACGAATTTTGCCACCACCCATCTCCCAGTGCAGCCCTTCGTCCCAGTTGAAGGTGGTGACATCCGCCAGCCCACCATCAAGTTCGAGCGCGCCCTGGCGCCCGCGCGCCATGTTGTATTTCTGCAGGCGCACACCCTTGCCGCGTGTGAGTTCGGGCATCTCTTCGATCGCAAAGACGAGAAACTTGCCATTCTCCGAGACCACCGCGACGTGATCCCCGGCGACGGGGATACAGATCTTGGCCCGCTCGTCATCCTTGACGTTCAGCACCTGCTTGCCGCCTCGGGTCTGGGCGACGATGTCTTTCTCGGCGCAGACAAACCCGTTGCCCGCATCCGATGCCACCAGAAGCCGACCCTCGGGGTTGTGAATGAAGAGATCGACAATCTCGACCTCGTTGGGCAGATCGACCATCAGGCGCACAGGTTCCCCCATGCCGCGCCCGCCGGGAAGGTTCGCGGCCGAGAGCGTATAAAACCGCCCATTTGAACCAAAGACCAACAGCCGGTCCGTGGTCTCCGCGTGGAAGATAAAACGCGGCCCGTCGCCGTCTTTGAACTTCAGCTCACGACTGAGGTCGATATGGCCAGTCATCGCGCGAATCCAGCCCATCTGCGAGCAGACCACGGTGATCGGTTCTCGGTCGATCATGGCCTCGAGCGGCACGTCCTCGATTTCACCCGCTTCGGCAAATTGCGTCCGCCGTGCGCCGCCTTCATAGTTTTTGCCGAACTGCTTCTTGGTCTCGCGCAGCTGCTCGGTGATCTTCTTCCACTGCAGCTCTTCGCTGCCCAGAAGTTCCACGAGGCCCGCACGTTCTTCGCGCAGGGCGTCACGCTCGCGGGTGAGTTCGATCTCTTCGAGCTTGCGCAGGCTGCGCAGACGCATGTTCAGGATCGCCTCAGCTTGCACCTCGGAGAGTTCGCCGTCACCTGCGGCAGGCGTGACATACTCGGCCTCGGTAAAGGCGCGGGGGTGTTCGCGATCCCAGTTTTCGCGCATCAGCGCGGCTTTGGGGTCCTCGTCATAGCGGATGATGTCGATCACCCGGTCGAGGTTCAAAAACGCGATGATGAAACCATCGAGCACTTCAAGCCGGTGGTCGATCTTTGCCATCCGGTGGCGCGAACGGCGCTGAAGCACATCGCGGCGATGATCCAGAAAGGCGCGCAGCACCTCCTTCATCGAGCAGACCTTGGGCGTCACGCCGTCGATCAGCACGTTCATGTTGAGTGAGAATCGCACCTCCAGATCGGAGTTGCGATGCATCAGACCCATCAGAACCTCCGGGTCGACGTTCTTGGACTTGGGTTCGAGGATAATGCGGATGTCTTCGGCGCTTTCATCGCGCACATCCGCGAGAATCGGCACTTTCTTGGTTTGGATCAGCTCTGCGATTTTCTCGATGAGCTTGGATTTCTGCACCTGATAAGGGATTTCGGTGACAACAACCTGCCACTGGCCCCGACCCAGATCCTCGATCTCGTGCTTGGCTCGCAACCGGAACGAGCCACGCCCTGTGCGATAGGCCTGCGCGATGTTCTCTTTCGGCTCTACAATGGTGCCGCCGGTGGGAAAATCCGGTCCGGGCACATACTGAAGCAGCGTGTCATCAGCAGCATTGGGCGCTTTGATCAGGTGGACACAGGCGTCGATCAGTTCGGATATGTTATGCGGGGGAATATTGGTGGCCATCCCCACTGCGATACCGCTGGCGCCATTGGCGAGAATATTCGGGAAAGTCGCAGGCAGGACACTCGGTTCTTGCAGGCGGCCATCGTAATTATCGCGAAAATCTACCGCGTCCTCGCCCAGCCCTTCGAGCATCGCTTCGGCGATGAAGGTCATCCGCGCCTCGGTGTAGCGCGAGGCCGCAGGGTTGTCGCCGTCGATGTTGCCAAAGTTACCTTGACCATCAACCAGCGGATAGCGCACCGCAAAATCCTGCGCCAGACGCGCCATGGCGTCGTAAATCGCCGCGTCCCCATGGGGGTGGAAATCCCCCATCGTGTCGCCAGAAATCTTGGCCGATTTCAAAAAACCGCCCGATGACGACAGGCGCAATCGGCTCATGGCGTAAAGGATGCGCCGGTGCACAGGCTTCAGGCCGTCACGCGCATCGGGCAAGGCCCGGTGCATGATCGTGCTAAGCGCATAGGTCAGATATCGTTCGCCAATGGCGCGGCGCAAAGGTTCGCGCAATTCGCCATTTGCGGGCATCTCGGGGGAAGTGGGATCATCAACGATGTCGGTCATTTAATTCTGATACTTCCCCCCTCGTCAGGCGGCAAGCGGGCAACGCTGGTTTTCCACAGAAGAGCGCCTTGGCGTGGCGTTCATGCCTTGAATTGACAGGGAAATCCAAAGCCAAGCCGCGCCTATGGGGGAGGAAACCGCCACCTCTCCCCTCATTTTATGTTAAGATTGTCCTGTATTGATCGCTTGCAAGGCGATTCTCGCTGCCAATTTCAGTTTTGGACGATCTGCTGGTCTGTCGCTTTGTCGGCTGGGCCAAGCGGAGCTGTTTTTGGTTCGTAGCGTCAGGTTTTGGGGGATGTGTGATGTCGCGGTTTGTGTTGGTTTCTTTTGCTGGTCTGGCGCTCGCTTTCTATGAATTGAGTGGTGGTGCGGATTTTGCGCCACCAGAACGCCCCGCGACTGATGTGGCGCAGGAACAGACAAGTACGGCGCGTGAGCGTGGTCGAATCGTCAGCCGTCCTGCAGAAACCCAACTCGCGAACCCGGTTCTGACGCCTTATTCTGCAGCAAGTGGCTCTGTCGTCGCTGATGGTGGAGCAGATCTGATCACGGCCGCGACCGGCAGCCGTGTTGAGCCAGCCGTCGAGCGCACCGGCACCGAAGGCGCTGCCGCAGTGAGCATCTCCTTGCGCGATCCCGCGTCGGTGGCGTCCTTGCCCCAGCCCATTTCCCTGAACCTGCCGGTGACGGGGCTTCGCATCGCCTCCGTCGAAGCGGGGTTGGGCGCGATCACGGCTGAGGCACCAGAACCCACCCGCCAAGCAATCGAGCCGGAACCGATCGGTGAGTTCCGCAAGGTGCGCGCGTCGCGCGCCAACGTTCGCCTTGGTCCCGGCACCAACTATCCGGTTTTGATGCAACTTCTGGCCGGGGACAATGTGCGGGTTCTCAATGACGACGAGTCCGGCTGGTCCCTGCTGGAAAACCCGAAGACCGGCCAGGTGGGCTGGATTGCGGCTTCCCTGCTGAGCGCGAAACAGTCATAACTCGGCCCCGGACAGATCCGGGGAACCACAATGACCAAGACTTTGCTGATTACCGGCTGCTCGTCGGGCATTGGCCATGCGGCAGCTCACGACATGCGCGCGCGCGGATGGAGGGTTTTTGCCTCCTGCAGGCAGCAGCGTGATTGCGACCGGCTCCGAGCCGAAGGCTTTGAAAGTCCGCGGATTGATTACATCGATGCCCAAAGCATCCAGTCGGGGCTTGCTGAGGTACTGGCTGCCACCGGCGGTAGGCTAGATGCGCTGTTCAACAACGGTGCGCATGGCCTGCCGGGTGCGGTGGAGGATCTGCCGACCGAGGCGCTGCGCGAGATCTTCGAGACCAATGTCTTTGGCTGGCATGAGCTTATCCGGCAGGTCATTCCTGTTATGCGCGCTCAGGGGCATGGGCGTATCGTGCAGAATTCCTCGGTGCTGGGGCTGGTGACCTATCCTTGGCGCGGCGCCTATGCGGCGACGAAATTTGCTATCGAGGGGCTGAGTGACACGCTACGCCTTGAGCTTACGGGAAGCGGGATCGAGGTCATCCTGATCGAGCCGGGGCCGGTCACATCCAAGATCCGTGAAAACGCGATTCCGCATTTTGAGAAGCATATCGACTGGAAAAACTCGCCAATCCGGGACCGCTACGAAGGGTCGTTGTTGAAACGGCTCTATCACTCCAGCGGGCCAGATGCGTTTGAACTGCCTCCCTCCGCGGTATCCCGGAAACTTGCGCATGCTCTCGAGGCCCGACGCCCGAAGCCGCGCTACTATGTCACCACCCCGACCTATATCGCCGGGACATTGCGCAGGATACTGTCGACGCGCGCGATTGACCGCATCCTGTTGCGGTATAGATAGACGTTCCAATGCGCTGGCCGACGACCTAGCACGCTCCCGGCAGCAAACGACAACAAAGGATCACACCGATCATGGGCTCTCCACTTTACATTCTGGGTATCCTCGCAATGGCCGCCGTGGTCGTGGTGCTCGCAATCGGCATCGGCGGCTTTGGCGTGGGCGGGGAATTCAACCGCAAGAACGGCAACAAGATGATGCAGCTGCGGCTTTTCTTTCAGTTCGTAGCCGTGGTTTTCATGCTTGCCTTTGCCTATTTCGCTGGATTTGGAAACTGACATGGTTGTTCTCAACAAGATCTATACCCGTACGGGTGACAAGGGCGACACTGCGCTCGGGAATGGCGCGCGCGTGGCGAAACACTCTGCTCGTGTAACCGCCTATGGCACAACGGATGAGTTGAATGCGCAGGTGGGTGTCGCCCGCTTGGCGGCCGAAGCAGAGATGGACGCAGCGCTTGCCCGCATCCAGAACGATCTCTTTGATCTGGGCGCTGATCTGTGCCGCCCGGATATGCATCTGGATGAGACAGCCGAATATCCGCCGTTGCGGATCGCACAAAGCCAGGTGGACCGGCTGGAGGCCGAGATTGACGCGATGAACAAGGA
This sequence comes from Ruegeria sp. TM1040, assembly GCF_000014065.1. Lineage (NCBI taxonomy): Bacteria > Pseudomonadati > Pseudomonadota > Alphaproteobacteria > Rhodobacterales > Roseobacteraceae > Ruegeria > Ruegeria sp. TM1040. The sequence goes on along the minus strand of NC_008044.1, from coordinate 2,568,605 downwards.
TCTCTCGCCGCTGCGCAGCTTTGTGTTGCCGGGTGGCAGTGCGCTCTCGGCGCATCTGCATGTCTGCCGCACCGTTGCGCGCCGGGCCGAACGGCTGACGACCGAGCTTGCAGGGGCGGAAGACGTCAATGCTGCCGCATTGATCTATCTCAACCGGTTGTCGGACTGGTTCTTCGTCGCGTCGCGCGTTGCAAATGAACACGGTGCCAAGGACGTTCTGTGGGTGCCCGGCGCCAACCGCTGAAACATCAGGGCGGCGTTGGAGTAGGTGATGCTGCACTTGCAATGCCGCAACTGCGAGGTCGATTCGCCGATGTTTCCGCAAACATCTGGGACCCCTCTCTGGACGATGATGTTTTTGTGCCTCTCTCAGGGGTTTGTGGACAGAAAATTTCGTAGCAAAAATCGGTACTATTGCTGCAAACGCGACGTCCCCGAGCCAAAACGTGACGATTTTACCCTGTTGCCGTCGCCCTCTAGTCGGTATCAACACCACGAGAGCACTCATGGGATCCGTGGAAATGGGTTCCGATTGTTAAGGAGAAACGCACTATGAAGGTACTCGTGCCTGTCAAACGCGTGATTGACTACAACGTTAAAGTTCGCGTGAAAGCGGATGGCAGCGGTGTCGATCTCGCCAACGTCAAGATGTCGATGAACCCCTTCGACGAGATTGCCGTCGAGGAGGCCATTCGCCTCAAGGAAGCAGGCAAGGCGGATGAGGTTGTCGCAGTCTCCATCGGCGTCAAGCAAGCTCAGGAAACCCTGCGCACTGCTCTGGCCATGGGTGCCGACCGCGCGATCCTCGTGGTTGCCGCAGATGATGTTCACCAGGACATCGAGCCGCTCGCGGTTGCAAAGATCCTCGCCAAAGTGGTCGAAGAAGAGCAGCCCGGCCTTGTGCTGGCAGGCAAGCAGGCAATCGACAACGACATGAACGCCACCGGCCAGATGCTTTCTGCTCTCCTCGGGTGGAGCCAAGCGACCTTCGCGTCTGAGGTGGACATCGATGGCGACAGCGCCAAAGTGACCCGCGAAGTCGACGGCGGCCTGCAGACCATCTCGGTCAAGATGCCGACCATCGTGACCGTGGACTTGCGCCTCAACGAGCCGCGCTATGCGTCGCTGCCGAACATCATGAAGGCAAAGAAAAAGCCGCTCGACGAGAAGACTGCCGCTGACTACGGCGTTGACGTCACACCGCGTCTCACCGTGGTGGAGACCAAGGAACCCGAAGCCCGCTCCGCAGGTGTCATCGTGGGATCCGTGGACGAGCTGGTTGCGAAACTCAAAGAAGCGGGAGCTGTGTAATGGCTGTTCTTCTCCTTGCCGAAGTCAACGCGGGTGAACTGGCGCTTGATGCGACCGCAAAGGCTGTTTCTGCTGCAAAGTCGCTGGGCGATGTTACTGTTCTGGCTGCTGGGGCGTCCGCCGCTGCAGCGGGCGAAGCTGCCGCCAAAATCGATGGCGTAGCCAAGGTGCTGGTAGCCGAAGACGAAAGCCTCGGCCACCGTCTTGCAGAACCCACAGCGGCTCTGGTTGCTGCGCTGGCCAGCGACTACAGCCACATTGTCGCGCCTGCTACCACCGACGCCAAAAACATCCTGCCCCGCGTGGCGGCACTTCTGGATGTGATGGTGATCTCCGACGTGACGGCCGTTGTCGACGCTGACACCTTCGAGCGCCCGATCTACGCAGGCAACGCCATTCAGGTGGTGAAATCTGCGGATGCAAAAAAGGTGATCTCCTTCCGGACTTCCACCTTTGATGCAGCCGGAGAAGGCGGTGCGGCGTCTGTGGAGACCATCTCCGCGACCGAGAACCCCGGCCTCAGCTCTTGGGTCGAAGACAAGCTCGCCGAAAGCGATCGTCCAGAGCTCACATCTGCGGGTGTGGTTGTCTCCGGCGGCCGTGGGGTTGGCTCCGAAGAAGACTTCAAGATCATCGAAGCCCTGGCCGACAAGCTGGGTGCGGCTGTTGGTGCGTCCCGCGCAGCCGTCGACTCCGGCTTTGCGCCGAACGACTGGCAGGTGGGTCAGACCGGTAAAGTCGTAGCGCCCGAGCTCTACATCGCAGTTGGCATCTCCGGTGCGATCCAGCACCTTGCCGGGATGAAGGACTCCAAGATCATCGTCGCGATCAACAAAGACGAAGAAGCGCCGATCTTCCAGGTGGCGGACTACGGTCTGGTCGCAGACCTGTTCCAGGCCGTGCCTGAGCTGACGGAAAAGCTGGGTTAAACCCCACCGCTTTGGATTTGAAAAGGCCCATGCAGCGCATGGGCCTTTTTTCTTGAGCGAAGGGCTCGAGTTACGCTGTCGAGAGCATCTTTAGCAGCCGTGATGCCACCACATCGGCGATCCGGTCATGCTCTTTGGGGCCGATCATCAACCGCGCAGCGGGCAGATCCATCGGACCGAATATCATCCCCGGAATGTCCTGAGCCTGGCCTGCAGTTGTGACTTCCAGTTCGATCACATCAAAGAGACGCGGACGCAAGACATCCACCATTGATCGGTCCACCAGGCAGGGGGCGGGGCCCAAAACGTCGGTTGTGGACATATCATAGCGCATCCACAGCAGAACAACGCGCCCGTCGAGCGCGTCAACAACGCGTCCCATCCGTGTCAGCCAGGTTTCCTGCAAGCCTGCACAGACCCGCTCAAACCGATCCTCCGAGATCGCCTTGAGAGATGTGAGCAGATGCTTGTTGAAGTTGAAGTCGGTAAAATCAACCTCTGGAAACAGATGCGCCAGCGTATCATAGGCGCGCAGGAACCTGTCATTGCGCCGCGGATGTACCTTGTAGAAACTGTTGGTGAGGTTCTGTGCCCCCATGACCTGCAACACGGTCATTTGTCCGCTTGCCGCGATCTCCATCAGGGGCTCATCATGGAGAAAGGCATCAATACCGGCATTCACACATCCCAGATTGATACAGGTCAGGCCAAGCTGGCTCTCTATGCCCTGCGTGAAGGGCCGCTCCACAAAGCGACCAAAGACTTCGGTTCCGCCGAGAAAACTGATGTAAGGTGTCCCAAAGTCCCGCTCTGGTCCCCTGACGCGCAGCTTGGACTCGCCATAGCTGCATAACTCGCTCACAAGCGCATCAGCGCTTTTGAGTTCATAGCTCATTTCTTCCACCACTTTTTCACCCAAGAGCCATACTGCCGTCCGAATCTTTCCAAACTGCTAATCCGTGAATTTGCTGAAAACTGAGGCAATCGGCCTTGTTTCTGCGGACGCGAAGCCTTTAGTATCCGCCCGCAGGCATTGGGCAGGCGCAAGGAAAGGCCATTCATCATGGACGTGAAAAAAGTCGGAATTATTGGTGCAGGTCAGATGGGCAACGGTATCGCTCACGTCATGGCCCTGGCTGGATTTGATGTTGTTCTCAACGACATAAGCCAACAAGCACTCGACAGCGCTCTGTCCCTGATCCAGAAGAACCTTGCCCGACAGGCCAGCAAGGGCAAGATTGCCGACGCCGAGGTCGCCGCAGCCATGGGGCGGATTTCCACCAGCCTGACACTGGCGGATGTGGGCAAGACCGATTTGGTGATCGAGGCCGCCACCGAGCGCGAAACCGTGAAGCAGGCGATCTTTGAGGATCTGCTGCCGCATCTGGAACCCCATACGATTCTAACGTCCAACACCTCGTCGATTTCGATCACGCGTCTGGCGAGCCGCACCGATCGGCCCGAGCGTTTCATGGGGTTCCACTTCATGAATCCGGTACCGGTCATGCAACTCGTGGAACTCATTCGCGGCATCGCGACGGATGAGGAGACGTTCCAGACCTGTCAAACCGTGGTGGAAAAGCTGGGTAAAACAGCGGCAAGCGCCGAGGATTTCCCTGCCTTTATCGTCAACCGCATCCTGATGCCGATGATCAACGAGGCGGTATACACGCTTTATGAGGGCGTGGGCAGCGTGCGTTCGATTGACGAGTCGATGAAGCTTGGCGCCAATCACCCGATGGGTCCGCTAGAGCTTGCAGATTTCATCGGTTTGGATACCTGTCTTGCAATCATGAACGTCTTGCATGACGGGCTTGCGGATACAAAGTATCGCCCTTGCCCGCTGCTGACAAAATATGTCGAGGCCGGCTGGCTGGGGCGTAAAACCCAGCGCGGATTCTACGACTACCGTGGCGAGGTTCCCGTTCCCACACGCTGAAGGCAGGGGCAGGTACAATTGCCCAGCCTGAACGCGATGGGCAAAGCCTCGATCCGGATAGGGTGGGGCTTGGGGTCTTTTAGCGACCTGCGGGGATCAAAATGGAGCTTGTCCACTGCGGCCCGGCGACCTGGTTCGAACTGCGCTGCGCCATGCGCTCCAGATTGACTACTGTTGAGAGCATCAGCCGATCGTGGCTCCAGTCCGTTGGGCGCTGGATCAGGAAGGCAGTTGCGATAACGGCGCAGCCAATGGCTGTAGAGACACCTCCCCAGACAAGCCCGAGCCGGCCGCGTGGCGGCTGCTCGGTAACCGCGATGATGCGGCGTGCAAGCATGGGCGTATGCAAGATTTCGCGACGCTCAAGCAGGGCGACAGAGGGGCTGCGCGGGCTGAGGAAGACAGGGGATTTGCGCGCCCGTTCGGTGGCGCGGATTAAACATTCGCAATAGCTGCGCGGGTCGAAGCGGCCCTTGGTGCTAAGAGCCTGATCGCAGGCATATTCGCGGACCGCCCGCATGTCGCGGCGCCAAAGATAGAAGGCGGGGTTCCAGAACAGGAGCGGTCGCAGGCATTCCATCAGGAAGGCGATTTCCACATCCCTCTGGCGAAAATGCTGAAGCTCATGCGCCAGCGTCAGGCGCAGATCTTGCGGGTCATTCAGCAGCGACGTCGGCAACACCACATACCGGCGAAAGAGGCCGCGGGTGGAGTATGCCACTGCGGTATCGTCGCTCAAAAGCAGATCAACGCGGCCAATGCGCTTCCAGCGATAGGCGGAGGCCAATGCACGGTGCAGGCGCAGAATGGCGGAGCCCAGCAAAAAGAGCGAGACAGCTGTTCCGATCACCACAAAGACAGTGGCAACCCGGCTCCCAAAGGTTGCGCCGTAAACAAGGTCTCGGACCAGATCTTCGCGCAGGCCAATCATCGATTCAAACTGCACTGCGGACATGCCGACATTGCCTTGCAGATATTGGGATACGAGGACATCCGAGAGGGTGGGCGGGTGACCGATACCGATGGCATTGAGGGCGACAACAAGGAACGGCATGGCTGCCAGTAGGACAGTCATCCCATTGAGCAAACGCAGCTGCGGCCCATAGGCGGTCGCCAGAGCCGTTCGTCGCAAAACCCAACGCGCGGCGAGCCACAGCAGGGCGCCGGCACAAACCAGAAGGTTCAGGTCGATATAAGAGTTCAGAAGCGCATCAGCTTTCATTGTCCCCCAGCCTTTCGTTCAGCAAGGCCCGCATTTCCTCAAGCATGGCATCAGTGATATCCTCATCATCGACCAACCGCGCCACGAGGGCCGCGGGAGCATCGTTGAAGAGCTTGCTCGACAGGTTTTTGAGCGACGTTTTCTGATACTCGGCCTTCGGGATTGCAGGGCGATAAACAAGGGAACGGTCAACCCGCTCGCTGGTCAAAAAGCCCTTTTGCTCCATGATCTTGAGGACCGTGGCCACAGAAGTGTAGGCGCGCTCTTGTACTTTGTTCAGTTCAGCCAGAATGTCGCGCACGGACCCTTTTTCGAGATCCCAGACCACGGTCATGAATTCGAGTTCAACCTCGGTCAGAAGGGAGTGGGTCTGTTTCTTGCGCATTTTTCCAAGCTTTGCTGTTCGGGCCGCGACCGGGGAGAAGTCGCAGTGATCCATAAGAGATCACAGGCGAGGGTAGGGGATTTTGGCGGTTTCGAAAACTACTTTTTTAGAAGATGCGTGTTTCGCCATCTGAGGGGTGTTAAATTGTGCGCTTCCGCGCGCCGATTGTCCGCCAGAAGAGATGCGCTGGATCTTAGACATGTCCGGTTATGGCGCAGGGGGCTTTTGTTGGGGCTGGGGTGGTCCTGAGGGGCAGACGTGCCCTCAGGACCGGTTTTGACTTTGCCGTGCGGGCGGTCACACCTTCCAGAAACAGAAGATGCCCCATGCAATCGCGAGCCCTAGCGGTGTCCAGAGCGGCATCCCCATCAGGCCCAGCCAGGCCAGGAAGATGTAGGAGGTGCCAAGGAGGCTGATGAACAGCCGGTCACCGCGTGTTGTGGTGAGGCCAAGCACACCTTTGCGGGCATCCCCGCCGGGGTTGCGGATTTCCAAGAGGATCAGAACGCCAATGGCAGAGAAGATCCCGATGAAGACAAGGGCGGTGGGCCAGGTCCAGGCCATCCAGCTCAACATATCAAACTCTCCCCATCGCGAAGCCCTTCGCGATGTAGTTGCGGACGAAATAGATCACGATGGCGCCCGGAATGATGGTCAAGGTGCCTGCGGCTGCCAAAAGCCCCAGCTCATAGCCCGCAGAGGATGCGGTCTTTGTCATGGTGGCCGCGATGGGCTTTGCAGCCACGGCCGTCAGGGTCTTTGCCAGCAAGAGCTCCACCCAGGAGAACATGAAGCAGAAGAACGCCGCCACGCCCACGCCAGCCTTGATGGCGGGCAAGAAGATCGACACGAAGAAGCGCGGGAAGGAATAGCCGTCCACATAGGCCGTCTCATCCAGCTCTTTCGGCACGCCACCCATGAAGCCCTCGAGGATCCAGACCGCCAGCGGAATGTTAAAGAGGCAATGCGCCAGTGCCACAGCCAGATGCGTGTCAAAGAGCCCCACAGCCGAATAGAGCTGAAAGAAGGGCAGGGCGAAAACGGCGGCCGGGGCCATCCGGTTGGTCAAGAGCCAGAAGAACAGCTGCTTGTCGCCCAAGAACCGATAGCGCGAGAAGGCATAGGCCGCAGGCAGCGCCACCGCGACGGAAATCACCGTGTTGATCGACACGTAAAGGATCGAGTTTATGTAGCCCCAGTACCAGCTCGGGTCGGTGAAGATCACCTTGTAGTTTTCGAGCGTAAAGGTCTGCGGGAAGAGCGAGAAACCGGAGAGGATCTCATTTGTGGTCTTAAAGCTCATCGCCACGAGCCAATAGATCGGCAGCATGAGGAAGAGAATATAGACGATGGGGACGATGGATCGTTTTTGCATCATACCCTCCCTTAGTTCTGGTCGTCTTTGGTCATCAGCGTGTAGAACAGCCAGCTGACCAGAAGCGTGATTGCAAAGTAGATGAGCGACATCGCGGCGGCGGGGCCGAGGTCGAACTGCCCAAGTGCGATCTTCACAAGGTCGATCGACAGGAGCGTGGTGGAGTTGCCGGGACCACCGCCGGTGAGCACGAAGGGCTCGGTGTAGATGTTGAAGCTGTCCATGAACCGCAACAGGATCGCGATGGTCAGAACCGTCTTCATCTTCGGCAGCTGGATGTAGCGGAACACGGACCAGTTGGACGCGCCGTCGATCTTGGCTGCCTGATAATAGGCGTCTGGGATCGACACGAGACCGGCGTAGGACAGAAGCACCACAAGTGAGGTCCAGTGCCACACGTCCATGGTGACAATGGTCACCCATGCCGCGACCGGATCTTGGGTCATGTCGTAGTTGATGCCGAGCACATGGTTCAGAAAATAGCCAAGCAGGCCGATGTCAGGAAGGGTGAAGATGTTCCACATTGCACCAACCACGTTCCACGGAATGAGCATCGGCAGCGCCATCAGCACGAGGCAAACCGGTACCCAGAACCCCTTGCGCGGCATGGAGAGCGCAATGGCGATACCAAGCGGCACCTCGATAATGAGGATCAGGAAGGTGAAGAGGAACTGACGCCCCAGCGCGGCATGGAAACGGTCCGAACGCAGGATCTGCTGGAACCAGTCCAGACCCTGCCAGAAAAACACGTTGTCCCCAAAGGTCTCCTGTACGGAGTAGTTGACGACGGTCATCATCGGAATGAGCGCGTTGAAAGCCACCAGCAGCAGGACCGGCAGCACAAAGAACCAGGCTTTTTGATTTTCGGTTTTCATCTTTGTTACTCCGGATCAGTGGCGAGCCAGCCATCCACATAAAGGCGGGTCTGGTCTTGGCGGAAGGCGAGGTGGGTTTGCGCCCCTTTTTCAGGTGCTGCGCCCTCTTCGATCACGGCATTCACCTTGTGACCAAGGCAGTCGCATTCAACGACCGTGTGCCGCCCTACGTCCGAGACTTTGGTCACAGTCGCGGGCAGGCCGCTGTCGGAGAGAGACACAAACTCCGGACGGATGCCGATTTCGGTCTGACCATTGGGGGTGCCGCGCACCGGCCCTTCCAGCACAATGTCGTGACCTTCGACCTTCGCCGCGCCGTCATAACTGCAGGGAATGATGTTCATGCCCGGAGAGCCGATGAAGTGACCCACAAAGGTATGTGCAGGGCGTTCGAAGAGCTCAACCGGCGTGCCGATCTGCACCACTTCACCCAGCTGCATTACGACCACCTGATCCGCAAAAGTCAGCGCCTCTGTCTGGTCGTGGGTGACGTAGATCATGGTCGCTTTGACCCGCTGATGCAGCTCCTTGAGCTTGGAGCGGAGTTTCCACTTCAGATGCGGGTCGATCACCGTGAGCGGTTCGTCGAACATCACTACGTTCACGTCCTCACGCACGAGGCCGCGGCCCATGGAGATCTTCTGTTTGTTGTCAGGAGACAGCCCCGCCGCCTTCTGGTTCAGCATCTCGGTGACTTCGAGCATCTCGGCAATCGCCATGACGCGCTGTTCCACCGTGGCCTCGTCCCGGCCACGATTGCGCAGGGGAAACGCCAGATTGTCGTAGACGGTCATGGTGTCGTAGATGACCGGGAACTGAAAGACCTGTGCGATGTTGCGCTGATCTGGGGGCAGTTTGGTGACGTCCTGACCGTCAAAGAGGATCTGCCCTTCAGACGGCACCAGAAGGCCCGAAATGATATTGAGCAGGGTGGATTTGCCGCAGCCTGACGGGCCGAGCAGCGCGTAGGCGCCGCCGTCCTGCCAATCAAGATCGATTTCCTTCAGCGCGTAGTCGCTGTCGGATTTGGGATTTGAAAGGTAGCTGTGCCGCAGTTTCGACAGTGTAATCTTGGCCATGTTGTCGCCTCACGCCACGCGGGAGCCGTCAGGGGCAAAGACATATGCCGCCCGCGGGTCCATATAGAAATCATGCAATTCGCCAACCTCGTAGGGGTGGACGCCGTGGCTCAGGGACACCCAGGAGGTTTCCTGCCCGGAGGCCGCAAGATCGAAATGCGCCGAGCTTTCGGAACCGGATAGCTCTGTCACCTGCACGCGACCGTTGAGTCTTACCAGTCCTGCCGAGGATGCCACCGGGGTGACATGATGCGGGCGGATTGCGATGGTGTAGGTGCCGTCCTTCAGGCTGGCAGCCGCGCCATCCAGGGTCCAGCGCACATCCGGCCCCAAACGCGCCTCAAAGCCTTGTTTGGTGATTGTCGCCGTGTTGATCGGCGGGTCGGAGAACACGCGTGCGGCTTCGACGTTTTCAGGATTGCGATAGATCTCTGCGGTGGGGCCGAATTGGGTCACGCGGCCATCGCGCATGAGTGCTGTCTTGCCGCCAAGAAGGAGCGCCTCTTCGGGCTCAGAGGTGGCATAGACCACAACCGCGCCACGACCGGCAAAGAGCTCCGGCAGCTGATCGCGCAATTCCTCGCGCAGCTTATAGTCGAGGTTCGCCAGCGGCTCGTCGAGGAAGACAGCGCGGCTTTCCTTTGCAATCGCACGCGCCAGCGCGGTCCGCTGCTGCTGACCGCCAGAGAGCTCGTGCGGGCGGCGATGCAACATTGGGGTGAGCTGCAGAATTTTCGCCGCTTCCTGCACGCGGTCATCAAGTTCCGACTTTGCCATGCCCGCAACTTTGAGTGGCGAGGCGATATTGTCGTAGACCGTCATGTGCGGGTAGTTGATGAAAAACTGATGCACAAGGCTGATGTTGCGCTTTTGTGTGTTGAGGCGGGTCACGTCCTGCCCGTCCATGAGGACAGAGCCGGAGGCAATCGGGTCAAGCCCGGCCATCATCTTGATAAGAGAGGTCTTTCCCGACCCGGTGGCGCCCAGAAGGACGTTGAAGTGACCGGGCTCGAGCGTCAGGGAGGTCTCCTTGATATGGAGATCACCGCCCACGCGTTTGGTCACGGATCTGAGTTCGAGTGCCATGGTGGTATGGAGCTTTCCCGCCCAGCGCCCAAAGTCAGCGTGCGCGCGGGGCAATCGTGGTGTCGAAGGAAAAACCCCGGCCGGCGGGCCGCGTCAAAGCAGGCCAATCAGCCGGGGCAGGTGGGGCCGGGCCCGGATCAAGGTGAGATCAGGCCCGGCACGTCAGGGGAGAGATCCCCGGGGAGAGTGAGGCGCGATCAGTTCGCGGCCCAGCGCGCCACCAGCTCGTCATAGTTGACGGTCTGGCCTTGCGGCTTTTCGTTCTCCAGCTTCGGCTTGGCGCCGCCATTGGCGTACCACCACTCCGCGTCTTTTTCTTCGTTCAGACGCGGGCCGCAGCCGCCATAGACATTCGCCTGCTCGTCTGCACGCTGCATACGACCCATGGTGATGTCCATTTCCTGCGCCAGACGATCCATCGCTTCTTGCGGGGTGAAGGCACCGGAGTTCACGTCACCAATCTGCTGCCACCAGATCTGCGCCAGCTTGGGATAGTCAGGCACGTTGATGCCGGTCGGGGACCATGCAGTCCGGTCGGGCGAACGGTAGAATTCCACCAGACCACCCAGTTTGGGCGCACGCTCGGTGAAGCTCTCGTGGTTGACGGAGCTGTCGCGAATGAAGGTCAGACCCACGTGGGACTTCTTCACGTCGACGGTCTTGGAGACGACGAACTGAGCATAGAGCCATGCGGCTTGTGCGCGGTCCAGCGGGGTGGAGTTGAGGAAGGTCCAGGAGCCCACGTCCTGATAGCCAACCTTCTGGCCTTCTTCCCAGTAGGGGCCATGCGGGCTCGGTGCCATGCGCCACAGCGGGGTGCCGCTGTCGTCGACGGTGTTGTTGCCTTCGGACTTCGGCTTCACCATGTCTGCGGTAAAGGCGGTGTACCAGAAGATCTGCTGCGCGACGTTGCCTTGAGCGAGTGCGGGCAGAGACTGGTAGAAGTCATAAGACGCGGCACCGGGAGGTGCGTATTTGCGCAGCCATTCGTCCCACTTGCGGATCGCATAGACTGCTGCCGGACCGTTTGCAGCACCGCCGCGGGTGACGCTTGCGCCCACCGGGTTACAGGTGCCTTCTTCCATACGGATGCCCCATTCGTCGATCGGAACACCGTTCGGCTCACCCTTGGAGCCCGCACCGGCCATGGAGAGCCACGCATCGGTCATCCGCCAGCCGAGGTCAGGCGCGCGTTTGCCGTAATCCATGTGGCCGTAGATGGTGGTGCCGTCGATTTCTTTCACATCTTCAGAGAAGAACTCGGCAATGTCTTCATAGGCGGACCAGTTGACCGGAACACCCAGCTCGTAGCCGTATTTCTCTTTGAAGGCGGCCTTCAGATCTTCGCGGTCGAACCAATCTTTGCGGAACCAGTAGAGGTTCGCAAACTGCTGGTCGGGCAGCTGGTAGAGGTCGCCATCGGGGCCAGTGGTGAACTGGGTGCCCATGAAATCGTCAAGGTCGAGACCGGGGTTGGTCACATCCTTGAAGTCGCCTTCCATCATGTCGCTCAGGTTGTAAGCGAGCTGCAGGCGCGAGTGCGTGCCGATCAGGTCGGAGTCGTTGACGTATGCGTCATAGAGGTTCCGCTTGGTCTGCATCTGGGTCTGCACGGCCTGAACGACCTCGCCTTCGCCCAGGATCTGGTGGTTCACCTTGATGCCGGTGATTTCCTCAAACGCCTTGGTCAGCACCTCGGATTCGTAGCTGTGCGTGGGGATGCCCTCGGACAGTACGTTGATCTCCATGCCCTTGTAAGGCTCGGCGGCGTTGATGAACCACTGCATCTCGGCAAGTTGTTCTGCTTTGCTCAGAACCGACGGCTGAAACTCCTCGTCGATCCATTTCTGGGCCGCTGCCTCATCGGCATACGAACCCGTTGCCGCAATTACAGCCCCGGCTGCAACTGCGGTCAAAAGATACTTCCGCATCTTTTCCTCCCTAAAGTCTGCAAGGTCAGATGTTTTGCCCATCTGACTGGCCTAAAGGATTTCACCGAGCCAGCCGTGATGTCAAACTAATTATTTAGTAATCGTATAGTGCATTGATAATAAATATCTATATTGCGTCTTCATGGTGCCTTACCTCGCGTTCTGTTGCACAGTTTGCGGGGGAGGCACGCGCCTGTGCGTCACTGTGGGCGCGCGTTTTGACGATGTCTCATTAGGGATACCCCCGGCCAGTGATTCCAGCTAAGAGGTGGCGCATGATGGCTGACACCTCCTTTGAAATCTTTCTCGTGGCTCCTCCGGGGCTGGAACATGTCCTGTGTGAAGAGGCCCGCGAGGCCGGGTTTGAAGCGGCGCGCCAAGTTGCTGGGGGTGTGAGCTTTGAAGGCACTTGGGAGGACGTGCGACGCGCCAATCTGGTGCTGCGTGGTGCGACGCGTGTTCTGGCGCGGATCGGTTCTTTTCGCGCCTTCCACCTTGCCCAGCTGGATAAGCGCGCGCGAAAATTCCCGTGGGGGGATGTTCTGCGCAAGGACGTACCGGTCAAGGTTGAGGTGGTCACCAACAAGAAGTCCAAGATCTATCATGCGGGTGCGGCCACACAGCGGATCGAGACCGCCATCACCGAGGAACTCGGTGCGCCAATCGCCCCTGATGCGCCGGTGACGCTCAAGGTTCGGATTGACGACAACACCTGTATTTTCAGTGTCGATACCTCTGGCGAGGGCCTGCATAAACGCGGCCACAAGGTCGCTGTTGGCAAGGCCCCGATGCGCGAAACCCTCGCGGCGCTGCTGTTGCGCGCCTGCGGCTATGACGGGAGCGAACCTGTCGTGGACCCGATGTGCGGGTCGGGGACATTTGTGATCGAGGCGGCAGAAATCGCGTCCGGCCTCACTGCGGGGCGCAGCCGGTCGTTTGCCTTTGAGCAGCTAGCAAATCACGACGCGACCGCTTGGACTGATCTCAAGGCAAGCATGCCAGAGGCGGTTCCCACCGTGTGTCGGTATTTTGGTTCGGATCGAAATACGGGTGCCATCGAGATGGCTAGTCAGAACGCCGACCGCGCTGGCGTGGAGGGGATTTGCCACTTTACCCATGCCGCCGTCAGTGACCTGCAACGTCCAGAAGGTCCGGCGGGGCTCGTGATGGTCAATCCCCCCTATGGGGCAAGGATTGGCAACAAAAAACAGCTGTTTGCGGTCTATGGCGCCATGGGCGAGGTGTTGAAAACGCGGTTTTCCGGGTGGCGCGTCGGGATCGTCACCAGCGATACCGCCCTTGCGCGCGCCACCGGCTTGCCATTCTTGCCCGTTGGCGCGCCAATTGCGCACGGCGGCTTGAAGGTGCGCCTGTTTCAGACCGCCCCTCTCCCCTAAGCGCGGGGCCTCAACCCCGCACCATCCGTTGCGTCACGCAGAAGATCGCGGCTTGCAAAGACAGGTCCGCGCGGCTCTCTTGTGACGCGAGAAGTGCCAACGGGAGGGCGACATGCAGCAAGCCAGCGATTTTCTTGAGGAAAGCCAGATCTTGGCGCGTTGCCTTGAGGCCGCGCCGGATCGCATCTTTGCCACGAAAACGCAGTTCAAATCCTGGACCGTCGACGACATCCTTGGTCATCTTCATTTCTTCAATGCCGCCGCCGAAGCTGCCCTGGCCGGAGCGGACGCGTTTGACGCGATGATGGCTCCTGCCATGGAGAGGTTCTCCTCGGGGGGCAAGATCCTCGATTTGCAGTTTCCTTGGCTTGGGGATCTGCAAGGGCGCGCCCTGTTCGACGCCTGGCAACAGGGCGCCGCGCGCGTCGCAGAGGCCTATGAAGCGGCTGATCCCAAAGCGCGGGTCAAATGGCTTGGCCCAGAAATGAGCGCCCTGAGCTCCATCACGGCACGACAGATGGAAACCTGGTCACATGGACAGGCAATTTTTGATCTCCTTGGCGAGACCCGTCACGAGAGCGATCGCATCCGCAATATCGCGCATCTTGGGGTCGCTACGTTCGGGTGGAGTTTTCGGGTCTGGGGACAGGACGTCCCAGAGCCTGCGCCCTATGTGGAGCTGACCGCCCCTTCTGGTGCGATCTGGAGCTGGAATGCGCCGCAGGAAGCCAATCGCGTCACCGGGTCCGCGGTCGAGTTTGCTCAAATCGTCGCGCAGACGCGCAACTGGAAGGACACTGCCGTTAAAGCAAACTCGGAGGTGGCGCAGCGTTGGATGCAGCAGGCGCAGTGTTTTGCTGGGCCACCAAACTCTCCCCCTGCACCGGGCACGCGTTTCTGCGCCCCAAGCTGACCCGATGTCGCAATGCTGCGCGTCTGAGCGCCCTTAGGTGGATTGGGTGTAGGCGGCGTAGGCCGAGGCGAAGCCCTTAAGGGTCATCTGGGCTTCGTCGGCTTCAGTGAAGGGGACATATTGGCTGGCAAGCGCTGCCTTGTAGGGCGCGGTCAGCGCAGAGGGCGCAATCAACGCGATGTTCTGGCCGAGCCAATAGGCCCGCGCTGCCGCAAGCTCCGCGCCAAGCGCTGCACCCCATATCTGACTGTGCGCGCCCGCATCATTCAGCGCCGTATTCTGCCATTGGCTGCGGCTCTCTGCGAGACGCAGGGCAAGGGCCTCTGGCTTTGACATGACATCCTGAAGCGGGGCCAAAAGCGCATCTCGATCGATCTCGGTATCCAGAGCAACGGGAGAGAGCGCCTCCACCAGAGGTGAGGTTACAAAGCCGAGGGCGCTCACCACTTCATTGGCGCTGATGAGCACCCAGTAGGTTGTGTCAAATCCCGGCAAGCATAACACGCCGTCCCAGTCCTTGTTGAGTTCCAGGAAGCCCTTGATGCGAACGCAGGCAGCGCTCAGCCATGCGTGCGGTTTGGTCTGCGCCATAGCCGCAAGGCGCAAGACACCGTCCTTGGGTGCGAGCCTCAGATCTGCGGTTGCCGCTGGCAGGGTCAGCGCCAACCCGTCGGAGGCAGCATGGGTCACAAGTGAGGCGTCCTGCGCGATCTCGCGGGCCTCGTCGAGGCTGTGAGCAATGTGGACCGTCCCATCCGCAGAGGCATTGCGCATCCGCCACAATCGAGCGGGACGATGGGTTTGGTCAAAGGCAAACCAGGTTTCGGCAAGCTGGGACATGTGACGCGGCTATTCCGTATTCTGAAGCTCGGGTGGCATTGATGCCTTGGAAAAGCGCAAAATTCAATCATCCCGTGAAATGCGCACTCAGGATAGGTGCGCTATACTTTTGGTTTGGCAAATTACGCGGATGCTATAGTGCGAATTTTAAACATCTCAGCAACACTCATATTTGTCAGAGATCGCACCAAGATGGCGTTCAAGGCAAGGTTGTGTTGCTAAGTTTAATGGTTGAAACGTTGCCATGAAGGCAACAGTCAGGAACTTTTGCCTCACTTCCTGTCGGCTGACTATGTAATTTTTTGAAATCTGTTAACCCATGCGAAAACATGGGGTATGCCTATCTGCGAGGACTTCGGAATGCACGGCTACAGAACAACAACGACGAAACATCGACAGTTTTTCGTTCCTGTTCCGTGCCAACGTTCCAAAAGATGCGGAGCGCGTACGGGAGGCGAGTGGTGAAGGATGTTTTTGCCCCCAATGGTGGGGTCTTTATCAACCGGCTGGTCGAATACGTAACCGGTCAGGGGCATGACTTCGAGAACATGCTAGCCCAAAAGCTCGCAATCTCTGAACCTCTGAGCTCGAGCGCTCAGGTCCTCCCTGTTTATGAACACTCCTTGGTCTTCGGGCTGGCGGAGAGGGTGTGCAACGACACGTCGATTGGCTACGCTTTGGCCTATCAATGCACGCTGCGTGATGCAGGACTTGTGGGCTATGCGGTAAGCGCCTCGGAGACTGCTGGTGAGGCGCTGTACACTCTAAGCCGCCTCAGCAACGTCTTTGAGGTCGTCTCTGCCTCCGCCAGTGGCGGGCTTGTGGATCTGCGCTGGGACTTTGGATCGCAGGGTAAACTGGATCTGCGTCACTGGAGCGAGTTCATCGCTACCCTCTTGGTTCGTAGCTTAAAAACCCTCTGCACCGGTGCGGTTGCGCCGGTAGGGGTTGAGTTCACCCATACTGCGCCATCCTCCTCAGAGCAGGCGGTCCTGGCCTTTGGTGTCAAACCAACCTACCGCGGGCGCCTGAATCGTCTGACCTTTCGCGAACAGGATCTGCGCCAGCCCTTGCGTAGTGCAGATGCAGGCTTGCTGAGGCTCCTGCTGGAGCATGCGGAGCTGTTGCGCCGCCGCCCGGACAGGAACAGCAATGATCTGTCGATCACCGTTGAGCGTCTGATTATGGACGGCATGTCAGAAGGAGATGCCAGCCTGGCGCAAGTGGCAGAGTCGCTGGATATGAGCCAGCGCACGCTGTCCCGGAAGCTTGCCAGCGAGGGGACGAGCTTCTTTGCGATCCTGGAGGGGGTGCGAAAATCGCTGGCCCTGCGCTACCTCCAGCAAAACGAGAAATCCCTCTCAGAGATCTCCTTTGCTTTGGGCTACTCCAGTCTGAGCAGTTTCAATGACGCCTTCAGGCGTTGGTACGACCAAAGTCCCGGAAGCTATCGGAGCGATGCGCTCAAAGAGGCTGCTGTGAAGTCCTGAAATCAATAGAGTATGGGTGGAACCAACATTCCCCTCTGTGAATGTGATTCCTGTTCGTCGGGGCGCGCAATCATAATGTCTGGCTACAATCGATCCGCGAATAGGGGATTGTTTCTGCAATTGGCGACGTAAAAGCTCCATTCGAGCGCAAGGTAACCATTTGGACAGATTTAAGTCGATTTTTCGATAAATTCGGTATTCCTAAGATAACAACAGGGCGCAGCTGCATGCGCTCAAAGGGCAACAACAGATCGAACCGACCACACTGCGGGGGCATGGGTCGCGCCGATGGCTAAGCTTTCCGGGGGATTGGAGAGCGACGTCACCTTCTCGGAGGTCTGAGTGATGTGTGAATATTTGGGGGTTGAACATGAAAACACTCGATCACGGGGCGTTGAGACGCCCGACAGGGCGCGACTTTCCAGAGATCGCACTGGCGGAAGCGCTCCGCGAGGTTGGTCCCATCTATTCACACGGGGGCTACGCGGCTTTTGGCAAGCGTGCACTCGACATCGGCTTGGTTCTGCTTGCCCTTCCGATCGCCCTTCCGTTGCTTTTGGCCTGCGTTGTTGCGCTTTGGTTCGAGAGCGGGTCTCCTTTCTATCGGCAAAAGCGATTGGGCAAAGACGGGCGCGTGTTTTCCATGCTGAAACTGCGCACGATGGTGCCCGATGCCGAGGCGCTGCTACAATGGCACCTGGCGCGTGATCCAGAGCTGCGCCGCGAATGGGAGCGCGATCAGAAGATCAAGGATGACCCGCGCGTGACTCGATTGGGTCGGATGATGCGGGTGACGTCGCTGGACGAGTTGCCCCAGCTGTGGAACGTGCTGATCGGCGATATGAGCCTTGTTGGTGCACGCCCCATGATGGTGGATCAGCTGTCGATCTATGGCAAAGCCGATGCATATTTCGCGCTGCGCCCGGGTATCACCGGTCCCTGGCAGGTGGGCGAACGCAACGAGACCAGCTTTGCGGATCGTGCACGAATTGACGAGGCCTATTGCCGCAATCTCTCCTTCAAGGAAGATCTGAACATTTTGTTCAGGACCCTTGGTGTCATATTGCGCAGCACCGGGTACTGACGGCGCCCGTTTTCCCGCCTGCATACGGACAAACGGGCCAAGAGCGAAGCGCTCGCAGAGTTTTGATAGGTGCTATGTGAAAGACTACGTAGATCGTGATGGTGAAAACATAGCCTCTGTCCTATGTTTGAGAGAGGATAAAGAGACACGGATGACGGACCACGGGTTCAGAAAGTTTCGGCGGCGGCGCAAGCGTGAAGAAACGCCTGCGCAGGATGTCGTGCGTTCTGCCCCAACTTCGGAACCGTCAACTGCCGACCGTGTATCTGTGAACCGTCCTTCCGCTGATCGTGCCCCGGCCGATCAGTCGACGCCGTCGGTCAAAGAGGCTTCTGCGCCTGTGACACCGGTGCGCCCGACGCGGCCCTCGCGCCCGTCGCCCGCAAAAGTAGAGACCGATGTGCACGCGGAGACGCGCGAAAGCCTAACCGCTCGACGCAGTGCTAGGCGCTTTCAGCCTGCTGATGATGACACGTCTGTTGCAGCCAGTCGTGTCGCGCGGCAACCGGCCTCGAGAGAGAGCCGGCCCGAGCAGGACGCATCGGTAACGCCCGCCGCGCAGATCGATATTGCGCCGCCGTTGCAACGTGAGGCCAACGCCAGCTTGCCAGCCGCCTTGCCGGACCCCTGGCATATCATGCGACATGTAGAAGTGACGGGGCTTAACGAGCGTCGCAGCCGTCTGCCGCTGGTGGATTTCTTCCGGAGTTCGCCGACGGCGCGCGCGTTTGATCTGTTGCGGACCCGCATGCTGCACAGCCTGCGGGCGCATGGGTGGAAACGTGTTGCTGTCTGTGGTCCGACACCGGGATGTGGCGCGAGCTTCACCGCGGCCAATCTGGCCTTGAGCCTTGCACGCGTCCCCAACAGCCGCACGGTGCTGATGGATATGAACCTGCGCAATCCCGGTATCGCCCGCAGCTTGGGCCTCGAACGCTCGGCGCTTTACAATGGCGATATGCTTGGGTTCCTCCGCGGTGAGATCCGTCTCGAGGAGCATCTCGTGGCCGCGTCCGACCGGCTTGCATTGGGTCTGAATACGTCGACCTTTCACAACGCTGCCGAAGTGCTCCACGAAACCCGTTGTGCATCGATCATCGACGATCTGGTCGAGCGCACCCGCGCCGATGTCGTGTTGTTCGATTTGCCGCCCGTGCTTCACAACGATGATGTGGCGGCCTTTCTGCCTCAGGTCGACGGCGTTTTGTTGGTCTCGGATGGCAGCCAGACAACGGCGCGTCACCTCAAAGCCTGCGAGAAAATGCTTGCAGGGCACACCCAGCTTCTCGGGGTGGTTTTGAACCGTGCCCGCAACGAGGATGAGTTTTCCGGCGGCGCCTGAAACGGCTCGCGGGAAAAGAGGACAGATTTCGATATGGCGTCTATCTATTCCATTGCAGATTTCATCGACATGCTGCGCCGCCGTGTGTCGCTGATCGTTGTCGTCACATTTCTGGGCTGTGTGGTGTCGGTCTGGCTGGCGCTGCAGAAGCAGCCGATCTATTCCAGCACCGAAGTGATCCAGATTACCCGTCCAAAGATTGCCGGAGATCTGGCGCGCTCGACTGCGGAGGGGTCCTCTGCACGACGTATCCAATTGATCGAACAACAGCTGATGGCGCGCGGAACGATCCTAGAAATCGTGGATCAGCTTGACCTCTTTGCGGACCGTCCCGGGCTTCTGGATTCCGAAATTGTCCCCCTGATGCGCAACTCTGTTTCTTTGATGGGGACCGCCGCGGCCCGCGAAGGCGGGTCCGACGATGGCGCGATCTCGGTGCTTACGATCACCGCGAATATGCCGACCCGCGAGCAAGCGCAGGCCGTCGCGCGCGAATTTTCCAAGCGCACCATTGCCCTCAGCCAGAACACCCGGCTCGCCGAGGCGCGCGAAACCTTGCTCTTTTTCAATGAAAAAGAAGCGGCATTGGTGCGTGACATCACGGCGCTTGAGGAAGAGATTGCCAACTTCAGGCACGAGAACGCCGTGACCTTGCCCGGTGCAATCGAGATGCGAGGCGCGGAAATTACGGCGATCAATGAAAGCCTGCTGGAACTCGCGCGACAAGAGATCGAATTGCGCAAAGGTGCTGAGGAGGCCGAGGCAACACAACGTGAAGCCTATGCGCGCCGGGTTCGCGAAGAGTTCGACGCCCAGCTCGAAAGCTTGACAGCGCAGCGCCAGCTGCTTGTGGATCGCCGCGCCGAACTGGAGGCGTCTCTCGAGCTCACCCCGGACGTGGATCGCCAATTGGCCAGCTATGAGCGGCGTCAACAGCAGATGCAGTCCGAGCTTGAAGTCATCACCGCGCGTCGCGCCGAGGCCGAGGTCGGGTTCCGACTGGAGACCGCCAGTCAAGGCGAGCGTCTGCGGGTGATCGAGCCCGCACCGCTGCCGGATTATGCGATGGGCGGTGGCCGCAAGTCTTTGGCGATCAAGGGCGCCCTTGCGAGCTTTGTCTTGGGGGTTCTTGCGGCCTTTGCCCTAGACTTGCGCCATCCGGTTCTGCGGTCGAGCGGGCAGATGAAGCGGGAAACCGGCCTGTCCCCGGTGGTGACGATCCCGGTTCTGACGACGCGCAAAAAAGGTCTGTTTGCACGCCTCTTTGCGCTGGGCGGACGCGGCACGGAACGGCACGCGCGTAGCTAGGCATTTGGTTACATGACCCCGACACTGGCTGCGATTTTGGGCCAGTGGTACCAGAGTGCGCTCCCACACATCACGAGGCTGGCGGTCAGATAGACCAGATCGTGCCCGGGGTCCTGAGCCCGGTAAGGGCGCGTGTGTCGCATCAATGTCGGGTAGGAGCAGAAAACAGCCAGCCCCATCGCCGCAATGCCTCCCACCAGTCCAAACTGGGTGACCCCGGCCAGAAACAGTGCAGTCTGAACAAAGGCGCGGGTGGCCGTGTAAAAGAAGAATCGCTTGGTGTCGCCAGCAGCCAGCGCGGCACGATCGTAGGTCAGGACGATGATCGACGGGGCCAGACTGCTCGCAAGCAGAACGATCACCGGCCCGGCCGCCGCATAGCGATCATCATACAAGAGCTCCACAAGCCACGGACCAATCCATGCCATCAGCCACAGGATCGACAGGATCCCCCCCGTGAGCGCGTAGCGAAGCTGGCGCTGTTTGCGCCGGTTTTCGTCACTCTCAAGCGCTGGCTTGTCGCGATAGACCGGGATCATGAGGCGTTGATTGACGTCCTGGCCCAGTTGGACTGGAAAATTCGCCAGAAAGAACGCGAT